>NZ_JARIEA010000035.1 GCF_029267015.1 Sporosarcina ureae | reverse complement strand
TCAAAGAGTCTAGTAACGATGGCGAAGAGGTCACACCCGTTCCCATACCGAACACGGAAGTTAAGCTCTTCAGCGCCGATGGTAGTTGGGGGTTTCCCCCTGTGAGAGTAGGACGTTGCTAGGCACGCGAAGCCATTCCCTTTGGGGAGTGGCTTTTTTGTGTTTTCAGGGAGAATTTAATTACATTAATGAAGAGAGGATCCCGTTTAGTTATTGCGTTACCTTTTTATCCGATATAATCAACCTTTCTCCGTGAGCGCTCTATCCGCTGCGTTGACCGCTCTATTGGCGTCGCTGAGTGCTCTATTCCTCGCCGCGGCCGCTCTATCTGTCGTGCTCACCGCTCTATCGTCCCCCACGACCGCTCATAGCCTTCATTTTCCACTATGATTATCAATCTTTCCCCATAAGCGCTCTATCCACTGCGTTGACCGCTCTATCGGCGTCGCTGAGTGCTCTATTCCTCGCCGCGGACGCTCTATCTGCCGTGCTCACCGCTCTATCAGCCACGCTCAACGCTCTATGGCCCACCACACCATCGCTCATAGCCCTCATTACATGTTTACTTACTCTCTTTCCTATCCATAATTCAGACAATCTATCTTCCACAACCAGCAACTCACTCTCATGTACTCTCAAATACAAAAATCCCCTCACTATTTATTTCCCCTACAAATATTCATTTAACTTAATAGTCTATGGAAAGTTAGGGTATATTGATAGTAAGAGACGTACGATAGCAGGGGAGGGGATTTTATGGTTATAACGATAATTAAGCGGTTTTTTAAAGAACGCTTTTTTGATCAGGCGGCTCAGAATGCTTATTACTTGTTGCTTTCCGTGTTGCCTTTTTTACTTGTAGTGCTGTCGATTGTACAATTTCTGCCTGTGCAAGAGGCTAGTATTTTAGCGTTATTACGTCCGTTCGTGCCAGAGGAGTCGTTTCGGCTAATTGAGCAGAGTGTTCAGTCTATGCTTTATAAAAGTCATGGCAAGTTGCTCGTGTTGAGTGCGTTGGCCGCGTTGTGGACGACGTCTGTCGCGGTGCAATCCTTTGCCCGATCATTAGATTTAGCAAACAGGAGGCTTTATCAGCAGCCATTGTGGGTGAATATAATCCGTAATATAGGTGTAACGATTCTATTCATGCTTATCGTTCCGATGTCGCTATTTTTGCCTTTGATTGAAAAGCTTTTACATACCGTGATTGCGTATTATGATGTGCTGGATGCATGGGCAGGCTGGTTATATATTTGGCCGAATATTAAATGGGGGCTCGGTACGTTTTTCTTGTTCTTGTTCTTTTTGTTATTTTATCAATTGATGCCAACAGGAAAGATGAAGTGGAAAGAAGCGTTACCGGGGGCAATACTCTCAGCATTTGGTTGGCAATTTGTTTCATTGTTATTTGGTGAGTATGTATCACGGGTAGATTATTCTAGACTGTATGGACAGTTAGCAGGAATTATCATGCTTGTGTTATGGTTTTACTTAACGGCAGTGATTATTATTCTTTCAGGACTATTGAATGCAGAGTGGAGAAGGAAAGGGCGGTCTAAATGAAGATTTTAGTGGTAGATGATGATATACATATTTTGGATTTGGTCAGCATTCACTTGCGGCAGGCGGGATATAACGTTGTAAAGGCGATGAATGGACTGGAGGCACTTGAAGTAGTCGACAGAGAGTGGCCCGACTTAGCTGTGGTTGATGTGATGATGCCTGGCATGGATGGCTATGAGCTGACGAAGAGGCTCCGTGAAGATACAGAGATTCCTGTGTTGCTATTGACTGCAAAGGGTGAGATGGAAGACAAGGAGCGCGGCTTTTTAGCTGGATCAGATGATTATTTAGTAAAGCCGTTTGAGCCGAAGGAATTATTGTTCCGCATCCATGCCATTTTACGTCGTTATGATAAAGCGGTAGATCAGATGATTCAGGTTGGACCGTTACTGATTAATCGGAAGAGTTATGAAGTTGTGCTTGGAAAAAAATCGTTGCTGCTTCCGTTGAAGGAGTTTGAATTGCTATCGGTGCTTGCATCCCGTCATAGCCAAGTGTTCACGCGCGAGGTGCTAGTAGAGCGCGTGTGGGGCTTTGATTATGAAGGGGACGAGCAAACATTGAGTGTGCATATTAAACGGTTGCGCGATAAGTTGGAGAAGCTAACAGATCAGGTGAAGATCGTTACGATTCGTGGTGTTGGCTATAAGCTTGAGGTTTCTGAATGAAATCGCTGTACGGGAAGTTTTTGCTGTTAACGGTTGGTATTATGATGCTAAGTGCAATTCTAGCCTTTCTTTCAGTGAATACGTATTATCATCGATATTTAAAAGCACAAAACGATACGAAGAATGTCAAAGTGGCTGAGGGGATTGCGTCATTTGTTGAAGAAAATGATGGAATGGATCTATCCTCGTACTTTGATATGCTGGCCGATGTGGGATATAAGCTTTTGGTTATATCACCGGCAAGTAGTCCCACTATCTATGGCGAAGCGTTCCGTGATAATAATCTTGAAGAAGAAGCAATTCAGAAAGTCTACTCCGGCGAAGTATACCACGGTATGCGCGATTTAAAGGCGGAGACATTTGTGACTGGATACTTTTCCAATGAATCTGCCAATACAGTGGGAGTGCCTTTTACGTATGGGGGACAGACATATGCATTGTTCTTGCGACCAGATATTAAGATGCTGTTCACAGAAATTCACTATTTGCTTGGTGGTATGGTTATCGTCATGGCCATCATCAGTATTCTATCGATGCTCGTTGTGGCGCGTAAGTTGATAGCGCCGATTGTCGCCTTGACTAAGGCAACGAAAAAAGTTGGTGAAGAAGAATTTACTAGTGAACTGTCTATTGATCGAAGTGATGAAATTGGACAGCTTGCGAAGAGCTTTCAGCAGATGATTCATCGTCTCAATGAGAATGATCAGATACGTAAAGCATTTATTAGTGATGTATCGCATGATTTCCAATCGCCTTTATTAAATATTAAAGGCTACGCGGATTTATTATCGGATGAAGCGTTGCCCACAGATGAACGCATACGATATGCAGGAATCATTCAATCTGAAACGGAACGACTTTCGACATTGACTAAGCAGCTGCTATTTCTTACGTCGCTTGATCAATTGATATCGCCGCTACAAAAAAAAGAATACCGCGTAGATCAACAAGTGAAAGAAACGGTTCGTAAATTCCAGTGGTTATTACAAGAGAAAGAGATGTCTATCATGCTTGAGGTTGATGACATCACTTTTGAAGGAGACCCTGCATTTCTAGAGAAAGTATGGGAGAACTTATTGTCGAATGCCCTGAAGTATTCACCGAAGGGAGGGGCAATTGATATCCAGCTGACCAAGCAGTCAAACGAGGTCACTTTCTCGATTAAAGATACCGGCATTGGTATGACTGAAGAAACAAAGAATCGAATATTTGACCGTTTCTATCGTGCGGATCACTCAAGAACGCGTGAGGTAGAAGGTACGGGTCTTGGGTTGTCGATTGTTGAACAAGTCGTGCGTCTCCATGATGGGCGTGTGGAAGTAGTCAGTGAGCTTGGTGAAGGTACGGAATTTATCATACACTTGCCAAAGCTGTAACAAGAAGTTCATCTTCCGTTCATCTTGGTGAGTTATAATGAGTGTAGTAGAAAGATGACGGGAGGAAATATAGTATGCAAGAAAAGTGGAGTATACGATTAATCCGTATTGCAGCGATTTTTGGTTTGATAGGTACAGTTTTAGGTTCACATATGGCGGGAGCAGGTTCTTATGCGTTTCGACCAATTCATGCGCATATTTTATTAGTAGGTTGGTTGTCGGTATTTTCTTGGGGTGTGTTCTACAAGATTTACCGTGTACGTGCAAGAAAGTTATTAACACTTCAAGGTTGGACGGGAATTATTGGTGCAATTGGTTTAACCGCGGGCATGTGGTTACAATTTCTTCAACCGTTTAATATCAATGAAGTATTCGCTCTTGTGCTTTACATTGTAGGCGGTACTGTACTATTAGTAAGTTTTGCTTTATTCGTAGTAGTAACGTTTATGATTGAAAAATCACCTGCTGTGCGTCAATAAATCATCACCCAAGATTCCGGTTCGTTCCGGGCCTTGGGTTTTTTAATGTCGAATTATAGAGGAAAGTTTTCAGTCATAATCAGCAGATTCAACAAATAATTCATGACACCTATGACATACTAGAATGACCTAACAAATGAAGGAGCGAATGGCCATGACTGCTCGCAATCGGTTTCACCTCATTATGATTTGTTTTACTGTCTTGATTGCCGGGACGTTGTTGATCAAACAGACGGCAAGTTCAGAACAACGGAAGATAGAAACGATAGGAATTGATTATGCTCAGATGAACCAATCGGTTGAGAAGGTGTTAAAAGATATGCCTGAAATGGTAGAAGAGCTGACATCTATTCAATCTGGTATTCATAACAACAAACTTGAAAGCTCATTTTCAACAAATAAGACAGAGTTTCGTTTGCGCGTAAACAATAACCTGACAGGAGAGGAGCATTCTTCGCCATTTCTAAGAGGAATTGCGGAGAAGCAAACGGATCATTATCAAGATGCACTGGAAATTGCGGAAGAAGCATATGGAATTACGGTAACGGAAGATGAAATAGACGCGTATATCAAAGAGAATGTGTCGACGGTTTGGGATGCTGAAAAACGAAAGTATGCGAAGTCTCTTCAATTAACATTGAATGAGCTAGACTATTATTTCGACAGGGACATTTATGTGATGAATGTGCTATGGGAAAGAGTTCTGCCACTCGTTATGCAAGAGTTTCCAAGACAGCGTGGAGAGAGTGGACAAGCATATGGGAAACGTATTAAAGAAGAGTTTTTTAGCAGTATGGAAGATGAAGATTAGTCATAGGGTAACACTTGGAACTTGCTAGGCAGGGGGAATAGTAGAGCGTTAAAATAAAGAGATACGTAAGTTGATAATTTGAAGGAATAACTAGCAACATTTCCCGGGAAATTACTAAACCTATACTATATAAGCTGAAAAATTATATAGTATGAGTTTGCTTATAAAGAAAAGTCAGTCTCCCACAGGACTGACTTTTTGCTATGAAAAGAATTAATAACATTAAAAGTAGCTATTCGTATGTATCAATACGTACCCTTTCGATAATATAGTAATAAGGAAGTCAATTTAAAATACTAGACATAGTATATTTTAAATTACTGCGATAGCGTAGGCTCTATGCTATATTAAAGACTACCTTTTAATAGAAAGGGGTGGAAGAAATGCTAGAGTTTGGAGGCGTGATGGTCGGTATGGAATTAGGTAATATTCTAACAAATATTTTATCTGTTATAACTATATTGAATATCCTGCTACTAGCGTCAGTATTATTTATCGAAAGAAGAGATATTGGAAACACGTGGGCTTGGATCATGCTCTTGGTATTCATTCCTATTGCCGGATTCTTTATTTATCTGTTTTTCGGTCGCAGTTTGAAACAGAAAAACTTCTATAATCTTTCAGCCGCAGAAAGAAAGGCTGAGAAAACGGAAGTGGATAAACAACTACTACCCGAAAATTTGGCCATACTTGAAAATAATCCATTATTAAAAGAACATAGGGAATTAATTCATATGAATTTAAAGTCCTCTCACGCACTACTTTCCAAGGATAATCATATAAAGATCTTTGATGATGGGCATGCGAAATTTGCTGCGTTGTTCGAAGATATCAGTTTGGCGACTAAAGAGATTAATATTCAGTACTATATTATTCAGTCTGATTCCCTAGGTACTAAACTGCGTGATCTTCTAATTCAAAAGGCAAAAGAAGGAGTTAAAGTTCGACTTCTGTACGATGAAGTAGGATCTAAGAAGACGCCACCTAAATTCTATAATGATTTACGTGCAGCAGGTGGAAATGTGGAAGTATTCTTTCCATCCATGTTCCGTCTAGTGAACTTCCGGGTCAATAATAGAAATCATCGGAAGCTCTGTATTATTGATGGTGAAATTGCGTATATTGGTGGTTTCAATGTGGGGGATGAGTACTTAGGTCTTAATAAGAATTTTGGCTATTGGCGTGATACACATTTCAGGATGACAGGTGGGGCAGTCAATCACATTCAAGGAAAGTTCATTCTCGATTGGCATCAAGCGGGTAAGAAAGAGCCGGGTGATTGGGGAGACTACTTATTCCAGACTGAAAAACAAAGTGGCACTAGTCCAGTACAGATTGTCTCAAGTGGGCCGAACTCCGAGACAGAACATCTGAAAAATATGTACATCAAGTTATTATTGTCGGCTAAAAAAACTGTCTACATCCAGACACCCTATTTTATCCCGGATAATAGCTTTATGGACGCCTGTAAAATTGCATTATTATCCGGTGTGGATGTGCGGATTATGATTCCATGTAAGCCGGATCATCCGTTTGTTTACTGGGCTACTTGGTCTTATGTCGGTGATTTGCTTAATTATGGAGCGAAAATATTGTTGTACGAAAATGGTTTCCTACATGCGAAGACAATTGTCGTGGATGAGGAAGTAGCAGTAGTAGGTACTATGAATATTGATTCACGTAGTTTCCGTTTGAACTTCGAAGTAACTGCCATTGTTTATGATGAGAAAGTAGCGGCGCAATTAACTGACCTATTCCGTCAAGACACCGAGTTGAGTTCGAAACTGACGAAAGAGCGTTATGAAGAGCGATCATTGCTCATTAAGTTTAAGCAATCGATTTCTCGTTTGTTGTCGCCTATACTCTAATGTTTGGGAGTGCGTAATGCACTATTAATTAATCATTGTAGATGTGCATACGATTATATAAAAAGGAAGCAGCATGAGGCTGCTTCCTTTTTAAGTTTTTACGTTATGTAAAGACCAAGTTCAATTTTCCTTCTTTCAGTTCCAGTGAAGCATCGAACTTATTGCCATCTGCGGAGGTAAATCCTTTGATGACGTTAGTCTTACCTTTGGTACATAACAATTTGACTTGTGGTACGGTCAGTTTCTTTTTCAGGAACAGACCTGGAAAGGTTTGTTTACAGCCGTTTTTATAGTTACTGCAGCCGAAAAACTTTTGATGTTCAATAATCATGCCTTTACCGCATTTTGGACAAGGTGCAACTTCAGTTCGGGTGTACGAGCTCCTTCCTGAAGAAGGACGTGGCGGGAGCACGATATCAATCGTTTGTTTTTCTAATTGGACAGGTACATCTTCAATCAGTTTTTGTATAAATTTTGTTACGCTACCGAGGAAGTGCTGCCCCGTACCTTCACCATTGCCGATTTTCTTTAGGTATGTTTCCCACTTTGCGGTCATGGAAGGGCTGGCAAGCAGGCTGCCTTCGATCGTCTGGCAGAGTACGCGTCCTTTATCTGTAATGGATACGATATTCTTGTTTACAGCGATGTATCCGTGTTTTTTGATAGTCTCGATGATGCTACTTCGTGTCGCTTCTGTTCCGAGTCCTTCAATTTCCTTCAAAATATCCGTTTCACTTTGATCTTCCACTAATTTCCCGCACGTTTTCATCATAGCGATGAGTTGACCTTCCGTATACGGTTTCGGAGGTTGTGTCGCGCCTTCTTTTATACCGATTTCACTTTGAACCGTTTCTTCTTTCACAAGTGGCGGTAGGGTAGGTTCTTCTGCATCTTTTGCTTTAGTGGGTGCAGCAAAAAGTTCCTTCCAGCCTTTATCGCGCTCCGTTTTACCTGTTGTGAAGAATGGCAATCCGTTGACGTCTGTTATCACTTTCGTTTCAGTATAGAGATAATCCCTATGGAACATGGAGAGTGTAGTCCGTATAACTTCTTCATACAGATTGCGCTCGAGTGGTGACAACTTTGTCAGTGCAGCAGGAGTCGGCAGTTTTTTAGTCGGGATAATCGCATAGTGTTCTTGTACTTTTGAACTGTCCACATAGCGTTTTTTGGGTGTACGTGAAGCTACTTCAAACGGATGCTCTATCAGCTTTTGGTAATCTTCTACCGCCTCAACTAAGTAGTTGAATTCACTGGGCGTGATATGACGTGTATCGGTTCTTGGATACGATACTAGCTTTTTCTCGTAGAGCGTCTGCATCGTTTTTAACACGGTTGCGGGACTTGCTTTCCAGCGTCTGTTGGCTGTCGCTTGCAATGTCGATAGAGAGTGCAACTGTGGCGGCGGTGTTCGTTTATCAGTATTCGTCAGCTCGCTAATTACACCAGGCGTCCGCTTCGTAATATTACGGCTGTTTAATGCTTCCGCAATTAATTCACGTTTTGGTTCTTTGAGTTTTGCTTTTCCTTTATACGTACCGTGTTCCGCAGTGAAAATGGCTTCCGCTTCAAAGAATGGTTCAGACACGAATGTTTCAATTTCGCGTTGACGTTGGTAAATTAAATACACCGTTGGGGATTGTACCCGGCCAATCGGAAATACTTCTTCCATTCCTTTTGCTTTTAGCAGAAGGGTATATAACCGAGAACCATTCATTCCAACTAACCAATCGCTAATTTGACGGGCTTTCGCTTCCTCGTATAGTTGCAGGTCTTTCTTATTGTCACGTAAATTTTCAAATCCTTTACGCACTTCATCTGCTTCCAGCGAGTTAATCCACAGTCGCTGGATCAATTGATTGCGGGCACCGGTCATATAGTAGATTGAATAGAAGATATTCGATCCTTCTCGGTCCACGTCACAGGCATTGATGACAGTATTCGTTCCGCGAATCAATTTCTTCACGACCTGAAACTGCTTATATTTCCCCTGGGCTACCTGAAACTCATAACGCTCGGGTAAGATGGGCAAGCTCCCAAGCGACCAACGTTTCCAGGACGGGTTGTACGTGTGCGGTTCTTTTAATTCCACGAGATGCCCGACACCCCACGTCAAAAAAGCCCCTTCCGGAAATGTCGGGCACGGATTGATTTCCATATAGCCGTCATGTTTTCGAGAAGTGAAAGCATCGGCATACGCTTTTGCCTGGCTTGGTTTTTCAGCTAGGATTACTGGTTTCATGGGGCACCTCTTTCAGATATACAAAGATTAGTTATCCTATAATGATAGCTTATTCAGGGGCGGAGGGCTAGTCTGTAAGTATATTGTTATGGTATGCCTAGTTTTCATTGAACTCAGAAACATTTTGGAACCTGGTGCTCTCTATAAGTACTTCGATATGAAATAAACAATGTACAGAATATATTTCTACAAAAAAATGCAGCTAAAATAGACGTGCAGATTATCGCATGATGTAGTGTCCAATTAATTTATTTGAAAGAGAAGCGTGGAAGTCTTTTTCAAGTAAATGATCGCAAGGGTTACTGGGGGAGTTCCGCTAGTTCTATACTCCGTAGGTCTTTAACAGATAGAAAACGGGTACAATTCGGATATATGTATAGATCCGAATTGTACCCGTTCGTACGCCCAAATTCTTTAATCACAGTATGTGAGCTTGTACGTACGATAGTGTCAAAGGGTCAAACGAGTCATGAGTCTGATTCGTTTATTCAACCCTACTTTTGGTACATGACTCCAATAAATCCTACCCAACCATTAATTACGAACTAGATAATCAAACGCACTTAAAGCAGAAGTGGCGCCTGATCCCATTGCAATAATGATTTGTTTGTGCGCGCTATCCGAGCAGTCTCCTGCAGCAAATACGCCAGGCACGTTTGTTGCACCGCGCTTATCGACAATAATTTCGCCGAACTTATTACGTTCAACTGAGTCACCTAGCCAGTCGGTATTCGGTACGAGACCAATTTGAATAAATACGCCAGCTAATTCAATATGATGTTCTTCATTTGTGGCACGGTCAATGTACGTAATTCCGTTTACACTATCGGTACCAGTAATTTCTTTCGTTTGAACATTTTTCAGTACAGTGACGTTCGGAAGGCTATGAAGACGATCTTGTAAAACAGAATCGGCTTTCAACTCAGAAGCAAACTCAAGAACCGTAACATGCTTTACAATACCAGCAAGGTCAATTGCTGCTTCAATTCCAGAGTTTCCACCGCCAACGACCGCAATATCTTTACCCTCAAACAATGGACCATCACAGTGTGGGCAGTATGCGACCCCTTTATTTCTGAATTCGGCTTCGCCAGGTACACCTATATCGCGCCAACGGGCACCTGTTGAAAGGATAACGGATTTACTCTTCAGAACAGCACCGCTTTCCAGCTCAATTTCAATTAGGTCTTTCTTTTCCAGACGTTTCGCACGCTGTAAATTCATCACGTCTACGTTGTACTCTTTCACGTGTTCTTCAAGACTTGCGGCAAGTTTTGGACCTTCCGTGCGAGGAACACTAATAAAGTTTTCAATCGTAGCCGTGTCCAAAATTTGACCACCAAAACGATCCGCTACAATGCCTGTACGAATCCCTTTACGCGCCGCATAAATAGCAGCACTTGCACCTGCAGGACCGCCACCGACGACGAGCATATCAAACGGCTCTTTATTTTCAAGTTCCGAAGCGTCTGGAGCACTGCCCATTTTACCAAGGATTTCTTCCAGTGATATACGACCGCCTGAGAATTCTTCCCCGTTTAAAAATACCGTTGGAACAGCCATGATCTTTTTGCTTTCAACTTCTTCTTTAAATGCCGCACCATCAACCATCGTATGGGTTATGTTAGGGTTTAGGACACTCATAATGTTGAGAGCTTGGACAACTTCAGGGCAGTTTTGACAACTCAAACTAATATACGATTCAAAATGGTAGTTACCTTCAACTTTTTTTATTTGATCCATAAGCTTTTGATCTACTTTTGGAGCACGTCCACTTACTTGTAATAAAGCAAGAACTAATGAAGTAAATTCATGTCCAAGTGGGACACCTGCAAAAGTGATGCCAGTATCTTCTCCGATACGGTTTATACTAAAACTAGGTGTTCTTTCCAACTCAGTTTTCTCTACTTTAATGTGGGATGACATCATTTCTAATTCATTCATTAAACCGTTCATGTCATTAGAAACTTGATCAGACCCCGTGCTAACTTTCAGAAGCACGTCATTTTCCATCATTTCGAGGTATTGAGCTAATTGTGCTTTGATATCTGGTTCTAACAAGATTAATCATACTCCTCAATATTTTTATCTTTTAAAAAAAGCGGGGACGCCCCCGCTGTTTAATTAAATTTTTCCTACAAGGTCTAGGCTTGGTTTAAGTGTTTTGCTGCCTTCTTCCCATTTTGCCGGGCAAACTTCGCCTGGATTGTTACGAACATATTGAGCTGCTTTTACTTTACCTACAAGTGTGCTTGCGTCACGACCGATGCCGTCAGCATTGATTTCTGCTGCTTGTACAACACCATCTGGGTCAATAATGAACGTACCGCGTTGAGCAAGACCAGCTTCTTCATCTAACACATCAAAGTTACGTGAGATTTTTTGTGATGGGTCACCAATCATAATATATCTAATGTTGCTGATTGCTTCTGAGTGATCATGCCATGCTTTATGTGTAAAGTGTGTATCTGTTGAAACAGAGTACACTTCTACGCCAAGTTCTTTTAGTGTTGCGTATTGATTTTGAAGGTCTTCTAGTTCAGTTGGACAAACGAAAGTAAAGTCAGCTGGGTAGAAGCAAACAACGCTCCATTGACCTTTCAAGTTTTCATCCGTAACGTCGATAAACTCTCCGCTACCTGCATTGTAAGCTGAAGCTTTAAATGATTCTACTGTTTTACCAATTTGTGACATAAATAAATTCCTCCTAAATGATATTTATAGCTAGTTTTGGCCATATTGCTAAAATCTAAACCGCATTCACTATAAAAGTTAATTGCCATCAACTAACTATAATAATTCTAATTACATAATCATTATCGTATAAGTGTAATTGTTTGTCAACAGTTACACTTTGAAGAGTGGATATGATTGATATTTATTGTGTATGTTGAAAGGTTTTACTATTATGATCTATCTATATTGTTATTAAAAAGGGAAGTTTGTATCCTTGGATGTAGCTGCTATATTATCAATTAAAAAATATTTTCTCGATTGACTCTTGTTTTACAAGTTCATTGAAAACATTCAGTATTAATCTGATTGTCGCTAGTTAATTAGGTCGGATCTTATGGAGGGAAATTGTTTAGAAGGTAGTAGAGGAACTAAAAAAAGAGCGTACTAAAGAAGCAATTAGATCAAATGCTTTTCTAAACGTTGTAACCTTTTCATGTTTTATACGACTACTAAGTAGAACATATATAAAGGAGCGTGTCTTTCATGAAATTGAATAAAATTATCCCGTTTGCGCTGTCTGCATTGCTTGTAGGAAGTGTAGCGGTGCCTGAAATGTCTTTTGCGAAAGAGGATGTGAAGACAGAAGTGACATCAGATGTAAAAGCTTTTATTAAAGTGGAAGGAACAATTGAAGGTGTTGAGAAAAATGATGGCTTAACTCTTTATACACTTAAAGGAAAAGAAGAACAATTCGTATTGGCTGTGAATGAGAAGACGCTCATTTACGATAATACCGGAAAAAAGTCCAAACTGAAAAAAGGGGATAGCGTATCTGCGTATACGGATTCGAATAAACCAATGGTCCTGATTTTTCCTCCGCAGTATACACCGGATGTAGTCATTGTGGAAAAGGATGAAGCGAGCACGGCGGTAGTTGGAATATTTGACGATGAATTGGTCGATCCATACTTGAAATTGAAACTAAATATTGATGAAAGTTCAGATATTTCAAGTGCTTCAGGTGATCCAGTGAAGGCGGATGATTTAAAGGGGAACGACTTGCTAGTATTCTATAAAGTGACAACAAGAAGTATTCCTGCGCAGACTTCACCAGAAAAAGTTGTTTTGCTTGATAAGATAGAAGCAGTAGATGAGGATGTTACAGTTGAGCAGATGATCGAAAATGATCAGTATATGGTCGACGGTGTGAAAATGGTTCCCCTACGTTTGATTGCCGAAAAACTTGGATATGTAGTAGACTCTACGGGTGTTGGTGCCATAGTATCAAAGGGTGCACCATCTTACACGATTACTCGTGGTCAGAAGGAATACGGCTATAATAAATCATTGATGAAGTTTGAAGAAGCGCCGGAGCTTCTCGAACCGAATAAAACGTATGTCCCACTAGCGCTTATAGAAGAAATGATGAAGTGAATAAATAGTATAATGAACAGGCAGATGCCCACGGGCTTCTGCCTGTTTCGCTATGTACACGGAGTTACTAAATTTCTAAACAAAGATATTTGGCTTTCCTAGTTTTCATCATGCCGCCTATACATCCTAGCTATTTGATGAAGCATTAGAATAAAGGTTTTGACAGAAAATATAAATAATTTCTTTAAATCTATTGACAAAGATCTCAGGGATATGTAATATAACGTTCAATAGTAGATTGCAGACTAAGAATGGAACTAGTAGAAATGTCTTGTGTCTTTGTAGAGAGCTGATGGTTGGTGGAAATCAGTAGGCGCGCATTTTGAACTCATCCATGAGTCACTCCCCGAAAGTTTTACAGTAAGGGATGTCGGTTTCCTCCGTTAATGGGATAGACAGTGATGGCTGTCGATAAGTGGATTTGTCTCATAGGCAGATCAATTAGAGTGGTACCGCGAGTATAACCTCGTCTCTATATTTCGATATAGAGGCGGGGTTTTTTGTTATCATTTTTTATAAAAAGGGAGTGCATAGAGATGAGTAGAAAAATTTGGGTGTTTGATACGACATTACGTGATGGAGAACAGGTGCCAGGGGCTAAATTGAATTTATATGAAAAAGTGGAGATTGCGCAACAACTCAAAAAGCTTGGTGTCGATATTATCGAAGCCGGATTTCCTGCTTCGTCTCAAGGTGATTTCGATGCGGTGAAAGCTGTCGCAGAGAGGGTAGGCAATACAAACGATATCATGATCACTGCATTGGCACGCGCAGTCCAAGCAGACATCGATTCAGTATATAACGCAGTAAAGTATGCAGAAAATCCGATGATTCATATGGTGCTGGGTACTTCAGATATTCATGTGGAGAAAAAGTTCAATAAATCAAAAGATCAGATCCTTCAAATAGGCGTCGATGCAGTAAAGTATGCAAAAACATTAATGCCTCAAGTACAGTATTCAACAGAAGATGCTTCACGCTCAGAATTTGAGTACTTGTGGCATACAATTGAATCCGTCATGAAAGCAGGTGCAACGATGATCAACGTACCTGATACAGTGGGCTTTGCGGAGCCGGAAGAATTTGGGGCGTTAATTTATAAATTAAATGATCGCATGAAAAACTTGAATCCAGATGTACTATTAAGTGTCCACTGTCATAACGACTTGGGCATGGCGACTGCCAATACTTTAGCGGCGGTGAAGAACGGTGCAGATAAAGTAGAGTGTACAATTAATGGAATTGGAGAACGAGCAGGAAATGCGGCACTTGAAGAAGTAGTAATGGCGTTGAAAACAAGAAGCTCCGTTTATAATGTCAATACGCAAATCAACACAAAAGAGATTATGAATACATCACGTCTAGTATCTAGCTTCATGGGATTGGATGTGCAAGTGAATAAGGCCATTACAGGAGACAATGCTTTTGCTCATTCATCCGGAATACATCAGGACGGCTTATTGAAATCCCGTGATGCGTATGAAATTGTCCATCCAGAAGACGTAGGGCTAGATGATATGGAACTGATTTTAACAGCGCGGTCAGGACGCCACGCGGTGAAAAATGCACTTGAAAAGCTTGGGTTTACCCATATGAAACCTGAAGAATTCGAAGGGATCTTTGAAGGATTCTTACTGTTGGCAGATATGAAAAAGGAAGTATATGATCATGATTTGTATATCATTGTAGAAAATTATTACGAAAAACATGATCAACACAATGTAACAAATTACAGTGATCATTTCTTTGAATTTGAAGATCTGCAAGTTGTCAGTAACTCAAGTTTCCCATCAGCGAGCGTGAAGATTCGCAAAGGTGAAGAAGTCTTTAAATCGAGTGCTGTTGGAACAGGCCCGATTGATGCGCTATATTCCGCCATTGCAGAAATTACGAATATCCAAGTGAAATTGATTGGATACGATATTAGCAGTGTTTCAAGGGGCAAAGATGCGCTAGGAAAAGTGAAAATCACTATTTCGCATGAAGGAGAAAACTATGTCGCAAAAGCAGCAGACACGGATATTTTGAAAGCGAGTGCACTAGCTTATATAAACGCGATTAATAGTGTCATTGTAGCTGGAATAAAAGAAACGACTGTGAAAACGCCTATTGTAAGTATTTAATTCAATATGAAAGGCAACTATCCGCGGATAGTTGCCTTTTCTCATGCGTAAATATGAAACAAGTATTCCTGTCCATTCTTTACAGGATCCTGCGCAAATTTATAACCGTGAGCAATCGCTTCTTCCGGTACGTTGCGGAAAGAGCCAGGGCAATCGGTGATGACTTGCAGTAACTCACCGTTATTCATACCTTCAAGTGTTTCTAAAGTGTAAATCACGGGGTAGGGACATGACTCGCCACGCAGATCGAGTGTAAAGTCCGCTTCTAATTCAGTTTGCATGTACATTCATTCCTCTCTTTATTGTTAACTTGCGATGGTAGCGTTTTTCTCCATATACCGTTAATGCGTAGAGTCCACCAAGCATGAGCAGCGTAACAGAAATTGCGCCAATTGGCCCTAATGTATCGAGTAAATTGATTTTTGCACCGCTCTTGACCAATACATTATAGACACCTAGGTGATCCCAAGCATAGGCAAGGAATGTAGCCCCGATAATATTGCCCGCAAATACTGGTAAGAAGAGTAACTGTCCTTCCATCAAGCGATACATCATACCGGTTTCACAGCCTGACGCCATGACAATGCCAAGTCCGAATAATATGCCACCGACAAATGTGCTAAGTGCTGCAATTTGTGTAATTGGCGTTAAGTCATAGATGGAAATGACAATGATCGTCAAAATGGAACTGACAGCCATACCTATAATAATTGCTTTTGCCATAATGCTACGTCCGACGAGAAATAAATCGCGGAATGCAGAAGTGAAACAAATTTGTCCGCGTTCAATCAAAATACCAAAGGCCAGGCCGAAAAGCGCACCAAGGCCAAGCAGTTTTTGTCCGGATGCAAAGAAGTATATAGTGAGTCCGATGTAGAGGGCTGCGATTGTTCCACCGACATACGGTTGGATTACGCGCTTTTTAAGTTGTGTCGGCTTTGCGTTCCCGCGAATCAAGGAAGGCTTGCCTTTCCACCAGCGTGTTTTCGTCAGTTTGGCTCCAAAGAAAGTACCGATGCCTGTTGCCATTATAAAGATCCATGAGTGGAAAGAGAATTGAGGAACACCTGTAAAGAAAGCAGCTAGATTACAACCGAGTGCCAAGCGTGCACCGAATCCTGCAATAATTCCACCAACTAATCCCTGTACATAACGACGTTTCTGCTGCGGCAATCGGATCTTGAAACTATTGCTAAGCAACACCATAATGAGTGCGCCCGCGAACATTCCCCAGACAATCCAGCCATCTGGTCGGTTCCATGTCGTTCCTTGCAGATGTACCATGTCAAAATATTGCCAGCCTGAGATATCGACTCCAAATAATAATAAGAGATCGCCTCCCAGTCTTGTAAATTCACCAGTTACTGCCCAAACAGTCGAAGTTAAGCCGAAATATACTGCACTAAGAATACCAGCTATCAATAAGACGAGATAAGGGTTCCAATAGCGTTGGAAAATAGGTTGAATCATTTTTTTCATTGGATCGTCGCCCCTTATAAAAGTTCTTTTTCTAGTGTATTCTTAACTGTGCAAAAATCAAGTAATAATATACTAGTATCAAAAAAAATACGATTACCAGCTTCTATGAAGTGAAGTGGTAATCGTATTTTTTATTTATCGATAATTTTTAAAACCTTGCGGATATCCGCTCGCTCTTCAGGTCGAGGCACATGTTTTGGGTAACCAATCATCAATGTTCCAACAATTTTCTCATCTGATTTCACATCAATTGCATCCTTAAATACAGGATCATGCGTCCAGTCATTTGTACGCCAGATCATGCCGATACCACGTTCCCATGCTGCCAACTGGAAGTTCTGTATCATTGCAGAGACTGCAGCGTAATCTTCATCCCAACGCTTTTTACGTGAATCTTCGGGCATGATGACAACTAAATGCAATGGGATAGTGCGGAAGTATGCCGCTTTGTTTTTCGCCTTATCTGTCACTTCGCCATCTCTCTTCTGGGAAGTTAGGAATGCTTCTATAAATTTCTCTTTGCCTTCATCCGCATATAATTGGAATCGCCAAGGTTCTGTCAGTTTATGATTGGGTGCCCATTTAGCTACATTCAGTAATTCGATGATCTCGTCTATATCGACTGGGTCAGCACTAAACTTCTTGATCGAGCGTCTACCCATGATTGACTTTTCTACGTCATTCTTTGCTTCATAGCTCATAATTGAAAACTCCTTTTCAATAGATAAAATTCCACTAAATGAAAATCATTATCATCTACTATACTACCATAAAAAACCCCGTAAGAGCAAAGTAAGCTCTTACGGGGTAAAAATCTTCTTATTTCAAGTAATAAATAGGGGAACCAGGTCCGAGATCGATACCTAGTAACATCCAGATAATTAACGTGATACTCCAGAATATTAAGAAGAACATGGAATATGGGAACATTACGGAAACAAGCGTACCGATACCCATTTTCTTATCATACTTTTGCGCAAACGCGATGATGATCGCAAAATACGTCATGAGCGGTGAAATGATATTCGTTGAAGAATCCGCCACACGATACGCCATTTGCGTCAATTCAGGAGAATATCCAAGCTGCATCATAATCGGAACGAAGACTGGTGCCATCATAGCCCACTTCGCAGACGCACTACCGATAAACAAGTTGATGAACGCTGCAATGACGATGAACATCAGTAATAGTGGTATTCCTTTTAAATTAATACTGTCAAGGAAGTTAGCGCCGTAGACTCCTAACACCAAGCCCATATTCGACTCAGAGAAGAATGCAACGAACTGACTCGCTGTAAACGATAGAACAATGAACATACCCATAGCAGCCATTGTCGTAGACATCATAGCTGCGACATCTTTATCATTGCGAATTTCTTTTGTTACTTTACCGTAGACGAGACCCGGTACGAAGAACATAAACGCGATGATCGGCACAAGCGATTTCATGAACGGTGATTTGATGATTGGCATATCCGCTTCATCTCCACGCAATGGAGCACCTGGGAAAGCGACAAGAAGTGCAACAAGTATTCCTGCTACTACAACAGAAACACCAGCCCAAATCAAACCTTTCTTTTCTAGACGAGTTAGTTTTTCAACTTTCTCACGGAATTCACCAGTATATTCACCAAGACGTGGCTCCACAATCTTTTCCGTGACCCACGCTCCGACGAATGTCAGAACGATAACGGAAAATGCGATGAAGTAATAGTTCATGGCAATGTTCATACCTTCTGCATACTCGGGATTGATGATCGCTGCAGACATAATGGTTAATTCACCAAGCAATGCATCCGTACCCGAAAGAAGCAAGTTCGCACTGAACCCGCCGGAAACTCCGGCAAATGCTGCGGCTAGACCTGCAAGAGGGTGTCTACCGAGTGCCGCAAATAACACTGCACCTAGTGGCGGCAAGACAACGTACCCTGCGTCAGAAGCAACACTAGACATTACCCCTGCAAACACGAGTCCGAGGGTGATTAAACGTTTTGGTACGGACATGACGAAGCCGCGAAGCAATGCACTGATCAAGCCCGATCCTTCTGCAACCCCGATACCAAGCATCGTAATCAATACGACACCAAGCGGAGCAAAACCGATGAAGTTATCGGTCATATTCGTAATGATATAGTGTATACCTTCACTACTAAGCAGATTATGTACTTCGATCATTTCGCCTTCTTTGCCTGGATGTTCTGCGCTAACACCGAAGTACGAAACGATTGCGGAGATGACGATTACTAGTAAAGCCAAAAGGGCGAACAATGTAACCGGATGCGGCAAGCGGTTGCCGGTCTTTTCGATCATATCCAAAAACTTCTGGAAAAAACCTTTTTTCTGCGTATTCATGATGATCTCCTTTCGCTTAAAGAATGCTATTCTAACTATCACGAAAAAGTATTAATTTTTCAGACAAAGTCAAGTATATAAGAGAATCACATTTAGTTAAATGCTTTATTGAAATAATTAAATTGGAAGATTGTTGCGAGTCTTGGCGCAAGGGTGAATAATATAAAAGTGGGAAAAACCCATCTACTTTTAGATAGGTAGAAAGGTATTGTGAATCCCTTTTGGTTTACGTTAGAACTCGGAAGATTTGAATCGTTGTCGTTAGGTCTACAACTTACTTTGGACGTCTCTCTTTGAAGCCGCGCTTGAAAATCTCTTGTACGTTATTGATTGTAACGTAAGCATCCTCATCTACACGCTCCAAAATCCGTCGTAGCTGTACGATTTCCCCTTGGTTAATGATAATGTATAAAATTGCTTGTTTCTCGAGCGTATAACCGCCACGACCTTCAAGAATGGTCACTCCTCTACCCATCGTAGTGAGCAATTCCTTGCGAATGTCTTCCTGATGTTTTGAAATAATCATTACAGCTTTTCGGTCATCCGCACCGTCTACGATCTTATCAATCACTTTTGCTCCTACATATACCGCTACAAGTGTGAACATCGCTTTTTCTTTGCCAATAACAAAAGCTGATAATAAAATGACAGTAATATCGATAACCAGCACCGCTTTTCCTACACTCCACCCAAGCCACTGCTGAAGCATGCGGGCAACCGTAGTGCCACCTCCAGAAGTTCCACCGACACGGAAAATCAACCCAAGGCCGCCACCTACAAATAAACCAGCGAATAAAGCAGCAAGTAAAGTATCATGGCCCAACTGTTCTCCCCAGTTCTTTGTCAGCTCAAGGAAAATAGACATGAAAATGATTGTGATGACAGTATAAATAATTGTTCGTTTGCTGAAGAACTTATACCCAATCGCAACGAGCACCAAGTTAAGTATGAAACTAACAACGCCAGGTGACCATTCAAATAAATAATATGTAATGATCGTAATCCCGATGACGCCACCTTCAGATAGCATATTCGGAATCGCAAAATAGTTAATTCCAATTGCGAATATGAATGATCCTACAATTAAAGCGGCATAATCCAGTAGTCTTCGTTGCATTCAATCACCCTTCTTTCGAAAAAAGCGACATACTATAGTATGCCACTTTTGTACTTTTATAGATTTTCAACTGTAAAGGTACTATACCTGTCGTTCAACCTATTAAAACGTGTACATTACCCAACACGGGTTGATATTCTTAGTAGTCAATCAGCATCAATGAAAATACCTTTAATAACAGGTACACCCTCATCATCTTTGCCGTCATACGTTCCGTAAACGGAAACGTCGAAACCTTCCAGAATATCCGTACGTTCTCCAAGTCGGATATCCTTCACATATAGGATTTCATCTGCATCGCTTTCTACAGCATAAACACCTTCGTCAATTGCTGTTACCTTCCCAAGAAACTTCACTTTGGAATTGACGGGTACTTCATCGTTAGCGAACGCGGCATACTCTCGTTCGACTGTATCTTCTTTAAGACCTTCTTCTACACCGTCACTTGTCTGTTCTGTCGGTGCTGTTTCTTTGGTTGGTTCAGTAGATTCAACCGGTTCTTTCGGTTCTTCATTACTACAAGCTGCGAGAAAAGCAGCAGTTATTATTAGCATAAATAGTTTTTTCAAGTAAATCGCCTCCATTAGTAATCATAAGGAACTTTTGCGCAAAAGAAAACCTTTGTCTTCAATTGGAGTCATAAAAAATTTGTGGGAATAGACTATAACAATCGAGTCAACATAAACAGAAAGGATGGGGGAGTGAACAAGCTATTTACAAAATCAACTTTCGCGCTGGTAGTATTAGTTGTGATTTGGGGTGTGAGTTGGCCAATTTATAAACTATCAATCGTTTATGCACCGCCGTTATTATTCTCGGGAATGCGTGCATTGCTTGGCGGTAGTCTGATCATGTTACTGATGTTCAAGCTACGTGATCGATTGCAATGGCGTCAGCATTGGCGAAAGTACAGTATTTCAGCTTTGTTCAACACCGTCCTATTTTTTGGATTGCATACGATAGGCCTACACTATTTACCAGGTGGATTATTCTCGGTACTCGTATATTTTCAGCCGGTCCTTCTTGGTTTATTTGCTTGGATGTGGTTGGGTGAGACTATGACGCCAATTAAGGTAACAGGATTATTGATTGGGTTCATCGGCATTATAGTAGTTAGCGCAGAACATTTTACAGCCCAGCTTTCCATACTAGGCGTGGTATTCGGCGTGCTGACGGCATTCTTTTGGGCACTAGGCGTTGTGTATGTGAAGAAAGTCAGTGAGGAAGTCGATGCATATTGGATGGTCGCGATGCAATTTACTATAGGTGGCGTAGTCCTGCTTGTACTTGGTTCCATGACAGAGAGTTGGTCTGCGATTGAGTGGGAATCGATGTATCTATTCGGTCTCGGATTTGGTGCCACGATGGGAATCCCAGTAGCTTACATCATTTATTACTCTCTTATTCGTGCTGGAGAGGCAAGTAAGATAGCGGTGTTTACCTTTTTAGTTCCGGTCATTTCAGTGTTCATCAGCACCGTATTTGTCGGTGAACCGATGACACATACGCTATGGGTTGGCTTGTTGCTCGTCGTTCTCAGTATCTGTTTCGTTAATTATCGTAAGAAAGAACCTGTTATACTGCTAGATACAGAAAATGAGGAGTGATGGATATGAATGCAGAAGAGTGGATTGAATATTTACAGCTGGAACCACATCCTGAAGGAGGGTTTTATAAATCGACGTATCGGTCGGATGTCACTGCAAATTGTGCGCAAGGTGAGCGCCCTATGTATACGAGTATTTATTTTCTTCTTCGTTCAGAAGATGTTTCCCATTTTCATCGTCTGCAGTCAGATGAAATCTGGTATTTTCATGGGGGCAGCTCATTAACCGTACATATGATTACGCCTCAAGGGCTATATGAAGAGGTATCAGTGGGTCTTGACCTACACAAAGGGGAAGTGCCACAATTTCTCGTGCCGAAAGATACAATTTTTGGCTCATCGGTGAAAGAGCCCAATACGTTTGCGCTAGTTAGTTGTATGGTATCGCCAGGATTTGATTTTGCAGATTTTGAGTTATTTGAGCGGCATGATTTATTGAAGAAGCATCCTAAATACGAAGAGATAATTAAAAAACTTACGTAAAAACGATCAGAAGTATTATGCTTCTAATCGTTTTATTTTAACTATTTTTAAATTATTAGGATTATAGTTTTTCAATTGCTTCTGTGATTGGCGTGGACCCACCGATTACTTGAAACTCCTTGCCGATTGTAGAGTCGTTTTCTAGACAAGCGAAGATAACTTCTGCGATATCTTCACGTGGTACTTCTTTAGGTTCGACAGTAGTTGCGGCTTCTACTTTGCCTGTTCCTTTGTCGTTTGTTAAAGCGCCTGGATGAATCATTGTATAGTTAAGGTCAGTCGAGCGTAACCATTCATCTGCATAGTGTTTTGCGACAACGTACGGAGCAAATGATTCCGGTGCTTCCTGGATCGCTTTACGTGTTGTGTCATATGAACTAATCATGATAAAACGTTTAACATCGGCTTTCTGCGCTGCTTGTATAGTTTTAATAGCACCGTCAAGGTCGATCATCATAGTTTTATCTGGACCCGTTTTGGGGCCGGAGCCTGCTGTGAAGACGATAGCATCTACGCCGTCTGCTGCTTTTACGATGTCGTCCACTTCGCCTTCAAGATCTACAAGCACGGTTTCCGCACCGATTTTCTCAAAATGTTCCGCTTGCTCTTGCTTACGGATCATGGCTTTTGCTTTCAGCGTATCGCTGTCTTGAATCAATGAAACTAACTGTTTCCCGATCTGACCGTTTGCACCTACAACTAAAACTTTCATGTATTTTCATCCTTTCGATATATAAATATAATAAATCTACCTTCTTACAGTACCCGTAATATCCAAGTCCAAAACTGTACAATGTTTTTCTGGTTGCTATAATACGTGTACGATTACTTATTTATTAGGAGCGAAATGATGAATGCAAAATTAATGTGGCGCCATATATATCAATCGGAAGCGGCTAGAATTGCCTTTATTGCAATCTTGACAGCTCTTACAGGCGAATTGAAAGTGATGCCGTTTGACGACGAGATGTTCCGTTTTGCGCTGGGCGGTATAGTATTCTTTTTATTAATACTTATTTACCCACCTGTCTCTATTTTGCGCACAGGATTCGTTACAGCAGTTACGGTAGTAGTATTTCGTATAACGAAGGAGCTGTGGCTCGGTGCTGATTTGCTTGAGAGTTTACAAATGCATGTACCTGTCTTTTTGTTTTACTTTATCGTGGCGGTCGGCTGGCATTTTGTCGGTCTTGAAAAGTATAAATCTTTACCACTTCGACTAGGTGCCTTAGCTTTCATATTTGAAGTAGTGAGCAACACGTCAGAGCATGCACTGCGTAACTGGTGGTTACATAGTTCTCTGCTCAATGTTAAGGAGTGGGGGATTCTAGTAGGGGTCGCATTATTGCGAAGTTTCTTCACTGTGGGATTATATAGTTCTGTGGCATTATCAAAAGAGAAGCAGCGTGTAGAGGAGATGCTTGGGGTAGGTTCTGAGTTATATGCGGAAGCATTGTATTTACAAAAGTCCATGAACCATATAGAACAAATCACTGCATCGAGTCATGATTTATACCGCAAGCTCAAAAAAGAGAACCAACCGGAACTTAGCACCCAAGCGTTACACATTGCGCAGGAGATCCATGAAGTGAAAAAGGATTCTCAGCGAATTTTGGCAGGGTTATCAAAGTGGACAACACGGCAACAAGTAGAAGTGTTTTACCTATCTGACTTACTCAATATGGTCGTCACTGCGAATGAAAAGTACAGTGAAATGATCGGTAAGGAATGCACGTTGGAAACAGTACTTGATGGGGACCTCCAAACAGGCCAACATGTCCCTTTGCTCGCTATATTGAATAATTTGACGGCGAATGCTGTGGAGGCCATTGATGAAAAAGGTCAAGTACTCATTACAGTCGAAACCGATGAAGAGTGGGTGCGCTTTAGTGTATGTGACACAGGAAAAGGGATTCCTATTGAACATGAAGACATCATATTTGAACCAGGTTATACGACGAAATTTACAGATCAAGGAACGGCAGCAACAGGTATCGGGTTATCGCATGTCTGTGCAATTATTGAAGCGCTGCGAGGTACAATTGTGGTAAAGCGTCTCGATCAAGGACTGAATGTACTAGTGGAAATCCCTATGGAATCCATTATGGAGGAGATAGAAGCATGAGATATTTTATCGTAGATGACGACAAAGCAAGCCGTGTGATGCTGAAAAATATTTTGGCAGAGCAAGAAGGGATTGTGATTGGTGAGGCGGAAAGTGGAGTGAAAGCCATACCTCAAATACTTTCCCTAGCACCGGACGTCGTATTGATCGATTTATTGATGCCTGAACTTGATGGAATCGAAACAATTCAACAGTTGAAAACACAAGGCTATAATGGACAATTCATTATGCTGAGCCAAGTAGTGAACAAAGAAATGGTTGGCGAAGCCTATGAAGTCGGTGTCGAATTCTTCATACATAAGCCAATCAATCAAATAGAAGTGCGAAGCATCGTGCGACGTACAGCGGAACAGTTACGTCTGAAAAACTCTTTATTGACGATTCGGGAATCGCTAGCGCAATTCGGTTCTGTTGAACAACCTAAAGCACAGCAATCAGTGAAAGATATTGTTCTGAAGAAGCTGCATGATATGGGTATCTTTAGTGACAGCGCAAGTCGCGACATCGTAGCCATCATGGAAGTCTTGAACGAGCAGCGAGCTATTCAATTACCGCCTCTAAAGGAACTATATGAAGCTGCGTTGACAAAACTGGGTGTGCCAGATGGAGACATCTCCAAAGAAAGTAAGGCGATGGAGCAAAGAATCCGTCGATCAATCCTTACGGCAATGGAACATTTAGCATCACTTGGCGCGGTAGATTATACAATCGATGAATTCGAATACTATGCCCCACGCTTCTTTGACTTCCAAGAGATAAGTATGAGAATGAAACAGATTCAAGAAGAAAGTATCGATATCAGGCCTGCCAAAGTGAACAGTAAGAAGTTTCTGCATGTGTTGTATATGGAAACAATAGAAGGACGAAAATAGTTTTTGTAGGATGTTGTAGAATTTTGTAGGGCCCCCGTAAGATATGAATAAGTTACTGAAAGAAAGCGTTTTCAGAGAACATCTAAGGGGGATTATCGATGAAAAAGATATTTAAATTGTCTTTGGCTTACCAAATATTAATTGGATTGGTTTTAGGTATTGCAGTCGGTGCAATCTTCTATGGTAATCCTAATGTAGAGAGATACTTACAGCCAATCGGCACGATGTTCATCAATATGATTAAAATGATTGTAGTACCTATTATTATTTCCACGCTAGTAATCGGCGTAGCAGGTACAGGTGATATTAAGAAATTAGGTAAACTTGGCGGTAAAACGCTTTTATATTTTGAAATTGTAACAACGATTGCGATTATTGTTGGTCTTATGTCAGCAAATATTTTCAAGCCAGGTGAAGGCATCGATATGTCTTCTCTTGAAAAAGGTGACATCTCGCAATATGTAGAAACGACAGAAGAAGTGCAAAATGGCGGCTTCATGGATGTGCTAGTTGGCATCGTACCAAGTAATATTGTAGACTCGATGGCGAATGGCGATATGTTGCCAATCATTTTCTTCTCTGTGTTATTTGGATTAGGTGTAGCGGCAATCGGGGAGCGTGGCAAACCGGTACTTGATGTTTTCCAAGGGGTCGCTGACGCAATGTTCTGGGTAACGAATATGATCATGAAGTTTGCACCGTTCGGCGTATTCGCGTTAATTGGTGTAACGGTATCTAAATTCGGTTTGGAATCACTCATTCCGATGGGGAAATTAATGGTTCTTGTATATGCAACGATGATATTCTTCATCATCGTCGTGTTAGGTGGGATCGCGAAGATGGTGGGCGTGAACATCTTCCACTTCATGAAAATCTTGAAAGACGAATTGATTCTAGCGTTTTCTACGTCTAGTTCGGAAACGGTGTTACCGAAAGTGATGGAGAAAATGGAGAAGTACGGTAGCCCGAAAGATATCGTATCTTTTGTAGTGCCAACAGGATATTCATTTAACCTAGACGGATCTACTCTTTACCAAGCATTGGCGGCTATGTTCATTGCACAAATGTATGGCATTCAGTTGAGTATTATGGAGCAAATCACGTTAGTGTTAGTGTTGATGATTACGTCTAAAGGGATTGCTGGCGTACCTGGCGTTTCATTTGTCGTGTTACTTGCGACGCTTGGAACAGTAGGAATTCCGCTTGAAGGTTTAGCATTTATCGCGGGAATCGACCGTTTACTTGATATGGCACGTACGGTAGTGAACGTAATTGGAAACGCACTTGCAACGGTAGTCATGTCGAAGTGGGAAGGTCGCTTCGGTGAGGATACTGTGAAAGTAGAACGCGAACCACAATTTGTATTTGCAGAAGAAAAATTAGTGTAATCGAAGGCTGTCCTCTTCATTGAGGGCAGTTTTTTTATGGAATTTAAGAGGTTAGACATGCATTGTGACGGCATTCAATTGTAGGAATGCTTGATTTGTTATATGATTAACAGTATGGAATAACAAGAGTGCGGTTTTTACTAAGGAGGAAATGAAGTAATGAGCAATCAGCAAAATGATTTTACGAAATGGTATATCGATACAATCCAGAAAGCGGATTTAATGGATTATACACCAGTGCGTGGATGTATCGCGTTTAAACCGGACGGCTATGAAATCTGGGAGCATATTCAGGATGAAATGAATCGTCGCTTTAAAGAGACGGGTCACCGTAACGCCTATTTCCCTATGCTAATTCCAGAGTCATTTTTCGAAAAAGAAAAAGATCATATCGAAGGATTTTCTCCAGAATTGCCATGGGTAACAGAAGCGGCGGGCGAGAAATTGGAAGAACGTTTGGCGCTACGTCCAACGTCTGAAACGATGATTGGTCATTTATATTCTGACTGGATCAAGAGCTACCGTGACCTTCCAGTACTGATCAACCAGTGGGCAAACGTATTCCGCTGGGAGAAAAAGACTCTACCATTCATTCGTACGTCTGAATTCTTGTGGCAAGAAGGACATACTGCACACGTAGATGAAGAAGAAGCACGTCATGAAACGATGCAGATGTTGGAAATCTACAAAGAAGTTGTTGAAGACTTACTTGCGATTCCAGTATATGATGGTCAGAAAACACCGTCTGAGCGTTTTGCGGGTGCAATTGATACATTCTCGATTGAAGCAATGATGAAAGATGGCAAAGCAGTACAAGCCGGAACGTCACATTACCTCGGCACAAAGTTTGCTGAAGCATTTGATATCAAATACTTAACTAAAGAAAACAAGCACCAGTTCGTGCATACAACATCTTGGGGAACGTCAACACGCTTGATCGGTTCTGTTATCATGGTGCATGGTGACGAACAAGGTCTTGTATTGCCTCCACGCGTTGCACCGACACAGGTCGTGCTGATTCCAGTTGGACCTTGGAAGAAGAATCCCGCAATCATGGAAAAGCTGGATGAGATCTATGCTGAATTGAAGTCTAAAGGTATTCGCGTACGTCTAGATGATTCAGACCAGTCTCCAGGCTTCAAGTTTAACGAGTATGAATTAAAAGGTGTTCCGGTACGTCTAGAACTTGGACCACGTGATCTTGAAAATGATCAAGCATTGATGAAAGCGCGTGACGGTGGCGAAAAAGTGGCCGTTAGTCTGGCTGAAGCTGTCGCGAGCATCGAGCAAGAATTACAGACGATGCAGAAGCGTTTGCTTGAAAATGCGCGTACGTTCCGTGATGAGAATTCTCATATGAATATCGATATGCTCGATGAATTGAAGAAGCATATTGAAGATAGTGCTACTAACGAAGTAACTCCGGGTTGGATTCTTGCAGGTTGGTGTGGCGATGATGCATGTGAAGAGCATGTGAAGGATGAGACGAAGTTTACGACGCGTAATATTCCGTTCGATCCACCAGCAGAGAAGTCCACTTGTATTAATTGTGGAAATGAGTCGAAGCATACGGTTTGGTTTGCTCGTTCTTACTAATAGAGAAAGTAAAAGCTGTCCCACGAAGTTTTTCGTGGGACAGCTTTTTTGGTGATGTAAAGTTAGAATGCTGGAAGGGATAACTTTGTGAGTGTGATGGGATGAAGCTCCAGCTGGCGGACGTTTTCCCATGGGCCCGCGGTGAGTCAACCGGTTCGCTAGTGCAAAAATGTGCTCCTAACGCTTCGCTTTGGAATTGGTGTGTAAATTATTGTTTTGTCTTAAATTATTTAAGTTCAATACGGTTTACAACACTTACTTCAATGCACAACAAATAGTATCATCCACTCGCATTGCGAGGGATTGGCGCGTAGGAGGGGCGACTCCGAGAGGATCAGTGGGACAGGTGAAACACCCGCCGAAGTGCAGCGCAGGGGTGTGGTTCACCGCCCACCCTCCGGAAAGCGTCCCCTCCGTAGCGCCAATCCCGAACCCAACACCAACGTTCAGCCAATCCCTCTGAAGTTAGTCGTCCAATTTCAATCCTTTTAATGCGTCTGCGAATGGATTGTTTATCGGCTCGTCTTCGTCGTTCTTCTTCAAATACTTCTGCACATCGCGCTTGTTTACTTTACCTTTTGATGCTTTCTCACGCCGCTCTTTGAATACCGAGAGCTTTTCGCGGTAGCCACATTTGCATGTGAAGATCTGGCCATCACCTTCACCACGAAGCTCCATCTTCTTCTTACACTGTGGACAGCGTGCGTTGGTGACGCGTGAGACGTTTTTACGATGGCCGCACTCGCGATCTTGACAGACGAGCATTTTGCCATGTTTGCCGTTTACTTCGAGCATCGGCTTGCCACAGTCAGGACATGATTTTGTTGAGATATTATCATGCTTGAACTTCGCTTCACTAGCCTTAATCTCGGATACAATCTCTTTCGTATAGCCTTTCATCTCATTGATGAAAGCTTTCTTTTTCAGCTGACCTTTGGCGATTTTCTCTAGTTTTAGTTCCCACTCAGCTGTTAGTAAAGGAGATTTTAGTTCATCTGGTACTAATTCGAGTAACTGTTTCCCTTTATTGGTTACGTGAATATCTTTACCACGCTTTTCAATTAGGAAGGAGTTGAATAATTTCTCGATAATGTCCGCACGTGTTGCGACTGTTCCGAGTCCGCCTGTAGATTTCAATGTGTCTGCTAGTTTCTTATCTTGTGTACCCATATATTTTGTCGGATTTTCCATGGCAGATAATAGAGTTGCTTCATTGAAACGAGCGGGAGGCTTTGTTTGACCGGATGTTTCTTTAATAAGTTTGATGTCGAGCTTGTCACCTGCTGTTAGTTTGGGAAGTAATTGTTCTTTTGCATCTTGTTCGATTTCATCTTCATCAAATTGGTTATCATAGACTTCTTTCCAACCCGCGACTAGAATGGTTTTCCCGCGCGCTGTGAATTTCTCGTCTGCTATTTTTGCATGAACTGTCAACTGTTCGTATTCATGCGCAGGGAATAAGACAGCCAGGAATCGTTTGACGACTAAGTCATAGATTTTCCGTTCACGGTCCGATAGTTTATCTCGCAAGACGATTTCTTCAGTCGGAATAATTGCGTGGTGATCAGATACTTTGCTGTCATCAACAAATGATTTGTTCGCTTTGATCGGCTTCTTTAATATCTTGTTTGCAAGTGACCGGTATTCTCCTATGCCGACGGTTTTCAAGCGTTCAGGAAGTGTTGCAACGAGATCGCTTGAAAGGAAACGGGAATCCGTTCGTGGATAGGTCAGTATTTTATGTTGCTCATATAATTTTTGCATGATATTCAATGTGTCTTTTGCTGAGTAGCCAAACATTTTATTGGCATCTCGCTGTAATTCCGTCAGATCGTAAAGGCCTGGGGAGAATGTTTTTTTGGCTTTCTTTTCGACATTTTCAATAATTGCAGATTTGCCGTCCGCTTTTTTGACGATAGCCGACAGTTTATCCCGATCGAATGAACGCGTGTCACCCGTTTTGGAGTCTGCCCATGTCAATTTCAAGTTAGTATCAGATTGAGCCTCGATACCGTAAAATGTTTTTGGACGGAACGTATTAATTTCATCTTCGCGCTGCGCAATGATTGCGACGACAGGCGTCTGAACGCGACCGCAGTTGAGTTGCGCATTGAATTTTGTAGTTAGGGCACGCGTAGCGTTCAGTCCGATGTACCAGTCAGCTTCAGAGCGTGCGACGGCTGCTTCGAATAGATTTTCGTAGTCTTTGCCAGGTTTCAAGTTGGCGAACCCGTCTTTAATTGCTTTGTCCGTGACGGAGGAAATCCATAGACGTTTTACTGGTTTATTGACCTTTGCCTTTTCGATAATCCAGCGTGCAACGAGTTCTCCTTCGCGTCCTGCATCTGTTCCAATAATGATGTCAGAAACGTCAGGGCGTACAAGCTGCGACTTCACGGCATTGTATTGTCGGCTCGTTTGCTTGATGACCGTCAGTTTTAAATCCTCGGGCATCATAGGTAGATCATCGAGTTTCCATGTTTTATACTTTGTATCGTAGTTTTCAGGATCAGCGAGTGTCACTAAGTGTCCGAGTGCCCATGTCACGATATATTTATCGCCTTCCAAATAGCCATTTCCTTTTTTATTGCAGTTCAGCACACGGGCAATATCCCGTGCAACAGATGGCTTTTCTGCCAATACTACACTTTTTTTCATATGATAAACTCCTTTTTTATATACATATCGAAGAGCTCCTCCAAGTGAATAAGGTGTTGGAAAACCTTACGTTATCTGAAGGAGCTAGTAGTAAAAAGTGTAAACTAGTACTAGAGTTTCGTCAATTAAGCTATATTTGATAGTCGTTAGATAGGGACTTGGAGTATCGTGAATTAATGAGGAGAATCATAGGCTTATTTCAATCAGGTTTCTCTTTCAAGTTAAAAAACGCGACTGAGCACATACTTTTTTTGTATACTAGGCATACTACTATAGAAACGAGGGATTCCATGTCAGAATTAAAAGATCGTTTAATGGCCGATATCCGAACTGCGATGAAGGAAAAAGACACAATGAAGAAAGGTGTCATTAATTTACTGCGTGCAGGTCTACAAAATGAATCGATTGAATTAAAGCGCGAACTGACAAAAGAAGAAGAAATCAAAATCGTTCAGCGTGAGCTTAAGCAAACAAAACAATCGCTTGATGAAGGTCTAAAAGCTAATCGTGAAGACATCGTGGAAGCAGAAAAAGCGAAAATTGCGATTGTGGAATCTTATTTGCCGAAACAGATGAATGTGGAAGAAGTAAAAGAGTTAATTGCTTCATTAGGTATTTCAAAAGACGCGTCAATGGGTCAGACGATTGGTGTTGTAATGAAGGAAGTGGCTGGTCGTGCGGAAGGAAAGACCGTGTCGCAGGCAGTTAAAGAGTATTTACAGAATTGAATTATGAATAAAGAACTGGACGACAAGTAGTGAACTTGCCGTTCAGTTCTTTTATTTTTCAAATGAAGCCCGTAATACGTATACTACATCGTATTCTTTTAATTCATCCAAGTAGCCTTCTTTTTGTTCATAGAAATCAGAAGATAATGTACTTGTCGGCGTACCCGCTGTTGTAGATGTGTAGATGATACCCGCCAACAACATATTCTCCGAGAGAAGTAAACCTTCTTGTGGATTGGTGTTAAATAGAGTGGCCATGTCTTTTAATGTCTTCAGTTCTTCTTGGTTACTAACACTTGCAGCACCCTTAGCATCGCTAACACTTGCTGAGAATAATAATTCTTCTTCGAGCGTTTGCGTGACTGTCAACACGATGCTACCTTTCGTTGACTCTCCAGGCATTGGCGTGGATAGCTCGCTAATCGGTTCCGCAACCTTTTTACCTTCTTTGTATTTTTCTACCCAAAGGGTTACCTTTTTATAGTTTTGATCGGCTGTATAATCAAAGACAAATGCAGTATTCGTTGCTGTTTCAAGTATTTGTTTTTCACGATCTGTAAGTTCAGGTATCGTCAATTTATTCGTGTCGGTTGCAGCACATGCACTGAGAACTAATAGGCAGCTTAAAATCATCATACTCGTCCATTTTTTCATCGCCTAGGCCTCCTTCTCTTTATAACTCATTATAGCATTTTAACGTACTGCCCGTACTAGTTGCATGTTTTTATAGATTTTAATATAAATGTGTCCAAATTTATTAAATAAGTAATACTTGAATGAAAAAGTGATGAAATTTTGGATGGGTATTATGGAATTGAAATGACTGTTGCATCATATGTAATATAGTGTTTTCAATGTTTTACACATTTTATTTTCAAGAAAATACTACAAATTCATATGATGAGTTGAATGGATTTATTAGATGTTTTATTATAATTAAAAATAAAAAAGATATTTATTTTATGGCTCAATCTTTACTATTTAATAAAACATGATAATGTTGATAGAGAACAGCCTGCTTGCTTGCTAATAGAAAAGTAGGTAAATGATAAAATGGAGTGGTAATTTTGGTAAAAAGTGCTATGATGGAAAAACAAAAACAACAAGATGGAATTATGCAAATTCCTGAATGGTGGACTTGTCCAGAAGGGCATGAAGAATTACAAAAAGCTGCACATGCGTTAGGCAAGAAAGAATTGCTACCGCGTGCACTTATTTCTGATCAAGAGAGAAGTTATCCACGTGAAAGTTTACGTGAAGTTGCGAAGTCTGGTTATTCGGCTGTTACCATCCCGGTTGAAGCGGGTGGTCTGAAAGACGGATTCACAGCATTTGCAGTACTTTCCGAAAGCTTTGCGCATTATTGCCCATCTACGACGATGTGCTGGGTTATGCATATGACTACAGCGCATACGATCTATGAGGCGGGAACAGAAGAACAGCGTCAGCGTCTATTACCACGCTTGCGTGAAGGACAAATCGGTGGCCTAGCGTTTAGTGAACGAGCGACAGGTGGTCACTTCTGGAATATCGGTAGTAAAGCGATACGAAATGTAAATGGTTATTTGTTGGACGCAGAAAAGTCATTCGTCACAAGTGGTGGAGAAGCAGACTTTTATTTAGTTGCTACAACATCGCCTGAAACAGATAATCCGGATAATTTAATGTTTTTATTGGTCGAAAATGATCAACCAGGAGTTGAAGCATTTCCGTTCGATGCAATGGGATTACGCGGAAACGCAAGTGGTCCTATGAATTTTAAAGATGTGCAAGTAGCTCTTGAAAACCGTATTGGTGGCGAAGGTGGCATGGGTTATTTCAACGATAACACAATCGACCCTCTTTTCTTGCTAGGTTCAGCAGCTTGTTGGGTTGGTATTGCACAAGGCGCTTTGAATATGGCAACAGATGGTGCTAAACGCAGAGTCCACGCAGATACGGGGTCATCTGTTACAGATTATCAAGTGATTCGTCACGAGTTGGCGAAGGCGCAGATTAAAGTAGATAGTGCACGCAGTATGTTGTATCGTACAGCAGAAGCGCTAGATCGTTGCAATAAGGAAGGCAAAGAGTTGTCCGAGTGTTTGTATCCGTTATGGCAGTTAAAGACGCATGCGGCAGACATGGTAATTGATGTTACCAATTCGGCATTGCAAGTGTCAGGTGGCCGCGGTTATATGACGGGCCAGGTGGAAAAGTTCGTGCGTGACGGGCGTGCTGGTGCAATCATGGGGCCAACAAACGAAGTGCTGCGCGAATGGATCGGTCGTACAATGATAGAAGTTCCTTGGATGGATTAATTAAATCAAAATAAAAACAGTCACCGGCAGATTTTTCTGCTGTTGACTGTTTTATTTTGGCGTAGAAGTGAAAGGCGAGTAGGTAGCGTTTCGCCTTTCACTTTTAATTCTTGCTATCTTCACTTCAACAAACCTTGTTCCTTCAAGAATGCTTCTGCTACTTCGTCAGCTTTCGCACCTTTAGAGTTCACTTGGTAGTTCATCTCGCGCATTTCATCGTCTGTTACGATTCCTGCAAGACTGTTCAACGCATCTTCGAGTTCAGGATACTTCTTCAGCGTATCTTTTCGAAGTAGCGGTGCGCCTTGGTATGGCGGGAATAGTTCTTTATCATCTTCGAGCACCGTCATATCATATTCCCGAAGTTCGCTGTCAGTCGAGTAGGCATCCATCAAGTTGATTTCGCCTGCTTCGATTGCTTGATAGCGTAGTTTCGGTTCCATTGTTTTAATGGAGGAAAACGTAATGCCGTAAAGTTTTTGAATTCCGAGATAGCCATCTTCACGATCATTGAACTCCAGTGTAAATCCTGCTTTTACTGCATTTTCCACAGAAGCTAGATCGGACATCGTTTTTAGCCCGTACTCTTCTTGGAATGCTTTGGAAACAGCGAGAGTATAGGTGTTATTGAACGACATCGGTGTCATAAGTGTCATATCAAACTGTTCATCAAGTCCTTTTCGTGCTTGCTCAAATACTTCATCGCGGTCATTGCTGACGGCTTCTTCTTTCAAGAACTCCGATATAGCAGTACCCGTAAATTCAGGATACAAATCAATACTTCCTGACTTCAATGCATTAAATACAAATGAAGTTTTGCCGAGCCCTGGCTTTAATTCGACAGATAAATCCGTTTGGTCTTCGATCAACAACTTGTACATATTAATAAGAATTTCAGGTTCTGCACCAAGTTTTGCTCCTATCACTAATTCGTCCTTCTTGCTGACGCCTATGAATGGTGCGGCAATCATCAAGACGGCGGCAATCACAAAAATCGCAAATGCCGTAATAGCTTTTTTGAATGAAAGACCTTCAAATATCTTCAATACGAAATCAAAGAATAATGCGAGTAATGCGGCCGGTATTGCACCTAGTATAATTAACGAAGGATTATTCCGATCAATTCCGAGTAATATTAAATCTCCGAGTCCACCTGCGCCAATCAATGCTGCAAGTGTCGCAGTTCCGATGATGAGCACCATCGATGTACGGATACCCGCCATAATGATCGGCATGGCTAGTGGTAATTCGACTTTCGTTAATCGTTTTCGCGTATTCATGCCCATTGCGATAGCAGCTTCGCGAAGGGAAGGATCGACTTCTTTAATACCGGTATACGTATTGCGTAAAATAGGTAGCAATGCATAAACTACCAGCGCAATGATGGCCGGTACTTTTCCGATGCCAAATAGTGGGATCAACAATCCTAGAAGTGCTAGTGAAGGTATCGTTTGCATCACAGCACTCACTCCGATGACAGATTCCGCTATTTTTCGCCGATTGGTTAAATAAATACCCAATGGCACAGCGATCAGCACAGCAATGAGTAAAGAAACTAATGAAATTTGAATATGTTCAATTAGTGCTCCAAGTAATTGTCCGCGACGGTCTTGGAAAACATCAAGGAAATTATTCATTGGATGCTCCTCCCTTCACCGCTTGTTCAGCCAAGAAACGAAGAATCCCTTCACGGGTAACCATTCCAATCACTTGTCCATCTTGTTGGATCGCCACTTGTTCTTCCGAAGCCAAAAACTGAAGTAATGGGCCCCATTCGGAGTTAAATGGAATGGCAAAGGATAATGACAGGTCTGATGGAATATCTTCTATATGGTCCTTGATAGAAAATGTTTGTGCAGCAGCGGAAGCTGTAAATTCACGTACGAACGGTGAAGCAGGTTGAATAAGAATTTTCTGAGGGGTGTCTACCTGTTCAATTTTTCCTTCGTTCATGATACAAACACGATCTCCTAGTTTAAACGCTTCCTGTAAATCATGCGTTACGAATACAATGGTCTTTTGGATTCGGCGCTGTAATTCAAGCAAATCATCCTGTAGCTTCAAACGGCTGATTGGATCTAAAGCGCTGAATGGTTCATCCATTAATAGAATCTCCGGATCTGCAGCCAGTGCACGCACGACACCCACTCGTTGTTGTTGACCACCGGACAATTCATTCGGTTTACGCTTCCTATAAATATCTGGATCGAGACCAACCATTTCAAGTAATTCAGTTACACGTTCACGCACTTTCTTTTTCTTCCAACCGACGAGTTCGGGTACAACTGCAATATTTTCTTCAATCGTCATATGGGGGAATAAAGCAATTTGCTGTAGCACATAGCCTATTTGCCAGCGCAGCTCATGGATTGGGTAGTCGCTAATCCTCTTATCGTCAAGCCAAATTGTGCCCTTTGTAAGCGGAATCAGCCTGTTGATCATCTTGAGTGTTGTAGTCTTACCGCAACCACTGGGTCCGACCAAAACAAGAAACTCTCCACGTTTAATTTCTAGATTCACAGAATCCACGACTAAACGCGACATATCATAACTCTTTGAGACTTCTTCAAAACGAATCATTAACATCCCTCCTTTGTTGTTATAATTTTCACATATCACCAGAAAAATAGAAAGTTATATCTCTTTAAACAGAATAATAAAAGTTGTGAAGTGTAATATGCTGTTCATTCTCCGTTCATCTTCACAAGATACAATATACATATAAAGAAAAATACGGAGGCGCTCGATATGAAAATCGCGTGGAAAGAAATGAAGAAAAGTAAAGCGAAGTTCTTGATTCTAGGATCCATCATATTTTTAGTCAGTTTTTTGACATTTATTATTTCAGGATTAGCGAATGGATTATCACAGGACAACGCGGCGTTGATCAAAGATTTACCGCAAGGGCAGTTTTATTTGGATAAGGACGCAGATAGTACGTATAATCTTTCAAAAATAGATGCAGAGGTACAGAAACAAGTTCTCATCGATCGACCCGATGCAACTGCATTTTCGGTTCAGATGGGCTTTGTCAATGATTCGGAAGACAAACAGCATAGTGTTGCATTCGTTGCATCTACCGGCTCGCAGCTGTTTGAAAACGTCAGAGAAGGCGAGATTGTACTGGATAGTACATTAAAAGATGAGGGCATTAAAGTTGGGGACGTCTTAACAAATAATCAATTTAGCGGTGAATTCGTCGTCAAAGGGTTCGTTGACCAGCAAAAATATAGTCACGCACCTGTCGCTTTCATCGACATGACTAACTATCAAGAAATCTATCGTGTAATGGAAATGCAGACGATTTTCATTCCAGGAAAAGATACGCCAACACTAAGTGCATTAGATTCATTCTCCAATAAAGAATTTCTGAATGCCATTCCAAGTTACAGTGCGGAACAGATGTCATTAAATATGATTGTTTGGTTCCTTGTGATGATCAGTGGCATGTTGTTTGCGATTTTCTTCTATATGATGAACGTGCAAAAAATTGGTTTGTACGGAATATTAAAAGCAATCGGCATGAAGACTATGTCATTATTTAAGATGATTTGGTATCAAATGCTTGTGATTACAGCTATTTCACTCGTGCTTTCCATTGCGCTCAGCCAAGCATTTAGCTTTATTGCCCCTGATGGCATGCCATTCCATTTAACAATGAATACCGTATTGATGCTGTCGGCAGTATTTATGGTAGTCGGTTTTATAGGAGCAACAATTTCTGGATTCCAAGTGAAAAGAATTGAACCGCTACAAGCGATTCAACAAGGAGAGATGTAATATGTCTACCTTTACAATTGGCGAAGTGAAAAAAACATTTTCTAACGGTGAAATTGAAGAAGAAGTATTAAAGGGTGTAAATTTATCGTTAAAAGAAGGGGAAATCACAGCGTTGGTCGGCCCTTCAGGTTCTGGCAAGTCTACCATTCTAACGATTGCGGCTGGATTGCAGAAAGCTTCCGGTGGTGAGATTTTATTCGAAGGAAAAGACATGACTAAAATGAGCCAAGAAGAAATTCGTCATATACGTGCGACAGACTTTGGGTTTGTCTTCCAATCTTCTCACCTAGTTCCGTTCCTGACCGTAGAAGAGCAATTAGAGTTGATGCTCGATGTATCGGAAACAAAAATTAGTAAAAAAGAGCAGACTACAGCGATAGCAGATATTTTAAAGTTGGTCGATATGGAACACCGTAAAGATGCGTATCCTTCTTCGTTGTCTGGGGGAGAACGTCAGCGTGTGGCGATTGCCCGTGCAATCATTCATCGTCCTAAAATCTTATTTGCGGATGAACCAACAGCCAGTCTTGATACTAAACGCTCGAAAAGTGTCATGGAATTACTACAGGAACTAACACGTACACTGAATTTAACGACGCTGATGGTGACGCATGATGAAGAAATGCTTCCTTACGCAGATCGTATTATTACGATGCGTGACGGCTATATAGTGGAATAAACAATCGACGGCATGACGCCGTCGATTGTTTTGCATTCTGTCACATTTATTTTAGGCGAATGAACTACTTACACGACAAGGTTTAGTGTTAAATGACAATGAATATCAGTCATAATCGGGTAGACTGGCATATATAAGTATGATAAGTTAAAAGTGGTATATATACTAAATAATAGGAAAAAGGAGGGGTGGACATGAAAAGAACAACGGGATTAGCCCTAGGCTTTATTGTCGTAGTTTGTTTAGTCGTTATAGCATTTATGGGCAACCAAATGCGCGTGAATAAAGACCAAGCATCAGAAACTACAGAGGTAAAAGCGCCAACAGAAGAGGTAGCTGGAATTCAGCACAACCCGCCTTCAATGGACGATGTTCCAGAAGGTAAAGAAGGAGAAGCGATCAAACGCGGATTCGATTTATTTGATGATACGTCCAATGTCTTACGTTCCGAAGCCGCTTCAGTAGAAGACGGGCTCGCACGAGTGAACGAATTATCTTGTACAAGCTGTCACGCAGGTGCCGGAACTGATGAAGGTGTTTCGTCCATGGTCGGGATGTCCGCAGTGTACCCGATGTATATCGGAAGATCAGGCCAAATGGTTACATTGGAAGAACGTATTAACGGTTGTATGGTAAGAAGTATGGATGGACAGAAATTTGCGGATGACGATGAAGACTTGGATGCAATGGTTGCATACATGACGTATATCTCAGAAGGAATTCCAGTAGGTGCAGAATTAGATTGGCGCCACCAGAACACTCTTGACGATCTACCGACACCGAACGTAGAGAATGGTGAGGAATTGTATCAGCAATCTTGTATCGCATGTCACGGTGAAAACGGTGAGGGAATTGGTTCCAATACAGGCCCGAAACTATGGGGTGAGGGATCATTTAACGACGGAGCAGGAATTGCACGTATGACTAAAATGGCGGGTTATATACAGAAAAACATGCCAGTTGGTCAGGAAGATTCTTTGTCTGACCAAGATGCAAGTGACTTGGCAGCATATGTCCTGTCAAAAGATCGTCCTGAATGGAAAAATCACGACAAAGATTGGCCAGACGGCGGTCGTCCGAATGATACAATGACTAAAGAACGTCGCGATCAAATTAAAGATGGAACGATCAACTGGGACGAAGTATTAGCGAAACCTGAAAAGAAATAAGCTCTTCAACGCGTCTGTCACATAAAGTGGCAGGCGTTTTTTTCTATGGTAAACTAGTGGAATATAGAACAGAAAAGGGGAATATATCCATGCAATCACCATTTACATTTGCACACACTGCACCAACGAATACCTCAGGAAAAATGCCTGCACTATTTTTACTTCATGGAATGGGGAGTCATGAAGAAGACTTGCCGCAGTTAGTCAAAGACTTTAAAGAAACACATCATATTTTCAGTTTAAGAGGACCCGTCGTCCATGCACCAGGCTATGCGTTCTTCACGATTGAAGAGGAGGGCAAACCTGAACGGAATGTATTTGATAAAGTATTAGTTTATATTCAATCATTTATTCGCGAAGCCATCCAGGAGTACGATCTTGATCCAGAACGTTTAACAGTCGTTGGCTTTAGCCAAGGAGCCGTGTTAGCACAAGCACTTGGATTAACTTTGATCCCATCACTTCGTGGCGTAGTGGCCCTTAGCGGATATGTACCCGATTTCGTAAAAAATGAATATGCTATACAATCAGTAGAAAATCAGCAAATATTCATTTCCCATGGCGACTTTGATTATGTAATTCCTTCCCAATCAGGAGTCGAAAGCAAGGAATATTTCGAATCACTTGGTGCGGATGTAACATTCAAGACCTATCAAGACGGACATGGAGTTACACCCGAAAATCAACGAGACTTGGTGACGTTTATTCGGTCACTATAAGGAGCTGGCCCGATGAAGATTAAACCGTTTTGGGCAATTTTATTGGTAATTGTGCTTATGTGGGTTGGCAACTATATATACGCGGAAAAGCATAAGCTCAAGCATCCAATCTTTCTAAATCACTATCTGGATCTAAATGCAGACTACGAACAGTATATTCCGTTTTATTTTATTACGAATAAAGAAGATACGTCTTTCATTCAAACGGTGGAATTGGGAAGTGTTCGTGGAATGCCAGATCAATTCCGTGGAGATAATGGAATAGAAGAAATGGAGCAATTCGGGAGGTATTCGCTGAAGAGAGTGTATATCCAATTCAATCCTGAAACATATGTGACATCCAGTGAGACGAAGAAGTTCGATAAAATGACTGTCTACTTCTCGGAAAATCGTACAACGAACTATCCAATAGGGCAAATTGTTTTCCAGCCCGAAAAAGAAGAGCGGAATCCTTTGTCGTTCAAGTCCGGCTCGTCCGGTGAATACACAGAAACCCGTCTGGTCGTGACGGAAGCGTTAGCACTTGAATCAGTAAGTACAGCATTTGATGATGCGTTACAAGATCGATTTCACATCAAATTGCAAAATGCAAATAGTAATGAAACTGTACAACCCAATCCAGTAATAGAAAACGACGAGTGGAATAAAGTGACAGGTAGTGATGTGCGTGAGGTGAATTTTCCTTTGCATTTGGATAAAAAAGACTGGCTGACCGTGAAAAGTTATGCTGATCCTTCACTACATGCCGCCATGGACGTGAAGATTAATTTGTCTGGTACGACGGAAACCGGTAAACCATTTACTGCACAAGTCGGTCATCTCCAGTACGAACCGGATTTGACGAAAGATTCCATTCAACAAATTATCGACGAGCGAATGGAGGTGGCCCATCATGAATAAGGCATTCAGGCTGTTTTTCTGGGGCTATCTCTTCGTATTCTTTCGGTTGCAAATAGGCATCGACATACTGGCAGCACCGATCGGTTACTATATGATTTATTCGGGAGCAGGCCTACTTGCCGAACGATTTCCGATAGCGAAAAAAGTGGAACTTACTGCGTTTATTGGCATGCTGATTTCTGTACCCGGTGTCTTTGTGAACTTAGGCGAAGTCACGAGTGGTGGTTGGACGTTGTATGCAGAATTCCTTTTTGTCTGGAAAGTAATCGTTGTATATTACTTGTTCAGTACTTGGAAATCCATGACTAAAGAAGCCGGTCAAGCGCATATTCGCAATCGTCTACACATGTCTTATATTTGGTATGTGAGTATTAATTTCTTGATGATGCTGATGACTGCATTTTCATTAAACTTTGGAGACCACTCATTTTCAACACTTTATATCGCTGCCAGTTTTGCAGTCGTTGCGATGGATATTATTCTTCTGTTCCTTATCGCAGCTTTGCGTAGAGTGGATTGGTTAGAATCGATAGAGAAGTCCTCATTAGAAATATGAGGGCTTTTTCTTTTGGTGAGAATAAGTTAGACGTTCATTCGTTGTATTAAGTAAGAACAGTTGGTTAAGGAGAAGTGCTCATGAAATCTACAGATAAAAACTTTATTAGACGTCTGAAACGTGGAAAAGAAGATGCAATTGAATACGTAATAGATACATATATGCCTTTTGTCAAAGCGGTTGTCCATAAAATACTAGGCCCGATTCAGGCTGAAACAGATATGGAGGAGTGCATGAGTGATGTGTTTTTAGCTGCCTGGGAGAATTGTAACCAATTTGAAGGTGAATCCTCAGACTTTAAACGATGGATTTGTATGATTGCGAAATATAAAGCGATTGATCAGTATCGTCGGATGGGAAAGCGCATGAATAAAGAAGTAAAGTTAGATGGATTACCGTTAGCGGATAAAAGTAACGTAACAAATGTCTTACTTGTAAAAGAAGAAAGGCAAGAACTATTACTTGCTATGAGTAAACTAACCGAATTAGATCGCGATATTTTTACTATGAAGTATTTTCTTGAAATGTCGAACGGTGACATTGCGGAATCACTTAGTGTAACAAAGGCAGCTGTGGATAATCGACTATACCGTGGAAAAAAGCAGTTATCAATATGGATGAAAAGTGAATGGGAGGAAGAGTGCATATGAAAACCATTTATAAGCGATTTAACGACCTAAATTGGGATGACAATATTGAACCATTGGATGTATCAGAGGAAGAGAAGATGGATATGAAGAATCGAGTTACCAAGAAAATTCGAAAGAGTAGAAGAGTGCCGAAAGTTTGGCGAAATATCGCAGCAGCGGCAGTTGTTACTATTGCATCTATTGCAACGATTGGCATCGGATTCCCGACACTCGCCAATCAGATACCTATCGTCAATAATATTTTCGCATTATTCAATGACGAACAAGATGAATTTTATTCCAAATATGAGGAGTTCGCTACAGGTATCGGACAAGTGCAGACTAGTAATGGAATCACTATGACAGTGGATTATGCAGTATACGATGGAAAGACCATCACAATGACGTATTCAGTGGAAACAGAGAAAGAAATTGGAGAGAATATTGGAGTGAATGCACCAGTAAATGTGAAAGATGAGATAGGGGGTACTGGAACGACGACTGCATTGAAAAAAGTGAGCGATACACAGTATGTAGGAATGGTTACATCCACACCAATTTTCAATAACAAACCAAAAGAAGTTATCGTCAATTGGGAGCCCGGGAGCATCATAAATCAAGATACGATGAATGAAGTAAAAGGGAATTGGAAGTTTAATTTCACATTAAAAGAAGTGCGAGGGGATATTCAAACAGTAGGACAATCTTCAGCTGAAAACGGAGTGGAAGTGTGGATCAATGAAATTCGTTCAACAGATATCTCTACTGTTATCGAATATAATCAAAAGGTTGATACATCCGTTTTGGAAGAATGGGAATGGGTAACTACAGATCTTGAGGTTGTCGACAATCTAGGAAATAAATACAGGGTAAACAGCAATGGTGGATACAGTGAAGAAGAACAGAACTTCTATTGGAGCGCTACAATGCAGAATGTAGACAAGAATGCAGCGTCACTCATATTTAAACCTGAAGTAGTATGGAGTAAAGAAGGAAAAGAACATCAATCCTTCACTCTAGATCCAATAGAAGTCATTTTGAAGAAGTAGGTATTGTGATAAGTTTAAAGAGTCATATAGATATAAATGAATCAAAAATTACGTGTAAATTCAATAGATTATTTACTGCTTTAGTAGTTTACTTATAAAATTAACACCAGTTGATAGTAAGCTGAAGGCGATGATCCTGCAGTTCGATCAACATTGCCTTCCTTTATCACACCCGTTTTAATCGCGTTCTTGTTCTCATCGCAAAACGTTGTAACATAGCAGGCCAAGTCATCCCGAACAATACAAAGAATATTCCAAGAAACTGCAGCAGCGTTAGTCTTTCACCAAGCAACAACATTGAAGCGATAATCGCCACAGGTAACTCCACAGCACTCAAAATGGAAGACATACCGGCACCCACTTTCGGAACTCCGACTGAAAACAGAAATATAGGTAGAACAATGCCAAACACACCTAAAATAGCACCGTAAATCCATAATCCATCGCCAAGCATTCCATTCCATAAAATTTCCGGAGACTGGAAAAATGTAATCGCGATTGCTGCATAAAACGACATCAAAAACAACCGTGTCACGACATCCATCCCAGGAACGGGCTTTTGATTTGCCGTGACGAATGCAGCGAAACTAAATGCCGCAGCAATTCCCCATGCCCATCCTTGCCATGGAATACCACTCAAGTCCACATCTATCAAACCTGCAGCCAGAATTGTCCCGCCAAATAAAAACAGAAGCGACACGACTTCGGACTGTTTTGGTAAACGCTTGGCTAATACACACTCATACAGCATACCGATCCATGTGAATTGAAACAATAGGACAACCGCTAGTGACGCAGGCATATACTCTACGGATTTACCGTATACGGTGCCTGTAATCGCAGTAAATAATCCTGCAATCAACACTGGAAAACTACCGCGAAACGTAGGTTTAGAGCGTTTAACAACAATAAATATAATAAGTGCCAACAGAAAACCTGTATAATATTGGCTCGTCACTGCTTCTGAAGCGGTAAAGCCGTCTTGAATTGCTAATTTAATAATCGTCGATAAAATTCCATAACTAGCAGCCCCAAAAACAACGAGCAGCGGATACATCCACGGTTTCATGTACACAACCTCCATTTCCATCGGATCATAGTATATCACGGAAAAGGTCTTCCAGATTGTGTATTATCCATCTCATTTCCCGGGAAATATCGACAACTACTTCGAACGAACGTGGAAAAGCCGTACAATGCAATTTGCACTGTACGGCTTTTATTGGCGAATCAGTGGGGTGCGCCGTAGTCATCCGACAAGCTGCCGCCACTTAAGCGAGGGGAGTGGTTGATCTTTTCCTTCATCATATCTTTCCTTTGGTCGGGTAACGAGATGGAATCGACCGTTTGCATATCTTCATGCAAATCGAACAGACTAACTGTATTCGTTCGTAGATTTTCGGGATGTGTTTGAATCAGGCGATACGTATTCGGGTGATAGTGAGGGGTACGATTTTCTTTAGATACCATATCAATCGCCTCCTATTATGCTTGACGAACCATTTTCAGAAGCATGTGTGCCAAAGTATGTTGCTCTTCTTTAGAACCTGAATCCCATAACTCCTGCAATAAATATTGCTCACGGTTACGAGGCTCTTCATTACGTGACAAATAATTGGCAATAAACGCAGTCGTTTTCGCCAACTGCTCATCGCTTAAGCCAAGACTTTCACCTTTTTCTACTTTGTCAGCAAGATAGCCTTTAAAATGATTGAAGTTCTGCAAAATTTGCTCTTTCTTTTCCTCACCCATTTTTGAAATTTCGGCTTCCACGTTGTCTTTTACTCCCACTACTCAACCACTCCTTTTCATCGTGATAACTTTAGCTTGTGCAAGGAGTGAAGAATTATGCATGTGTTTGTTATATGTAAAGTATGTGAAACCATGTGTGAAAATAGTCCTCGATGGGTAGAAGTAAAGCAGAGTGTTAACAAAAGGAGGTGCAATAATGGCTGATAAACAATATGTTGGCACATTTCATTCTGTTGATAATGTCCTTTATAAAATAACGGAACTAGAAGCGCAAGGTTTTAAAAAGAATCATATGTGTGCTGTTTCCAACGTACGCGATGATTTAAAAGTTTTAGAAAGTGATTCTGAAATTGAATTAATTGGACTACAAGACAGTTCAGTTTGGGATCATGCGCGCCGTTTGTTTAATAGTAAGGACGAAATGTTAACAATTTTTATTAAAATGGGTTTTACAAAGCAAGAATCAAAAACATTCTATACTGATTTAAAAGAAGGCGGCATTGCTTTGTTTGTCGACCACTTAACAGATGGGGAACGGGCAAGATCTGTAGATCTGCAGGATAGTGCCGGACAGCAAACAGATAGCGGTGAAAGCCTGGATAGTGATCCAAATGAAGAAGTAGGGAATCCTATTCCAAATAGTCCTCGAATAGGTACAGACCAGTTGTGAAAAAGAAGGATCTCCCATTGGAATGGAAGATCCTTCTTTTTTTATGTGCGTGAAAAAGCCTGCTGATTGAGCAGCAGGCTTACTGTACATATTACTTTTCAGGATGCGCTTCGTCATCGCTGAAGTGTTCTTTTGCTTCACCAATTTTTTCTTGTGCAGAACCTTTTGCTTTGTCCCATTTACCTTCAGCTTGCATTTTGGCATTATCGGTTAAATCGCCTACTGTATCTTTTACGCTACCTTTAAGTTTGTTTCCCATACCTTTTAATTTATCTTCTGTACCATGATCTTTGTTACTCATACTATCTCCTCCGTTTCGTTTGTTACTATATAAATACCCACTTTTCGTTCGTGAAAACATATTTTTATAAAAGCCATGTACTGGGAAGAACCGGAGACCTGTTGTAGGCTCCGGTTTTCAAGTGTCTGCAAATGTCTGGCATTACGGTTTACTGCTCGTTCCTGCAAGGTGACTAAATTGCTCCATAAGTTTTTCCCGTGACTGCTTATTTCGCATGAGATAGAGTGCGCCAAGTCCGACAGCTGTCATCGCCATTTTGTTCATTTGTCTAACACCTCCGCAATACAGTATGGTGCTTATTTGGTGTAATATACAAAAATCTATATAATTCAATTACTTATCTGATGATTTCCTGTTTAATTGACGCTATGATGATATAATTCCAGTATTCGCATTCAATGGACAGGAAGTGTCAACATGAATATACAAGCTAAATCGACAATTCGTGACTTACGATTTTGGCGCATTGTCATTGGTCTTGGTATCGCATCTTTGCTAATCTTTGCTGCGATGTATGCCATCCAACCTTTGTTGCCTATATTAACAAAGCAATTTAACATTTCTGTATCCACTGCGAGTTTGGCCATGTCCATCAACACCATCGGACTGATTTTAGGACTTGTAGTTCTGGGGTTTTATTCCGATCGTCTTGGTAGATCTGTTTTTGTGAAAGTATCCATCTTACTTACTGCACTTTTGTTCATTCCGATGTTTTTGACTGACTCTTTCACTGTCATACTTATACTGCGATTCTTACAGGGCTTTGCTATGTCTGGGGTACTTGCGGCAGCCCTTGCTTATATCAATGAAGAAATCCATGAACGGTCAGTTAGTTTAGCGACTGCGTTGTATATTTCATTTAATGGGACAGGAGGCATGCTTGGACGTTTTGTGACAGGCTATTTGGCGGAACGCTGGTCGTGGGAACTATCGCTTCAGTTATTAACCGTTGTTGGCATAGTAGTGTTTGCTATCTTGTTGTTCTTCTTGCCGAAATCCGCGTTCTTCGAGCCAAGCGTAGAGTCGATAAAAAAGGATATTCAGGGCTTCGGCTATCATTTGAAGAATCCTGCCTTGCTCATTGTTTTTGGCTTAGGTATTGTTCTGCAACTTAGCTTCACAGGTATGTGGACGTTCCTACCGTTTCATTTAACTGTATCACCTTTTGGCCTGACGCTGGATGAAGTGTCTTATATCTACTTTGCCTATGCATTTGGTATTATTGGGGCTCCACTGGCTGGTTCAATTGCAGTCAAGTATGGTATGAATACTGTGCGCTTTACGGGTGTTCTGTTGTTGGCTGTCGGTTGCCTTCTGACTATTGCCGTCAAATTACCTTTAATTATAATCGGGTATTGTATCATTTGTTTAGGCTTCTTTTCAGCTCACTCTTTGACAGCGGCTTCTGTCAGCAAGGAAGCGACGCATCATAAAGGAAGTGCAGCTAGTCTATACTTGGTATCTTATTATGTAGGTATGGCGGCGGGTAGTACGCTTGTAACGCCTTTGTGGCAATTTGCGGGTTGGACTGGACTTGCGATGTTTTCGGCTGTCGTACCGGTCGTCTACGTATTGATGATCCGCTTGCGGCGAAAGGCGTTAAGCCATGCGTAAAAAGTAAACTGGATGCAGGTTGTTATCCAAGGATCCTTTGTTTATCATAATTTAGTAGGTTTGAAGAAATTTGTATGTAGGGAAAACAACAGAAGTACAAGTAGTGAGCCAATGACTTTTCTAATATAAAGCCATGTACTAAATTAGAGAAAAACCTTTGATCATACTATCGAAGTAGCTAGGTTGGTTTTCGACATAGAGGGCTACACAACGTATACTTAAACTAACTACATAAAATGTAACGGAAGGGACGTGAAGCTTTGACGAAAAAGGTATGGTTTCAGGCCGGTGTCGGCGTCTTATTGGCGCTATTGATCACCAAGTACTTTTTAGAAGTAAATTATATTTTTAAACCTGTTGGTATCATCTTACAGACAATTATTATGCCATTAATCTTTGGTGGACTTCTTTATTACATTACAGTACCTATTCAACATTACTTGGAAAAGAAGAACATGCCAAGATGGGGAAGTATCATCACAATCATGCTGATCCTCGTGGCTGTTATTTGGATTTTAGTTGCAATTATTGGTCCAATGGTTACGAAACAAGTGAATAACTTAGTGGATAATGGGCCTACTCTTACTCGCCAAATTGAACAACTGAAAGATCAAGTTCTTAATGAAAAAGATAATCTTCCCGAAGGATTGCAGGATTCTTTGAATTCGGCAGTTGAATCGATCCAAACGTTCGCTGTAACATTTGGAAAATGGCTAGTACAATTTGTACAGTCGTTCATTCAGGCAGTTGCTTTACTATTGCTTGTGCCATTCTTCTTCCTGTTTATGTTGAAGGATCATGAAAAATTGGCACCGAGAATTTACAATCTGTTTTCGGGAAAACGACGTTTATGGATGAAAAAGACTTTAGAAGATATTGATCACGTATTGCGTTCATATATTCAAGGACAATTATTGATTAGTGCAATATTAGCAACACTTATTTTGATTGGGTACTCCATTATCGGACTGCAGTATGCTTTATTGTTGGCAATCTTAGCGTTGTTCATGAATATTATTCCATTCATCGGACCATGGATTGCGGTGGCACCCGCTGTAATAATTGCGTATTTACAGGAACCGAAGTTAGTGATTTGGGTCGGAGTTGTTACGTTGGTCGCACAGCAAATCGACAGTAACTTAATTACGCCAAACGTCATGGGGAAATCTCTTGATATTCATCCACTGACCATCATTACGGTGTTGCTAGTAGCCGGAAGTCTCGCAGGATTCCTAGGCATCCTAGTAGCTGTACCTGCCTATGCGGTAGGTAAAGTCATTGTGCAGAACATCTATGAAATGCGAAAAGAAATTAGTGAAGCCGCCACGAAGAACGTATAGCGGTGGAACCGGCCTTCTAGTCTATGGACTGGAAGGTTTTTTGATGGATAAATCAAGAATAATTGTACATCCTAACAAAAACGAGAGGATGTAGCATATGCTGACGGAATTTCCCGTTATCCATACCAATGTATGGGATGCGATGTGGGGTGTGCCAGTTGTTCTAGTCGTGGTACTGATTGCCAAGTGGTTATTTAAAGTGCCACTAACCTGGCTTTCGACAGTAGCCACAGTAGTTGCGCTCGGCTTGTCTATATTTATTAGCCATCCAAAAAATTTATCTGCCGGAATCTTCATGGGGTTTTTTTATAGTGGTGCGGCAATGGGGATCATCTATTCGACCAAACAATCCTATCATGCGTATCGTAAACGTTAAAAGCAGGCCTTCGCGTAATGAGCGAAAGCCTGCTTTTTTCATGGTAATGGACAAAATCCACACCGCATCAATCCTGGTACGTCTTTAGAAAAACAACAAGTTTTGCGGACAGTGGTGTTTAATAAAGCGGACGGTTCTGATCCATTCAAATAGCTTGCGAAACGTGAGTGATCGGCGATACCCGTCCATATGGTATCGTCTTTTAGTATGTCTAAGTCTTCTCTCGCTTCCATTTCCGATCCTGGATCAGTCAATAGCACATGATACTGCCATAGCCAGAAGCCGAAGATGTTTTCCCATAAAGTTAAGGGAGATACGGAGACAGCTGTACGCAATGACGTAATCACTGCGTGTGCATCATCCAGAACACGTCTAATATGCGATTGGCGATCTTCGTCATCAATCATTTCCCAATCTGAGCCATCTGCAAAAGTACTGATCGTTTTATTGCCGAACTCTTCTAGAGCGCCAAATTGTAAATCTTCCGCTGATCCGTTCCACATCTCATCATACGCAGCGAGATTATACAACTGCATAGCGAAAAACATACCGAGTCGGCGAACGAAGAATGAAGTAGCGACGACTTCATTTGGACTTTGGCTGACGGTTTGGATCACTTGTACGATACTCTGTACTTTTGAATGGTCCAATACATCCGCTAGTGTAAAGACGGGATGTGCTGGTGGATTCAGGTAGATGCTGTAACTATTCAATTCTCTGATTTGGTCTGATGTAAGTGTAGTCATGGTTTCAGTATAATCAATTATTTTGATAGAAACAACTTGAATGCTATGCCTGCCCAACCAGTTTCCTAGGCCTTTACATACAATAGGCAGTGAAGAGGTGGTGAAGGGTGGAGACCCAAGAATTGGCTCGTAATGAATCATTTGAGGTGGAGCAAAGAGAATGGAAGATGCGGCAACGTAAAGAACGCGGCAAGCAATTGCTGACGATTGTGTCGCCGATCTTCTTGCTAGTGTTATGGGAAGTAATGTCCAGAACAGGTATCTTGGATATTCGTTTTTTCCCACCGCCCACTACAATTGTGCAAACTTTCTATGACATGATTGTGAGCGGTGCGATGGCGAAGCATGTTGGTGTATCATTGTATCGAATATTCATCGGATTTCTGGCAGGTGTAATACCAGGTATTATTGTCGGTTTGCTGATGGGATTATATTCACCGATCCGACATTTTGTACAGCCGATTGTTATGGCGCTTATGCCTATTCCGACATTGGCGTTATTGCCGATCATTATTATTTTATTCGGAATCGGGGATTTATCGAAAGTGGTGACGATTGCGGGAAGTGTGTTTTTCCCAGTTGTGATCAACACAGCGGCAGGTGTATTGAATATTGATAAGATTTATTTGGATGTTGCGAGTAACTATCAAACGAGCCAGTGGAATTTCTTCTTCAAAATTGCCCTTCCCGGCGCGTTGCCTGTCATGCTCGAAGGAATCCAGATGGGGCAGGCGATTGCGTTGTTGACGATTGTGGCGGCAGAGATGATGGGAGCGACTTCAGGGATTGGTTATTTGATATGGACGTCCTATAAGGCCTTTTTATTACCCGAAATGTATGTGGGATTAATTCTGATCTCGTTTTTCGGTTATTTATTCTCGCTTTTACTGCGCGCGCTTCAAAATAAGTTACTGCCATGGAGGTGAGGGAAATGGAGGGGAAGCCTAAAATTTCAGTAGATGGATTAATGAAGTCCTTTTATAAGAAACAAGATAGTGTCGTCGCGCTTGAGAATATTTCCATGACTGTAAAAGACGGTGAGTTCGTTTGTATAGTCGGACCGAGTGGATGTGGCAAGACGACATTACTGCGGATTCTTGCCGGACTTGAACAACCAAGTGTTGGCACTTTTACGATTGAAACGGAATCGAATGATCGGCCTCTGCAATCAATGGTATTCCAAGAACGTGGGGTTATTCCGTGGTTGACGGTACGAGAAAACGTCGCCTTTGGATTGAAGATGCGTAATTTGCCGAAAGCATTCATTGCTGAACGAACGGACTTTTATTTGAAGAAGACAGGATTGGAGCGATTCGCTTCGCTATATCCAAAGGAATTGTCTGGTGGAATGAAACAACGAGTGAGTATTGCCAGAGCATTCGCAAACGATCCGGAGATCCTATTGATGGATGAACCGTTTGGCGCGCTCGATGAACAGAATCGTTTCATTTTGCAGGAAGAGTTATTGAGTATTTGGGCAGAGACGAAGAAGACGGTGTTGTTCATTACGCATAGTATTGATGAAGCATTGTTGTTAAGTGATCGAATTCTATTGATGGGCGCACAGCCAGGAAAAATTATTGAAGAGATTATCATTGATAAACCTAGACCGAGAAAGATGGAAGATATTCGGAAAGATCCTGAAATGGCAGCAAAATTCATTGAGATTTGGCATCACTTGCAAGAAGAAGTATTGAAATCGAGGGAATAAATGATAAAAGGAGAGATGATGTGAGGAAGTGGATGAAAAAGGCAGGTTTATTCAGCGTATTGTCGGTTGTATTGATGATGGGTGCATGCTCTCCAAAAGAAGTTGTGAAGCCTGTAGCGAACGATGATAAGCCGATATCCGGTGACTTAGCTCCGCTTGAAAAGCAGGCGAAGGTATTCATTGCGGAAGATGGGGCTGCTTCTGGAGCTGGTTTCTATATTGCGAAAGAAAAAGGCTATTTTGACGACTATAATATACGTGTAGATTTTGCGGACTTTGCCAACAGCGATGATATGTTGCCTGCACTAGCTGCCGGAGAAGTGGATATCGCGGGTGGCGTTTCTACCGCATCATTCTTCAACGCGATTGCCCAAGGAATCGATGTTCGAATTATCGCAGATAAAGGACATAATATGCTTGGCAAGTCCTACTTCAGTTTCGTCATTGGTAATCATATGGTGGATGAAATTAAGGAGTACAGCGACTTCAAAGGAAAGAAAATTGCTGTGTCATCAAGAAATTCGATTGATGGGTATATCTATGAAGAAATGTTAAAGCACGCAGGTTTGACAGAAGACGACGTGGAATATGTCCATATCGCAGACTTCGGTGCGATGCTCGGAGCAATTGATTCAGGAACAATTGATGCTGCATTGAACATTGAACCATTGATCGCACAAGGAATCCACAACGGTTTCCACGTACGCTTCGGTGATGCGACAGACTATGCACCCGAGTCTCAGATCGCCATGGTATTGGCTTCACCGCAGTTCATGGCCAATAAAGATCTATCGGTGCGCTTCATGGCAGCCTACCTAAAAGGAGTGCGTGACTACAACGACGCGTTCTTTAAGGATCAAGGAAAAGATGAGATCATCGACATCATGGTGAAACATACCGCTTTGAAGGATCATGAACTATGGGAGAGAGTATTCGTTACAGGGCTCGATCCGAACGGTAAGATGTTCATCGACGATATTAAGAAGCAGTATGAGATGTACAAAGCGAATGGCGCTATACGTGGCGAAATCGACTTTGACAAGTCTGTAGATCCATCGTTAGTCGAGCGTGCTATTAAGGAGATAGGATTGTATGAAGAGTAATAGGTAGACGTAGCTGTCCAGGAAGTCATGATGTATGTGACTTCCTGGACAGCTTTTTGATGTGGAATTAGATAGGCTGGCGATAGTGTTGGATAATGGCGATTGGCGCTTCGGAGGGGACGCTTTCTGGAGGGCTCGTCAGCTGGAGCTTCCATCCCATCACACTTACAAAGTCCCTCACCATTCGCAAAAGAGGCTCCTGATTACAAATTCATCTATAATCCGACAGAAATTCGTGCTAGAATAATACGACTGACTAGCGGAAGCATGGTGAAAGAAATGAGAAAATACATAGGCGAAATCGGATTGACAATCACCGCCATCATCTGGGGTAGCGGCTTTGTGATGAGCGCGCTCGCTTTGGATTACTACACACCGTATCAAATCTTAGCAGTGCGCTTCACAATCGGTGCACTATTACTAGCACTCGTATTCCACAAGCGGCTACGCCAACTAAACAAATCAATACTATGGCAAGGAACAGTGCTCGGGATCTTGCTGTACGCAGCATTTGCCTTACAAACAGTAGGACTTCAATTCACAACACCTTCAAAAAATGCCTTTCTAACGGGTGTGAATGTAGTGATGGTACCGTTTATCGCATTTATCCTATATAAGCGAAAACTCGACAAATTTGAGTTAGCTGGTGCCGTTTTGGCACTCATCGGAGTAGCAGTCTTATCGTTGCAGTGGTCTTCAAGCATAAATATAGGAGACCTGCTTACACTTGGTTGCGCCGTGATGTTCGCATTCCATATCTTCTACACAGGACGATTCGTCAGTTCGGTGGATCCTATTTTGCTGACATTATTGCAAATGACGGTTGCCGCAGTGATCAGCTGTATCACCGTCATTGTAATAGGCGAGACTTCGTTCTCTATGGATCCGGCAGCCTTAAGTTCAGTATTGTACTTAGCAGTGTTCTCGACGACACTTGCATTTTTGATGCAAACCGTTGCACAGAAGCATCTGTCGGAAACGAAAGCTGCAATTATTTTGTCAACGGAGTCCGTGTGGGGGATGGTCTTTTCCGTAGCTCTTGCTTACGAATTACTGACATTTCGAATGTTTCTTGGCGCATTGATTATCTTTATCGCCATTTTATTATCTGAAGTCAGACCGCAATTATTGCGAAAGCGTATCCCACGACAAATTAAAGAGCGTAAAATATGAAAAAAGGGTTGTCCAACGGGTCATAAACTGACTATCGGACAACCCTTTTCTATGTATTTTTACTGGCTAATGCAGTTTGATAACTATGCAACGACATGCCACCGATAATTACTAGCACGCCTACTAATGAAAGAACGCCAGGTAATGGCAAGCTTAGCAACAGCATCTCACCAAGCATGGCGAAAATTAATTCGACAGACTGCGTAGCTTCAACTGCCGCTAGTTTTCCTTGATCATGTTGCACTATATCGGTTGCCATGAAGAAGAGAGAGGTGGCTATAACGCCTGAACTCACCGAGACAATCAATGACTGCACCACTTGGCTTGTAGAAGGCAATCCGACCGTCGACCAAGCATAGAACGCGAGGATTAACCAAATCGGTATCGTCATTAGTGTCATCGCAAGTACACGTTGGAACATATCAAGACGTCCGCCTACTAGGTTCATCATTTTCCGATTACCAAGTGGATAGGCGAATGCTGCAATGACAAGCGGCAACGTACCGAGCAAAATAGTTTTAGTCGATACGCTACTCGCATGTGGAATCTGGATCAACACGACACCCACTAAGATGACCAATGAAATCACCAACGATGCTGCCGGAATACGGTGGCGGATTGTGCGGAATTCACCTGTTTCCGTCTTCGCTTGGAACGTGAAGAAGGGTGCTAGCAAAACCCCAGCCACAATCGTCATTTGCCACGTTCCCGCAACAAGCCATCCCGGACTATAGCCAGCTGAAAACGTCAGCGGACCATAGAACAGAACGAATGCGACGAAAATCCAGATGAAAAAAGGCCATGGAGCAACAGTCATTTCCCGTTTGACGCCATGCAAACCTCTACGCATCGCTACAATAATGAGTAGAAATGGAACCATGAAGAAATAGCGCAGTGAAGCACTCCACATCCAGCTACCGCCATCCAGTTCCATGGATCGATTCAGTACAAATGTCACCGCAAAGAATAGTGCGGATAAAATGCCAATCCAAATTGCTTTCATACGCTTAACCGCGTTGTTCTTGAAGTTTCAATGTCTCGATAATAACTTGCGTAGCTTTCACCATATTGTCTGCTGAGATGAATTCGTATTTACCGTGGTAATTTTCGCCGCCCGTAAAGATATTTGGCGTTGGCATTCCCATATAGGAAAGTTGGGAACCATCTGTGCCTCCACGAATGGGTGCGATTTTCGGTTCAATATCAAGACTCCGATAGACATCCGCTACTACATCGACGATTTCCATTACAGGCGTAATTTTCTCACCCATATTGAAGTACTGATCCGTTACTGTTAGCTCTATCGCATGTTGACCGTACTTTTCCTGAAGCTGTGTAGCAGTATCTTGTACAAGTTGCTTGCGAGCTTCAAAAGAATCTCTATCAAAGTCACGGATGATATAGTCGTAGGTCGTTTTTTCTACAGAACCATCGATATTCATTAAGTGAATGAAACCTTCATAATGCTCCGTTTCCTGCGGGATTTCGTGTTGTGGCATAGCTTGCTGGAATTCTGCCGCGATCAGCAAGGAGTTGACCATTTTATCTTTAGCTGTTCCTGGGTGGACATTCGCACCATGGAAAATCACTTCAACGCCTGCAGCGTTAAAACTTTCATACTGTAGTTCTCCAAGTGGTCCGCCGTCCATTGTATAAGCAAAGTCAGCGCCAAAACGTTCTACGTCAAACTTATGTGGACCAAGCCCGATTTCTTCATCAGGTGTGAAGCCTATGCGTACCTTCCCGTGTTTGATTTCAGGGTGCTCGACTAAATAGTGCATCGCTGTCATGATTTCCGCGATGCCAGCTTTATCGTCTGCACCTAATAAAGTTGTGCCGTCTGTCGTAATCAGGGTATGGCCAATGTAGTTGTTAAGCTCTGGAAATGCTTGTACGCTCATGATTGTTGATTCATTTAATGAGATATCTTTACCGTCATAGTTATCAATGCGTTGTGGATTGACGTTCGTGCCCGTGTAGTCAGGAGCTGTGTCGATATGCGCCAAGAAGCCGACCGTTGGTAATTGTTTTTCTGTATTTGATCGGAGTGTACCAAATAGGTAGCCGTTTTCATCGACTGAAATGTCTTCAAGACCAATATCAGTCATCTCTTTTTCGAGCACCCGCAACAGGTCCCATTGTTTTTCTGTGGACGGTGTTGTGTCCGAAGTAGCGTCAGATTGTGTATCAATTTTAGCGTAGCGTGTGAGTCGTTCGATTAGTTCTTCTTTCATATAGCAAGCTCCTCTCCAAGATGCGAATTAATGTTTTCATTTTAACAGAAGGGTGTGAATATTACGCTTAAAAAGAATAAAAAAAGAACCGAAAATTTCGGTTCTTAGGAAATGATAAAGGTTTAGTTAGTGTTGGAGACGGGATTTGCGCTCTAGGCGGACGCGTTCTGGAGGAGTCGCCGCACCTAGTGCAAAGATTTGCACCTAACGCTTCGCTTTTACTCGCAAAAGCCGTCCATCACTACGGCTCTCGCTCAAATCCCTTGCATAGCAAGTGGTTGACACTTACTGTTCATCATTAAAATTAGTTTTGATCTAGAACTTGATCTGTCCTTGAACTTAAATAAGTTGAAACACAAGAATAATTCACACACTATCTACAATGAGCGATATAGGTAACCCCACTCGGTAAGTAGGATTGAAGCGGAAGCTGGGGCGACTCCTGGAGGATCAGCGTGAGTTCGAGACCCTGGACTGAACGAAGTGAGGGAAGCGGCTCGGGCCACGCCCTCAGGAAAGCGTCCCCAGCTGGAGCTTCAATCCCTTCCCACTCACTAATTAGCTTACATTTTTAAGGCGTTTAATTTACGACAATCAAGCAAATATATTAATCGTAGTGATGATGATCGGCATCGAGACGACGTCTATGAGGAAGGCGCCTACAATAGGAACGATCAAGAAGGCTTTGCGTGACGGGCCATAGCGTCCTGTAACGGCTGCCATGTTCGCCATCGCATTTGGCGTCGCACCCAGACTATGACCTGCGAAACCAGCGATCATAACCGCTGCGTCGTAATCCTTACCGAGCAAACGGAACAGGACGAAGATCGCAAACAACGCGACGAAGATTACTTGTACAAAGACGATCAGCAACAATGGAAGTGCCAAATCTGCAACTTCCCATAGCTTGATGCTCATTAACGCCATCGATAAGAAAATACCGAGTGAAACGTCGCCGATCAAATTGATGCTTGTCATATGAACCGCATCTTCCTTCACGCGATCCACAATATTACGAACGATAACTGCAACAAACATTGCGCCTACATAACCTGGCATGACGAAACCAGTAGCGTTAGAGAACAGATCCCCGATAAATGTACCGCCTGCGATACAAAGAGTAATCAATAACGTTTGTGTTAGGAAGTTGTCAGTGTTAATTGGTTTTTCCAATGATTCCACGGAGTATGCTTTTTCATGCTCGACTTCCGTAGATTTTAAATCATATTTATTGATCAAGTATTTAACGATTGGACCACCGATTAGACCGCCTGCTACGAGTCCGAAAGTTGCTGCTGCAATACCAACGGATAGGGCGGAATCAATCCCAAGGCTTTCTAATGTTTCCCCGTAAGCAGTAGCACCACCATGTCCGCCTTCCATCGAGACAGCACCAGCCATCATACCGATCAACGGGTGCAATCCAAATAGATAGGACATAGAGACACCAATGACGTTTTGGATCAGTGCTAAGAAGCCACAAGCTACCCAGTAGATCATCAATAGCTTTCCGCCTAGACGAATCAAACGGAAACTAGCACCCAGACCGACTGTTGTGAAAAATGTCAGCATGAATAGATTTTGCAATGAAGTATCTAAAGAAAAACTTACTAAATCAAAATACTTCAAAATGGTCGCTAAAAACGCGAATAGTAAACCGCCGACAACAGGGGCAGGGATACAGAATTTCTGGAGAAAGCCGACTTTACGGACTAACATCGTACCCAGTGTTAGGAGAGCTAACGCTAAAAACAGCGTAGAAATTTGATTTAGCTCAATTGTCATGTGATTCGACCTCCCAGCAATGCATAGATTGCTTCATTTGTAAGATAAGCCCCGAGCTTAACCGTTTGATTATGATGATCAAGTGACGGATTTATTTCTGAAATGTCGAATGAAAGTGTTTTCTTATGCGATGCAACTGTTTGAATGAAAGAGCGTACAATCAACGGATCTAATCCGAAGGGAGACGGCGCACTTACACCTGGAGCAAACGCGGAATTCAGGACATCCGAGCACAATGTTAACAAAATAGCGTCTTGTTTATCAATGAATAACTGTATCTTTTGCAATGTATCGTCTAAAGGACTTGTCGAAATTTCTTGTTCTGTGACATATGTCACGCCTTTTGCATCGGCTTCTGCGAATAATGCGTCCGTGTTGCCAAATTCTTGAATACCTAGCACGAGGTAGTCAACATGTGGATCGACGTCGAGCATCTGCTTGAACATCGTGCCTGAAGAAGGTTGTTCGTCGTAGCCACGCAAATCGAAGTGGGCATCAATATTTATGACACCAAGTTTTGCGTCAGGGCCAAGGAAGTCTCGAACTCCTGTATAATGACCGTAAGCGGTTTCATGTCCGCCGCCTAAAATAACGGGCTTCGTATGATGGAGAAGGCTCTTTTGAACGACTGTGCCTAATTCAGCTTGTGCTTGTTCTAGCTGACCATGCTCACATACTACAGTACCCACATCAACTATTTGACACTCAGCAGGCAAACGCCAAGGTAGTTTCGCTAGTTCATTACGTAGGGCATTCGGTCCTTCAGCAGCACCGAGTCTGCCATTATTTCGACGTACACCTTCTTCTGAAGAAAATCCGATGAGGGCACAAGTTTTATTGGTAGCGCTTTCTTTTAATTCGGAAAATTGGATGATTTGATGCATTCGGAATGCAGCTCTGTCGGTCTCACTATCGGTACGACCTGACCAGTACTTTTCATTTGATGGAATTAACAATATACTTCACCCTTTCCAACGTGATATTCTTACTATACTGGTTTGTACTTATTAATTCTAATACATGTTTTTCATATATTCATGCGTGTAGGCTATAAGTGGAGGTGAGATGAATGGAATTCAAGCAATTGCAGTATTTTGTCATGGTAGTGCAGCAATCTAGCTTTTCTGAAGCGGCTAAAAAACTTCATCTTTCGCAGCCTTCGCTCAGTAAAGCGATTAAGAATTTGGAGGTAGAAGTCGGGTTTCAGTTGCTCGAACGAACGACTAAACGTGTTCAACTAACGGAATCGGGTAGCGTAATTTATGAGCGTGCATTGCAAATTCTTCATGAGGCAGATATCTTACAACAAGAGATTAAAGAAGTGAAGTGGACAGGCAGTGGAAGTGTGCAGATCGGAATGATTGAATCCGTGAAGAATTGGATTCCTTCTATATTACTTGCCTATCGCCAGGAGTTTCCATCGATGCATGTGAAGTTAATAGAAGTATTAGGCCGTGGGGATGTTGAGCGAGCACTCCGTCAGTACGCTGTCCATGTCTGTTTAACCAATCAATTTATAGAAGCTTCAGATATTGTCTCGATACCTTTGTATCAAGAGCAATTAGCAGTTGTCATGCATCCTGAACATCGTCTGGCAGACACGGATTCCATTACGCTAGCCGACCTAGAAGATGAGGCATTCATTATCACGAGTGTTGGGTTGCAAACGAGACAAGATATTTTTGCTGCGTTTGCTGAAGAAGGCGTACGAATGAATATATGTTACGAAGTAGAGCGTTTTGAAACGATAGTAGAACTTGTACGGGAGAATATCGGAATTTCGATTATTCCACAAAAGTATTTTGCGCACGGACCTGACCCGACCATTGTCATTAAAACAACTAATTCAAAGACGTTAACCCGTACAGTGTATCTAACTTATTTGGAAAAGCGTTATATGCCACCAGCTATTGAGGTGTTGATCGATAGTATGCAAATGCGGCGAGAACCTTCTGTAAAGTCGAAAGAGGGAGGGGAACTGGATGAATAAATTTTTATTCGGCATTTTAGTTGTCATTACAACCGCTTTAATGGGCTCGTCATTTGCTATTGGGAAAATTGGGTTGGAATATTCTTCACCGCTATTGCTAGTGGCAATGCGGTTTACGATTGCAGGCGTCATTATGGCGGTGGTAGTAAAGATATTAAAAAAGCCACATCCGAAAACATTTGGAGAGTGGAAGTGGCTTGTGCTGATTGGTTCATTGCAGACAGCTGCGGTCATGGGATGTATATTTATGGCGCTTCGTACGATCACGTCAGGTGAAACGTCTATTTTAACATTTACAAATCCGCTGCTTGTCGTTGTCATTGGGACGTTAGTATTGAAAATTCATTACCGCTTGCAACAATGGGTTGGCGTTGTTTGTGGTTTGTTTGGGGTATTCATTACAATGGGCGGTCACTTAGACTGGAAGATTGGTACAGTGTTAGGGTTTTTATCTGCTGTAGCATGGGCTTGTGCGACGTTGCTCGTCAAAGTACATGGCCATCGTTTTGATACATGGGTGATGACTGCATATCAAATGCTATTTGGCGGATTGATCTTATTTGTAGCGAGTTATGTACTTGAAGAACCGTTTTTCATAGCGAATCCATTGTCATTGGCGATTTTAGGATGGCTTGCGATTGCCGCATCCATTGTACAGTTTTCTATTTGGTTTTATTTATTGCAGACAGGAAATCCCGAGAGAACGAGTGCGTTTCTGTTTTTGGCACCATTCTTCGGGACATTATCGGGATGGGTTCTGTTGGATGAGAAGTTATCCATGTCATTGATTTTAGGGGGCATGCTCATCAGTTTAGGAATATTCCTTGTAAACTGGCGTAGCAAACGAGAGCTTAGAAGAGGACTAGTTGACTTGCCATAGACGGCAATAAGCTTTAAGCTCGCTGAGAAATGCTTGTACTTCGTTCGTCTTAGAACGGGTTCCTGTATAAAAAACACGTTTGATTGGTGCAACTTTATAATCTAGTACAGTTAGATCACCTTGTGCGAGCTCCTGTCTGCAACTGTGGCGTGACAAAATAGCGATGCCTAGCCCACTAAGAACGGCTTGTTTGATACTTTCGGGTGAGCTCATAATAGTAGGCTGTACTTGAACTCCATACTGTTTAAGCGATTGATCAATTAATAGACGGCTAGGATCTGCGGTGTCAGGTAAAATCCAATGTGTATTTTGCAAATCTAGAATGGATGAGCTTCTCTTACGTGCAAGCGGGTGTGTAGCAGAAGAAAGAAGTACTAGTTCGTCTTGCATAAATGCTTCAGCCGATGGTAGGTTGTCTAGTTCACTGCAACCAACGTCGACCTTATGACTTTTCAGTAATCGCACAATGTCAGAAGAAGGAGCAGTTGTTAGTTCGAGTCGCATGTCGGGATACTTCGCGTGTAGACGAGTGAGTATGTCGGGTAAAATAGCTTGCGAAATAACTGGCGAAGCGCCAATACGTAAAGTCCCTTTTAGTGAGGTTGTTCGCGTTAAATCTATATTTGTATGATTAATCAAATCAATCATCTCCAATACACTTTTTTATAGTGAAAGACTTGTGGCTGTGACTGGTTTTTTTGTGAAAAAATAGCCTTGCAATAATCTGCAAGGCATCGAACACACCATTATTGAACTGTATAATTTTTGTGTGCGACGACAGTCATGTTGGAAGCTGCTCCAATATTTTCAGCGTCTTGTTCAGAAATTTTTACAATGACGGAGTTTTCAAGGATTTTGTGTATAGTCCCGGAAACTTCATAATCATTACGGTTGAAAGATATGACTTCGTCTACATACCGTGATGCTACAAAATCAGAAACTGGACGATCTTTTCGTGGGAATGCCAATCGAATCAACTCCTTCAGTAGTGTGGAATTTAGTCTGTCGCAATTTGTCAGTAAATCAAAACGGAAAATGCGTACAATAGCTTACTAGATCTAGTATAACACATTTCGGGAAATTATTCATCATACTAGAACTTTGTCGATTGGGCAAGTATTTTGTATAATCACTTGATGAAGTAGAAAGTATTGATCATTAAAGATAGAAGCCGACATGATATACTCAAACATATAAATCAATCGGTTGACATTATACCTGTAGGGGTATATTATTAGGGTAACATATAGGAGGTTGAGCGATATGGAGTATGATGACAAAGTCAAAAATCGTTTGAAGCGTCTAGAGGGTCAAATCAAAGGCGTCTTGCGTATGATGGAAGAGGGCAAGGATTGTAAAGAAGTGATCACGCAATTATCAGCCAGTCGTTCTGCTATTGACCGTACAATTGGTGTAATCGTTAGTTCCAACTTGATTGCCTGTATTGAAAATTTAGATGAAGCAGATGAACGTACACACGAATCTATTATTAGTGAAGCCGTGGATCTTCTAGTAAAGAGTCGATGAGCAACATCACTTGACTCTTTTTTTTATAACATATAATATACCCCCATAGGTATTTAATAAAATGATTTTCAAATAGAAAGGGACGAGAGCATGACAGAGCAAAAGAAAACAACGATTGTATTATTTAGTGGGGATTACGATAAGGCGATGGCGGCTTATATTATCGCGAACGGCGCAGCAGCGTATGACCATGAAGTAACAATTTTCCATACGTTTTGGGGATTGAACGCATTGCGCAAAGATGAACCGATTAAAAGTAATAAAAGTTTCATTGAAAAGGCGTTCGGTAAAATGATGCCGCGTGGAGCAGATAAAATGGGATTATCGCAAATGAACTTTGCAGGAATGGGCCCTAAGATGATCAAGCAAGTAATGAAAAAGCATAACGCGATGACATTGCCACAACTGATTGATATGGCAATAGAACAGGACGTGCGATTGATTGCCTGTACGATGACAATGGATTTGCTAGGACTGAATGAAGGAGAGCTTCTACAAGAGGTGGAATATGGCGGTGTGGCGGCTTACTTAGGTGAGGCGCAAGATGGTCAAGTGAACTTGTTTATTTAATTTTTTTATACAAATAAATACCCCAGGGTGTATAGGAGGAGTACAATGATTCAGTCAGATAACGTGTTAGATGCAAAAGGACTTGCTTGTCCAATGCCGATTGTGAGGACGAGAAAGATGATGAAAGAGATGGATGATGGTCAGGTGCTCGAAGTCCAGTCGACAGATTCAGGGACCACGGCAGATTTACAGGCGTGGGCGGAAAGTGTGGGGCATCAATACGTCGGTAATGTGAAAGAAGCTGATGTATGGCGCCACTTCGTACGAAAAGCGGGTCAGGAAGATCAGTCACAAAAAGAATATCCAGTTACAGTCGACAATAATGAGTTGTTGGATCAACTGCAACATCCAGATGCTGTGTTACTAGACGTTCGCGAAGAAGCAGAATACGCATTTGCTCACATACCTGGTGCCCTATCTATACCTCTTGGCCAATTGGATGAACGAATGTCGTACTTGAGTAAAGATAAGAAGTTCTTCGTTGTATGCCGAACAGGTAACCGCAGTGATATGGCCTGTCGAAAACTTGTGGCAAAGGGATTTGAAAATGTCACGAATGTAATTCCTGGTATGTCAAAATGGAATGGTGAAATAGAAAATACGGTAGGGGGTATGAATAAATGAGAATCATTCAATCAAGTGAAGTAGCAAAGCGCGTTATTGCCAAGGAGTCATTATTCATTTTGGATGTTCGAAATGAAACTGCATTTGAAGATTGGAAAATCGAAGGAGAACAAGTGCGTCATTTAAACGTACCGTACTTTGATTTATTGGATGGCATTGAAGAAATTGAAGATCAATTGCCAAAAGATGAAGAGATCCTAGTAGTCTGTGCTAAAGAAGGTTCGTCCGTCATGGTGGCAGAAATCCTTGAGGAAGCAGGCTATCCAGTAGGTTATCTTTCAGGCGGAATGAAAGCATGGAGCGAGTATCTTGAGCCGGTGAAGATTGCCGATTTGAAATCAGGCGGCGAGCTCTATCAATTCGTCCGTCTTGGTAAAGGATGTCTTTCTTATATGGTCATATCAGGCGGAGAAGCGGCAATCATTGATGCGACGCGGATGACAGATGTGTTTATAGACTTTGCTACGCAACGCGGTGTGAAGATCACAAATGTACTCGACACGCACTTGCATGCGGATCATATTTCAGGTGGTCGTCAGATTGCAAAAGCAACGGGAGCAATGTACTGGCTACCGCCAAAAGATGCAGAGGAGGTCGTATTTGAATATGCTGCTTTAGAAGACGATACGTCGATTCAAATAGGTGATACTAAAATTGATATTCAGGCACTGTATTCGCCAGGACACACCATTGGTTCGACTTCATTTATTGTCGATGATAGCTATTTGATGACTGGTGATATTCTGTTCATTGATTCGATTGGACGTCCGGATTTAGCAGGTTTGGCAGAAGATTGGGTAGGCGACTTACGTGAGTCCTTGTATAGTCGTTATAAGGAATTGTCAGAAGAACTAACAGTTTTGCCGGCTCACTTCATGATTATAGATGAGTTGAATGAAGATGGTAGCGTGTCGGAAAAGCTCGGCGTGTTGTATAAGCAAAACCATGGCTTGAACATTGAAGATGAAAAAGAGTTCAGAGAGTTAGTCACGGGGAACTTGCCTCCGCAGCCGAATGCGTATCAGGAAATACGTCAGATGAATATGGGGAAAATCCAACCTGATGAAGAAACACAACGTGAGATGGAGATTGGCCCGAATCGCTGTGCGGTACGGTAAATAGTTATTTTAAATCAGATGGAAAACAATAATCCACATTAAAAGGAGAAGATAAATATGAGTTCAACAACATTTTTAGACGCAAAAGGCCTGGCATGTCCAATGCCGATCGTACGTGCAAAGAAAGCAATGAAGGATATGCAAACAGGAGATGTACTGGAGATTCATACGACAGACAAAGGGTCAGTGTCCGACTTAACAGCTTGGGCGGCTTCAGGTAATCATGAAATAAAAGACCAGCAACAAGAGTCCGATGTCTTTAAATTTTGGATCCAAAAAGGATAAACTTAGGGTAGAGGGAATAGCTGTCTCCCTCTTTCATCAGGAAGAAGGGAGAACATCATGACTATTCCATTTATTATTACGATCTTCCTCATTGGACTCGTCGGCTCGTTCCTTTCCGGAATGATGGGAATCGGGGGCGCGATTGTCAAATATCCAATGTTGTTATTTATTCCTGCATTACTTGGTTTTACTGCGTTTACACCACATGAAGTATCGGGGATTACTGCAGTTGAAGTATTCTTTGCGTCGCTTTCAGGAGTTTTGGCGTACCGAAAAAGTAATTTGATTTTGAAGCCACTTGTTCTTTATATGGGGATTAGTGTGTTGATCGGCAGTGTGATCGGCGGCGCAGGTTCCAGCATGTTGTCAGAAGCGACTGTAAATATCGTCTATGGTATCCTGGCTGTGCTTGCGGCAATTATGATGTTTATTCCGAAAAAGGGGTTGGATGATCAGCCGATTGAAGAAATTACATTCAATCGCGTCATAGCTTCCAGTGCGGCATTCATTGTTGGATTGGCAGCGGGAATCGTTGGAGCTGGTGGTGCATTTATCATGGTACCGATTATGCTCGTCATCCTAAAGATCCCAACACGCGTCACAATTGCTACATCATTGGCCATCACATTACTATCATCAGTAGGTTCGGCGTCAGGTAAATTCTTTACTGGGCAAGTGCCGTACGGGCCTGCTCTTGTCATGATAATCGCAAGCATTATCGCAGCTCCAATCGGCGTGAAAGTCAGCCGTAGAGTAAACACCAAAATCCTACAAGGCATCCTTGCCGTTCTCATCATGGCATCAGCCGTGAAGATTTGGTGGGATATATTCTAATAAAATCAACATCGCCAGAACATCGTTCATTGAACATGTCTCTGGCGATTTTTAGTAAAGTGGCAAGTGAAAATATATACTAATTTCTAAACATTCTATTAAATTACCTTGCAATAGACTCGGAATAGCCGTATACTATTTTTCAACGATGGAAAACAAATAGACACACTCTTATCAAGAGAGGCGGAGGGATTAGGCCCTGTGATGCCCGGCAACCGGCGAAAGCAAAGGTGCTACTTCCTACAAACTATATGTAGTTTGGAAGATAAGGGGGGAATAAGCGAAAGCGTAGCCCTCTTCTTATTAGGAAGAAGGGTTTTTTGTGTACCTAGGAGCCCTCTGCAACTTTTCGAGTGTCGAGTTCCAGAGGGCAGCAGCTCGGGACGTTTCAGGCTCAACGAAAAGGAGAAGAACACTCCTTTGCGTTGAGCCCTCCAACGCCTGTCGCAGCTAAGCGCCCTCTTGCACTTTTCGAGTGTCTAGTTCCAGAGGGCAGCAGCTCGGGACGTTTCGGTCTAAACGAAAAGGAGAAGAACACTCCTTTACGTTGAGCCCTCCAACGCCTGTCGCAGCTAGGCGCCCTCTGCCACTTTTCGAGTGTCTAGTTCCAGAGGGCAGCTGCTCGGGACGTTTCGGTCTAAACGAAAAGGAGAAGAACACTCCTTTGCGTTCAGCCCTCCAACGCCTGTCGCAGCTAGACGCCCTCTGCCACTTTTCTGGTGTTCCATCGATATATGATAAAAAGACATGATAAAAAAGGGGAATGGTTATGACGAATTTACAGCCAGAAACGATTTTATTACATGGAGGGCAAAAGCCGGATCCGGAGTCGGGTTCACGTGCGTTGCCAATTCATCGTACGACTTCTTATGTATTCAGAGACACGGAACATGCTCAAAATTTATTTGCCTTGAAAGAAGCAGGCAATATCTATACACGTATCACGAACCCGACAGTAGCTGTTTTCGAAGAGCGCGTTGCACAGCTTGAAGGTGGTACCGCGGCGGTCGCGTTGTCTTCCGGAATGGCGGCCATTGCGTTCTCTATTATGAACATTGCCGAAGCTGGCGATGAAATTGTTGCAGCTAGCAATCTGTACGGTGGTACATACAACTTATTCGCTGTGACATTACCGCGTTACGGTATTACTGTGAAGTTTGTGGACGCATCAGCTCCAAAGAATTTTGAAGCAGCCATTACGGATAAAACAAAAGCCTTGTTTGCAGAAACTATCGGTAACCCAAGCCTGCAGGTTCTGGACGTGGAAGCTGTTGCGAATATCGCGCATGAAAATGGGATTCCGTTGCTTGTCGATAATACATTCCCATCTCCATATGGCTCGAATCCGATTGAATTTGGTGCGGACGTTGTTATTCATTCGGCAACGAAGTGGATTGGAGGGCATGGCACGACAATTGGTGGAGTAGCGGTCGATGCAGGTAAATTTGACTGGACACAAGGAAGGTTCCCGGGTTTCACGGAGCCTGATGAGTCTTACCATGGCTTACGTTACGGTATCGATACTGCAGCGGCTGCTTTCGCAACAAAACTGCGTGTGCAATTGCTGAGAGACTTTGGTCCATGTCTGGCTCCTGACAGTGCATTCAACTTGCTGCAAGGTCTAGAAACACTTCATTTACGCGTACCTCGCCACAATGAAAATGCGCAGAAAGTGGCGGCATTCCTGCAAGGTCACGAAGCAGTAGAATGGGTGACATATACGGGTCTTGAAGATCATCCTACAGCGGAACTGGCTACTAAACACTTGAAGAATGGGTATGGCTCCATCATTGTATTTGGAATCAAAGGTGGGCGCGATGCAGGTCGCGAAGTTATCGATAATGTGGAGATTTGGTCTCATGTCGCGAACGTTGGAGATGCAAAGTCGTTGATCATCCATCCCGCTTCTACTACACATCAACAGTTATCAGCAGAGGATTTAAAGAACTCGGGTGTAAGCGAAGAACTAATCCGTCTGTCAGTCGGATTGGAATCGGCAGAGGATATTATTGCGGATTTGAAACAAGCAATTGAAAAAGCAACAAACTGATATACAAAAAAGGAACACCTCGCAAATTTGCGTTGGTGTTCCTTTTTTTACTTGCGTTTTATTCGTTTTCGTTCGTCCTTCAATGATTTGAACAGAGAAGTAACCATCATAATCAGTATGATGGAGAACGGCAAAGCGGCAATAATGATGACGTTTTGCAATGCGTCCAATCCACCCACATAAAGTAGGATAATTGCGATGGAAGATTGAATGACACCCCATACAATTTTCAAATTATTAGGTGGAGTCAATGAACCGTACGACGACTGCATGCCGAGTACAAATGTAGCCGAATCCGCTGAAGTAATGAAGAATGATGTAATCAGCAAAATGGCGATAACGGAAATCACAAATGACCAAGGTAGTCCACTGAACATCTCAAAGATTGTCAGTTCAGTTGCGCTTGAAGCTAGGTCGATAATGCCTGCTCTTTGTGTTTCGATCGCTGTAGTACCGAATGCCGCGAACCAAACCATACTCAATACTGTAGGTACAACTAGTACGCCAATCATGAACTCGCGAATCGTTCTGCCTTTTGAAACGCGTGCAATGAACATACCGACAAATGGTGACCAAGCTATCCACCAAGACCAGTAGAAAAGCGTCCAGTCATTGAGCCATGAGCGATTTTCAGGCGTCAGCGGTGCTGTACGGAAACTCATTCGAATCAGATGTTCCAAATACCCTCCGATAGAATCAGTGAACATGTTAAAGATTAATAATGTCGGGCCGAGCGCGATAATGAAGATTAGCAAAGCTAATGCCAATATCATATTGGTATTGGATAAAATCCTTATTCCTTTTCCTAGTCCACTCCATGCAGAAATCATGAATAATACCGTCACTATTGCGATGATGACGAACTGTGACCAGAATCCAATTGGGATATTGAATAAGTAATTGAGTCCGGCGTTAATCTGAACCGCACCGAATCCAAGTGATGTAGCTACACCAAAAACAGTAGCGAATATCGCGAATACGTCAATAACCGTTCCTAGTTTTCCGTCTACACGGTCACCAAAGATTGGACGAAGTGTTGCGGAGATCAAGCCGGGTTGTCCTTTGCGGAACTGGAAGTACGCTAACGCTAAAGCCGTCATACCGTAAACGGACCACGCATGGAAACCCCAGTGGAAAAATGTTTCGCGCATTGCTTCTTTATAAGCAGCTTTCGTTTCAGGAGCTGTTGTAGCAGGGTCTACTGCATAATGCGATAGTGGTTCTGCTGCCCCGTAGAATACAAGACCGATCCCCATACCTGCTGAAAATAACATAGCAAGCCATGAAAATAATGAAAACTGTGGTCTATCCGTATCTTTCCCCAATCGGATTCTACCGATCGGACTGAATATTAAATATACTGAAACGAAGAACAACATGGAAACAGTCAGTAAATAGTACCAACCAAATGAATCTGAAATAAAGTTCTTTATAGAAGAAGTGATTTCTTCGAAGTGCACGGGCGCAATCACGCCGTAACCGACTGCCAATACGACAGCCACTAACGTAATATAGAATGATATCGATACTTTTTTCATACGTCCTCCTTATATTTCATGTAGTCCCACATTGGAGCTGAATAATTGCATCGTCTTCGTAAAATTACAGACATACACTTAACACTACCCACATTCATAGCGTGTAAACGTTAAAATTCTTACATGTCCTTTACGGTCTCATTACTACAATGATTCATAGTAAAAACAATTCTTCTCACGCACAGATGTGGGATTCGGCTATATACTGGATTACTTTTACGGAACTTCGTGTCGGATGCATTGTGACAGTGTACAACACTTAGTGAAGAATTTCCACGTATAGCAGTGTTCAGTGTTCGTGTAACGTAGAAAGTACAGCCGTGTTATACTAAAGAAACAAATGATATGAGGAGGAGATTACCATGCAATATTCACAACCTAAAATGCTTCAGCTTGTAAAACATAGTCCCGAGTTGAACAGACGTTTGAAAGAAATCATGAAAGAACATGAACTTGAAAAAAGCTTTGCTTTGAAAGCACTCTATCACGCAGAAGTGAAAGACGGCGGAGTGTATCAGCGAGACTATCAGGAACTGTAAGCATTTACTCGATGATAGAGCGTGAATTGAAATAAATAGTTTCAAAAAAGATCGATGAAAGATTTCTTTTATCGGTCTTTTATACTATTCTTTTGAAATAACAAAAAGTAGCAAGTAAGCTTGTGATATACTATTGTAAAATTGAATAGAATATTTTGGTTCTTTACATTACTGTAAAGATGAAAAAGGAAACAGGTGAAAATCCTGTACGGTCCGGCCACTGTAAATGGGAAGTATCTTCATAATACCACTGGTGAAAAACTGGGAAGGTTGAAGATATGATGATCCATAAGTCAGGAGACTTGCCAAAATAACATGCGTTACGCCTCCCAGGAAGAGGTATGCATATTGTATTGGATGTAATAATTTAGTGACTGAAGTCCGTCTATACATAGTGCCCTTGTCTCTTTCTGGAGGCAAGGGCTTTTTTGTGTTCAATTTACCAAACTAGGACGAGGGGGAATTGATTTGTTTAAGCGTTATGTATCCATCATGGCAAGTGTTTTACTAGCAGTAACGATGCTGTTACCTGCAAGTAGTTCAGTTGCTTTAGCTAATACGGATGTTCAACAGACTAACACGAGCATGCAAGCTGCTACTTATGCGGTAGATTTAGAAGTAGAGGGCTTGTCAGGTGTGATTTTAAAGGAACCGATTCAAGTTACAGAGGGCCAACATGCATTAGATGCGCTGAAGAAAGCATTGGATAGTAAAAGCATAGACTACTCAATCATAGAAAGTGAATGGGGAGCTTATGTATCTTCTATTAATAATGAAGAAGCAGGAAAATTAGGTGGTTGGGATGGCTGGAATTATACAGTTAACGGAAAAGCTCCTTCTGTTGGAGCTGCTTCTTATGTGTTAAAGAATACTGACGTTGTAAAGTTCTTCTACGGTCGTTGGGCTGCTATCTCTACGACTACGCAGGTCATAGAACATAGTGAAAGTCCTACAATTACAGTGAATCTAATAGGAGATACCTTTACATCAGCAGCGCTAGAACCGAAAAATTGGACTATCGGACAGTCTAATTTGACAATTTCTAAAGTTACTCAAGATACGGATCAGCAAGTAACGATTCAATTAAACGGCAAAGTGGGACGTGAAAACTTCTCGCTAGTTGCATCGGAAGCAACCGTTGTGGGGAAAGCTGCAGACGCACTACAAATTACGGTAGTTTCGCTTCAGGCACGCGTACCTGAAGCAATTAAGAAAGTTACAGATTATATACTGAGTAAATCTGTTTCGAGCGAGTGGACAGCAGTTGGTTTAGCAAAAGCTGGAGTCGTTGTACCGGAAAGCTATGAAGAAATATTCGAACAAAATGTTCAACAACAAATTGTTGCGAACTTGGAACGACTAAAAATAACAGATGCAGAACGTTTGACGATAGCGGCAGCAGCGATAGGGAGAGATCCCAAAAATATTAATGGTATCGATTTACTCGATAAAATTTATAACAGTATAGATATACGAAACGTGGATACGATGACTCGCCAAGGAACGAATGGTTTGATTTTTGCGTTGGTCGCGCTCGATACGAAAAATTATGAAGTTCCTAAAGATGCAAAATGGAATCGTGAAAAGATAGTTAAAGCCCTATTAAGTTATCAAAGGGCAGATGGTGCATGGAGTTTGTCTACAAGCAATACAGGCACTGCGAGTTATGATATGACGGCAATGGCTCTCATTGGATTAGCTCCTTATAATGAGCAACCCGCTGTTAAAAAAGCTGTTGAGAAAGCAGTAACTTTTCTATCTGAAAGTCAAGGTCCTACTGGTGGATTTAATGAAGCGTTTGTTGGGGGTATTTCCAGTGAAGCGACGTCACAAGTCATTATTGGCTTGACTGCGAATCAGATCGATCCACAAGGTGAACAATTTACAAAGAACGGTATTAACTTGATAGATCACTTGTTAAGCTTCCAAACCGATAATGGAGGTTTCAAGCATACTATGACAGGTTCAACAGACGGAATGGCTACAGAGCAAGCCATTCAAGGACTCGTCGCATTTGATCTATTTACAAAAGGTGAAGGCCGTCTGTACGATTTCTCGGAAAAATCAACAAAACTTGAAGTTTCAAGTCATACTACTCTTCAAGGAATTATGAATAACAGCCTTTTAAACGTACAGAAAAAGAAAAATGAAGCATGGTCTTCCGTTTTTATTGAAAACACGGAAATGATAGAAGGATATTATATTGTACAAGCGGGAGAACAAGGGACGAAAAAAGAAACGTTGATTCCTGAAGGGACGAAAAAAGTATTTATAGTAGATAATGATCGTCCGTATCGTTATTTCGATGCTGAAGTAGTGAAACCTTCTCATGCGTTTACAGTCACGTTCAACAAAGAAATTCAGGACTCAAAATCGAATTTAAATAAAATCTATGTTGAAGACGTTACAGGTAAGCGAGTGCCAGTTTCAGTAAAGGCCAACGGTGTAACAGTCACTGTGACACCTGAAGAAGACTATATGGAAGGTCAATTATATTCTTTAGTCGTAATTGATCCAGTCTCCACAGAAGGAATAATAGTAAAACAATCAGCTCGTAAACTATTCATTATTAAGTAAGGAGGTATGCGTTATTTCTATCATCAAAAATTTTACGAAAATAACAGCAACATTCGCATTAGCGAGTGCTGCGATCCTTATGCCGGTAACTCCTTCATTTGCAGATCAACCGACGCCGATCTATGAAAATCAATCCACACAGACATTACAGCACTCTATTACAATTTCTGATACGGAAGTTCCGATGCCGTTGTCTACTGTCGAAGTACAAGAAGGCGACACGGTTTTAAGTGTATTGAAGCGGAATGTTGAATCTAGAGGCATTCAAATGGAATATAGTGGCGGTGAAGGTGCGACTGCTTATGTAGAAGGGATAGATAATGTATATGAATTCGACCGCGGACAAGGCAGCGGTTGGATGTACAGTGTCAACGGTACTTTCCCGAATCGTGGAGCGGGCGTCATTAAGCTTATCCCTGGCGATAAAGTGGAATGGAAATATACGACGAACTTAGGTAAGGATCTAAACGCGGATCTATTCCCGTTCCGTGAAGACTTGGAGCCTAAGATTTCAGTATCAGGAGTGACTTCCGGAACAACCGTTACGAAGTCTACTCTTTCCTTCCAAGTGAACGCAGCTAGTTATTTCGGAACAGCACTTCAGCCGATCGCTACTGTAAACGGTAAGCAAGCAGTCGTGACGGGAAATACAGTAAACGCAGTATTGCAAAATGGTGAGAATACTATCGTTTTGAAGGCGACGGATGCGAAGAATGATTCGGTTACGAAAACAGTGAAGGTTACATATGCGCCAACTGCGAAACCTGAACCGAATCCTTCACCAAATCCAAACCCAGTACCAAACCCGGTTCCGAACCCAAACCCACCAACGGAGCCACCGGTAGTGAAGCCAGAACCGGAAACACCACCTGTTAAAGATTATGCACAGCTTGTCACTTCAGCAATCGACAAGGCAAGTGCGCAGATGCTTTCTAGTTCGATCGAAAGTGAATGGCAGGCAATCGGACTTGTCAAAGCAGGTAAGAAAGTTCCAGCTTCTTATAATAAAGCGTTCTATGAAAACTTGAAGGATCAAGTGACGAGCCGATCTGGCAAAGGCCGCATGAAGATTACGGATGTAGAACGTTTAGCGATGGCAGCCTCAGCAATCGGTATCGATCCGATGAACGCAGACGGCAAAGGATTTAATTTAATCGATAAAATCTTAAATAGTGAAATGCATTTGACAGGCGCAGATAGCCTGACGTATCAAGGGAATAACGGCATCATTTTCGCATTGATTGCACTTGATACAAAAGGCTACCAAGTGCCAAGTAACTCGAAGTGGACACGTGAGAGCCTAGTTGCAGAACTATTGAAACACCAGAAAGACGATGGTTCTTGGAGCTTGTCAACGAGTAAAGAAGGATCAACGAGCTATGACATTACGGCAATGGCGTTAATCGGAATTGCACCGTATACCGATCAGCCGAAAGTTCGCCAAGCGATGGACCGAGCAGTGAAGTTTCTAGCGGATGCACAAGGTCCGACAGGTGGTTTTGATGAAGCGTTTGTTGGTGGTATTTCCAGTGAAGCGACGTCACAAGTCATTATCGGCTTGACTGCGAATCAGATCGATCCACGTATGCCCGTGTTTACGAAGAACGGCATCAACTTGATCGATCACCTATTGAGTTTCCAAACATCCGACGGTGGATTCCAGCATACAGCGGGAGATAGCCGGTCGAATAGCATGGCCACAGAGCAAGCTTTGCAAGCGTTAGTAGCATTTGATTTATTCACGAAAAATAAAGGTGTATTGTACGACTTCAAAGATGTACCGGTTCTTCCGGCACCAAAGCCAGATCCTGAACCAACACCTAACCCAGATCCAAAACCAGAACCAGAACCCACTCCAACTCCACAGTTTACGGATGTTACAGGGCACTGGGCAAAAGAATATATTAATCAGGCAGTGGAGCAAGGAATCGCAAGCGGTTATGAGGATCGTACGTTCAAGCCGAATCAATCATTGACGCGTGCTCAAGCGGTATCTATTATCGTGCGTGCACTGGACTTGAAGACGGATAAGAAAGCACCATTCTTGGATACGCAAAATTATGCGTCAAGCACGCAAGCACAAATTGCGGCTGCATACCATAATGGAATCGTAAATGGAAAAGACGGTAAATTTATGCCGGCACAAAAAGTAACGCGTGCTCAAATGGCATTGATGTTATTCCGTGCGTATGAAGTGAAGAATGGTGAAGCGTATACGATTAAGCAAGTAGCACCTTTCCGTGATATTCATTCATACAATATGGAAGCAATACGGGCGATGACGATGCTATATGATTTGAATATGGCTAAGGGAGAAAAAGGCAACTTCATGCCAAATAACTCTACGTCTCGTGCGCATTCGGTAAAAATGTTAATCGAGTTTTTGAATACAAAATGATCAGGAAATCTTGCATCCACGTGGTGCAAGATTATCTGTCTTTATCGTAGATTGTGTGGAGAGAGAGGGGAAGGGCTGTGGGCAATGGAATACAGGCAATTCACCCTTTCGTGATGTTTTTCTATTATATTTGCGTAGGATTTTTTGCGATGTTTTTTAACCATCCGCTCTTTTTGCTGGCGGGCAGTCTTTCATTGATTGCAGTCAATTTATCACATGACGGCGGTCGAGCTATGAAGCAGTGGGCACCGTTGATGATCATGATGACGGTAGTTATTATTGTGATCAATCCGTTCATTAATTCAAGAGGGACACATGTATGGTTTTATATCTTTGGGAAACAAGTGACGTACGAAGCGACGTTGTACGGTGTCGTGACTGCACTGTCGTTGTTGATGATTCTGCTGGTCTTCGTTTCGCTAAACAATGTATTGAATGGCAATAAATTATTATACATATTTGCAAGAATCTTACCACGTACCGCTTTTTTGATTATGATGTCGATTCGTTTTGTACCGTTATTGAAAAGACGATTAACGGAAATACAGGATGTACAACGTTTAAAAGGAATGACTATGACACAAGGGACGTTGCGTGAGAGAGCAAAGAGTGGCATGTCAATGTTGCAAATTCTGTTGTCGTGGTCATTGGAAGAAGCCGTAGAAACGGCAGATTCGATGAAAGCAAGAGGCTATGGTTTAGGTAAACGGCGACCCTATATCCCCTATCGCATGACGAAATCTGATGCGTACTGGTTGAGCTATTTAGTTATATTCTTTGCTTTATGTGTCATGGGTGGATTGATGGGCTATGGAAAAATCATGATTTATCCAGAACTAGGTACATTGCATTTGTCATTCTCTGATTGGATAGTATTTATTTGTGGAATGGCCATTGCGTTGTTTCCAGTATTTGTAGAGGGGAGAGAACAACTGAAATGGAATTATTCAATTTGAAGCACGTCTCGTTTTCTTTTCCTACTACAGATCAGCAAGTGCTATCGGACGTTACACTTTCCGTTAATGAAGGGGAATTCCTCGTTATTGGCGGGGCTAGTGGCAGTGGCAAGACGACTTTATTGAAACTGTTGAAGAGGGAATTGACGCCTGTCGGGAAGCTTGAAGGTGATGTTTTTTATAAAGATAAACCGATCAGCGAGTGGCAAGAGAGGCAGATGGTCGAACAAGTAGGCTATGTGTTCCAAGACCTGGACAATCAAATCGTCATGGATGAAGTGATGCAGGAAATTGTATTTGGGCTAGAGAATTTAGGATATTCGACGTTTGAAATGCGCAAGCGTGTAGCGGAAATGGTGCATTTTTTTGGAGTAGAGGACTTGTTGAACGCAAAGCCTTCCGAATTGTCTGGTGGTCAGAAACAATTATTGAATCTATTATCCGTACTGCTCATGAAGCCCCGTGTACTATTACTTGATGAACCGACATCACAACTTGATCCGGTGGCGGCAAAAGAATTGGTGCTGATGCTGGAGCGATTGAATAAAGAAACTGGCATGACGATCGTATTGGTAGAGCATCGTTTGGAAGAATTGTATGCAGTGGCAGATCGTGTCGTTCTGATGGGATCAGGAAAGATTCGATACGAAGGGAATAGTCGACAAGTGATCAGTGATCTGTACACAGAGGAAGCGGTGCAGTTCTTTCCCTATGTACCTGCTTTTGCACGGCTTTATATGGAATTTGAAGAAAATCCCGTTGTTTCTGAAATACCGCTTACGGTGAAAGAATGTAAACAGTGGGTTGGCCGGGAAGAGCGGGAGATTGTGCCTGTTGAATTGCAATCTACCCTATCTAAGAAGCAAATAATACTTGAAATGGATGATGTGTTTTTCCAATATCAAAAGAAAGCGCCATTTATCTTGAAGAGTTTTACGTTGCGCATCCAAAAAGGCCAGTTCTTCGCGATGGTCGGAGGAAATGGTAGCGGGAAGACGACTGCATTACGTGCAAGTCTTGGCAGTATTAAACCACAGCGAGGCAAGGTGCGTTTACTTGGGCAAGACATGAAGAAGATGAAGGATTCTGAGTGGCTTGGGAAAATTGCCTACTTACCGCAAAATCCTCGAACGTATTTTGTTCAGCAAACGATTGAAGAGGAGATGCAAATGATTGGGGAGCGCTTAAAGCTATCCGATACGGAAGAACGTATGATTCGTCTGCTTGAGTCGTTTGGGATTTCCCATTTACGTGCGCGTCATCCGTACGATTGTTCAGGTGGCGAAGTTCAGAAAGCGGCCCTCGCTTGTATTTTGATGGGTGAGCCCGAGATGTTGTTCATTGATGAGCCTACTAAAGGGATGGATCCAGTGTCTAAACGACATCTGGGCGAGTTATTATATGGGTTGCAGCAAGACGGACTGACTATTTTCATGGTGACACATGATATTGGCTTTGCGGCAAGTTATGCAGAGCGATGTGCGATGATGTTCGACGGTGAAATAGCAGCAGACGGTACACCAGATGAGTTATTCAAAGGCAATTATTTCTACACGACGGCTATTAATCGAGCAACAAGGGAAACTAGACGGCCGGAAGTGTTGACGTATGAGGAGGCTGCTAGCACATGGGGCGTTCGCGAAAGTATTTATTAATAGTATCGGTTATATTATTGGCGTTACTCGTGATTTCAATTGTCTTCTTTCATTATAAAGCCTATCTTCTATTGAGTATGATTGTGATTGCGGCGATTATGATACCTTTCTTTGCCCGTTTTGAGTGGCGGGATGTAGGGGGAAGGGAAGTTGTTTTACTAGCGATGATGGCAGCTATTGCAGCAGTCGGGCGCGTGCCATTTGCGGGACTTCCGAGTATCCAACCAACTTCATTTATTATCATTATGGCGGGGTTGGTTTTTGGGGCGGAGTCAGGCTTTATCGTGGGGGCAGTGGCGGCGATTGTTTCGAATTTCTTCCTAGGACAAGGTCCATGGACGCCTTGGCAGATGTACGGATGGGGCATGATGGGGATGACGGCGGGATTATTACGTAACACGTCATGGATGAAAACGTTATGGGGGAAATGTACATTCGGTTTCATCTGGGGCTATATTTTCGGTTGGATCATGAATATGTGGGTGATTGTTGGAAATATCGAAGCGCTGACGTGGAGTTATGTCGTTGGAATCTTCGTTTCGAGTGTCTACTTTGACTTGGCGCATGCTATATCGAATGTGTTTTTCATTGTAGTGTTTAGTGCCAGTTGGATGAAGATCTTGCGGCGAATTCAGGGGAAGTATGGATTGTTGCAGGAACAGCCTGGATAGGAAAGGCTGAGTACAAATAGAAAAACCGCGTGAATCCAATTTACAAGCATATTGGGTACACGCGGTTTTTGTTTTGGGTTTTTTACTTGGAATAGATTATCTGCTTAGGTCCCAGCACTTTCAGAATGACTATTTACTAGTGCTACATTCTAAATTTAAGGATGATTAATCGGGTGATCCTTTTCCGTCAATGGATTCTTTTTTGTATTGGCATTTTTCTTCTTGGCCGCGTCGTTTTGTCCAACTACATCAAAATCATCCGGACTCAGATCATAACCGAAGCCATATTCCTCACGCATATTGTTAGTATTGTTCTTGTTTTTCTTGTTTGGCATGTTTGTCACCTCCGTTATAGAAGTGTGGCTCGTTTTTGAAGGATTATGCATGGGCTATGAGCGGTTCACGACGCGCAATGAGCAGTTACTGGTCGTCTATGATCAGTTAAACGGATCCTATGAGCGTTAGCGCACTGGCTATGATCACTTGCAGGTTTCTAAGAGCGGATGCGGCAGAGCAATGAGCGCAAAGAATTTCATTCGAAAACTTCTTAAGAATTTCTTCATATTTATCCTCGTTCTTTGTTAAGAGTTGGGTGATAGAATGAAGTTATCAGTGAGACGGGGTGACGGACGTGGCGGAATTTACAGTGTTGGTCGCGGATGACGATAAGGAAATTCGTGATGGAATTGAGATTTATTTGAAAAATGAAGGATATCATGTGTTGAAGGCGGAAGATGGACTAGAGGCGTTGGCGTTACTACAAAATAATGAAATTCATTTGTTGATATTGGATATTATGATGCCGAATATGGATGGGATAACGGCGACGTTTAAAATACGGGAAATGCAAAATATTCCGATCATCATGCTAAGTGCGAAAGCGGAAGACTCGGATAAGATTCACGGACTTTCGGTTGGCGCTGACGATTATGTCACGAAGCCATTTCATCCATTAGAACTCATGGCGCGCGTGAAATCACAGCTTCGCCGATATGTACGGCTTGGGACGTATGAAGGACAGAAAGTGATTGAAGTCAATGGTCTCGTATTAAATGAAGAGGCGAAAGAGTTGACGGTGGATGGGACACCGGTTCGGCTGACTCCGATTGAGTTCAAGATTACGGAACTTCTTATGAAACATCCAGGACGTGTGTTTTCGATCAATGAAATATATGAACGCGTTTGGAATGAACAAGCGTATAACGCGGAAAATATAGTGGCGGTGCATATTCGGAAAATCCGAGAAAAAATTGAAGTAGATCCGAAAAATCCGCGTTACGTGAAGGTGGTGTGGGGTGTTGGCTACAAAATCGAGAAATAAAAGTGGAATAGTTTGGTCACTGTTTGCGATTGCGCTCGCATTCTGCACTCTTATATACTGTGCTTCATTTGCGATTGATCTATTCATCAACGGTTTGGATCGAATAAGTTTAGCTACCGATTACTTTGTACGAATTATAAAGGGAGGAAACGCGTGATGAATAAAAATATAAAGCTACTCATCTGGTCAGCGCTTGTGACCCTTGTGTTAATCGCATTGCCTTCCATCATTCATTATGGACCGCAATTGATTGGGAAGTCGTTTACCGATCAAGATGATTTTAAATATCGAATGGAGCAAGTGTACACGAATCTGTCTGAATCTATTCTGAATCCCGTAGACTTGAAAAAGGTGGAGAAGGAACTATATGTCTCAGATGGCGACGTCAAAGAGTATCGCGAGCGATATGGTACGCTACCTGAACAGCTGGACAATATCCAGCAACAGTATGCCGATAGGATCACGGAAGCAAAAAAAGATCAAAACGAAACATTGCTGTTAGCGCTCGTCAAAGAGCGGAATATCAAGCTAGATGATATTAAGAAGAACTTTGAAAGCGATAGTTATGTAAAAGATAAAATACGTGCTGATAAAGCTCAAAAGCTAGAGCGCTTAATAAATGAAACGCAAAGTTATCAAGAAACGAATATTCCAATCGCCTATGATCTAGTGAACACAGAAACAGGCGAACGATTTACTAGAGGTGATGTCGAAGTGACGTCGCTGTTCACAGAACAATTCAATGACGCACGAGGCTATTTTAAAGCAGATTCAGCTCAGTTTGATAATGGCTATGAATACCCAATGGAGGAAGGTATATCATTTTCTGACGAGGAGATTGCGACGATCAGCAATCCTCCGCAATATTTTGAAGGTACTATTATTATTCCGTCAGATGCAGCTGTGTTAGGTTCGCTTGCGGAAGAAAATGATAACTTTATACGTGGGAAGTATATGATCTATGCGCTGTGGGTTGTAGGAGCATTAGCGCTGGTGGCGTTGTTCACGGTTATGAAGTTTCGCAAAGAGTGGGTGCTTGAGTCGCGATTTGCAACGATGTATAGTCGTTGGAAAATAGATGTGAAAGTAATCCTGTTGTTGTTGACAGGAAGTATATTGGCTCTTTATATACAGTCGGCCATTTACAATGCAATGTATCAGTTAACAAGTTTACGACTAGGTGTCATAGGAAACATAATCGTTAGTTTTGTACTATTGGGTATTCTGTTTACCGCGTTACTAGCATTCCAAGCGACTCATCTAGTTGAGCAATATCGGAAACCTCGAGCACTAGAAAGAGCGTTTCAAGAAAGCTATAGTATGCAATTCATCCAAGATGTGCGGGATGTATTCAGCAACCGGTCGATCGGTATCCAGCTGTCCTTACTGCTAGTTATATTTTTCCTAGCCGGAATAGGATTCGTAGGTGGGTTCATGGATCCGGCGCTCATTGTCGTTTACATCTTTTGTGTAGTACTTGTCGCCATACCTGCCTTATTCATTTTTGTGAAAAAAGCAGCCTATTTGAATCGTATATTGGCTGCGACAAATGATATGGCAGCCGGTCACCTGACACAGGCGATTCCGGTCAAAGGCAAGTCGCAACTTGCGAAACACGCAGCCAATTTGAATAATTTGCGTGAAGGTGTGCGTGTCTCGATCAATGAACAAGCAAAAAGTGAACGCTTAAAAACGGAATTGATCACGAATGTTAGTCATGACTTGCGGACGCCGCTTACTTCTATTATCACGTATACGGATTTGTTGAAAGACGAAACGTTATCGGCAGAAGACCGAGCGAAGTATGTCGGCATTCTAGATCAGAAATCACAGCGCTTGAAAACGCTTATTGAAGATTTATTCGAAGTCTCGAAAATGGCAAGTGGTAATTTGGAAATGGTCAAGCAACGTGTGGACTTGAATCAGTTGATGCAACAGGCATTGGCGGAACATGCGGAAGAGTTTGTTAAGCAAGATTTGCACATTCGAACTATTTTACCTGACGAACCAGTCTTTGCGATGGTAGACGGTCAAAAATGGTGGAGAGTGCTCGACAATCTGCTGGTCAATGTGTGGAAATATTCATTGCCAGGAACGAGAGTGTACGTCAATCTCCAGCAAGTCGGATCAAACGCGCGCATTATCTTGAAAAACGTCGCTAGATATGAGCTGGGGGATAATACAGATGAGTTATTCGAGCGCTTTAAACGGGGCGATGAATCTAGACAAACGGAAGGTTCTGGTCTAGGTTTGGCGATTGCGCAATCTATTGTCGAGCTACATGGAGGACGAATGGAAGTGGAAGTCGACGGAGATTTGTTCAAAGTAACGATTGATATCATCGGTAGTTAAATGGATACAGAACAAGATGGGAGGAAATTCCTATTTTGTTCTGTTTTTAAATTTTTAAAAGGATTACGTTTTGATTATGGCGAATAAGGGTAAGTATAAGGAGTGCAGTCTATCTATTATTGACTGCATGAAAGGGAGGAATGTTTTATGACAATCGTTGATGGAAAGTATCCAAACAAAAGAGATCTAACTCCAAAAGTTAAAGAGATGGATGAACAAACAGATGCAGTTGAAGGCGTAGTAGTACCTGATGAATTGCCACTTGCGGATCCAGCAGATTCTGATTCAAGCGAATCGTTCAGGGAAAACGCTCAAGAAGACTCAGGAGAACATAAACCTTCCGCTTACAGTCAAAATAAATCACCGAGCCAAAACTATCATGATCTGACACCGGGTGAGCAATTCCCTTATGGAGATCAGGAAGAATATAATCGTGAATACAATACCGAAGCGCATGACCAGTGGAATCAGCATAAAAATATCAAAAAGCAAGAAGAAAATCCATCGTAAAGTCAGCCTGCCTAAGTGCAAGGCTGTTTTTAGATTAGAAGAAGAGGTGGAATGAATGGGTGCATTGCAACAGTTTTCCATGGCAAGAGGGTATACATTAGGCCTCATTAAACGAGCGGATGAGCATGCGTGGGACGCTCAACCGGAAGGCTTTTCTAATACCGTTCAATGGAATGTAGGACATATTTATTCATTGACTGAAGATCTTCTTAACCGTGCAATGAATGACTACCCAGTCGACAAGTTGGAATGGGCAGAATTCTTTGCGCCAGGAACAAGTCCATCTACTTGGCCAAGCACTCCTCCAGCAAAAGAGGAGTTAATCGTTGCGATGAAAGGTCAAGGTAAGCGTATTTCGCAACTGACCGAACTACAGCTGTCGCATCGATTGAACACACCCATTTCAATCGGCAAGTTCATTACGTTGGAAACAGTCGAAGAAGTACTGCAGTTTCTAACGTGGCATGAAGGTATGCATGCCGGTTTGATTGATGGCTTACTTAAGGCAAGTAGATAAATTCGAAGATAGCTGTTCAGGAGATCGTAATGGATTTCTTGAACAGCTTTTTTGTGTTGGGATTGGGATTTATTCAGTTGGTAAGTAGGGAGTGGTATAGGGCGGTTCTGGGTAGTTGTTTTTAGTTGTTGAAGTGCTGTCGGATTACGTTTCTGTTCAGTATGCGTAATAAGCGGCTTTGGGTTGTGGTTCTTGCACGTGCGTTTTCTTTTTCCTGTTTGGTCAGGAGGTTGTGGTTTAGCTGCCTATGTAAGTGGAGAGTTCATTGTCCCCACTTCGGCGCTGGTGGATGGCTTTCGCGAGGAGCCATAGACAGGAAGAGCGCCTGTCTTTGTCTCCTCGCTACGCCTACCACAGCAGGCGCCTTCGTTGGATTGGGTGTAGGGCAGTTCGGGTAGTTGTTTTTACTTGTTGAAGTGCCGTCGGATTATGTTTCTGTTAAGAGTGCGTAATAAGCGTCGTTGGGTTATGGTTCTTGCGCGTGCATTTTCTTTTCCTTGTTTTAGCAGGAGGTTGTGGTTTAGCTGCCTATGTAAGTGGTTAGTTCGTTGTCCCCACTTCGGCGCTGGTGGATGGCTTTCGCGATGAGCCATAGACAGGAAGAGCGCCTGTCTTTGTCTCCTCGCTACGCCTACCACAGCAGGCGCTTTCGTTGGATTGGGTGTAGGGCAGTTCCTACACTTCCTTCGCAAGAATTACATAATAGATATCACGATGTCACTGATCTTTTACCTATTAAAACCACAACCAAAATAAATACCCCTCAGCAGCGCAGGCACAACTGCGGGGTAGGCCGTGGCCGTGAGACAACTGGCAGCACCACCGCCAGCTGGCTCATGGCTGGAGGCAATCCCCCACGTGCCTGCGCGAGTCCAGAAAGCAGACACTCCCTAACTTCAGTCCCCAACAACCAGTCGAGCAACGCCCCCAAAAATAACTAACAAAGACCCGCAACCACATCGTCAAAGTCCTTCCACCAACCCGTTCCTAATTTCGATACCTACTCACACTCAGCCCTAAGTCTGAGTTAGAAATCCGCTATGGGACCGTCGGAGAAAGCCGGAATTCATTATAAACTAAGGTTACAAATGAAGGGAGGACATCAACATGAAGAAAATTGGTTTATTCTTGCTTGGCATTATCGCAGGCCTGGCTGCCGTATTGAATCTCGGGTCCATCGTCGTACTAGCTGTCACAGGGGCGATCGCGCTCGTTAGCTACCACTACTGGAGAAAGAGTCACTCGATATTCGCGAAAGTATTTTGGATGACCGTCCTAGTCATTAGCGTCATCAGCTCGATTTCAAACATCGGTGCATTCATCGGTATCGTCGCAGTCATTGGAATCTACTATGTATACCGCAAGTGGAACGACCGTAACGTAAACCCGAACGTCATTTCAGATGACCCATTCACAAACTTTGAACGCCAGTGGAACGAACTTACAAAATAAAAGGAGAGATGCAGTATGAACGCATTTTGGCATAGAGTAAAATATACCGTACAAGAAGATCTCAATAAGTTGATGGACAAGCCACAAAGGAAAGAAAACCCGCTAGAAATGCTCAATCAATATTTTCTGGATGCACAAAAGCAGACTGCGGAAATTGGTAAGCTATTGGAACGTCAAGGGAAACTGAAAGAGGAATTGGAAAATGAACGACAGGATGCAGAGTTAATGGCGATGAAGCGTCGTCATCAATTAGAACTTGCTGAAGGGGCAGGAGAAACTGAATTAATTACGTTCGCACAAGAAGAAATAGAAGCGTATGAAGGACGGGTAGCGCGTTTATCGGCAAGTATTCAAGATGCTACGCAAGAATTGCTTTCATTGGAACGTAAATTCGAAGAGATGAAGCACCGGGTGAAGGACATGCGTGTTCGTCAACTGCAATTGATGGGCAAAGAGAATGTTACGCGAGCGAAGGAAAAGATGGATCGTTTCGTTAAGCCCGATCAATCATTTTCCACACTGGATGACTTACATTCATACATCGAAAACTTGGGTAGCGGCAGAAGAACGACGCAATCCCACTCATCGATGGAACAACGATTAGATTCATTAGAGAAATCTAACGCAAAAACTCAAGATATTGTGTAAACTGTAAGAGGAAGCATTACGCTTCCTCTATCGAGAAGGGAGAGAATGGAATGGCTAAAAGGGATTCAACTAAAGTTTCGGTCTACTTGCTTGCTCTATTGGCGATTGCTTTCGTCGAATCGATGCTGTTTTCAAACGGCAATTTCATCTTCCTCCTTCTCGGTTGGGGATTTCTTGATTATGGTTATCGAAAACGTGGAAAGTGGACAGCGATAACAGGGATTGTTTTCATCGTCATTGCGCTCCTGACATTGTGGAGTGTGCGACTGCTGATTTTGGTAATTGTCTTGTATATTATAATGAAATTATGGAGAGGCACGCCTGCCAGCGAAGTGTTCGGTAATCTACAGAAACCAAGAGAGAGACGATCGCAAGGTTTGTGGAGGAATCGATTGTTTTCCATACAGTCAACACCGCTTTCGACGTACGAGTGGGAAGACGTGCATATGCAAGGATTTTTTGGGGATGTACATGTCGATGTAACGGATACGGTCTTGCCAAGGGGAGCTTCGTTCATTTCGATTCGGCAAATCTTCGGGAAGGTTCTGATTGAATTGCCCTATGATATACCGGTAAGAATTCATTATGCGACATTATACGGCGAAGCAGAACTTCTAGGCAATGCGCCGCAACAGCTATTCAATGAAAGCGTGCAAGCGCATGATGGATATGAAACGAAGCGTCCGAATGATCCTGAGTTGATTATTTCGGTATTCACTTGGATTGGTGATGTGGAGGTGCGTAGAAAATGAAGGCAATCATTGGTCGCACCATTCTATTGACGTTGACATTCAGCGCAATCGTCGCGGTCTTTTTCTATTTTTTCATTGATGGCAGGCTCGTAGAATATCAGTATTTGTTGTTTAATATGGAAGCTGCGGATATGCCCCTCATTGCTTGGTTATTTTCGACGATTTTCATTATTAGCTTGGTGATTGCGGGTTGGATTGGCCAGAATGGCAGAACAAAAGAGAATATTATTATCGGGAAATTACAGGATCTATATGCAAAGCAGGAATTTACGAAGTCGAATAAAGTGAAGAGGAAGACCAACCGTTCGATTGAACAACTATACGAAGTACTGGAAGCGCAGCGAAATAGTTTGCGTCGTATTACGGATGAACGAGTAGAGACGCAAGACCAACTCATTCAGGAACGTATAATACAAGAGCGTCAGCGATTAGCAAGGGAGTTGCATGACTCCGTGTCCCAGCAATTGTTCGCGGCTTCGATGCTGTTGTCGGCACTTGCGGAACAGGCGGAAGAAGGTCCAATTCATAAGCCGTTACTACAAGTAGAAAAAATGGTTCAGCAAGCACAATTGGAAATGCGTGCGTTGCTTCTTCATTTACGTCCGGCTGCCCTGCATAATCAGACGCTCGCGAAAGGTTTGGAAGAATTATTAAGTGAATTACAGGAAAAAGTGACGTTTGATATTACACATCGTTTAGAGGATATCGAGTTGTCTAAAGGTGCGGAAGATCATTTGTTCCGGATTGCTCAGGAAACGTTGTCAAATACGCTGCGTCATGCAAAAGCGACAGAAGTGGAGATTTTATTAATCGAACGAGATGGGCTGGCAATTTTACGCGTGCAGGATAATGGCGTCGGATTTAAGCAAGATGACGGCAAAGGCGGGTCGTACGGTTTGCAGAACGTAAAGGAGCGTGCGATTGAGATTGGCGGCAGTTGTAAGATTGTCTCGGTACCATCTCAAGGGACGATTGTGGAAGTGAAGTTACCGATTTTGAAAGGGGAGCTGGCGGATGATTCGAGTGCTGTTGGTGGATGATCATGAAATGGTGCGCATTGGTGTGTCGACGTATTTGCAAATGCAACCGGATATCGAAGTGATTGCGGAGGCGGAGAATGGTCAAATCGGAGTGGTAAAAGCGCTGGATTTACGACCAGATATTATTTTAATGGACATGGTGATGCCAGTCATGAACGGGGCTGAAGCGACGGCTGCGATCATCGAGAAATGGCCCGAAGCGAAAGTGATTATTGTCACCAGTTTCCTTGATGATGATAAATTATATCCTGCACTTGAAGCGGGAGCTGTCAGTTATATTTTGAAGACGTCTAATGCGAAACGTGTGGCAGATGCTATTCGAGATACAATGCAAGGACAAACGGTGCTTGAGCCTGAAGTGACATCGAAAATGATGACGAAGATGCGCGGCGGTCAAACACATGCCTTGCATGAAGATTTAACCGACCGTGAGCTGGAAGTGTTGTTATTATTGGCTAAGGGAAAATCTAATCAGGAAATAGCGGATGAGCTGTTCATCGCGTTAAAAACGGTGAAGACCCATGTCAGTAATCTGTTATCCAAATTGGAAGTCCAAGACCGCACACAGGCGGTTATTTATGCGTTTCAAAATAAATTAACGAATTGATAGTCTACAAGTAAAAGTCGCCACATATGAGTAGATAGACGGTGAAGTTGTGGATAAGCATTGATTCCAACAGAAATAAACTGAAATTACGGACTTCCCCACAAACTATCCACGTACTATGTGTATAAGTATTCAGTTATATGCAAAATAAAAAAGTATACACATGTGGATAGAAATATTTTTCCGGAAACTTATCCACTGTTTGTGTCGTCATGGTAGACTGTATAACAGAAAATAGAATAGCAGAAGGACAGCCTTCGCGGAAAGAGAGTCATATGGAATTATTTGATTTAATTAAAGCGTTGATTTTAGGATTCGTAGAAGGAATGACTGAATTCGCACCCGTTTCTTCAACAGGTCATTTGATCATTGTTGATGATATGTGGCTGAAGACGGAAGAGTTCTTAGGAAAGTATCCTGCCATTACATTTAAGATTGTGATTCAGCTCGGATCCATCCTAGCTGTAGTCGTGGTATTTTGGAAACGGTTATTTAGTTTAGTCGGTTTGTATAAAGTCGATAGCGATGTCAAGATGAGTGAGCGTTTCAATTTACTTCACGTGATCGTGGGCATGTTGCCGGCTGTCATTTTCGGATTTGCGTTTAAGGACTTGATCGATGATTATTTATTCGGCGTGGAAACAGTTATTATTGCGCTAGTCGCAGGTGCATTTTTGATGATTGCAGCGGATAAGTTTGGACCGAAAAATCCAAGTGTGGTGTCGTTGGATCAGATTACATACAGACAGGCATTCACGGTTGGGCTTGTTCAGTGTTTGTCGTTGTGGCCAGGGTTTTCCCGTTCGGGTGCGACGATTTCCGGTGGTGTGTTGTTCGGGATGAATCATCGGACGGCAGCTGATTTCACGTTTATCATGGCGGTTCCGATCATGATGGGCGCAAGTCTTGTGTCGGTGTTGAAGAACTGGGAGTATATGTCGATGGATGACATTGGTTTTTACGTGGTTGGTTTCTTGAGTGCGTTTGTGTTCGCACTGATTTCAATCCGTTTCTTCCTGAAGTTGATTTCGAAAGTCAAGTTGATGCCGTTTGCGATTTATCGTATCGT
>NZ_JARIEA010000084.1 GCF_029267015.1 Sporosarcina ureae | reverse complement strand
GCGTTAACTGTACAACTGTTGCGCACCAAACGGTCCAAATTATTTTAAAAAGGACGGTGATAGAATGTCTTTAAGCTTTTTTTATATATTAGTGTTATCGATTTTTGTAAGTTCAGTTGGTGGCTTTATTTTTTATAAACTAAGTTATAAATTTCTGTTACCGAAAACGATTAGTTCTGTGTTAGGTGGGATATTAACTTTACTTCTAAGTTACTTATTTGTAATGATTTTTATCGAAGTAAATTTATTATATGGCGCTATAATTGCATTGGCTATATATATATGGTTCCTCAAAATTCCAGAGAGACATTTGGAATAAAAATCACTATTAACGGGCGCGATTGTCGCAGAGTTTCTTTGTAGTCAGCTAGTTGATCGGAGCGGAAACCGGCGACTCTGGGAGGATCAGCGGGACAGGTGAAACACCCAGCGAGCGAAGTGAGGGGTGTGGTTCACCGCCCGCCCTCCAGAAAGCGTCCGGTTGCAGCGCAGATCAACGGTTTCAGACCACTATCTAGCTATCGGGGGCTATAACAGAACAAGTACTGGCCAGATATTCAGTATATAAATGACGTGAAAAAACACCCGTAGAGGTGCCTTGATTGATTAATTACTGTCTTCCCCCTAAATTGAACACATCTTTTTCAACACTGTTAAGTTTATGAGTAACAAATTTTAGATCCTGTTTTATCTCGTCAATGTTTGCATCTTTTTGTTCAGTACCCAGTTCAAACTGTTTGCCGATGCCGTAAAGCATTTCTTTCATAGAATTGAACCCTGTATCAATCTTTGAATCCAACCCGTCAATTCGTTCATTGACTGCTGAAAAACCGTTCTTCATTTCTGACTGCATTTCATTCATTTGTTCCATCATTTTACCCATCATTTCAATCAATTCTTTATTCATCCCGAATCACTCCTAGTAAGTCTATTATATAGTTTAACTTAACGGAAAGAAAGTTCTATCTAACGCTTTACGCTGTAACGAGCTATTTATCGCAACTAGTAAATGTATTAGAGAAAACAAAATTCTAAAGTTGCCTTGTGCTAAAAAGATAAAGGAATCTAACCATAAAAGAGTCGATTGGATCGGTAAAAAGTGAAATGGTATGAATTTGAAGGCAATCGAATTTAAGGATACGAACTTCTCTTGTTCAAGAAATGGGTGCGTTTGTTGCATAAATTTTATGCCATTAACTGGCCAAATTCTTTAATTTTCTTTACAAAAAAAGGTGGTATTTTCGCGATGTATCTACCCATTTTCTATTTATGTGTATTGTCAGTGTTTGTCAGTGCTATAGGTGGTTTCTTCACCTATAAAGTATTTCATAAATATTTTAAGGTCGGGGCACTTACTTATATATTGGGGGGCTTACTATCTTTACTTCTGAGCTATCTAATGGCACTACTGATGTTTGGGGGAACTTTGTTTTATTCGGTTACCATTGCATTGCTTGCGATAGTACTATATGTCTTATTCCTTTTGATTTCGAATGATAACCCGAAATTGAATTTAAAGTGGGTAGGAATCGTTGTATTAGCTTTAATTATTATAGGAAGTTTTTATTTAATTACAATATCCAGTAAAAAAGGGACAGATCAGACATACTTATTACCGATGGATTTCGAAGGATGCGTAGTTATAAACTATGAAGTAGAGGGATTTCCACCGCTGAAAATTGAAAGTAATGTAATTGAATATTTAGTTCCTGAAAGTGGCATTATCAATACTTCATCTCCAGCGGAATTTGGTTGGGCTTATGAAGAACATTCTGGTCCATCTCGATTGAAAGCCTTTTATGTAGATGAAAACGGGAAAAAAGTGAAAGAGCTTTCACAAGAAGAATTTCGCTCCTCGGCTAATGGTGCTGTACAAGAAGAGGGGAAGCAAGAGCGAAGATATCATTACCAAATATTTGGTTCCAAGGAAGTTGATAGCCAAGGGTGTCCTGCGGCTGAAATATCTCAATGACGTCATACATTTTTGTAGTTGTTCTCCGTAAACGGGGGCGTTTGCGTGATAAGGACAATGCATCAAATAGGCCATTTTCTTAAGTACGGGGAGAGATTAAATTGAAAAATAAAATTACAGAGTTGTTTGGAATTCCTATTGCTTTTTTATTTTTGGGTGTTTTGTTTTTAATATCTGGAGCTAATGGAGAAGGATTAGCAACCACGTTCTCGAGACCTTCTGGTGCTTCAAGTTGGACTACTGAGGGGAGCACTATCGATGCGTTCACATTCATACCAATAATTTTGGGTGTTTCATTTCTGATATTATTCGTTAGCACTTTTTCTATATCTTTTAACAAATGGCAAAAGAGTCGGTAATTTCGTCAATCGGGGGCAATTCTTGAAGAAGAATTTGTATCCGATTCCTATACTGGGCTAATTTAAGGAGTTCGAACGAATGAATTACAGTTACGAGGAATTTATTGAAGACTTAGATACAGGAAGAGAGATTCATTTTATTTATAGAAATGAAAATTACTATATAGGTGCTGGAACAGGTAGATTTATGTTTTGGAAGTTCTATGATCCTGCAAGTGAAATTCTTGGAGAAGATGGTGAGGATTTACTTCGAAAAGTTATTCTTGATGGGAAACAAATAAAGGAAGTATGGAACTTACTAGAGATTGATGGTATTTTCTAGATAATGAATTGTTCAACCAGTAAACGGTGGCGATTGTTTAGGACCGCTTTCTGAGTTGATCTTCGTTACGGCAAAGCGAACCCTTCGCTGTTCGCTTGGCTGTAGCGCAGATCAACGAGTTCCAACCACTATCCACTATCCACTATCCACTATCCACTATCCCATCCTTCATTCGAAAACCCCACAAACGACCACTGAGAGCCTGCAGATAATACATGACCTCCTCTACGCCAATCGAAAAAGGTTGTCTTTTTAGCCCTCGTACAGTAAGCTGTAATCAAACGCACTAGTAACGCCCACAATTAAACAAGTTAGACAAAAATGGAGCCCTTTCTATACGAAAGGAGCTCCATCTGATTTGTATAAAGATAATTTATTGAATTTCAATTTGCTCAGCAGGCAACGGCATGCCGATGAAGTGGCCTTGCATAGCATCAATGCCCATCTCTTTCAGCAATTCAAATTGCTGTTCATTGGCGACACCTTCTGCAATTGTATATAAGTTTAATTTCTTGGTAAGAAGAATCAATCCTTCGATCAACTTTTGTGTCTTCGGATTGCTTAGCAACGCATCAATAAAGACGCGATCAATCTTCACGCTAGAAATCGGTAAATGTTGCAAGTAGCGCAATGATGCATATCCCGAACCAAAGTCGTCAAGCGTAAACTGCAAACCGAGTTTTTGCAGTTCTGACATTTGCCCCAGTACGGATTGTTCTTCTTCCGCTTTAAGTGCAAATTTCTCCGTGAATTCAAGATGTACTTTATGCGCAGGGCAACCGGTCTCATTTAAAATAGAAATCAAGCGATCTTTCCATTGCGGATTCAGTGATTCGCGAATAGAGGAGTTAATAGAAATACTCATATCATTACCAATGCGATGCCATTTCGTCACGAACGTCATGGCTTCTTCTGCAACATAGGCGCCGATTTCTTCAATCAAGCCATTTTCTTCTGCAATGGGAATCAATTCGTCAGGACTGATGACACCTAAATCTTCATCTTCCCAGCGCACGAGTGCTTCGTAGCAAGTGATTTTATCGCTAGCCACATCAAGTTGAGGCTGATAAGCTACGTGTAATGAATTGCGATCGAGTGCGGTTAGCATCTTGCGGTCAATTTCCAAACGTCGGTTCAGAATTTTATGAGACTGAGCAGAAAGGGATGCTATCCGCCCGCCACCTTGACTGATCACGTCATCCGCCGCTGTCATCGCTACCTTATAAAGTTGCATGTATGTTTGTTGATCCTCTGGAAAACGTACGATCCCGCCGCTGATCGATAGGGTCTGTGCGTTTTGGTTGAGGTAGACCGGCTGTTGCTTCAAGAAATCATAAAAACCTTGAATATACCAATCTCCGAAAGCCGTCAACACAACAAAGCTATTCGTATCGATACGCGCGATGGGGCTATCTTGGAAGTAGCGCTTTAGTCGGTTGGTAAATTCTTGAATCAGCTGTGTCTCAGATTCCTGGGATTGCAGCTCTTTCATAGTGAAGTAATGATCAATCGTCAAATAAACGAATGAAAAATGCGTGCCATTTGTGATAGATTCATTGACTACTTGTTCTAACTTGTGGCGGCTCATGAGTCCGGTTTCCACATCGATAAATGCAATTTCTCCTAAACGTTCCTGCAAGCGAATATCTTCTGTGATATCAAGCTCGAGGAAAAACACGGATTGCAGTTCGCCGAAATCAGAGAGGGTAGGTACAGCCAGTGTATTGACAAAGAACGGTTCGCCTGCGCGAGTCATTTTTTCTACCTTGCCCACCCATGTTTTGCCGGATAATAAACGGTCCCAAATGGCATTCGCTATTTCCTGACTTTCGTCTCGGTCAGAGAACATTTGCCAGAAGGATTTACCTATAATACGCTTAGGAGTCCAACCGCTGACAGTTAGGTAATTTTGATTGGCATAGGTTATTAGACCTTCGCCGTCTGTATGTGTAACTAATTGGTATCTATTAAGACTATCGACTAGTGCATGATGTGTGCTAGTCTCCGGTAAGCTAATTGTATGCATAGAGACACTCCTTTCCAATCTACTATATAACCATTATAAAGGAAAACACCAGTGTGTCTATATCTGATATGTGAATTTTATACTATATAGTTTAAAAAATAAGGAATTAGTTAGGGGTGACGGATAATGTTGCGATTAAAAGGCATTATGATGATCGTTATAGGATCCATGTTGTGGGGAGCAACTGGACCCATGATGGAGTGGATTTTGAACCATAGCGAAATGTCTGTTTCTATGATGTTAATCCTACGTTTGACGATTGCAGGAGCTGTAGTTTTATTATTATTGAAAGCAAAGGGCATACAAATTGGTCGCCCTATGAGGCAGAAGTTGTGGTTGCGCAAAATGGTGATGTTCGGTGTCGTCGGGATGCTTGGTGTACAATACGGATTCGTCCAGACAATTGCACACAGTGACGCAGTAGTAGCCACGTTATTCCAGTTCGTTGCACCCGTCTACATCATCATCTTATTGTCTATTCTTCAAAAGTCCTTCCCGCCAGGCGGTCAAGTGATCGGAATGATCGTCGCGTTATTCGGTTTGATCCTACTTTTAACAAATGGGTCGTTCTCGAGTATTTCATTGGATACTACCGCAATTGTGTGGGGCGTCATTGTAGGGTTCGCGTTCACATTCTACACATTATATCCTGTCGTACTTATGGCAGAGTGGGGTGTATTACTTGTCGTCGGCTGGGGCATGTTCATTGGAGGAGTCACTTTATTCATCATCAATTTACCAATATTCTTCATGAACCTAGGTGTTCTGCTCAACGGCCCAGCGATGGGGATGTTGTTACTCGTCATCATTATGGGGACGCTAGCATTTATTATGTTCCTGCATAGTATGACGTTCATTTCTCCTGTTGAAACAAGCGTGCTCTCCTGTTTCGAGCCACTGACAGCAGCTATTGTCTCCGTACTATGGCTCGGTCAGACAATGGGGGTCTGGCAAATAAGTGGCGCAGCGGTCATGCTCGTCGGAGTCGTCTGGCTATCAGTCGGTGGTAATCGCAAGAAGAAAACCGCTCCACCGCCTGAAGCCTATCAGGAGTATGAACATAGCGAAGTGTAGGTCTTCGTCTGTACACGTAGTCATTTCATATGACATAATGAATGGAATGACAGCAAGTAAGAGGTGACCTAATATGAAGACAGTTTTCCGTTACGCACTTCCTTATAAATGGCCGATGTTCATTGCTATTGTACTGATGTTACTCGAACTATCGGTCGAATTAATTCAGCCATTGCTAATTGGTCGAATTATAGATGATGGAATTATGAAAGAAGACTTGAACACTGTTCTAGTGTGGGGAAGTGTCATGATGGCTTTAGCTTTCTTGGCGCTTATTACAGGTGTTGTCAATTCTTATTTCGCAGCACATGCGGCACAAAGCTTTGGTTATGATCTTAGACAGGCTTTGTTTCAGCGTGTTCAAACGTTTTCATTGGCGGCATTTTTGCGCTTTCCGACGTCAAGTCTTATCACACGTCTGACAAGTGACGTGACGCTTGCACAAAACGCGCTCTTCATGGGATTGCGTATTATGGCCCGTGCCCCGTTGATGGTAATTGGAAGCTTGATTATGGCATTTGTTGTAAGTCCTAAGCTCGCGATGTTTCTACTGATCGGTGCACCGTTCTTAGCTGTGTTTCTTATTATCATGGCACGAAAAGGCGTCCGTTTATTCGGCTTAGTTCAGCGTCGTTTGGACGGAGTGAATCAACTCGTGCAAGAAAATCTACAAGCGGTTCGTCTCATTAAAGCCTATTTGCGAGGTGTTTTTGAAACGAACCGTTTTTCAAAAGCGGCTGGCGCACTGAAAAAAGATAGTGTCCGCGCCATGCGTTTGATGGAAATGATTTTGCCTGTCTTGCTATTTATCATGAACGTTAGCTTTATGGCAGTACTATGGTTCGGTGCAGATGAAGTTCGCAATTCAGGAATGCCTGTCGGAGACGTCGTAGCGGTCGTCAACTACACGATGCGTATGACCAGTGCATTTTCGATGTTTTCCTTTTTAATTGTAATCTTCTCCCGTGCAAAAGCATCTTCCGAACGAATGGAAGAATTGCTAGTGGCTGACGACGAACTTGAAAAGCTCGAGATGGGCGAAAATCGTCCGCGAGGTGCAGCGTCTGTCCGTTTTGAACATGTCTCCTTCCGCTATCCAGGAACTGCGGAAGACGTACTTAAAGACGTGTCTTTTGAAGTTCCAGCAGGCGGAAAGCTTGTCATCATGGGCGCTACCGGATCAGGTAAATCTACGATGCTTCAATTATTACCGCGTATGTTCACGGTTTCTGAAGGTTCTGTGTGGATTGACGGCAAGTACATAGAAGAGTGGCCACTTGACACGTTACGTAATTTGATTGGCTATGTGCCACAGCAATCGATGCTGTTTACTGGCTCCATTGCAGAAAATTTATCATGGGGTAAACCGGATGCCACAGCGGATGAAATTGAAGAGGCGGCTAAAAAGGCACAAATTCACTCATCGATCATGCACTTTTCAGAAGGATATGAAACACGTGTTGGACAACGTGGAGTCAATTTATCGGGCGGTCAGAAACAGCGTCTATCCATTGCACGTGCATTGATCCGTAAGCCATCCTTATTGATTTTAGATGACAGCACAAGTGCACTCGACGTTAAAACAGAGTCGGCACTGTGGGAAGCCTTACGTGAAGAAGATACGACGATGTTCATCGTCACTCAAAAGATTCAAACTGCCCAAATAGCCGATGCGATTTTATTATTGTCAGATGGCAAAATAGTTGGCTATGGTACACATGAAGAACTACTCGAGTCTTCCTCGTTCTACCGGGAGATTGCAGAATCGCAACAGAATGGGGGAGTGGCATGATGCGAAAACCATTTGGCTATGAACCTATTATTCAAAAAAACGATCTATCAAAAGTACAGCGTAAAAAAGTTCAGAAGGCCGGCAATTGGAAATCCGTTCTCACGCGTATTTGGCAGTTGATTGACCAACAACGTAGTTTACTCCTAGCTGTACTGGCACTCGTTTTTGTTAGTTCTGGACTTGCGCTAATTGGGCCGTTGATGATTGGAAATATTATCGACCATTTCATCATCCCGAAAGAAGTGGACGGGCTAAGTCTACAGATTGGTTTATTGTTACTTGTCTATGCGGGCTTCTCTTTGTCTACGTATTTTCAAAACTACTGGATGGTCGGCATTGCGCAGCAAACGGTGTATCGTATGCGCACGCAATTATTTGGTCATCTCCAGAAGTTGCCTATCCGTTTCTTTGATAAACGACAACACGGTGAACTAATGAGTCGCGTGACGAACGACATTGAGAACGTTAGCCAAACATTGAATTCTTCATTGATCCAAGTATTTTCCAGTGTACTGACACTAGTAGGTACAGTATCGATTATGCTCTATCTCAGCCCTTTACTCACGTTACTGACGATGATTATTGTTCCGTTAATGTTTATTGCGATGCGATGGATTACGCGGCGGACAAGTATTCTATTTAAAGAACAGCAACGCGCAATTGGTGAATTAAACGGCATGATTGAAGAAACCGTCTCGGGCCAACGAGTCGTCAAGGCATTTTCGCAGGAACAGAATGTCATGGAAGAGTTCGCACAGAAAAGCGAGCATCTTCGAACAGCAGGCTTCTGGGCTCAGACGTATTCAGGTTTCATTCCGAAAGTCATGAACACGCTCAACAATATGTCATTTGCAATAGTCGCAGGAGTCGGCGGACTGCTAGCTGTGACAGGGTATGGAGGTGTAACGGTCGGGACGATTGTTATATTCAGTGAGTACGCAAGACAATTTACGCGACCTCTGAACGATCTTGCCAATCAATTTAACACGGTACTCTCGGCTATCGCTGGCGCAGAGCGAGTGTTTGCGATCATGGATGAACCGATCGAAAAAGACGAAGCGACTCAACAGACCGAAACGTTACACGGTGATGTCGAGTTTCGTGATGTGACATTTGGTTACGAAGAGGAAGCGATCATCAAAAACCTCAGTTTCCACGTTCGATCAGGCGAAACAGCAGCCTTTGTTGGAGCAACAGGAGCAGGCAAGACCACTATTATGCAACTGCTATCCCGTTTTTACGAAGCGGATAGAGGGCAAATTTTGCTCGATGGTATCCCAATTAATGAACTGCCGCGCCAAACTGTGCGTAGTCAAATGGCTTTCGTCTTGCAAGATCCGTTTTTATTTGAAGCGACCGTGCGCGAAAATATTCGATATGGTCGTCTTGACGCAACAGATGAAGAGGTGGAAGAGGCCGCTAGAAAAGCCAATGCCCATAGCTTCATCAACAAGTTATCGATGGGCTATGATACGGTGCTGACAGCAGGCGGAGAAGAGATTTCACAAGGTCAAAAGCAACTGCTGTCCATCGCCCGTGCACTAGTGGCGGATCCGACGTTACTGTTGCTGGACGAGGCAACAAGTAGTATCGACACCGTGACGGAACTAGCAATTCAAGAAGCACTCGAGCGCCTGATGGAAGGGAGAACCAGTTTCGTCATCGCCCATCGTCTGAACACGATCAAGCAAGCAGACAAAATCTTTGTACTGGCAGATGGCGAGCTACTTGAGTCGGGCAGTCACGAAGAACTATTGGAACGTAGAGGCGTGTTTTATGGGATGTTGAATCATGATGAATGAGGGAAGCGGCTCAAGCCACGCTCATGGGAAAGCGTCCGCCTGAAACGCAGATCAACGTTGCTTTCACCCTCATTCAACTGTCTAATTCCAAACAAAAACAAGCCATCTATCCAATACCGGATAAATGGCTTGTTCTAGGTTATTACTTCTTATCATCAATATTTAGAGACTTGTCGTCTGTAAAGTCTACATCCAACTTAAACTCATCATAATCATCAAGACCATACCACTGCAGAATGCGATCAATCGCTTCTTCTTCTGTAGTGCCACTATCAATCAAAATCTCCATGAACATCTTATGCATATCGTCAATTGCTTCATTACCTTCGAGATCAACTTCCTGGAATTCATTGACGTACTCTGCATCGCCAGGCTTTACACCTTCATAATCAGTTTCAATTTTCTTGCCATCTTTCTTGATCGTCAAATCGAAATCCGTGAAGCCGTATCCGTCGCCTGTATTCACTGTACTGCCTTCACTTTCACCTTCAATACTTACCGCATCATCGTTGTTCGGTGCTTCGTCTTTTGACGCACAACCGCCTAGAAGTAAAATAGATGAAACCCCTACAATGGATAACATTCGCATTAATGACATAAGCGCCACCCTTTCTAAAGTGTATACTTCTTATATTATGACCTAAAAAGAGGAACCTTAAACCCAAAATGCTTTATTTGTGGGCTGTGAAAGCAGAGTGGAGATACAATTTATTGGTATCTGCGCTCCGAAATTGAACCAAGCATCTGCCGAATCGGTAAAATTTGTCCGGTTGGCAGTCGGACTTTTCCGTGGAAATAACCGACATATTGACTGATCGACATCTTCCGTACGAGATAGTGGTCATGTGTAGAGCAGTGGAAAAATGGTTTGAATGTCAATTGAATATCATCTGAAAACTTTGTGTGGACCTTCCAAGTACTCTTCGGATTTTCTTCATCGCTCTCAAATAATACATCCTCGTGAATCTTGTGCATTGTACCTTCCACGAAGACCGCGTTTTCCGTTAATCCGGTACCGTCTGTCCAACTACCGCCAAAATTCAATCCAACTCGTTTGCCGCTTGTACGCTGCGAAGCCATCGCCCACTCCCAATTCGTTCGAGTGTTCCACACACCGCGACCATAATCATAAACAGCGAAACTATAATACGGATTGAAGTCGTAGCGACGATCGCCAATGCGTACATATCCGCCGGTCGGCATAATCGAATGTTTAGATGTGAAATGGAATGAGTCACGATTTTTCGGAATCACTACATTCAACGATTCGTCCTTCTCTGGGTGGATAATATGCAAATCTGCGTGTAATACTTCATTGTCAAAGTCAGGGATAAGGACAGATAAATGTGTTTCACCTTGCATGTGAACAAGTTGAACCGTAATATCATCATGTACAAACTTGATGCTTTCAAGTGCCTCTTCTGGCATTTTTACACGTCTCGCAAAAGGCAGGGTTACGTGCTTTTCATAGAAACGCTGAGTTTCATAATTCAGTATGTAAATGAGGCAAATTGCTTTATGATCCAGGTGTACGATCGAGGCAGACAATAAGAGGTCTTCCCCGTAGACGCACCAATGATTCCAGCGCTTTTTTTTCATGAACTGACCTTTTAAGTTGCTTCTCACTAAAGGGCTGCGTGCGTATCCTATTGATTCAGGATTCAGAAGTCCCTTGGAGTTGCACAGAGGTACAGTTTCATTCAACTCTTTCTCTTCATGCTGCATCATATTAACCACCTTTCTTGCCTATTGTTTTTTAAACGAACAGTTGATATACTCTATATTGTATCAGATTCGAGGGGCATTAGCTCAGCTGGGAGAGCGTCGCGCTGGCAGTGCGAAGGTCAGGGGTTCGAGCCCCCTATGCTCCATTCAATTAGTAGCGGCAATTCGTGAGAGAAATCTCAACGAATTGTCGTTTTTTTTGTTGCTATCCTTTATAGATACCCTTAAATAGTATAGAATAAAACTTTTTATTGTTGTATAATTATTCATTATAACGTATATTGAGTACTATAGTAAATAACTATTATAAGAGCTTGGCTACTGTATGGAATATGCAAGTAAACGTATACATATACTTGTAGACAGACACTAGTTGTTATCTTATAATTATATTAATTTAGAATATTTATACTAGACGAGAGAAAGCAGGGGAAATGTATGAAGAAGATGTTTACAGCACTATTACTAATCCTAGTATTGGTCGTTGCGGGATGTAGTAGTAACGATGGAGGAGCAGGGTCAACAGAGAAATCCACGTTAAAGAATATTAAAGACAACAAAAAATTAGTAATTGGAATTGCGCCCGGTTATTTCCCGTTTGAAATGAAAAGTATTGAAGGTGGGTTTGTCGGCTACGATATCGATCTAGCCAACGCGGTAGGCGAAGCGTTAGATACAAAAGTTGAATTTAAGCAATTCGCATTTGATGGCTTAGGGCCAGCTTTGCAAATAGGTGAAGTGGATATGGTCATCGCAGGTATGACGATCCGTGGAGACCGTGCGCTGTCCATTAGCATGTCCAATCCTTATTATAAAACAGGTCAAGCAATCATGGTACCGGCCGCAAGCAAAGGGATCAAGTCATGGGAAGAACTTGACGTCAAAGGGAATAAAATCGCTGTAGGTATCGGAACTACGGGCGCGTTGCTTGCGAAGTCACAGTTCAAAAACGCGGAAGTTGTAGATTTTGAAGATTTCCCATTGGCAGCTACAACAATGGGTTCAGGCCAAGCAGACGCAGTTGTCTATGATGAGCCTGCTATTGCTGTCTGGCGTTTGGAGCATGAAAAAGAAGTTCACCAGCTCGAAGGTTTGCTGTCTGCTGAAAATTTAGGAATTGCAGTGAAGAAAAATGATTTTGAAACGATTCAATGGCTGAACTCATTCTTGTATAGCTATGTGGATAGCCCAGAAGAATTGGAATCAAGAAGTCGCTGGTTTGAGGATAGCGACTGGCTAGACAAGGTTTCGGGAGAATAATATGGGCGGCTATGAATATGACTTCAGTGTAATATCTCAAAATATGGATATCTTTATTCAAGGAGCATTGAAAACACTCGAAATTTCAGCCATCGCATTATTGCTAGCTATTCCACTCGGTATTATCATCGGAATGGGCCGCATTTCCCGCAATGGATTTATCCGTATTCTTTCCTCGGCTTATGTTGAAATCATGCGCGGCGTGCCGTTGCTAGTTCTATTGATTTGGATATTCTTTGTACTTGGTCAATTTTTAAAACTTGGTTCCTATTGGGCATCGATTATCGGCCTAGCTGTCTTTACCGCAGCATTCATTGCAGAAATCGTTCGTTCAGGAATACAAGGTGTGCCAAGAGGTCAGATGGAAGCGGCTCGTTCGTCTGGCATGACCTACTGGCAGGCAATGCGCTTGATCGTCTTGCCACAAGCATTCAGACGAGTTCTACCGCCACTTGCTTCACAATTCATCATGCTAATTAAAGATTCCTCTTTGATCTCGGTCATCGGTGCGACGGAATTGACGTTGAACGCGAAGAACCTCGTTGCCACTAGTATGCGATCCATTGAAATATGGACATTTATAGGGTTCGTTTACTTTGCCATGACGTTCACGTTATCCATGATCATCCGTGCGATCGAACAGAAACTATTAGCGAGAGAAAATTCATGAAGTTTGATGTGAAGGAGTGCCAGATATGATTTCTATCAAAAATGTCAATAAAACATACGGTATGAATCAAGTGCTGACGGACGTCTCACTTGAAGTACCTAAATCCCATGTAGTGGCTGTTATTGGCCCAAGTGGAGCAGGGAAGTCTACATTAATCCGAACAATCAATGCGCTCGAGCCCATTGATAATGGAGAAATCATCGTAGACGGAATTTCCATTCACGATAAAAAAGTAAATATTAATAAAGCACGTTCTGAAATCGGGTTTGTTTTCCAAAGCTTTAATCTTTATCCTTTCCTTACTGCGTTGCAAAACGTGACACTCGCACCAATCAATGTAAAAGGGTTGAGTAAAAGCGCTGCGGAAGAGAGAGGTAAGGAGTTACTCACTTCACTTGGATTAGGCGATAAATACGATGCATATCCCAATCGGTTATCAGGGGGTCAGCAACAACGTGTCGCCATAGCGCGTGCGCTTGCGATGGATCCACAAGTCATGCTTTTCGATGAGCCAACATCCGCACTAGATCCTGAGATGGTCACGGAAGTGCTCGATGCAATCCGTAAACTTGCTGAAAGTGGTATGACGATGGTCGTCGTGACGCACGAAATGGGCTTCGCCAAAGAAATTTGCGACGAAATTATCTTTATGGCTGACGGCAAAGTTGTGGAACAGGCAACACCTTCCAAGTTCTTCACGAACCCCGACTCTGAACGTGCCCAAAACTTTTTATCTAAAGTGCTACATCATTAATTGAACGTCCCTCTTTGTCATATGATATGGCAAGGAGGGATTTTTTGTACGATAGACAAGCAGCAGTGCGCTACGCGGATAAATGGTGGAACAGTAGAAATCCAGCGTTCCCAATTTTTGATGATGACTGTACGAGTTTTATTTCCCAATGTTTATTGGCAGGCGGTGCACCGATGCATGGCGCGCCAAACCGCGAAAAAGGTTGGTGGATGTACAAAGGAACATGGAGTTTCAGTTTCACCGTTGCTCATTCATTGCGCTGGTATCTAGCCACTTCGACAAAAGGGCTGACTGCCACACAAGTTAAGAGCGCCCAAGAATTACGACCGGGCGATGTAATTTCGTATGATCTCCAAGGGGACGGCCGTTTCGATCATTCGACGATTGTAACTGCTATGGACGGGGATAACCCACTCGTCAGTGCACATACGTATAACGCGCATAATCGCACATGGGACTATAAAGATTCCTATGCCTACTCGCCAAATGCAAAATACATCTTCTTCAAAATACATGACGACTTCTCATAAATATCCAGCTCTGCATCAAAGTGTTTCCCATAGCCTCTAGCAACAGACTACCAAGTTAGGGTATAATGAAAAACAGATACTTAGTGCAAAGGAGAAGGTTGAGTGTGAATGAACAAGCATTATCGGTAAGAGAGGCCATCGTATCACGGCGCTCTATTAAGAATTTTAACGGACAACCGATCGAACCAGAGATCATCCCAGAAATTATAGAAGATGCCGTTTGGGCACCAAACCACGGAAACCGTAATCCTTGGCGATTGATCGTGGCAACAGATGAACAGTATGAACAGCTTTTGGACGTCTTGAAGGAGTTCGGTGTAGCAAATTGGAAACAGCTTTCTGACGAGGATCTTGAAAAACAAATGAAGAAGTTCTCGACTGCCAGTGCAGCTGTATTCGTCATCGTACCTGAAGACGTACGCCAAAAAGAACGGCTGGAGGATTTTGCGGCAGCCAGCATACTGATCCAGAATATTCAATTGCTTGCTTGGGATCGTGGAGTAGGAACGTGCTGGAAAACACCTCCGTTTATCGATAATCCGAAGTTCCGCGAACGCTTGGGTATAAAGACAGGCGAGCGCATCATCAGCATGTTGCAGTTCGGTCATTTCGATTCATTACCGAAAGCCGCACCACGTAAGCCAATCGATGAAATTATTACGTACTTTGGTAGTGAACCAGACGAAGAAGAGTAAAATAAGAAACAGGCTACCCCACGATGTGGAGTAGCCTGTTTTTGTATGTTGAAAAGGTGAGTGGGGATACGTGTTGGGAGTGATGTGATCATAGACTCCGGCTGAGTGCTCTATGCAGACGCGAATCCGCTCATAGACTCCGACCGAGTGCTCTATGCAGGCGCGAATCCGCTCATAGACTCCGTTGAGTGCTCTATGCAGACGCGAATCCGCTCATAGACTCCGACCGAGTGCTCTATGCAGCCACGAATCCGCTCATAGACTCCGACCGAATGCTCTATGCAACCATAAATCCGCTCATAGCCTAGAAACTCACAGTCCGAGCTTTTCAATTTCTCCATAGTAACTACTAATGACACGCAGTCCTTTGTCGAAGTTTTCCAAGTGGAAGTGTTCATTCGGCGCGTGGAAGTTTTCTGTATCTAGACCAAAGCCCATTAATACTACAGGTAACTTTAGGATTTCATCGAATGCCGCGACGATTGGAATAGAACCACCACCGCGAGTGTAGACGGTTGGTACACCATATACTTGCTCATATGCTCGGCCCGCCGCTTGAATGACTTCGTGGTCGTATGGCGTCAAGTAAGGCTTACCCTTATCGAATTCCGTGATCGTTACTTCACAGCCCACTGGTTCGTGTTTCGCGATGTGCGCGCGTAGTTTTTCTACGATTTCATCAGGTTCTTGATCAGGAACAAGACGGCATGTGATTTTTGCTCCGGCTTCGGAAGGAAGAACGGTTTTGATACCTTCTCCTGAGAATCCGCCGAATACACCGTTGATCTCGAGTGTAGGACGAGCCCATGTTTGTTCCGTGTACGTATAACCTGGTTCGCCTGTAAGTTCTTTGACGCCCACTTCTTTTTTCACTGCATCTCTATCAAAATCAAGAGCTGCCCAGCCTGCGCGTTCTTCTTCAGTTAGGTCGCGAACTTGATCATAGAATCCATCGATTGCAATTGTTCCTTCGGCATCACGGAATGAAGCTAGGATTTCGACGAGTGCGTGGATGGGGTTTTGAACGCCGCCACCGTAAAGTCCGGAGTGCAAGTCGCCTTTAGGTCCTTTCACATCAATCTGTACACCGGCTAACCCGCGCAGTCCGTAGCAAATGGCCGGTTGTCCAGGTCCGTACATGCCAGTATCAGAAATGACGATAAAATCTGCCGCTAGCTTATCTTGATTGTTTTGGATATATTCCTCAAGACTCGGGCTGCCGATCTCCTCTTCTCCTTCAATAATAAGCTTGACGTTGACGGGAAGTTTGCCTTCAACATTCATCAGCGCCTCGATTGCTTTACTGTGCATAAACACTTGCCCTTTATCATCGCTTGCTCCGCGTGCATATAATTTATTATCACGGATAGTTGCTTCAAATGGAGGTGTTTCCCATAAGTGGAGTGGATCAACAGGCTGCACATCGTAGTGACCGTAGATCAAAATAGTTGGCTGACCTTCAGCATGCAACCAGTCTGCATAGACAACAGATTGTCCAGCGGTTTTTTCAATCGATACATTTTCCAGTCCGATACTTTTGAATTCATTCGACAGCCATTCCGCTGCTTTTTGCATATCCGATTGATGCTCGGAAAGTGCACTGATACTTGGAATTGCTAAGAAGTTTGTTAATTCTTCCAAGTGGCGGTCGCGGTTATTCGTGAAATATTGGTCCAATGATTGTAATGAAGTCATAATAAACCCTCTTTTCTTTGGATATTTTCTATTCACAGTATAGCAGAAGTTCGTGATGCACTAAGGTTTAGACGCTTACAGATAAGGGAACCGAATGTTAAAAGTAGACGTCCTAATTTGCGTGTTGCATTAACGGATCAGTTTATATGTATGATATACTTACGCAATAAGAAATGTTGGATTCATGGAATTAATAATTGATGAATGATAACAAATAAATGGAGAAACGCTGGAGGAGACGCAATTGTTTATTGCACTGGGACTTTGTTTATTCTTGTCTTTCTTTTTATCGGGAAGTGAAACAGCTCTGACTGCTATCAATCGAATGAAAGTTCAATTACGCGCGGATCAGGGAGACATTAAATCGATAAAATTAAGGAAATTGATTTCCAAGCCGGATCGTATGATTACGGCCATTTTAATCGGAAATAATATCGCCAATATTTTAATGCCGACAATTGTAACGATGATTGCCATCGACAAAGGATTGAGCATTGGATTATTGACAGGGATTTTAACGGTAGTTTTGATTATATTTGGAGAGGTATTACCGAAAACGATTGCTGCTACATTTGCGGATCGTATCGCGTATATCGTAGCACCACCTATTACGGTACTCGTGAAGTTATTGATTCCGTTGACGTTAGTCTTGTCACTGTTTACGAATTTCTTCGTTCGTTTGATTTCTAAAGGAACGATTACGGAAGCAACTTTGACGAAGGAAGACGTCCGTTCTATGGTAGACATTGCATCTACAGAAGGTACTTTCGGGCAAGATGAATCCCTTCGTTTAAAAGGTATGCTCGACTTCCGCGATAAAGATGTCAGTGATGTAATGGAAACACACCGTACGGACATTATTTCGCTATCGATGGATTCTACGTATGAAGAAGTACGTGATGTCGTATTGCAATATTTCTACACTCGCTACCCTGTGTATGAAGAAAGTATCGACAAAGTGGTCGGTATTTTTTATTCGAAAATGATAATCGAGTGGTCGATGTATCCCGAGCGGTCGTTTGCGGATGTCATTGATCGCCAGCCGTTGTTTGTCGTACAAACAGCGAGTGTGGAACTAGTATTTAAACGGATGCTGACACAAAAGAAGCATATGGCAATCGTGCTGGATGAATACGGTGGAACACTCGGAATTGTAACGCAGGAAGATATTATTGAAGAAATGATTGGACAGGATATAGAGGACGAAACGGATGTGGAGGAAGAGTCGATGGTCTTTGAGAAAGAAGAAAATCACTTAGTTTGTCAAGGACGCTTGGAGATTGAAGACGTCATTGAGCTTCTCGACATAGAGTTGCCGACAGATCATGATACAATCGGTGGATTTGTTTTTCAAGAAGTGGGTCATATTCCGGAAGTGGGTGAATCGTTCAGCTATAATTCGTTGTTGTTTGAAATCGAAGAGATGGATCGTACACGGATTTTACGTCTGAGGATTACCAAGCAAGAAGAACAACAAGAGGCCATAGAAGTTTAAGAGATGTCAAGTAACCTTACATAACTGTAAGGTTACTGAAAGAGAAAGCGATAGTTCATAATGTGTTTGTCGGTGATAATAAGGGTATCAGTTACAAAACGGAGGCTACTTATTATGAAAAACGACTTAAACGCATTATATGAAGAATATGGACGCTATATATATCACTTATGTCTTAAATTGACTCGCAATAAAGAAGAAGCAGAAGATCTTATGCAAGACGTATGGGTAAAGGTTGTCCGCTATAGTGGTGAGATGAGCGAAGTGAACCGTATGAAAGCTTGGTTAACAACGATTTGTATGAATACATTCCGCGACCGTTATAGAAAAAATGTGCGTCACAGTCAATACGTGATGAATCAACCTGATACATTAGACGTTCCGATCCTTGATTTGGTTCCCAGTAATTCGAAAACACCTGCTGAGTTGATGGAGCAGAGTGACATTTCGGAGCTAGTGCAGCAGAAGATCGGCGAATTGGATGGGATATACCGGAAGACGATTGAGTATTTCTATGTGAATCAGTATTCGTTGGTAGAGATTGCTGGGTTGATGAGTGTGTCGATTGGTACGGTGAAGTCACGTTTGTTCCGTGCGAAGAAGTATTTGAA
>NZ_JARIEA010000073.1 GCF_029267015.1 Sporosarcina ureae | reverse complement strand
GGGCTCAAAAGTCTGATGGGTCGTTATGAAGCTCTACGTTATTCATCTTGATTGAACCGCCGTATACCGAACGGTACGTACGGTGGTGTGAGAGGACGGGAGTTAATCACTCCCTCCTACTCGATTTATGGAACGACTATCTGTGGATTTCCCTTCAAAAAAACTATATTCGATTACCGCGGTTTTCTTATTGAGTAAACATGTTCCCCATCTCTATTAGGAGGTGGGGATTTTTACACTTACATAGTAAAGTCAGCATTGATTGTAGAAGAATCACTGGATCTGAAATGGGCTATTTACTTCTAATGGAAAAATAGTATTCTGGAAACCATTGCTAATATGTATCGTCTAATTTGCGAATGGAAAATAATGCAAATATATTAAAAAGGAGGAGTTTTATTGAGACAGATTGTACTACTGAGTACTTTAGTATTTTTACTGAGTGGCTGTATGGGTGAAGACAAAAATACTTTTTCAGGAAGTGGAGATAACTGGGATGTTTCTTATGAAGCAATCGTTACAAACGAAGTGGAGCAACGAACTGCGGGGAATATTAAATATATAGGAGAAAACAATGCTCCTAAAACGTTATCCTATGAAATCAAATATAACAACAAAGGGCAAGATAAAGCGACCGAACATATTCATGAAAGGCACCAATGCTAATGCAAAAGGCGACTCCGTAAGTGTGTATAATAAAGAAATAATCGCGACAATATAAAAAACGTCACCTAAATTAGCCATTGATTGGCCAATCCATAAAAAACGAAACGAATGATTTTTCATTCTTACTACCCCTTACTATCAAAATTACATCTGATTTCTTAGGGTAGTTTTACACTCGTAATATTCCTCCTTTAAATTAAGAAAAACGACATATATAGAACACGAAAATTTTACTAAAGGGATTTCTATCTAAAAGAAGAGTAATAAGAATGAAAGGTAATTCAGATAAGTCAAATTATATAAACAGTTAGAATATATTTCCATACTATTAGAAACTATTATATACTGAAACAAAATACGCCATTACATTCCAATCAATTATAAGGCGATGTTGCTTTCAATTGATTTATCTTGATTGTGTAAAACCGAAGATGACAAAGGCAAGGAAATGAGGAAGGTCAATGAAAATATTCATTTGAATATATATTAGTAGGATACATGGGGGATTACGTTGAATTGCAGAAGGAAGATTTACAACAGATTTAAAAAATTACTTATTGGAAATAGCAGATGATGATAGAAAGAAGTGGTAAAATGACAAATTATTATTATATTGCCTCAGATAAAAGGTTGGAAGATGGTAATGCGTCTCTACAATTTATAGAGACGGAAGAATGGCTCATTCCCGGTTTTGATTATCCTGTTCAACGAGAAATTATAAATGGTGTAGAAAAACAGTGGGAATTGCGTGAGTTACTCCAATATATCCATAATAATACTGCACCTTATGATGTATGCACTGTTCAGATAGCACACGTAATTAATCCAACTGAATTAACGATACAAAATAAATCAACTATATTACTACATGAAATTATTGATCCTAAACAACTTCTATTAGCGGAAGGTCAATTATTAACCATAAACAAAGTATAAAACCTTCATATGGGCAATTTATTCTTTTAGTTCTTTAGAAAAGACGCAACCCAATTTTCAATATCTTCCCGGGTAGCGGATAGAGTGATTCCAAGTTTTGATTCAGTTCCCATATACGAATTAATATAGCCAGTATCCATGAAAACCGTGAACTCATAAAATTTTTCATCATGAGGGTCTTGTGAATATGAGAAAGAAACCCCTGGCGAAAGCACACTTAAAGTTCCATTATTCTTTCCGTCCATTTTCTTCAACTGTTCAAGTAATGTTTCGATATCTTGATTGAGCCAAACAAAGTTATGTGAGTAATTCAAGAATCCGTAAGAGAAGGTTAATTTGAATTCAATTTCGAAAAGGCCATCTTCTGGCTCTCCAATTTTAAATACTTCATGTGTTACTTCTGTTTCGCTAAAATCAAAACTTCTATCTTTAAGTGTATATTCCATAGTCACGTATCCTTTCAATATAAAAATTTCTGTGAAGTGAACTAACGATCGTGTGACACATGAAAAATGATACTATAAAGATCATAAAAAATGAATCAGGATATCTTTTATAATAACTTTATTTTTTGTTGTTCAATTCAAATAACGTAGCTGGGTTGTAAAACTTAAATTGCAAAGTGTTATGACGAAAAAATCAAATGTTTTAGTTTAAATGGGTAAATAGGTTTTTACGAGGGGGAGAGCTAGATGAGTAGTTTTTTCTTAATTCTTATGGGCGTTTTTATTGTGGTTGCAAATCTTATTGGGTTTATATATTACAAGAAAAAGAAAAGCCTATACTATGCAGCTTTTACCGTATTACTATCAGCAGTTTTTTTGGGGGCAATCGGTGGCGCAGTAGCACTTTTTGTTATTCGCGATGCTTTTGCGATATTTTACGGCATGCAGATAGGATATTATTTATTAATAAATAGCGCCATCGTTTTTTTTATTGCGATTTTAGCAACTATAATAAAAAAGTTATCAACACCATGATATAGTACCTGATTATATTTTAGAAGTCGCATTCGATCTACATAACAACTAAACTCATTGATATATATGATTGTTAAATGAAGTATCCTATTTTGCTGTTCATAGTAGGAGTTGAGAGAATTGGTTAAAACGATAACTTTCTCATTTATTAGTAATGCCTTTAAAGGAACTGAGGCAACAGAGACATTTACTTTTGAAGAATTAGAAATTAATGAAAATCTGAATGAAAAAGAATTGGAAATTGAAATTGACCGAATTTATCAGGCGTGGATTTGGAATAAACTAAATGTATCGGGGAGCATCATTATAGATGAACCCAATACATGTCAATAATGCTTGTTTTATGAACGGATACGATATCGCAAAAGATTATAAAAACATGTGACTTATTTAATTTTTATCCGTCTAACAGTATGAGGAGGGATAGAATGAAAAAGAAAAGTTTAATGATGTTGATAGGAATTATAATGATTTTAGCTGCTTGTTCAGAAGAAAATGTCAGTAAAGATAAAGAAGATCAAAATAAAGTGAATACGATTGATTCAATGTATAAGGAGGGAGGTATTTCGATTTCTATAGCAGTTAGCCAAAAGAGATTTGAGCAAGGAGAGACACCGCTTGTTAGTATAAGAAATGAAGGGGATACACCGGTGGATTACACAGGGCCAGGAACGAGCTTGGAATACTTACAAGATGGCGATTGGGTTGCAGAGGATGCAGTAATAGAGGATAAGTTAAACGTATTAGAACCTGGGAAAGAAATTGAGCAGAAACTTTCGTCATCCTTTATACAACAAAAAGGTGTTTATAGGATTGTCTTTACATTTCATGCCAACCAGAATGAAGAAAGTAAAAAAATAGCGTTTACGTTTCATAAGGAGTGATCAAAATGGAGAATTCTGTTTTATGGTCAAAAAAATTTATACCAGTTTATTTTGTAGTAGCATTTTTAAGTTTTCTGCTCTTCAATAATTACATACAAGCCAATGTGATTGGTGTTGCAATTTAGGGATAAGATTATTATTGGGGTGGCAATGACTCTACTGGTTGCAGTGTCGATTGGTATAGTTTTTGGTGGAATTATTTTTGGTTTAGCAGGTTTTTTCTCTTTAATTGGCGTTTCTTATGAATCAATTGGCTCTCTACTGCTATTCATATTTGTTGTTTTTTTGGTTGGCATTTTCTTTGAAATAATAGAGCAGGTCACGTTGTTTTTTATAACGCGAGCTAATCTACCTAGTAAAGAAAAATGGATTTGGATAGCTCTAATTAAATTCATTTTAAGTTGGATTGTTATATATATTGTTAATGAATTAATGACAACAGTAGTTTTATCAAGCTTAGCAGTATTTTTAACAGCACTTCTTATAGTCAGCATTGACATAGTGTTTGATGATAAAAAAGAGGCAGTAAATAAGAATTAGACCCCTGTTACTGGCCAAATTATTAAGTTATGGGAGGGTATATCTTGAATGCAATAGTACTAATTACATTGCTTGTTTCTCTGTTCGTCTCCACCATAACTTGCATATGGATATTTAAACTAAACAGTAATAAGTGGCTGAGTGTGCTAACAGCATTGGTTATAAATACTGTAATTTTACTAATAGCGACTGTCCTTTTTTATAAATTTGATGTACAAGCTTTTCATAAACAAACAGATGGCGTCTTTAGCAGTTTAGGAATATTAGTGTTTACGTTTTTTATTCCCGTGCTAACACTTATAAATTTTTATACTCTAGAATTTCTAAGATACCAGCGTAAGAAAATATCTTACTAATGAATTGTTTTATTTCGTTAACGGGTTCGTTTACGTGATAAGGTTCGCACTTCAACCTCCTATTTCCCGAAGAAGAATCAGTCGTGGATAGCTCTAATCAAAGACATCGTGAACTTCTAAATTCAGGAAGTCTCGTCCTCAAGTCTAATAACTTGGGGGTGGGATTTCTTTTTTGTGTCATCAAATAATGAATTTTGGAGTGGTAGCGATGTTGCAATTTTCTAAATGGAAAAATCCTTTATTACTGCTGCTTGGGATTCAATTAGTATATAGTATAGGCTCTTTTGCTTTTTTGGTATTGGGTCTTATTATGAATCTAGTGGTATTGGATAAATCGAGAAAAATCCATTATTGTACAGATAGTAGTGGCAATGAAAGTTCAAATCCAGTCTAATAGATATATATATGTGATTTTAAAAAGACTTTTTAAATTAGGCACCTTGGCTTTATAAGCAGATGCCTCCAATACCGCAATAGGGCTATTATATTCAAATATGTAACTTATTTAACTTATCTCGGTCTAATACTATTAGGAGGGATAGTATTAAAAAGTACAGAGAAAGATTTAATGTAAAAGGAATCGGGATTGTTATTGCTTTATTTATCTCTGTTGGAGCATTCACTTTAATTAATTATGTTATTCCGAATAATTTAACAGGCAATCAGGAGCCACCTGTTGATCATGAAAATGGAAGTGTAGAAATCCCAGCTATTAAATTACCTAAAGATTCTTTAAATGCAGACATGGTTGGCTTAATTGTATATAACGGAAAGATTTACACCCAAACAAACACAAAAATAAATCCGACAGATGCAAAAGCTCTTAAAGACGATAAACTTGGAACTACTAAAGGGAATATTGATGAATGGAGTAGACAAAAAGAATATGACGAAGAGTTAGCTTCTACAATTGGAGTAACGGATGTTTATTCTGTGAAAGGCTATGATAAAAACTTTAGAATAATGGTTGATCAAGGACAGGATGGAAATAAATACGCGGAGTTTTTTGAAAACCTTAACGGAATTACAATAAGCAGTGGTAAGGATGTATTTGGCAAATTAAATCTGGTGGGAAATGTAAACTCTGCCCAGTGGAGAGCCTTCAGTGATTGGGATAACGATATTGATAATTACAAGCCGATTTTCGATATGGACGCATTAAATACTTTCCTAAAAGAGCTGAACAAAACAAAGCCTCTTCCTCGTGAACAAGATTCAGACCCAATAAATAATTCTCGAAACAATGAGGAATACAGAGAGCTAGCTTTACAATTAAAAGACGGTTCAACGGTTAAACTTACTCTTCTAAGAGATGGATATATCTATTATGGATTGGCAGATGTCTATTTTGAAATGAATGAAGGCGTGTTTTCAATGTTTTGGAACCATCTTAAGTAAAAGTAATATTCAACATTCGGGGGCAGTTGCTTAGTAAAAATTACGCTGTTAACGTGCGTTTTGAGAAATAAGATGCTTAAAAGAAAATATATATTGTAAGGGGTGAAAAAATGAAAAAAGGATTGGGAGCAGGCTTGGAATTGATTCGTATCGCAATCATATTATTAATTAGTGGAGGTTTATTAGGTGGATTAGTGAACTTAATCTATGCGGGTTTTGGAATAAACGTAGATGATACTAATGGTGCTTGGCTAGTAGGGGTATCCATTCTAATTATTCTTTTTGTTTTGTATAGAAACAAGCTTCAGTTCTCTGGATTTTACAAAGGCGATCAAATAGTAAAACTACCAAGGATAATCAGCACCATTCTAATTTCAAGCTCTATAATACTATTAATTATTGCTCCGATTATCCGTTAACGGACCATTTAATTAAATAAGAACCCGATCTAAGCAGAATGAGATAAATGCTTTGAAACGTATAAATAGCATTTAGGATGTGAGGTGTACTGTCAATGATTGATTGGCGTTGGGCTGAAGTTGATACACTAGAAAATAAAGGGGAGTGGAATGAAGCAAAATCACTCTTGATAAACAACTGGAACCAAAATCCTGATGATTTAAAGACTGTTATTCGTCTTGGCTTTTTTTGTTGGTATGTTCTAACAGAAGAAGGACCAGTAGAGATTCAGGATGTAGATTTTGATGAATTAGAGACTATATTACGTCAGGTTACAGATTTTGGATTGGTTAATTGGGGGATAAATGAGGATTTTTTATGGTGTTTTGGTTATATGATTTCATTATTCCCATATTATTTTGGAGAATTTGAGTATTGGGAAGAAAAAGGGATTTCCATGTTAAAGCGTGCTTATGAAATTTGTCCAGATGAACCAGTGTATAAATATTCTTACTTGGGATCTTTTCCGAGATCAGACGAAAAACTTAAAGATGAATTTCAAAAGGTTCATGTTGTTCTTGAAGATAGATTTCAAGGAAATGGAGTTTTATCGGAATACTTTAAAAGCGTTTGGAATTGTTGGCATGAGAGTTAAATTAACGAATGCGGTTATTGAACACCGATCGCTTGCTATAGCAACCATTTAGTAGCGGTTAAAGTATTGTACAAGTATGTTGAAATAGTTAACTTATAGTGAAAATCCAATTCAATATGTACTTGAGGGAAGTTTATTTGAAGAAATTAATGACTATATTTTTTACAATCATGTTCTTAACAGCTTGTTCAAAAACTACGAACCATAATTATATGTTTAATGGGGAAAGTGAGCATTGGGAAGCTGAATACACTTATAACGGGACAGAAAAATGGGTAGAAAATGATGGGCAAAAAAAATATTCGAATGAGGATAATGATAGGTTTATATTAAAATACAAAGGTTCTTTGAAAGAGTTGTCTTCATTACAAAAAATCGAATACTCCTATGAAACCACCAGCGGTAGTGGGCGTGTAGCTGAAGAGTTTACGGAGCCTCCGTCAACAGGAATATTTTCGTCTTCAGGAGGTTCAAAAGGCGGGGCAAAAGTAGGTGAAGATGAGGTCATAAAAGTACATGTAAAATGGGATGATCTTGAAGAGTCGTTTGAACTGCATAATAATACTAACTAACGAGCCACTTTGCTAAATAAAGTGCTGTAACTAAAATAAAAAACACAGTCTCATGCGATAGACAAAATCACGCGATGTACTTTCCCCGTCTATTGATTTTACCCCGCAAAAACTATATGCTTAGTAGCAGTTATATAGAATATTTTGGTTCTTCGTCAAGTAAACGAAGAGTAAATAGGAATCAGGTGTAAATCCTGAGCGGTCCGGCCACTGTAATGGGAAAACATTTCCCTAAGTCAGGAGACTTGCCAAAGTATGTAAGCATGACACCTTCCGGTAAAGGGTGAATTGTGTATCATTCAATTTGCGCTGTCTAATTATTGAACATACATGGTCCCCATCTCTATCAGGAGGTGGGGGCTTTTTTAATGAATTAGCCACTGCGTATAACATACCTTTACTAGAAAAGAAGGGTTGGATTGAATGAAAAAAATGAAAAACACCTTCATGAAATATCAAAACACAATCTATTACAGCCTCATATTTTTACTATTATTTAGCACGATTGCCTATGCAGCCACATCGACTGAAAAAACCGCTTCGTTTAATTTCAATGAAAAAATAGAAGCTTCTACGCTGAAATTAGCTAGCGGTGGACTACCTGATGCGGAATCCGATCAAACGACAGATAGTAAGACTGACCAAGAAAACTCGTCAAGCTCGCAACAACCGACAACTCCGGACAAATCGCAACAGAAGTCGGAAGAACAGCCGCAAGAACCACAAAATACCGAGCTGGATTCGCAAAATAAGCCACTCGCTAATCCTGAGACTACTGCACAGGACACGAAACCGGCTCCAAATGATAAAGTCCCTGCTGGCGGCAACACGACACCTGCTTCCGGTAAACCAAAACCGAACAGCCGTCCCGATATCGAAATCGTCGACATCGCGGATCAGCAAAATCGCTATTTTACAACAAGTATCACCAATAATGAAACCGTTACCGATCCATTGTACAGTGTCACGGTAAATCACTTGGATGAAACACTCATTGCCCAGGAAATGAAGGTTACGGTAAACGGTAAGAAATTGAGTGACTATAAAGGTGTCCTTTCATTAACAGAAGGCACGAACGATATTCAATTCCAAATGATCTATAAACAAACAGACAACAAACTATTGCGCGTCAGCCAGTCGTATCGCGTGACCTTAAACAGTCAAGATATCGTGATCATAACCGAATTAAAAGATCAAACGGTGATCGAAGACACCATTTCATTCACAGCTACAGCTACACAAGGTGAACAAGATGCCAAGCTCAACGTCTTCATGAATAACAAAGAACTTAAACCACTGACTGGCAGCGCCTATAAAGCGACACTAGTCGAAGGTGAAAACACGTTCAAGCTTACCGCGCAAGTAAACGGCAAAAAAGCAGAGCAAAACTATACCGTGATCTATGAAAAAGAAAAAATCTCCATTAAGTTGAACACCGACTTAAAAGACCAACAAGTAAACAGCGCAGACTTTTCATTTTACGCAAAAGCTACTGCGAATGAAGCAGACGTACCACTCAGCGTCACAGTGAACGATCAAGAGGTCGAATCGGCAGACGGTATGAATTATGTCGTGCAGCTGATCAATGGAACGAACGTTGTCAAATTATTAGGAAACTATCAAGATGAAAAAATTGAAAGACAGTATAAAATTTCCTACAACGATCCGAACGTCAATGAAAAACCACAAGTCGATCCCGACGCACCGAAGCTCGTGACCGATCTCAAGTCCGGCAGCAAAGTCAAAGGTGATATTAAAACGATCAACGTTTGGCCAGTGACTGCTTCTGGTGAACGAATCAGAGGGAAAAACGTTCTCGTGCAAGTGAATGGTGAAAACGTGCCGTTCACTTGGGATGACAGTGCAAAAACGAGTTATAAACTGACGTTGCAGACCGGACAAAACACCGTCACCATCAAAGTATGGGATGACGAAGAGCGGACGGTGACCGAGAAATTTACGATCACGTCCGTTGCACCGGCAGAAGATGGCATCATCGGACAAGTGACGATCAGTCTAGAAGCTTCTGTTCTTGGTGTTCCGTATTTGATTAAACCGACAAAAATGGATATTCATCAAGGGGAAAAAGGGTCGTATATCCTCGACCAATTTATGCGAGATCATGGCTATGATTACGGCAAAACGGGAAATTTCGACAGCAGTTTCTATTTACGAGATGTTAGTAAGCCTGGCATGCTAAATCATGTAGCGATTCCCGACGATTTATGGGAAATAGTCGAGAAAGTTTCCACTACTTCAAATCGCGATGCGTATTCACCGGATAGTCTAAGTGAATTCGATTTCGCGAATGGCTCCGGCTGGATGTTTAGCGTCAATAATGACTATCCGAACTATGGCTTTTCGGATGCCTATTTCTTAGATGGAGATGTAGTGAGAGTGCGCTATACTCTTCATTACGGAAAAGACATCGGTGGGCATGAAGCGTCAGGAAATGGCACGAATGATAATTGGAATAAAGAATGGTAACGAAAGAGAAGTGACGGAATGCGACAATTAACTGCGTGGCTTGTGACGATTATGATGACGGTGGTAGTACTCCAGCCGTCTGTTGCGTTCGCGACACCGGAAAAAGAAGAATCCCTGCTGCACACGATCGAAGAAATTATTGCGTGGAAAAAACAAGATGAACAAATTGACGAATCGGCACCGCTGCTCAGTAAGCCGTTTCTAGCGCACGCGGGAAATACGAATGGTGATTGGTATCCAGTAGGCCTCGGCCGCATCGGCTATCCTGACGATTACTCCGCGTATCTTGCGGTCATCAAGAACTATGTCATCGAGCGCTATAAAACGACTGAAAAACTTAGTGAAATGAAAGCGACAGAGTGGCACCGGATTTCACTGGCGATCCTTTCAGCTGGCGGCGACCCGACGGCAGTTTCCGATATTGACTTGATCGCGGACGGTACGTATAACCGTGGATTGACGACGTCACTCGGCGCACAGGGCATTAACGGCTGGATCTGGGGGCTGATTACACTTGACAGCATGCGATATAAAGTGCCGGATAACGCGGATATGACAAGAATTGAGATCATCAAAGAAATCATTTCACTGCAACTCGAAGATGGTGGATTTTCGTTCTACGGAGACGAAGCGGAGCCGGATATGACTGCGATGGCAGTACAGGCGCTCGCACCGTATTATCAAAGTACCGAAGAATTCACGTATATTCAGAAGGATGCGGATAAAGAAGTAACGAAAACGATGCATACGATCATTGACGAAGCACTCGGAAAATTGTCGGATATGCAAACATCGTCTGGCGGCTTTAGCGCGCAAAATGACGACAACGTCGAAAGTGCCGCTCAAGTTCTCGTCGCGTTGACGTCTCTTGGCATTCATCCCGAAGAAGACGAACGCTTTTTAAAAGGCAATCATTCATTGCTCGATTTCATCATGAGCTATCAACTGGACGACGGAGGGTTTGTCCATGCGAAAACGTATAATGCGGACAATCCTTCTTCCTTGCCGGATGAATCAAACTCGATGGCGTCTGAGCAAGTGCTCTATGCGCTCGTGTCACTCTATCGCCTTGAAAACGGTTACCGCTCGATGTATGATTTCCGCCCTGAAAATCCGGTCGAAATGAAGCAGCAAATGCTTGAATTGATGGAAGCCATTCAGGACATCCATGACAACACAGACGCTAAACAGCTTCAGCAATTACTTGATACATATGAAAACTTCCCGATAGAAGAGCGTTCGTATGTCTACAACTTCCATAAGCTCGTAGAAGCCGCAGAGAAACAGTCGATCGAACTTGATTTACCTGCGTTTAGTGAAAACTACGACGTTTATACGAAAGGAAACGGCACGATTGCCCCGATTTATCAGGAGCAAACTGCGCCACAAAACATCAGTGAACAAGATGTAGAAAAAATCAACGCCATTCCAACACCACTTACGACAGAACACTATATCGATGTCGTATCGCTAATTGATCAGTTCGAACAAGCGGACAATAAAGACGATTATGAAGCAGAGCTTGTACAACTCTATCGATATAAAGAAGACATGGAAAAGATCGAAACCGAAATACAAAGCATTAACGAAACGGTGCTGGATCAACTGTATCCATTCACTGATTTGACAAGTAAAGACCGTGACAATGTGGATGCGATTTTGGAACGATTCAACGCATTGGCTCCATATGATCAAGAGAAAGTCTTAAACTATGAAGATCTTAAAAAATCGAAAACGCAAATCGACAATGCTGTTCGTGCGAAGCGAATTTCATGGCTACTTGGAATCGTGGCGGCGGGATTGATCATCATAATTCTAGTAAGAATACAAAAAAGAAGGCGTCAGAGAGACTAGAGGGATATAATGAAGAAAGATCTATTAGTCGTAGCATTCATCCTCTTTATTGTCGGATGGCTCATTGCAGGTACGAAAATCCAGTCGGTGGAAGAATATTATTTGACACATGTCGACGAAATCACTGAAGACTCAGAGACAGTGACGCTCGAAATACGTAGTGACACCGTTCTCGATTCGATGGATCAGTTAAAAGCTGGTCTTGAGAAATATATCGAACCAGACGGTGAAATACTTGCGAAATCAGAATATGTGTTGCGCAGTGGCGATACTGCGTTTGATCTTCTCGACCGCGCGACTCGCCACCACCGCATCCCAATGGAGTACCAAGGAGCCGACTATAATATCTACAACAGTATTTACGTTCAAGGCATCAACTATTTGTATGAGTTTAATTGCGGTCCGTTAAGTGGTTGGATGTATAAAGTAAACGGCGAATTCCCGAGTCAGGGGGTTAGTCAATACAAACTGCATGACGGCGATGAAGTCGAATTCCACTACACATGTGATCTAGGACGGGATCTGGATGGCTACATACTCCAAACAAAGAAAGAAGGAAACTAGATGAGCGCATTTTCGAACTTTCATCCTGTATTGCTACTTGTCTATATGACCGTTGTCCTCGTCACGATGTTCAGCTCGTTTCATCCGATCATCGTGGCGTTTTCGCTCGTCGGTGGCATTCTGTATTTCTCCATGTTGCACGGAGTACGGGCGGCAAGTAAAGATCTATTGTATTACTTTTTCGTCTTTCTATTCATTGCGGTCGCGTACCCATCGTATGTGCATAACGGTTTCACTCCTTTATTTTTCCTGAACGACCATGCGGTGACGCGGGAAGCTGTAACGAAAGGTCTCGTTCTAGCGGGGGCCATTGTCGCGACGTGTTTTTGGATGAAGAGTTATTTCGAGATTTTCACGACGAATAAAATACTTGCTGTACTGACGAAAGTGTCTGCTAATCTTGGTATTCTCGTTTCGATGCTATGGCGCTTCATCCCGATATTTAAAACGAAATGGCAGGAAAAGCAAATGGCGCAGCGTGGGATTGGTTATTACAAAGTTTCCAGCAGATTCGTGAAATTTCATCGAGCGTTCGCTTTATGGCGGCAGACACTTGTCCAGACGGCTGAGTTCGTCTTTGTGAAGCCAGACGTCATGAAAGCACGTGGATATGGTATGACGAAAGCGAGGACAGAGTATAAAGTCATGCGCTTTACGAAGCGTGACGGTGTGCTGACTGCAGGACTCGTTTTATTTCTTCTCTATTATATCGGGTACTTCACGCAACACCAAACGCAGTATTACCCGGAAATTAGTGAACAGACACTGGGGGCAGGACATTATGTCATTATTAGCTTACTGATGTTGTTGCCGTTTATCTATGAAGCGAAGGAGAGTGTCAAATGGCGATACTTACAGTCGAAAATCTAAACTTCTTTTATGAAGATCAACAAGTCTTGCGTGACGTCTCTTTTTCGATTATGCCAGGGGAATTCGTGATGTTATTCGGTCCTACGGGCTCTGGAAAGTCGACGTTACTCAAGATGTTGAAGCGGGAAATGCGACCGACTGGTAAACTGAGCGGTAATGTGTATTTCAGCGGTCAAAAACTTGATGATCTGCCGGCTACAATGACGGCGACCGCGATCGGCTATATGATGCAAAATCCAGACGGGCAGATCGTCATGGAGAAAGTCTGGCAAGAGCTCGCGTTCGGACTTGAGAATATGGGGGTCTCGACGGAAGAGATGCAGCGAAAAATTGCGGAAGTGGCCAGTTTCTTCGGCATTCAGAACTGGTTGCATGACAGCGTTAGCGACTTATCGGGCGGGCAGAAACAACTCGTCAATTTAGCGGCAGTGCTTGCGATGGAACCGGATATTTTATTGCTCGATGAACCGACTTCTCAGCTCGATCCGATCGCGGCTTCCGAGTTTTTGACGTTGCTTGATAAAATCAACCGAGAACTCGGCATGACGATTCTCGTTGTCGAACACCGGCTAGAAGAATTGTTGCCTGTCTGTGATCGCGTATTATTCATGGAAAACGGCTCGCTTCTGTACGACTCGACGCCGAAGTTGATCGGTCATTCGTTACTCGACCATCCGATGCTTGACGCACTCACTGCGGCGATGCGTGTTTATTATAAGCTTGGTTTTCTGGAGAACACGCCGATTACTGTGCGCGAAGGGATGGACTTCATTCGGCGCTACCCACCCGCTGTACCGCCGATGGATCCGATGAGGAAAAAGCATCCCCCTCTCATTACAGTGAAAAATCTGTATTTCCGTTATAACCGTAAAAGCGATGATTTGCTTGCGGATATGAACGTGACAATTCACCGTGGAGAGATTTTCACAATCGTCGGAGGAAATGGGGTCGGGAAGTCGTCGTTCTTGAAGTTGCTCGCGGGATTGAATAAGCCATACGCAGGCAAGATCCTTATAGATGATGTCGTGCCGGCCAAGTGGAAAGGCAATATCGTGTTATTGCCGCAAAATCCGCAAGCGTTATTTATGCACTCGACAGTGAACGAAGAACTGCTGGCTGTTGTGCAAAAGTTGCCAAAAGAGCAAAGAGAATCCACTGTTACGGATATGATGAAACAGCTACAAATTGAACAGTTAGCAAAGAGAAACCCATTTGATGTAAGTGGCGGTGAGCAGCAAAAAATCGCATTGGCGAAATTATTGCTGCATAATCCATCTATTTTATTGCTCGATGAACCGACTAAAGGAATGGACGTCATGTCGAAAAAAGAAGTGATTCAGTTGATTCAAACACTGCAAAAACGTAATATCACGACGATCATCGTAACGCACGATATTGAATTCGCGGCTGAAGTGTCTACACGTGTCGGCATGTTGTTCGACAAATCACTGCTCGCGATCAATAACCCGAAGACGTTCTTTACGTCCAATCGATTTTATACAACCGCGGCGAGTAAAATCGCGCGAGGATTATTTCCATTTGCTATCACAGCGGACGATATCGTGGACGCTGTGAACAGCAACAACAGGAGGAACTGACGAATGAGCAATCAATCAACACACGTACTCAATGAAATGAAAAAAGTAATTAACGGGAAAGACGACGTCATCCAAAAAGTGTGGATGACGTTTCTAGCTGGAGGACATGTACTGCTCGAAGATTTACCGGGAGTCGGGAAAACGACACTGGCAAAAGCATTCAGCCGGGTCGTCGGTCTCGATTCGAACCGTATCCAGTTCACGCCAGACGTCGTGGCATCTGACGTCATCGGTTTCACGATGTTCGATAAAGAAAAAAATGAATTTGTCTTTAAAGAAGGTGCCGTCATGTGTAACTTATTGCTTGGCGATGAAATCAACCGGACGTCTTCAAGAACACAAGCGGCATTACTTGAAGCGATGCAGGAAAGACAAGTAACTGTTGACGGTGTGACGTATCCATTGCCCGCACCGTTTCACGTCATTGCGACGCAAAACCCTTACGGCACAATCGGAACGCAACCGCTACCGAGCGCGCAAATTGATCGCTTCATGACAAAATTAAGCGTCGGATATCCTGATTTTGAGGATCAAGTCGAAATGCTGAAAAATCGACAGCAGACCGATCCGCTATCTTCACTCGAGCAGATCATTACAAAAAACGAATTATTAGCGCTTCAACAGCAAGTACAAAATCTCTTCATTCACGAAGAAATCTTGCGTTACGTCACGGCACTCACCGAGAAAACGCGAAACCATCCGTCCATTCATCAAGGAATCAGCCCACGTGGCGCACTCGCACTCTGCCAGATGGCGAAAGCACATGCCTTCATGCAAGACCGTGATTACGTCATTCCAGAAGACGTCCATGCTGTGTGGTTACCGACGAGCCGACACCGCATTATCCTGTCGAGCGTACCAGGCGCTGAACAAGAACAAGATGCGCTACTCGAAAAACTACTGCAAAGTGTTGCCACGCCCGATCAAGCAATGCTTGCGACATTTTAAGGGCTGATCGTATGGTGTTTACATTACTGATCAGCGTCGTCTGGTTGCTGTTTACGCTCGCATTTTTCATCTTTACGACGACGCATTTCGCGCTACTGTTCGCAATCGGATCATTCATTGTCTGGCTGTGGCTCGTGTTAAGCGTCTATCTCGTAAAAGGAAAATTACATTGCGAGATCATAGCAGCGAATGAACTATATAAGAATGAACAGATGGGCTATCAACTGCGCGTAGAAAATACCAGTCGATTACCCGTCACACAACTACATATGCATCTCGTCATCGAGCACGTATTCACGGGCAGGCAAGAAAGTCACGAGCACATCTTGTCCATCCCCGCGAAGAGTGCGGAAGAATTTGCATTCATTCTGCCACAGAAATATATGGGACAAGTGACGATAAGAATGAAACAGATAACGATCAAAGACAGTTTCGCGTTCTTCCGTTCAGTGCAGAAGATCGATACGCAGTCCGCGATGTTAATCATGCCGAATCTGTATTTCTTGAAACTTCAACGCATCGAGCAGAATCAGCATGTACTGCAAACGCCAGGTGCGATTCCGATGAAGAAAATCGATGGCGAAGAGCTTGCGGACGTATCGGTCTATAAACCAGGCGACTCAGTTAAACAAATTCACTGGAAGTTATCAAGTAAAGTGGATGAGCTATTCGTCAAACAGCATGACACGCTCATAGGGGATGCGGTAATGATGACGATTGATTTCACGTCGTTTACAAAACGCGTCGCACTCTATGATGAATTCATCGAAACGTTTTCCGCTTTGCTGTATTCCTATGTCGCAGGCCATCATGAAGTCCAGCTTCTAGTAGATCACACAACAAGTGAGCAGTTGACGATTAAAAATGAACATGAAGCTGCACTGGCGATAAAAGAAGTACTAACAAGAAGTGCATCCGCGTTATCGATGTCGGATGAACAATGGAAAAGGTTAAGAAAAACGTATCCACACTGTATCGTGTTGACGACAAATAATGCGCGCAGCACGGAATATCAAACGATCGTGATCTCGGAGAATAGGGAGGGATCCGCTGTATGAAATGGATCAATGGAGTAGTAGCGTATAGTGTGCTAGTGTCAGCCTTCCTTGTAATCCGTGCGATGTTGTTTCCGGAAATTCATATCGTTCCCGCGCTAGTGCTCGTGTTGCTGTGGATGGTCGCGCGCATTCAGTGGAAACAACGTGGCGGTGACGTCGTATTAATCGCGAGTGTCGTCTTCAGCTTACTCTTCCTATCGAAGTACGTGGATGACGTGAAGCGGACGATTAACGCCTTGTTTGTAACGCTTGCAGAGCGCAAGCATTTATATTTGGATGTATTGTCTGTAAATGAAACAGACTCCTGGCTGAACGGTATGATCCTCGGTCAAATCGCTTTATTAGTCGGCAGTGCCATTTATTATGCGATTGTTAATCAAAAACGTTGGATCGTCGTGACGCTTGCACTTGTGATTTGGTCGATTCAAGTACTTCTAGGCACGTCTCCATCATTGATGCTGGATATTTTGTTTTTCGCAGTATTGATTTTGACACTGCTGTATATGAATCATCTTTCATTGCGTTGGTGGAAACGGATGGCGATCTTACCTATTTCATTGATCGTGCTGATGTTTGCTTATACGGCAATTAATCAAAACGGCAATGGAGAATTCACGGGCAGTTCGAAATGGGAAGACACTATACGTTACCAAGGTGAGAAGTTCCGCTATTTTAAAGGCGGCGCACCTGTTCTGACAGGCGGAAACTTCCATCGGCTATCTACGTTTACACCGGACGACCATACTGCGTTAAAAGTCGCGATGGAAAATCCGAGTCCACTGTATTTGAAAGGATTCGTCGGTTCGACTTACACACCGGTTGGCTGGAAGGAAATCGAGGGCGACGCATATAGGAAAGAGAAGTCATTGCTTGAAGCGCTAGAGAAAGAAGATTTCACCGGAGCGAAACAGCTGAGTTTGGCTGCGAAAAGCAGTTTGCCAGAGGAGTACGAAGAGGCGAAACTCGTCATTCAAAATGTCGGTGCATCCAGTCGATATATTTATGCGCCGTATGAGTTGGCTGGGATCGATACAAACATTATCCGTACGAAACAAGCAGACGCGCTGCATGCGACAGGGATATTCGGCAGACGCATAGTGGAAATGAACTATATGTTGACGCCGTACACCGATTATCCGCAAATCGCGAATGCGTTGTATGCAACAAAAGACACCGACTATTTACGTCGTGAAAGTCATTACAATCAATACGTCTACAATGAATATCTTACTGTGCCGCAAGATAGCTTAAATGTGTTGCGTAACCATTTGGACGAGAGCGTACTCGATTCAGAAAGACGTTTACCATATGAACAAACGATTCAAGAAGTGGAACGTTTCTTGGCACAGTCGATGAGTTATAACGAACGTGCCGAACCGATACATGATCAGGATTTTGTGACGGGTATATTGGAAGAGTCAAAAGAAGGCTACTCCGTTCACTACGCAACGATCGCGACATTAGCATTCAGAATGCTCGGCACACCTGCGCGTTATGCGGAAGGCTATATCGTCGGGATGGATGACGTGAAAGATCTACAGTCATTCAGTGAAATCAATGTCAGCGAGAAAAATGCTCATGCGTGGACGGAAATCTACGTCGATATGGTCGGTTGGGTACCGATTGAAGTGACACCGGGGTATGCTGAGAAAATGCCGGAAATCAATAAAAAAGACTATCCAGCTTCGGGTGCTGATTCACCGGATGTCACCGGTGGAAGTACAGCGGAACCCGAACCGAATGATACGACGGAAGTGCAGCAAGATCAGGACAAACCAGAAGATGCAAAGCAAGTGAATCCAAACACGGTGTTGTGGTTCTGGTTGAATATGCTCATCGTCGTGATTCTATTCATCCTGATTGTATTATACGTCTTAAGAAAGAGAAAACGACAAAACAAACTCCATGTGAAAGATCATCGAGTAGCGGTTGTGAACCATGTCCAGCTCATGGTGCAAATGTTAGAAAAAGAACAAGTTGTTGCGAAACTGCCTTCATTTGAAACTATACCTGACGCAGTTGGGGGAATTGATCCGCAACTACGACAAGACACAGAAGACAGTTTGAAAATTTATCAAAAAGCCAAATATAGTCCGCATAATGTGACCAATGAAGAACGCACAGAGGTAGAAAAGTTATTTGCGCGAGTTTATGTGGCGGTGAAGAAATCGAAAAAAGGGTTGAAGAAATTACGATTTATTTTGCGTCATCAATAAGTAGGAAAGTAGAGGAAAGCATCGCATATTGCGGTGCTTTTTTTAAAATACATAGAGTAGTAACAATAGGGAGAAGGCTGGAACATCGTTATATGAATTCGAAACCTTCAAAAAAGTGAAACCTACTCTACTATGTGAACGTAAGAATAGTAGAGTAGTCCATGTTTTTACTGGAAGTTAGTTTTTCATTAAGAACATGGGTGTTGGTTAAAGAAGAATAGGAGGTATCGTCATGCCACGTTGCACGAACTGTAATTTCAAGTGGAATGCAAAAGACTTAATCGCTCTTGGATTTTCAAAGAAGGGGAAAGACTGCCCCAATTGTGGTGACAGACAATACATCTCAGCTGAATCGCAGAGGTTATTAACTTTGGGATGGTTAAGTCTACTATTTGTTCCGTTTATAATTTCGAAAATCAAATTAACTGGAAAAGATGAACCACTTTGGTAGTTCCATAAATAAAGGCGCCAACTGGGCGAACATTGCCTAGCAAACAAATCCGATGATCGAGGATTCATACGATGGGAAAATAAGGATATGGTTAATATTACTAATAAATACTTTGGCTATAAGCTTATATTCTTGTTCTCTTAAATTGGTATAGCGTGGATAAAGAAACAAAGGGTGATCGCTTTTTTGTAGCGTCTATACTATTTTTGATATTCTCTATAGGTTTTATGCCACATGACTTTTTAAGTATTTGCTTGCTATTGGTGTAGTACTCTTTCTTTGTTCTGCTACTTATGTTGTTTTATCAAGAAAACAGTAATTCATCAATCGAGGGCGATAACAGAACAAGAACTGTGCCTAAATGGGACCATTTGAACAAATAAAGGGGCGTTATTTATTGTCGAAAGGATTACTTCATCACGTTGAGATATATGTTTCGGATTTGAAAAGAACAATCAATTTTTGGGGTTGGTTTCTTGAGGAATTAGGATACAGTTCCTTTCAAGAGTGGGAAAGCGGACGAAGTTGGAAATTAGATGATACTTATCTAGTTTTTGTTCAAACAGAAGAACGTTTTCTTGACGTCCCCTATCATAGATCTAGAGTGGGATTAAATCATTTAGCATTTCACGCTGATTCACGTCAACACGTCGATGACATAACAGAGAAATTGAAAAGTAAGGGGATTTCTATACTTTATACAATAAAGCATCCATTCGCTGGTGGAAATGACTATTATGCTGTTTATTTTGAAGACCCAGACAGAATAAAAGTGGAGCTTGTAGCCCCTTAACAATTCAAGATTAGGGGGCCGTTGTTTAGTAAAAATTACACTGTTAACGTGCCATTTTGAGAAATAAGATGCTTAAAAGGAATTATATATTGTAAGGGGTGAATAAATGAAAAAAGGATTGGGAGCAGGCTTGGAATTGATTCGAATTGCAATTATATTATTAATTATTGGAGGTTTATTAGGTGGACTAGTGAACTTAATCTATGCAAGTTTTGGAATAAACGTAGATGATACTAATGGTGCTTGGCTAGTAGGGATATCCATTCTAATTATTCTTTTTGTTTTGTATAGAAACAAGCTTCAGTTCTCTGGATTTTATAAAGGCGACCAAAAAGTAAAACTACCAAGAATAATTAGCACCATTCTAATTTCAAGCTCTATAATACTGTTAATTATTGCTCCGATTATCCGTTAACGGGTTCAGATTGTTGTACAAGCTCTATGCGATTAACAAGTGAAAGGGTGGATGTTTTGTTAAAAATTTTCGTGGGATTAATGATGTTCATATCACTTATTCTTCTTTTTCTAGGGCTAAAGAGTAAGTCCAGATTAACTATATTTTTTGGTACAATTACTTTTATTGCGCCCTTACTTTATTTTAGCTTCAGAAATTGGATAATTTTGTTGCCATTAGTTCCCGTAATATCATTTGTAGTTTCGGATTTATTAATTAAAAAAAGGAATTCTGCACAAGGTTAGTGGGCATGGCTTTAGATATTCCATTCAGTTAAAAGGCCAGTTAAAAGAAATATAGGAGTGATTTATATGCCAACATGCCAAATTTGTCATAATAAATGGAGTTGGATGCAAACAATAAAAAAGACTTCCACATTGAACCCTTCTATGACTTGCCCTCATTGCGATAAAACACAGTATCAAACGCAAAAATCTAAGGGGAAAATGGGTATGTTCACTTATGATTGTTTTATTGCCATTACTAATTCAACTGTTTTTTGACATTCCTGGGGCTATAATTTTCAGCTTATTTCCTATTTTATTTATTTTGGTTCTGATTCTATATCCATTTTTAGTGAAGTTAAGTAGTAAAGAGACGTACATAGGGGACTAGTGAGATGAGTATAGCACCGGGGTCAAGCGATGTTCACTTGATTACACAGAAAAAAACCATCTAATGCAAAGGGAGAGCTTTAGATGGTTTTTCTTTAGTTTAAAAACAATGATATGTGTATCTTGTTAATTCCAATACGCATTTGTATCTTCAACCATCACTTTAGATGATTGCAATCCGCCGCCGTAAAACCATGCTTCTGTATCCAGATAAATAATATGGTCATTCTTATACGCGTTGGTTCTTTTCACAAGCTCGTTTTCTATTACTTCCTTCGCACTATCATGCGACGGATTTAGCACTGCACTACGGTCAACCACAAAGATAATGTCTGGATTTTTGTCCGTTATATATTCGAAGTTAATGGATTGACCAAATTTCGCTTTTTCAATATTTTCATCTACCGCTTTATATCCAGCCACATCATGGATGAATCCACCGTAACGTGAACCAGGTCCATAGGCACTTATTTTACCTTCATTGACCATGACAATTAACGTTTTCGCATCTAGATCTTTCGTTTTCTCTTGAACAGCCTCGACTTTTTCATTTATTTCAGCTACTTCTTTGTCGATTTGTTCTTTTTCATTAAATATAGTCGCAATCGTTTCCATATTGTTTGTAAATGAATCCATATAGTTCGTAAAGTCAACACTCATATAAACGGTTGGCGCAATACTTTTGAATTCGTCATACATTTCAGCTTGACGATCTCCGATTATAATAAGGTCTGGTTTCATTCCATCAATTGCTTCAAAATCCGGTTCCACTAAACTTCCGACATTCGTATACTCAGATCCAGCGTATTTTTTTAGATACTCAGGTACCGCATTTTGTGGAACACCTGCAACTTCAATACCTAATGAATCTAACGTATCTAAAACACCAAAATCCAATACTACAACTTTTTCTGGAACTTTATTCAAAACTACTTCTTGATCATCAAGTTCATGCTTAATCTTGATTTCAGTCGATTCCGTGCCTTCTTGAGTAGCGCTAGACGATTTGTCTGTTTGTGTATCCATTTCTTTCGATCCGCATGCGGAAATCACAAGCATACAGGCAAATATGAATACAAATAATGACCATTTTTTCACAATAATTAACCTCACTTTTGATGAATTTACGAATGACTCTACCCTACATTGGAATACAGGTAGAAAACCATATGTTTGTTGCAAAATATGTATATATGTTTTATTAACTCGTCCTTTCTTTGTATAATAAAGCTGATCCCTACGAGAAAGTATGTTAACAGATCCTTACATGAAATCAAGTAGAGGAAGACTGCTTTTAGTATACAATAAACAAGTGATAATGACTATCATTTTCAAGTAGAAGGAAAAGGGATATAGTAGCTTTTAAAAATTTCTAATGAATCGAACTCAATAATTGGAGGTTAAAAGATGACGCATAGGTGGAAAACTGAGGATATTATATTCGATAGCATGTTCGAAGCGGATGTTTGGGCCGATTCATTAGCAAATGACATGTATGCTAGATTGTATGATGGCTATGACACACCAGATTATAAAATAGCGTATGCATTAGCTTTTAGACTTGCTGCGATAGAAGAATTCAAGGTGATTACAGAAAACACACGAGAGGACCGGTATAAAGTTTGGGTCATGCCTTCTAAGATAAAATGATGAATAAGATAACGAATGGAACGCTCCCTAGAAAATGAGGGCATTTTAGAAAGTTTATGAATCACCAGATAGTATTTCAGCTTGAACAACGTCATCTAGAAAGGAAGTCATATAAATGGATCAAGTGAACAATGGATCTAAAAAAAGAACAGATGAATCCAAAACTAAAGACATGATGATCGTATTTACTTCATTCACATTTATTTGTATGGCTATCATATTTGCCTTGTTAGTTTATGACATCCTCACCATACAAAATCTACTTTCATTTGATCATCCAATGGAATCTATCATGATTGTAGTTGTTTCATCCATTGCTTTAGTTATATACGGAGTCGTTCTGACTTTTACGATCCCATCGACTTATATCGATGACAATAATAATTCCTATCAAGACGATTCCCTGCCAAGGATTTTCCTATTTATGTTCATAGCGGCACTGTTCGAAGAGACATTCTTTAGGGGCATCATTCAAAACGTACTTTTCCTTTATACATCCCACGAATGGGGTGCTATTTTATTAACGACTGGTTTGTTTTTGCTCATACATACCCAATACTTTAAAAAGCCTATTATGTTACTGAACATTTGCATCCCAAGCTTAGTTTTTGGTTGGATTTATTTCAAAACGAATAATCTGCTAGTGCCGATTTTTGTTCATTTCATAATGAATATGGGGATGACCCTATTATTCAAATACAAATTAATAAATTTCAAGAAATGATTTCACTAGTAGCAGGGGAGAGTATATATATCGTTCATAATGAACATATTATAGTTAAAAGTAGGTTAGCTGATTACTCGATAGACAGAAGCAATGTAGTCATCTAGGAGGAATGAAAATACATATACAGGATGTTCATCCGCTATCGAACGACCATACGAAATGGAATGCTATTCAAAGCGGTTTAAAAGAAAAGATACGTTTGGTAAACAGAACGACTGCCTCTGCTATTCATCTCATTGCGGGGGTGGACGTAGCTTACTGGGAAGATGATGAGATGGAATGGGGCGTTTGCAGCATCGTCATCATCGACTATGCTACAAAGGCAGTTATTGAGGAAACAACGAGCACCGGAACGATTACCGTTCCTTATATAGCGAGTTATTTGGCATTTCGGGAACTTCCTTTAGTTATTGAAGCGGCCAAAAAGCTTACACACACGCCAGATCTGTTTATGTTTGATGGCAATGGTTATTTGCATCCGAGGCATATGGGAATCGCTACGCATGCTTCTTTCTTTCTGGATAAACCAACTATCGGCATCGCCAAAAGTTACTTGAAAATAGCGGATGCCGAATTTAAAATGCCTGAAAACGTAGCGGGTTCTTATGAAGATATACGTATACAAAAAGAGATATACGGCAGAGCTTTACGAACGCATCAAAATGTCAAACCGATATTTGTTTCAAGTGGGAACTATATAGACTTACCGACTGCAACTACTATTACGATGGAATTAATTAATAATGAAAGTCGAATACCCATCCCGGTTAGACTGGCAGATTTAGCGACTAAGAAAAATAGAAGGATGCTACGGAAGAAGTAATTTTGAAGTGGATGATTTTAGTGTAATTGTGAAATAAAGAAAGCCATTTTCTCAACAGAGAAAATGGCTTTCTTTCATATTATAGCTTCGCCCAACGTTGCTCTAACCAGTTCATAAATTCTGTACCTTTGTCGCCTTCATATGCATCAAAGACATCTACACGCATACGTTTTAGTTTATCCGCAAAGTCTGCCACGGTATGATCTTTCGGCAAGCTTTTTTTCACGCGCAAGAAGATCTTGTCTGTGTTTTTGATAATGTCAAAACGTGCAGGTGCCGGCTTCTCTACTTCCTCGCCAAACGCCGCAAGTGCTTCATACGCTGCTACTTGCACTTGGTGGACAGTATCATGCTGCATGCGGTTTTTTAATAAATCTATGACTTTGTCATGTTTATAATCCGATAATGTTTTGACTGCTTCCAAACGATCTCGCCAGCTAGACGTATAATTGGCCTGTTTTTTTAATGCTTCATACTGCTCAGGTAATGCGGTTTCAAATTGTTTCAAATCATTGCACCTCTTTTTTTAACTATAGAAAAATGATTCTTCTTCTGCTTTTCTTATTATACGTTGTCTGGGTGAAAATAGCGATGAATCGCTAGTACGATTATATAGATAAGAGTTGAAAATGATTTACAAATAGAATATTCGTATTACTTAATGGTATATTGGGTAATATACTAGTTAGGTTAAAAAAATTCGATAGCAACAAACACTGATTTGATGTAACAGGAAAGGAATTGACTACCAATGAAAAAAGTGACACCATTCTTAATGTTCCAAGAAGGAAACGCAGAAGAAGCAATGAATTATTATTGTTCACTTATTGAAGACTCGGGTATTACAAGCATAATTCATTACGGAGCAAATGAAGCGGGAGAAGAAGGTACAGTGATGCATGCAATCTTTACGCTAAAGGGTCAGGAATTCATGTGTATTGATAGTAATGTAAAGCATGAGTTCACCTTTACACCTTCATTTTCAATCTATCTCACTTGTGATTCTGAAGAAGAGATTGACGCACTGTATGAAAAATTACTGATGAATGGACAAGCACTTATGCCGTTGGGTGACTACGGATTCAGTAAAAAGTTTGGCTGGGTCAATGACCAGTTTGGTGTTTCTTGGCAACTGGACTTACCAATGGATTGAAAAAGTGTTACCAGATGCGTAAAACATACGTTTTGTACGGACTCACTGATTAGTTCTAACTAGAGTGGACTGTGGAAACTAAATATGTAGATGGCTATTTACGAGAATTCGAGGAAGGGAAACGGATCGTATATAAAAGAATATTGGAGGAGCTGTTTTAAACTTAAGAAAAACTGGATAGTAAATTCATTCAAAATAAACATTTGTTGAATAAAACAAAATAATAGTAGTTGTAAAGTTTACTGCAATTTTAGAAGAAGATCACAATTAGGTAATGAGGGAAGTGAAGTCAATGGAAACACGAATAATTTATATGGAATCATTCACAGTGAAAGGTTTTGAAATGAAAGGACCTATTTCGGAGATTCCTAAGTTGTGGGATCAATTAAACGAAGAACTGCAGAAATATCCAAATGTTAAACTGGCTGATGAATCCTTTGGTATTACCATATCAATAGAGGATGGTTTCATTCATTATTTAGCAGGTATCAAAAAGGAGCACTGTATAGATATACCCAACATGCAAGAAATTGTAATTCCAAACGGCAAATTTATTGTTGCGGAAGTATTGGGTGGAATAGAGAGCATCCCTTATGTATTTTCTGAACTGATAAAGAAGCCTGGGATACGGATTAGAGAAAGCTATGGATTGGAACGTTATATACATGCATTGGGAGCGGAGGCCTGTACATTGGAAGTTTTGGTGGCCATTGAATAATACGTAATGTTGTGGTGTTAGGGAAAGAACTACCTCAACTTTAAACTATTCGCTAACATCCAACACTTGAAGGAGTTTAGATGATGTACAAATTAAAAACTACAGAAACCGACAGCAGTGTTATCGAATTTATTGAAAACGTGGAACATCTTAAAAAACGCGAAGATGCGTTTAGGTTATTAGATATATTTACAGAAGCAACAGGTTGTAAAGCCAAAATGTGGGGACCGAGTATTATAGGATTTGGCAAATATCATTACAAATATAAATCTGGACACGAAGGGGATGCACCGATTGTTGGCTTTTCACCGCGAAAGGCTAAAATCAGTTTATATGTAACTCCAGGGGATGAACACAGAAGTGATTTATTGGAACGTTTCGGGAAACATACTACCGGAAAATCATGTGTGTATATAAACAAAGTAGATGATATTGATATAGACGTATTGGTGAAATTAATAAAGCAATCTTTTATTTATATAAATGAAGTCTATCCAAATTAAGAATAACGTTATGCCAGTAATGCATAATATTCGAAACTAGAGTAATTGGCATATGGATTGACTATATAAGAAGGAAATACAATGAGGAATGAAATGATTGTGATCGGTGCCAAAACGAAGTATCCACTAAACGGAGTTTTAACCATTCCTGATGAATTGAATAAATTGTTACCTGGAGTTGTATTGGCGCATGGCTCTGGTCCAAGGAATATGGATGAAAAAGTCGGAATCATTTATCCTTTTAAGGATCTTGCTGATGGTTTGTCAAAAAAGGGGATTGTCGTCCTATGATATGATAAGAGAACATTCACGTATTGATCCAAATCAACTATTTATTCTGCAAGGAGATAAAGATTTCCATGTATCAGTGGAAAATGATTTTAACGGTTATAAAGACATTTTCGGAGATCATCCAAAGGTTATATATAAACTTTATCCAAACTTGAATCATGCGTTCATGCCATCTGTTTATGGAGAAATACGAAAAGCGAAGAAAGAGTATAACGTTGAACAGCACCTGGATCAGCAAGTGATCCAGGATATTTCCGACTGGATTCATTCGGTATCTAGATCGGTTATTACAAATTAATGCACAACGTTAACTAACGTTGTGCATTAGAAATAAGCTGCTATTCAAGTGTTATCTCAAATTACTAGTTTACTATACTTGGCACATAACGCCATTCTTCATTATCAATTAACTCACTCATTTCCACTTCTACATTGCCACCTAAAAAAACGATTTCTCCTTTTATAGCGACGATCATCGCATAGAAAGGGACACTATCATTTTTTTGGTACACATCCCCAACTTTCGGTATATGCGTTTCCGACAATTCGGCTTCTTCCTCATTTAATACGTGTTCATCCACTACATCTACCACCGGATTTTGCAAGTCAATAGTCGTTGCACCTTCCATAAGACCAGGTACCATCACCCAATATTCGTGATGTTTAATACCATTAGATTTACTACTAACTATGCCGTTTTTCTCAATCGATGAAACGAGTTCTATTGCATGAAGATGATGGAAATCAAGCAAATCAGGCTTTGGATTGATGACCAAAATGTAATCGCCCACTTTAGCTTTGACGTCTTGATCAAGCGTATAACGTTTTTTAAGGAAAACGAAACTATCCAAATGTCTAGGTTTGTAATAATCAATGCTTCTCGCTGTAGCCAATTCTTGTTCATAGTCCTCCAAGCGAATGAGATGAACCGATTTTTGAAGAAGTGTTTTTATAGAGTAGACTTTGTGTAATTTATTTTTGTAATAAACGAATTGACCTTTACGAACGTTCAATAGCTTCATTTATGATCCCGCCTCATCTGAAATATAATCTGTCCTATTATTTATCGTATTTTCTTGATTGTCTTGTAAAAGGACAGGAGCATCAAAATAAGAATGATGGAAAAAGGTAAACCAGCAATAATGAGCATGTTCTGGAATCCGCTAATTCCTCCGTAATACATGACAATGGCAGCCATCGATGAAAGTAGTAGTCCCCAAATGATTTTCACTGAGTTGGATGGATTTAGTTGGCCGCCGGTACTGAACATACCGAGTACAAACGTAGCTGAATCGGCTGACGTAATAAAGAATATCGCAATGACGATGATCGTCAAGAATGAAAGTGCGGTTCCAAATGGATACTGTTCCAGCATGCCGAATGTCACCGTTTCTGTAGCTAATTCAGATAACTTGGCAATACCGTTTCGCTCGATATTCAATGCTGAACCACCGAAAACTGCGAAGAAGATCATGGTCACGAGTGTAGGTGCGAGTAATACACCTGTAATAAATTGTTTGATCGTACGTCCTTTGGATACGCGAGCGATAAACATGCCAACAAACGGAGCCCAAGAAATCCACCATGCCCAATAAAAAACGGTCCATTCATTAATCCACTCGCGTTGTTCTGGATTTTCTGGCTTTAACTCGAAGCTCATTTGAATAAAGTTGCTAATATAACTACCAATTCCTGTAGTGAACATATTTAAAATATACATCGATGGTCCAACAACAAATAGTGCGCATAATAGTATGATGGCGAACCACATGTTAATTGAACTTAAGTATTTTATGCCATTTCCAATACCTGACCAAGCAGATAGGATGAAAATGACTGTGGCAATTGCCAAAATAATCAATTGAACGCTAAACGTGTTTGGTGTATTAAATACATAAGTGAACCCACTATTAATTTGTGCTGAACCGAAGCCAAGTGTAGAGGCAACGCCGACAACGGTTGCGAAAATAGCCAGAGTATCAATTATTTGCCCAAATGTGCCACGCATTGCCTTTGCCCCAAATAATGGTTCAAGTGTTGCGCTAATTAACCCAGGTGCACCGACACGGAATTTAAAATAAGCGAAGATTAGACCAACAATAGCATATAATCCCCAGCCATGAAAACCCCAGTGTAAGAATGTATATTGTAGAGAATCTAAAATTGCTTGTTCTGATCCCGGCAGAGCATTTGGTGATTTAATGAAAGCATGTGAAATCGTTTCTGCTGTAGTAAAGAACATCAGCCCAATTCCCATCCCCGCACTAAATAACATAGCAAACCAAGCGGGTAAGCTGTAATCTGGTTGATCATGATCTTTACCTAGTTTGATTTTACCAAAGCGTGAGAACATCATATACAGACAAAAGCTAATCATAGCAACAATGACAAGCATATAAAACCAACCAAACTGAGTGTAAATAAACTCTGTCATAGATGCGGTTAAACCATTTAAATGTTCAGGGGCAATAGATCCCCAAAGTACAATTGCTAAACATATTATTATGCTATACCAGAATACTTTTGTGATATTCAAAATAATCCCCCGTTTCCAACTGCAAATTAGTATGTGCAGTTTTATCTACTGTCATTCTTTATGTAAAATTCGAAGAGCATGTCTTATCAATGGTGATGCAAGAATCCATTGCATGAATCGAATGAGTTGTCGCTGAATTTAATAGTGAGCGCTTAAAAGAAGCTGTCATGATACACGCTGCAAAGCACTCACTTAGCAGATTTTTGATTTGGTGGTATGTATGAATGATTTAAAACAGCAAGTACTTCCTTAACGTCTATTCTTCCTCAGTAAAAACCTGTGACAGATGAAAAAACATTACACCCTTGTCCGTCCATATAGAAAGCATGCGACAGTTTATTTTCAACGTATCCTAGTATAGCATTCATTGAAGTATCTTTGGAACGATAACACGGCCTGACACTTTCGGGTGAGACTGAGCATCCAATCAGTAAAGATCATAAACTGACCGTTTGTAGTAAAGGCGATCGGTTTATTTTTTTTGTGTATCCCTCTATATAAATCTCGCTATATAACGGATGAAACGAGCAAGTTACGTCGAGGGAGAATGGGATATGAGACAAAGCGCTACTATGCACTACTTAAAAACGACGAGATTATTAGTAGAACAAAACGCCTGGCAAGAGATGTTCCCGTTCTGGTCGCTTCAGCTGATTGAAAGCATTCTATTGAATTTAGAAACTATCGGCTATTTGGACGTAATGACTGGTAGAGAAGGAAGTACATCAAAATGTTATCGAATTAATTATGCAATGTGTGTGTAAAGAAAAGCCATACGTTGCAAGGGGTTGGAGTACATTACTTCAACTCTTTTTTTGAATTCGCAAAATTAATTTTCAAAATGAGTATCCTTTCCTGAAAAACTTTCTATATGAAGTGTGAGGAGTGCGAAACGCGTACTCTTACAACAAATTTAGGGGGACCACCATATGAAATTATTAATTGATGAAGAAACAATCCCATTATTACCATCGCTTGTACACGAAGTTGGAATAAATGGCGCACTATTTTTACAGCAATTGCATTACCGTTCGCTTATTTCAAAAAGTAGTAAGGATGGTTATAAATGGGTCTATAAGACGTATGCGGACTGGACAAAAGAATTTACATTTTGGTCTACAAATACGATTCGACGTATTGTGTATGATTTGGAAAAAAAGGGCTACCTCATTTCAACAGATCAACACAACCAAATGAAAATTGACAAAACGAAGTGGTACCGAATCGACTATACGTTATTCCCAGGAAATCCGTTCGGAATCGGGCAAATCGATTGTCCAACACCGACAGCTGCACGTGTCGATGTTGAACAACTCCAGGTGTCGGAATTGAGCAAGCCAATAACTAAAGAACTTAAAGAACCTTTAATAAAAAAGAATAAAAAGAGTGTCGAGATAAATCTCGACGTCCTCCATTCCGTTATTGAGTACTTAAATAACAAGACCGGAAAACAGTTCAAAACTGAAAACGTTACTACTCGAAAATGTATCAACGATCGATTGAGCGAGGGATACACACAAGAAGATTTCATGCGTGTCATCGACCTCAAAACAAATCAGTGGTTGCATCTACCGGAATTCAACCAATATTTGCGGCCCGCGACGTTGTTCAGCGCAAGTAACTTCGAAAATTATGTAAACGAACAGACTTTGTCAAAGAAGCCGAAAAGACGCCCGCTCGTTCCGCCAGTGCTAGATTTCACGAAAGGAGATGATCACGTATGATGAACGAACTAGTAGAAAAAAGTCTTCTCGGTACGATGATGCAGGAAAACTATCTAATACTCGACAGTGGAATTCAAGTGGCTTTTTTTGAGACACAGCTACACAGAAGTATTTATCTATCCATGAAAGGATTGGCGCTACAGGGACGCTCAATCGACTTCATTACCTTGCTGACAACACGCGAACCAGCAGAACTTGGTGGAGCAAATTATGTAGCGGATTTACGTAGATTTGCGAACCCAGACCGCTTTGACGAATACTTGGAGATTGTGATCGACAAGTTTAAGAAGATTGAAACGGAGAAGATTTTGCAGCGAGCGTTGGCCGAGCAGTGGGTGATCGGCAAGATTCAAAAAGCTTTAGACGAACTGGATAGTGATCATGCATCCGTCGAATTGGAGTTACTCGACGACTATCTTGTATCCCAATACGAACAACCATTCATCGAAGCACCGGGGATGACGGGAATAAGTACGGGCTTACAGTCTATGGATTATGTACTGAACGGATTCCAAGATGGTGAATTTATCGTCGTCGCGGCAAGACCATCGATGGGTAAGACAGATACACTCAATCATTTCGCACTTACTGCTGGATTGGCTAATCATTTGCCACTGATTTTCTCACTTGAAATGAGCCGAAAAACGCTGTCAGACCGACTCATTGCCTCAGCTGGTGGATACAGTCGTTTGAAAATGCGCGATCCGAATAAGTATTTTCCCGATTCACAAAAGAATAGTTGGATGAAAGCACTCGAGCTCCTGCAAAGTGCAAGGATTAGAATCGACGACCGCAGCGGAATCAAAGTGAGCCAAATAAAAGCTGCAGCTCGTAAAATCATCAAAGCAAATCCAGAAAAGCGTCCGATTATCTTCGTTGACTACTTGCAGATCATCCGACCGGAGGAAGCAGCGAACAATCAAAATCAAGCAATCGGTCAAATTAGCGCAGATTTAAAATCCATGGCGAAAGAATTTAACTGCCCTGTTGTCGTCTTGTCGCAACTCTCAAGAGCTGTCGAACAACGACAAGACAAACACCCGATGATGAGCGACTTACGTGACTCAGGCAACATCGAACAAGATGCTGACGTCGTGTGCTTCCTTTACAGGGATGACTACTACGACCAAGAATCAGAAATATCGAATCATCTGGATATTACCGTTGCCAAACACCGCAATGGCCCAGTCGGCAGCTTCACCGTCCACTACGACAAAGACACGGGTCGACTCAGAAACTTACAAAGCTAAAACAAAGGAGAGACTACACATGATTACAGTTGAAGAACTATTCGATTACGCGATCGATACCGATATGTCCCTGACCGCCCACAGTATCTTCTGGGCAATTAGCCATCAAAAAATTCGCATGGAGGAAGACAGCAAGAAGCTAAAGGAAATCGAATTCGATCAGGAGGCGATTCAGCAATCGATGAAAGAAAACATATTGCGAATTGGAGAGATCAAACTCTTTGTGGTGGAAAGTAAGCAACCGAATTGGTATGCCTTTTATCTCAGCAAGAAAGAGGCAGACGCTTATCGATTACATAGCGAAACGTTTCGCGAGACGGGTGTGAAAATCACTTACGCCGACCGATTGATGCCGAATTTATTAACTTTTGCTGAATCAGGTAGAGAGGAAAGTTTGTATGAGTACCGAAAACGAGTGATGCAGTTTCCAGTGTATGTTGGTCATGTAGAAGCAGGCAAGCGCTTGGTACAACGTGTGTTATAAACGAAAGGAGAGAAGGGTGTGGAGATAACGGATATGGTGGTAGTCCCAGTAATTATCGGACTAGTAGATGCGCTGAAAGGATACGGGCTGCCGAAGAAGTGGTGTCCGATTGTATCGATAGTACTTGGTGTAGCAAGCGGTGTCGTGTATGTGTTTCCAGAGGACTGGGCTAGTGGAGTGTTGAGTGGTGTTGTCATGGGATTGTCTGCTGGCGGTTTGTATAGCGGTGGGAAGGCCGTAGTGGGCAGAGACTAATTAAGAGATTCGCTGTAGAATTTACGTACGTTTTATTTTTGATAAGGCATGATAAAATCCAGCTGTCTTCATAAAAGAAGATATGCTGGATATCCATATTACTCATTATCAATTCCTAAACGAATTCATTCTAAGGGCTCTTAAGTTCCTTTTTTAACTTATTTTTTCTAAAAGCATAGACGATCATAAGTAAAAGAGGGAAGAACAGTCCAATAGTTATAGTGAAATATATTTCAGTCGATTGTTCCACTTCTTTTTGGTAGACGACGTTAGGATAGATCACGAGAGAGAGTATAACAGCCAACATGCCTAACGGTAGCGTTAAAGGGCGGTAGTCTTTTAAGTTTAAAATTTGTGCGATCCCTAAAACAGAAGCATAAAAATAAAGAATCGTCTTAAAATAAAGGGCGATAAACCAAAGGAAACCCATCAATTCTTCAATACGCTGTACAAAATCTCCAACATTAATCCGTTTGGCCAATTCATAGCTTGGATAAATCTGTCTAGCTGTATCGTCAGCACCTACTACCGAAATACTTAAGAATGTAAAAATGAGGATGAAGATACCACCTATTAAGTTTCCAAGTAGAAAAGACTTTTTCGCTTGTTTCACTTTATTGACCATGGCTGGGAAGATCATTAATAACACAATCGCATTGACAGAAGAGGAGGTAATAAAATAGATGCTGGATTGAACGATCGTTTTGGTCCCTACCTCAAATACTGGCTGCAAATTTTCAAATTTGATTTGCGGTGAAATAAACACTGCTAAAATGACGAATAAAATAAAGAAGACGACAATGAAAATTTCTGCAGAACGAGCGATTGTCTCCAATCCAAGTCTGACACCCATCACGACGATTGCGATCATTAGAATATTTAGGGCTACTACTGGCGTGTTAGGCATCATATTGGTCATTATAAATGTCGCCGAATAATACAATAGACTAGACGTGTAAAGAGTAGCCATTGCTACAAATAGTACGGAAACAGCTTTTCCTATCCATGTGCCAAATATCTTTTCATTAATTTGGATATAAGTGAGATGAGGGAACCAAAGGGCTATAGATGTGAATAGCCATATGACCAATAAGCCGATTACTATACCTACGATAGCGGCAATCCAAGCATCTTGTCTCGCTTCAGTAGCTAAAACTGACGGGACAATTAAGATGCCTGTACCAATCGTAAAGAAAATAACCAAAATTAGAAATTGGTATGGATTAATTTTTTCGTTTTGCATCATGTCATATCCTACCTTTCCCTTCACCTAGATCTTCACTTCAGCAAAGGAGCCATCAGGTTAGTTAGTAGTGTAAATAAAAAAGTGAGTAAGTCCATTGGGTTAGGAATGGACTTTCCAAATCCAAGCACCATGCCTAACACCACTCCTATCGTAAGAAAAACAGAAAACGCGATCAATTCTTTTTTATGTTTTTTATCTAAGAGAGAGGGAACTTCAAACCACACAATGGCAGCTGCTATCAAGAGGACGCCTATACTATTTAACATGATCAGTTAGTCCTTAATCTTTTCTAAGAAGGAATTATTCACTGTACCGATGCGACGAATGTTCATATCAATATGAACATTTACGGTTAAATCGGAGAATCTTTCATCCCAGTGTTCTTTCATTTTGTTCCATTCTTTCGGATTGGATCTATGGATGGCTTCGCCAAATCCGAAAATGTCTGATTGATATTGTTTTTGTACGGACTCAATCGTTTGATGAATAATTTCTTTCACTTCTGCTTCGTAATTTTTCTCCAGCTCATCAATGGTTTCTTGTTTCATAATATCAATTGAACATAATACTTCTCCTATATTTCCTTCTGCTTCAATTATGAGATCTATCTCAGGATCGCCTTGGTTTATAGATCCTTTAATTTTAGAATGATATTTTAGAACTTCTATAGTGATATTTCCTTCTTTAGGACAAGGAATAGATGTCACGGTTTTTTTAACTTTTCCGGTAATATCTGCGTAGCCCCTACTCTCTTCTTCAGTTAACCAGCCGACTAATTGATCTGCTTTAAACACCGCTAAATTATCATATTGAATTCGCGTAGTAGGAGTAATCGAGTCCGTATTCTGTTTGCTTGACCCTGTTTCTTTGTCACCAAATACTTGAATTCCTGTTAACACGGCTTCATTTCCATCACTTATAAGATTGGTTACTAGCTCATCTAATATGACGCCTTCTGTTCCGGCCCAGTTTTTTTCTGATACTTTAAGAGCATTAAACATTTTATTGGCTGGAATACTTTCTATTGTCGTCGTCACATTCAATACTTCAGAAGCTGTTAAATCCTTCGCAACGACTACATAGAAGTCCGATCGAAGCTCCCAATCTCTGGACAGTAATTCTAATGAATCAGCTATTCCTTCTTTTGCTAGTTCTTCGCTGATGACTAGTATTTGTAGATGCCCTGGATAAATTTTTCGTGGGGAAACCTTTGTCATTTTTCGAAAAGCTTCATACACAGTGTCTCCGGTGGCATGAAAGAGAGTGACCGCTGAACGCCCCGTACTTGCTCTCATCGATACTTCTGAAGGTACGACCACTTGGGCACTGACAACGTATTCATTTTCTATTTTGTCGATTCCTAATGCCATGGCGATGCCCAGCTCATTTAATTCTCTCCTGTCCCAGCACCCCGACAAAAAGAGGGTAAGAATCAGGAGTGTAACTATGCATTTTTTCATCATATACTCCCTTTCTTATTCATCGTTTTTTGGTGGCTGTGGTTTCGCGGAAGCTGGATCTTGTTGCCTAACTTTATTTGTTTGATTCGTCAGGCGAGGTCTAGTAAACATTTTCCATACAGGCGCCACAATCAACGTGTCTTTTTGATCGGAAACGTTAAATGGAGCTAATGGTGACATATAAGGTATACCAAATGAACGTAAACTGCATAAATGGAGAATAAGAGCCACTAAACCTATGGCGATGCCATATAACCCAAACGAAGCAGCTAACGCCATAAATCCAAAGCGTAGTATCCTCGCAGCGATCGCAAGGTTGTAAGTAGGTGAAACAAAGCTTGATATAGCGGTTATGGAAACGACGATGACCATCGCAGCTGAAATAATGCCAGCTTCGACCGCAGCGGTCCCGATCACAAACGCACCTACAATGGACATGGCTGAACCGATGGAGCGGGGCATCCTTACGCCTGCTTCCCTCAAAATTTCAAAAGTAATTTCCATTATAACGGCTTCAATAAATGCCGGAAATGGCACACCTTCTCGTTGGGCTGTCAGGCTAATAAGGAGTGCAGGTGGTAGCATCGTTTGATGGAAAGTGGTGACCGCAATAAATAATGCGGGTGCAAGCAAAGCAATTAGGTATGCAAAGAAGCGTAGAAGTCGAATTAGACTTCCAATACCGGTATGCACATAGTAGTCTTCAGGAGATTGGAAAAATTGGACGAATAGTGCGGGAACAAGTAGTACAAAAGGAGTTCCATCCACTAAAATGGCAATGCGTCCTTCGAGAAGTGCTGCAGCTACTGTATCTGGACGTTCGGTATTAAAAACGGTAGGGAAAGGGGAGTACGTTGAATCTTCAATTAGCCCCTCGATATTACCACTTTCCAAAATCCCGTCAATATCTATTCGGTCCAAACGCAAACGAACTTCCTCTACGATTTTGTCATTTGCAACGCCATGAATATACATAATAGCAACATTCGTTTTCGTCCGCGTTCCAATCACTTTTGACTCCATCCAAAGACTTGGATCTTTCAATTTCCGACGAATCAATGCTGTATTGATTCGTAGATTTTCAGAAAAACCTTCGCGCGGTCCTCTAACTACTGTCTGAGACGTAGGTTCCGTTACCCCACGCTCAACCCAGTGCTTATTTCCAATGACTAGACCTTCAGAATATCCATCAATTAACAAAATAGCATCCCCAGATAAAAGAAAGGTAAAAAGATCATCAAAGTTGGTGAGATCTTTAATCTCTCCCACCGTCATAGCAAAATCTTTTAAAACAGTTAAGAGATTTTGTTCAGGCGTTACCTTCTTCTCTAACGGGGTCCCTTTTATATCTAACATCAACGATTCCATAACGAAATTTTGCAATGACGGTGTATCGCTTAAGCCGTCGGTATAAAAAATCCCCGCTTTCACCGATCCACCTTTACCAATTCGAATTTCACGAATGACAATATCGGTGCTCGCACCGAGACTATCTTTTACGAATTGTATATTGTCCTGAAGACTTGTCTTTAAATCACTGGGTGAAGTATTTTCTTTCGTTTGGCTAGGGGGAGTGGATTGTACTTTAGTTTTCACTTTCTTTTTGAAAAAGCCCATACACTACCTCATTTACTGTTTGGTGTTTTGCGTAGGTACGCATATATATTGATTTTTCATTACTGTTTTATTCATCATGTCCTTATTATTATTGTTTTATGCGGGTTGGGGTGGTGATTTTATGGGAGGAAAACGGTGAAGTGAAGAGTGTTTTTGGGGGATTGGGTGGTATGGAGAGTACTTTGGGTTTGTGATTATCGATATATCAAAAAAGCACCTGCGCTTGAAACACATAGGTACTCTTTTTTAGAATATAAGTAAATAGAAAAAGAGAAGCAATCCGAAAAGGAATGATTATCTGACTTGCTTGATCTTTTTATTGTCTGGGCTCATATACTCCGTATTCCAAAAACTACCCTGCACTTCTAGCAACCCGAACTGCAATTTCACAAAAGGTTTTGACGAGTATGGATTGATCGCTACTCCGATAAGTAATGCCCATCGAGGCAAGCGGTAACTGGTGAATCGAATCAATGTAAACGACTTCTTGTGTATGCATGTTCATAATAGATTGGGGAACAATGGCTATGCCCATACCAGCAGCAACCAAGCCGATGACTGTTTGAAATTCTAGAGCTTCTTGTTGGATGACGGGATGGCACAGTCCGAGAATTTCGGTGTAGAGTCCGGGCCATGTCTTTGGTGAAATTAGTACGAACGGGTAGGGTTTTAAGTCCTCTAGTGTGACTACATCTAATTCAAGTAAAGGATGTTGTTTTGGAACCGCGAGTACGCAAGGATGAATGGAGACGATTTCAGTGTGAAGCGTGTCTTCAAGGACTGGAGGTCTTAGGACACCGACATCGATTTCATTCTGGCGCAATGCTTCAAGTTGGGCCAGCGTAGACAATTCGGATAGATGTACTTGAACGTCAGGGAATTGTTTTCGGAATACCCTTAAAACTGCAGGTAGAATATCATAGGTGGCAGAACCAACGAATCCTACACGCAAAGATCCCAATTTTCCAAGATGGATCCGTTGTGCATTTTCAATTGAAGCCTCTAGGGTATCGATAACTTTGACGATATCATGATAGAAACGTTGTCCAGCTGCTGTTAATTCGACGCTCCGATTCGTTCGGAGAAATAGAATAATACCCATTTCTTTTTCTAAGTTTTGAATTTGCATACTTAAAGGCGGTTGGGTGATATGTAGTCGTTTAGCAGCGCGACTGAAATTTAATTCCTCAGCGACGGCTATAAAATAACGTAGCTGTCTTAATTCCATTGTTCCATCACCAGCTTTCTAAGTATTCGAAAAACGTATAGTTGTTATATGAATTATATACTTCTCGAATGGTGACTAGCAAGCTAAACTTAGAAATACCAAATGAATGAAGGAGATGTCGTTGTCAGAAAGAACACAAGTGGAACATTTGTCGTTAGGGAAGTTGCGGAAAATTAGACGGAGGCTGCGCATGATTTTCGAAGTATACTACCTTTTTGATCAAAATTGAAAGCGATATCATTTTTTTAAGTAATTGATAAATACTTTTAAAGGGTGGAATAAAATGAAGATATTAAACTTAAGTGGTACGCCGTATGAGATTGGTTTTAGTCATGGAGAACAAGCTAAAAGTGAAGTTGCATCCAGTATAACTGCGTACGAAGAATTATTTTACAATAATGCGGATATCACGTGGAGTCAGGCAAAAGAGATGGGAAAAAAACATTTGCATGCTATTGAAAAGACGAATATTAAATTACTTGAAGAGATGGAAGGGCTAGCAAAAGGTGCTTCTGTGGATTTTGAAGATATTTTAGTGTTAAATGCCCGAAGTGAAATTGTGTTAACGCAAAACAAAACGGATGGTTGTACAAGCTTTGCGATTATGCCACCTAAATCGGAATTTGCATTTTTGGGTCAAACTTGGGATTGGACTTCTGCTCAATCTAAAAGTTTGATTATGACGAAAATCACTCAACAGAATGGACCGAAAATTCACATGGTTACCGAAGCGGGAATTATTGGGAAAATCGGTATGAATGAACACGGTCTGGGGGTTTGCTTAAACGCTTTACGTTCAAACCTTAAATCAAACGAACTGCCGATCCATCTTGGACTAAGAGAAGTTTTAAATTCAGAGAATATTGAAGAAGCTAGAAATAAAGTAGTAAATGGTAAGTTGGGATCTTCGGCCAATTTTTTAATGGCTCAATCAAAAGGCTCTGTTCATACTGCCAAAAACTTAGAGTTGTCCCCAAATAAGTTTGGTGAAAAAGAAACTTCAGATTCCTATCTATATCATACAAATCATTTCTGTTCTAAAACGGTTATTGATGATATTGGAAATGATAATTTAACTACAGAAGAAAATTCATATAATAGAATTGATAGGATTGAGAAATTAATAGAAAACTCTACAAAAGACAATCACGTCGTAACAGAAGAAGATATAAAAGGATGGTTAGCTGACCACGAAAATAAGCCAAACTCTATTTGTATTCATAAAGTACCTGGTACATCAGACTATACAGACATTATTACGGTCTTTTCAGTGATTATGGACTTATCGAATAAAAGTTTGTATCTACAAGAAGGACAGCCTTGCCAACCAATAGATATACAACGTTTTAGTTTTTAACTGTAAGTGCAATAAAATCACATAAGTCATGAGAATTTATTCAAGTACAATTAGATGGATTGACTGAGGAGGATACTATGGAACAAGAACGCAAAAAAAAGCGTCTAAAGTTTACAATGCCTGACGCATATATAATTATTTTTAGTATTATAGTATTGGCAGCTATTGCGACTTATCTAATACCTGCAGGATCTTATGATCGTGAAACTGTTGACGACATAACAAAAGTTGTACCAAATAGTTATACTGCGCAAGAATCTAATCCTGCAAACGTATTAGATTTATTTACTTCTATTCAACTAGGAATGGTTCAAACTGCGAATATCATTTTCTTAATCTTCATTATTGGGGGAATAATAGCGGTTATTGAGTCAACCGGTGCTATTGATTCTGGTTTAAATAAGTTAATAGATAAGACAAAAGGTCGATATATTATATTAATCACAACGGTTAGTGCGATGTTTGGTATTTTAGCTTCTATGGGAGTTGTAGCCAATGCTGTTATTGCTTTTATTCCGATTGGTATCGGTTTAGCGCGATCCTTGAAGCTCGATGCCATAACTGGAGTTGCTATGATATATTTGGGGTATTATTCAGGTATGATTGCAGGTGTTTTTGATCCTACGATATTAGGTTTTGCTCAAACAATTGCTGAATTACCTTTATTCTCAGGAATAGTTCTTCGAGTATTTGTATTTGTTGCTTTAATTACAGTTACTATACTTTATACAAATAGTTATGCTAGAAAGATTAAGAATAATCCAGAGAAGTCCATTATGGCGGGTAAACCTTTTGGCGATCACCAAGAGATTTCAGACGGGATGGAAGAATCCCATGAAAATAGAGTTACAAGTTTTACTACTACACAAAAGCTTGTCATTCTGGCATTTGTTGGATCACTAGTGTTTTTCGTCTACGGAGCCTTCACCAAACAATGGGGTATCAATGAATTAGCAGGTATCTTTATTTTGATGGGCGTAATAGTGGCAATCATTGCACGTATCAATCCGAACAACTTCGTTAAGATTTTTATTTCAGGTGCACAATCTATCGCGTACGGTGCACTCGTAGCAGGTTTGGCAAGAGGTGTTGTCATTGTAATGGAAAATGGCCATATATTAGATACCATTGTGAATATGGTTCTGGTTCCATTGGAATCGACAACATTATTAGTAGGTGCACTGCTGCTCTTCGTGTTTAATATGGGCTTTAATCTATTAGTAACAGCAGGAGATGCTCAAGCAGCTATCGTTATGCCTATCATGGTTCCAATTGTCGATATTTTAGGAATGACGAGACAAACCGGAGTCCTTACATTTAAACTTGGAGATGGCTTTACAAACATTATTGCGCCAACTTCTGGGGTGTTAATGGCAGTGCTAGCTATAGGCGGTGTTAAATGGACTCAATGGATTAGGTTTGCAATTCCTCTATTACTTATGTGGATTGTGGTGGGAGTTATCGCGATTACTTATGCAGTCCTAACAGGATATGGTCCTTTTTAATAGTAAGTATGTTGTATGAAGGCTGGAAAAGGCTAGACACAAAGACAATTCGTTCTGTTTATATGTCTGGTCTTTTTTATCAAAATAAAGAGTTTTCATGGAAAAATATATTTCCAAGGTGGTTTTTTCGAACAATAGAGTAATGGGTACCTGTGTGAGAAACTAACGTGACTGTTTAAACATTCACAATAGCTTCTCGCACAGGTACTTTTATCTATGGTGCTGAACTAAGTTAAGGGTGACAGGTCCCCGAACAATTCATATAAAATAACTATACTTTCCATGAAACTTTTTCCTTATTCTTCCGTCTGTACGGTGACTTATGAATATACGAATAGAAAGGATCGGATCAAATGAAGAAAATACTATCGGTACTAGGGGCAGCTTTGCTTGTACTCAGCCTTCCTTTATCAAGTTACGCTTCGGACAATCAGCGGTTTTCTGATGTGCCATCAACCAAACACTTTGCGGAAGCGGTGAATCATTTAGCTGAGCGCAATATCATCGGAGGCTATCCGGATGGCACATTCAAACCGGGCGAATCCATTACCCGCGGACAAGCAGCCGCGATTATCGTAAAAATGACAAATCTTGATATGACTACTGTCACCAATCCTGGATTTAAAGATGTCTCGACAGCAAACGGTTATTATAAAGCAATCGCCGGCCTGTCAGAAAAAGGTGTGATTAATGGTTATGGTGACGGACGCTTCGGGCCGAACGACAACATCACCCGGGGACAGATGGCTTCCATTCTAATCAAGTCATTTGAACTGCCGTTGTATGAAGAGCCCTGGAATCCTGATTGGGCGAACAGTTTTAAAGACCTCAATTACAGAAATAGCCATAGAGCAGGTGTTTACAGTCTCTATCAGCTCAACCTGACAACAGGTACAACGCCGACTACCTATAGTCCGAATGCGGCAGTGACACGCGGACAGGCCGCAAAGTTATTGAAAGCATCCGAAGAAGTGAAATCAGAAATCAAGGTGCTGCATCCGGAGGACTATGGAGGAAATGACTTTACACGCGTAAACACAACCTCTCCAGACGTTCTAGACGCTGTTACGCAGTATAAAAAGAATACTCTTTTTGAAACAGATATGGTACTTCACCTCGTACCGAAAAAAGAAGGAACCGCTACGTTAAGTTTTTCTATAAATAAAAAATCGCATAAAAATTATATGGTGCAGGTGAAAAAAGTGAACGGTGCCTTCCAGGTTTTATTGGAAGAAGCTAACGGACCTTTTGCCGTACCGCTAGAATTATGGGTGAAGGATGAAATAAAAAAGGAAGACAGTCCATCAATCGGAGCTAAATCGATTTCGTTGAAGACGGTCAAGGGGAAGACAATCACTGACGATATGTCGTTCGATAGCTGTACGAATTCTATTAAGCAATATTGTCACGTCGTCCAGATCGATCAGGCTGGCGACTTCATCGCTACTGTTCGGTATACTGACGGGAGAGAGACGCTTTACAGCATTCATTCCGTACTAGATGAGTCCGAATCATTTTATACCGTGTCTTCACATGTAATAAATAATCTTCACGTAGATGTTACGGTAGATGAAGGCAACAAGAATCTTGGCAAGCTGACAATTTTGCCGAAAGGATATGAAAAAATAGCCACATTGACGAGAGTGACGGGGACGAATACATTTCGTATCACTCCAAAGCAAGTGGGTAATTTCTGGGTAGGATTCCCAAGTAGGTTGTGGAATCCCGATGATAAACTTGATGGTGTAGTCCAATATGGCATTCACGTAGACGTCAAAAAGATCGGACCATACCTTCATGTAGAGGCAGAACAAACTGTAGACTATTAATTAATCAATTTGCATCTGTATAATTATTTTAAAAGCAGCAAGTTCCGGAATGATTTTTCATTATTTCGGGCTTGCTGTCTTTTTATTGAGTTTATATTTATAGACAGTACTAGCTTTCAACACTATCCAGACTGGTGCTGGAACCTGGTAGCTTTAATAGTGGAGTGGTATACTGGCAAATGGATAATTATATGGAGCCAACTAAAAGATCGTGAGGAGATAAATAGAATGACATACGCATTAGAAATTAAAGATCTAAAAAAAGTCTATGCTGGTGGTGTGGAAGCGTTGCGTGGCATCGATTTGAAAGTGGAAGAAGGGGATTTTTATGCTCTTTTAGGTCCTAACGGTGCCGGCAAATCTACAACTATCGGAATTGTGACGTCTCTCGTCAATAAGACATCAGGAAAAGTGAATGTCTTTGGCTATGATATGGATACGCAGTTAATGCAAGCTAAGCTGCAGATCGGTTTGGTTCCTCAAGAATTCAACTTCAGTCCGTTTGAAACGGTTCAGCAGATTGTAGTGAATCAGGCGGGCTATTACGGTGTGTCTAGGAAAGAGGCGCTAAAGCGTAGCGAAAAATACTTGAAGCAGTCTGATTTATGGGAGAAAAGAAATGTTCAGGCGCAGATGCTTTCTGGAGGGATGAAACGTCGACTGATGATCTCTCGTGCTTTGATGCATGAACCACGCTTACTTATTCTGGATGAGCCGACTGCGGGTGTAGACATTGAATTGAGACGAGAGATGTGGACGTTTCTGAAAGAATTAAATGAAAATGGCACGACGATTATTTTGACAACACATTACTTGGAAGAAGCGGAAATGTTGTGTCGTAATATCGGAATCATTCAAAAAGGGCAGCTGATTGAAGATACTAGTATGAAATCATTGCTCGCTAAGCTCCAGTATGAAACCATTATTTTAGATATCGAACCTTCAGGACAAGCGCCAGTGATCAATGGTTATACTAGTGAACTCCTGGACGATGGATCTCTTTCTGTAGAAGTAGCACGTGATCAAGGGATCAATGAAGTGTTTAACCAATTGACAGAACAAGGGATTAAAGTGTTATCTATGCGCAACAAGTCCAATCGATTAGAAGAGTTATTTTTAAAACTTACAGAAGAAACTGCGTAGTGGAGGATACATATGTTTAAATTATATTTAACAGCATTAAAGGGTTTATCGGTCAAAGAAACGAATCGCTATTTAAGAATCTGGGTCCAAACATTGGTCCCGCCAGTCATCACCACTTCTTTGTACTTTATTATTTTCGGGAATTTGATTGGTAAACGGATTGGCGAAATGGATGGATTCTCTTACATGGAATTTATTGTCCCAGGATTGATCATGATGTCCGTCATCACCAGTTCCTACTCAAATGTTTCGTCATCATTTTTCTCTCAAAAGTTTCAAAAGAACATTGAAGAACTATTAGTTGCCCCTGTACCGACTCATATTATTATTTGGGGCTTTGTCATTGGAGGAATAGGAAGAAGTGTTCTCGTAGGGATACTGGTCACGATCATCTCTCTGTTTTTCGTTCCATTGCAAGTGCACTCGTGGAGCATTGTCATCTTGACGTTTTTGATGACGGCGATTTTGTTCTCGTTGGCCGGTCTCTTGAACGGTATTTTTGCCAAGTCATTTGACGATGTGTCTATTGTGCCTACGTTTATTCTTCAGCCGTTGACGTATTTAGGTGGGGTGTTTTTTGCCATCTCGATGTTGCCTCCATTTTGGCAGGTGATTTCACAGTTCAACCCGATCGTTTACATGATTTCCGGATTCCGATTCGGGATTCTCGGTGTGATCGACGTTCCGATTTTATTTTCTATAGTCATTTCGATTACGTTTATCGTAGTGCTTTACGTAATTAACTGGTATTTGATTGAAAAAGGTCGTGGACTGAGAAGTTAATATCTGTGACGTATTGTAACAGTTACTTGAGAAATTAACTTGAATGCCTAAACAATAAACTAGACTCCTGATCAGCCCACTTCGTAGTGTGAGCTTAACAGGAGTCTATTTTAATTTAACCTTGCATGGCTTCTTGAGCAGCAGAGAACCCTAACAAATCAATAGGCATTTCTGTCATATCTCCAGAGTCTTGCGTAGTAAACGTCATCTCAATAAACACAGCACTCAACATCTTCTGATTATCATCTCCGTGTGCAGCGGCTTCAAGTGCGATCAATCCTTCAAACAGATCAGAATACTCTTTTGCGATCTCTTTAGAATAATAGGTCTGAAGATCATATGAAGCAGAATGGAAGTGCTGGACTTTTTTATTAAGATCGCCTAATTCATCTTTTACTGTTTGGAGATGAGTTTGCCAAGTAGGGATTTGTTCTTCAGTAAGTGTCTCATTTAGTGCAGCTTCTACAATCATTAGTCGTTCTGTCATCATAGTAGTGAAAAGTTCATCTACATGATACTTAGTTAGCAGTCTCAGTACTTCGAGACCTAGGATGTTGGCGGTGCCTTCCCAGACTGTGAGTACTTGTGCGTCCCTTAGTAATCGGGGGGTGACGAAGTCTTCTATATAGCCGTTGCCGCCATGCATTTCAAGAGATTCGCGCGCAAAGTGAATGGCTTGTTCTGCGGTTTCTTTTTTAACAACTGCAACAAGTAGACGGAATAGAATCGTATCATCTTGTGAAGCACTTTTTTTCGTTTCAGGTCCCATGACGTGATCCATTAAACCGATGACATCAAACACGGCTTTAAGTGAGATGTCTTGTTTAGCAGCTAGTTTCGTTAATGTACTTTGCACCATCGGATATTGAATAAGTTGCTTTCCGAAGGCGTCGCGCGTAGTAGCGTAGTCGTACGCTTCCAATAGACTTCTACGCATGATGCCAATGGATGCGACCGCATTACAGATACGCGATAAGTTGAGTGCTTCCATCATATAGAAGAAGCCTTTGTCAGCGTCTCCGACTAAATAGCCTGTTGTGTCAGTGAATTCTACTTCGGCAGAAGCGACGGCACGAACGCCGAGTTTGTCCTTTAGTCTGCGGATGCGTAAATTTCCTGCTACACGGTTTTCTTCCCAAGGGACAGCGAATAGGCTGAGTCCTCTCGTGCCGCCAGTTGCTCCTTCTATACGAGCGAGGACCATAGTAACTCCACATGCGCCTGCGTTGCTCGCAAAATACTTTTCACCTGTCAGTTTATAAGAATCTCCATTTTGTACAGCGACGGTCTCGTTTGCTCCGACGTCTGATCCGCCTTGACGCTCTGTTAAGAATGTAGCGCCTTCGTATAATTCCTCATTACCTGTAGCCAGTACATGTGGTAAAAAGCGTTCACGAACGAAGCCCTCCGAGTATTGATCCAATAAATACGCCGTTGCTTTTGAGAGAGTTACAGGACAATAGAAGCCAGGTTCTGCATGTGACAATAAATAGCCTTGTGCAAATGCATAGACGTAGTTTCCTTTGTGTCCACGTTCAGGAATTTCTTTATGGATATAGCCTACAATTCCGGCACCATACGTGTCAGCAACCGTTTGACGGTAACCTTCATTGAACCAGACCTTTGATATTTCATTGCCCATTTTATCGTAGCGAATAAGTTTTGGCTGGCCTTCTCGATCTGTATGCACTGCACGTTCGTCGAATACACCTGTACATTTCTCACTGAAATCGTTCAGCTCAATGTCGGCCCATTTGAAAAAAGGTTCAGGTAGATGATTTTTCAATAAAGTTTGCAAGTTTTTATCTCTCTCGTAAAAGTGTGGCATTGTATGTCCTCCTCTTTATACTAAATTGCGCAAATGGCTTTTTAATAGTTTTCCAGTGACGTTTCTCGGAAGAGCATCTAATTCTTCTACTAATCGCGGAATCTTGTAAGAGGCAATCTTTCCAGTCAAGTATGTTTTAAAGTCCTCTGCCAAGTCGCCATCGATAGGTTCTTTCAAGACGACGAACGCTTTGACAGTTTCTCCCCAATCAGGATTCGGAACACCCACAACAGCTACGTCATCTACAGCAGGGTGAGTGATCAATTCTTTTTCAATGTCTTGTGGATAGATATTGACACCGCCTGAAATGATTATGTCTTTTTTGCGATCCACAACCCAGTAGTAGTCGTCTTCATCTTGATAAGCCATATCTCCGGTATATAGCCATCCTTCTTTCAACGTAGCCTTAGTTAGTTCCTCAGCTTTATAGTAACCTTTCATATTTCCTTCTCCAGCTAGAATAATTTCTCCGATTTCGCCTTTGATTACATCTTTACCGTCTTCATCTACAAGTCGAATTTCACAGTTGAGTGCAGCACGCTTACCGATACTACCCGCTTTATTGGCATGTTCTGTGCCCATCAGCACTGTGCCGTTAGGTCCCGCTTCCGTTAGTCCATATACACAATATAGTCGGTCAGTCTGGAACTTTTGTTGAATGAAATCTACTTTTGATTGATCAAGCGGAGCGCCTCCATATACCCAATGTGTCATCGACGACAAATCGTAATCGGCTAATTTATCATGAGCAGCACCTGCCAAATAAGCGATTGGAGCACCGAAGAAATGTGTTGTCCGTTCAGTAGCTACAGTGTGTAGGAATAACTCGGGAGTAAATGTTGGCGTTACAATATGTGTTGCGCCTGCGTAGGTCCCTGCAATTAAAAACAAATGTAGGGGAGCAGAGTGACTAAGTGGCATCATATGCAGTAAACGACTATCTGGAGTGATGTTCATTTCAATGGCCATCATAATACCGACAGTTAGGATGTTGCGGTGAGTAAAGACGACTCCTTTTGGATCACCAGTCGTACCGGACGTATAGAGAATAGAAGCTTCGTCATCGTCAGAGGATAAGCATTCAATAGACGATGTGCTACCATTTAAAAGAATGTCGTCTAGTGAACGCCAATCGAATACAGCCGCACCAGTTTTCACATACGTAATAGATGGATCGAGCTTCATATGTTCTATAGAAGGGAATAGCATATTGTGCGTAATCAGCATTTTGGCATCACTATGTGTAACAATGAACTGGATTTCTTTTTCAGCTAGTTTCGCATTAATAGGGATGCTGAGTGCTCCTAAACGTTGCACAGCAAAGTATGAATAGATAAGTTCTTTTGTATTTGGCATGTGCAAGACGACTTTGTCCCCTTTACTAATGCCTAATGTGCGCAAGCCGTCAGCAAGCTGATTCACTGCCTTGTCCCATTCAGCGTATGAAATTCTTTCTTTGGGCGTAACAATTCCTTCATGATTTGGGAATTTGCGTGCTTGCATAGCTAATAAATTTGAAATGTTCATTCATGATCACTCTCCAATTCGTGTAATTTCACATTGTACTCACGTAATAAGGTGTCCATTTCAGATCGGATGATCATCAGTTCATCAATTCTCTCGGTCACTTCATTTATTTTTTCTTGTCCATATTCAACGGTTCGTGCTAATTGTTTCTTGCCAGTTGGATCGCGATCGAATAGCTCAATCATTTCCTTGATTTCATCCAATTGGAATCCGTATTTCTTTCCCTTAAAAATTAACTTTAGACGCGTGGTCTCTTTTTTACTGAAAACACGTTGACCGCTAGCTGTTCGAAAGGGGTGTAGTAAGCCGATTTCTTCATAGTAGCGAATAGTACGAGTGGAGACATCGTATAACTTCGCTATGTCTGAAATAGAAATAGATAATTCTGTTGAATCTTCATCTGTGTTAGAATTCATGATATCACCACTCCTGTATTGAATTTTCTGATAAGCACAGTGTATCATTGACGTTAACGTAAAGGGCAATAGTTATTTGTTAGAATGTAAAAATTTAAGTAGAAAAATCAGTCAGAAGGTTCCCATGCCGCTTTCCAATAAAATAAAGTTACTCCTTCAGCAATATATAGATGACAACAGCACACCCAGCTTAGAAGAGTTACTCAAGCAAGTGTACGAAACATCTTCGTAAATGTTATTACGGACAATTGATGAGAAGGGTAAGTAGAATTTAACCCCATACAACGCTAATCTACGAATGGGATGATTTTGAAAGCGTCGAGGATGTCATCACGAAAATAGACGGCACAACAGCTGTCGAAAAAGTGATGCTTCACATGAAAGACGGAAGGGACTATAGCTATGATGGCGGTGTGATGATGCGCATGTATTCAACAATAATTTCGAGAGTAGAGAATGCAGGCGGCGAACATATTAGAACAAAGTATTAAGTTATAGCAAGTAAAAAACGATCTCACAGTAATGAGATCGTTTTTTGTTTCTATTATCTTGTCGACTTTGGATTCATCGCATCTTTTAGACCTTCACCAATGAAGTTAATTGACAAAATGGTAAACGTAATCGCAAGTGCTGGCGGCATCCACATCCAAGGCTTGCCCTGTAGCACGTCTGGCTCGTTTGCGAACGCAAGCATATTACCCCAAGAAGGCGTTTTTTGAGGAACACCGAACCCAAGATAACTAAGCCCAGATTCCGCGATGATCAACCCGGCGAAAAGTAATGTTGCCTGTACAATGATCGTCGACATGACGTTCGGCAGCAAATGCTTCGCGATCACTTTAGCTGGTGAACAACCAATTGAAATGGCTGCAAGAACATATTCATTCTCTTTCTCAGCAAGAATCTTACTTCGTACAATACGCGCCACACCACCCCAACTTAACAGACCGATCAAACCGATCAATACCCATAGCCCATCTACTTTACCGTGCAAAATGGTATTCAACACGATAACGAACACAAGGAATGGGAAGTTCAATACGAAATCCGTAAATCGCATGAGAAGGCTATCGACTCGGCCACCGAAGAATCCAGCGATTGAACCTACGAGAGTACCTAAGAAAATAACGATAAGTGTAGCACTGAAACCGACTAACAGTGAAACTCTACCCCCGTATAACAGTCTTGTCAGTACGTCCCGGCCACTTTTATCTGTTCCGAGAAGATGTTCACCATTCGGCGTGATGTTCATTTTTGAAATATTTACTTTCTCGATATCTGGAATGGGCGAAATATGAGGCGCCAGTACAGGAGCTAGAAGAGAAAGGATGATGACAGCTGCTAAAAAGAATGAACTGATCATTGCCAATTTGTTTTTCAAGAATTTTTTTCGGGCCATTCCCCAAGGAGATAAGCCTTTCACTGGTGGCTTTTCTTCTACAGGTGTTGTATTCATTGTCATGTCCTTTCCTCCTATCCTAATCTTATTCTTGGATCTACGACGCCATATAAAATATCAGCTAATAAGTTACCGAAAAGTACTAGGAACGATAGCATCATCGTAATGGCCATCATCGTCGGAATATCACGATTTCCTACTGAATCAAGAAACAATAAGCCGATACCAGGGTACGTGAAAATTTTCTCTATAATGATCGCTCCGCCTAGCAGTGAAGCAATATCGAATCCTAGGAATGTAATGAGTGGAATAATAGAGTTACGTAAAATATGTACATTATAAATCCGGCTCATCGGTGTTCCTTTAGCTCTAGCAGTTCTAACGAAATCTCTGCGTGAGTTCTCGATTAAATCATTACGTAAAAACTGTGTATATTGTGCTGTTGCGAAAATACCGAGTACGACAGCTGGCAAGAACACATGATGAATTTTACTCAACCAATAAGCAGGCGTGCCTTTTGAGATTTCAATATCAACAGAACCCGCGAAAGGGAACCAATTCAAACCAAAAGCAAAGAAATAAATTGCAAAAACCCCAGCGACGAAAGAGGGGATTGCAAGCCCAGCATAGTTAAATACCGCAATCAAGTTATCACCAAGTGTATAGGGTTTTCTCCCAGCATACATGCCCATGGCGAATGCGAGAATATACGTTATGACTAGGGAAACTAACGCTAAAAATAGGGTGTTCGGTATCTTTTGAATGATTAACTCAGACACCGGTATTTTATAACGCGTGGATTTTCCGAAATCACCTTGAACGAAATCTTTGATCCATCTGCCGTATTGAACGTACACAGGATCGTAATAGCCTGTTTTCTGTCTCATCTCTTCAATATATTCGGGATTGGTGTTATTCGGATCGATTTCCCCCGTGAAAGAGTCACCAGGCATCGCCTTAGCGAGTCCGAATACCACTATGGAGATTAAAAATAACATAGGGATCATCCCTAAAAAACGACGGATTATTAGTTTTATCATAAGGTACTCTCCTTAACTATGTCCTACTCTACGTTAAATCTCTTAAACACGGTAAGACGTATTTTTACTCCATAAGTAGACGTTGAATAATACCTCAGTTCGTATGGTTGGCTACGTCTAGCGAACGATACTACGAGTCATTTTATTTAGTTGGGTGATTGGGCAAGGTGTGTTTCTCTTTGTATACTCACGGTTATTTGAAGAACTGCCAAAATAGATCTTACCGTATATAAGAGTCTGTAAAATAAATAACGGCAGTGAACGAACGTATCCGTCCACCACCGATATCTTTTATCTCTTATTTATCTGATTTCTTATACCATTCTGCAGCATTGTTTTTACCTGCAACATTTCTTTCAAATCCACCGACTTTCTTGCTGACACCATCAATTTCCTCAAGTTCAGCAATGAAAAGCATTGGCAAGTCTTCGTTGATCAGCTTTTGCCATTCAACATAGACTTCTTTACGCTTGTCGTTATCTGTTCCGACTTCATCAATATCTAATGCTTTTTCAAGAAGAGCATCTGATTCTGGATTGTTGTAGCGTGGGTAGTTCCATAGAACATCTGATTTCCAAAGACCTGATGGATCTGGATCAGAACCAGTTGACCATCCACCGAAGAATGTTTCGATGCTTGGATCATCTTTTTCAATCATGTCATAGTAAAGCGTAACTTCTGTCATATCTACTTCAGCTTTCAAGCCAACTTCTTCCCAATATTGAGCAATAGCTTGTGAACGTGCTTCAAAAGTTGGGTTTCCAGTTGCATAATGTGCGAAGTGAACTACGAACTCTTCACCATTTGGATCTTCACGGAAACCATCATCGTTTGTATCCACGTATCCTGCTTCGTCAAGAAGTTCCTTTGCTTTTTCAACATCATATGGGTATTCGTTTAAGTCGCTATCATCAGCAGAAATCCAGTGTGCGGATGGAACAGGTTTGTTAACTGGCTCTCCATATCCGAAGAAGAATGCGTCAATCCATTCTTGACGGTTAATGGCATGCATCATTGCTTTGCGTAAGTTTTTGTCTTGATATTTTTCTTTCTCTTCAACGATTTCTAGTTTGTCGTTATCGAATTTACCAAGTTTGAATCCTACATAATAATAAGAAAGTCCAGGTGCTGTGACGATGTCTACATTATCCAACTTTTCTACTTCGGGAGCAGAAACGGGTTGAACTTCGATTAAGTCAATATCACCATTTTGAAGTGCACCTACTGTAGACGTATTGTCGATCACACGAACAATAATTTTATCTAGGTTTACTTCACCATTCCAATAGTCGTCGTTACGTATAAGTTCGTATGATTCTCCTGGTACAATGTTCTCTACTTTAAATGGACCGACGCCCACTGGTTTAGAACGAACCACTTCTGATTCAGCCATATCTGCTACGGCAATTCCTTCAAATGCTTTTTCAGGAAGTGGGTAAGACCAGATGTTCAATAAGTTGTTTACACGTGGCTTATCGAAAGTGACTTTGATTTCATAGTCGCTTACAACTTCAAGACCTGAAATGCTGTCGGCTTTACCAGCGCGGTAATCTTTCGCACCTTCAATTGTATCTACGTTTGTAAATCTTGAGCCGGTGTAGTCTTTATCTGCAATGGTTTCAAGTGCAAATACCCAGTCGTTTACTGTTAGTTCTTCACCGTTATGCCACTTTACGCCTTCTTTAAATGTAAATGTGTAATGTTGGCTATTTTCTGTTTCCCATGAAGCTAAGTTCGGTTGAATTTCTAAATTTTCATCGTATGTGAATAATGATTCATCAATAAATTCAAGAATCTGTGCGTCTGTTGCGATATCATAAAATGCAAAGTTGAATTTTCCTTCAGGCTCTGTATCGATACCATACACAAGTGTTCCGCCTTTTTCTGGTTTGCCATCATCTGTTGCTTCTGTGTCGTCTGTTTTACCTTCGTCTTTCGTACCCGTGTCTGCATTGTCTTTGCTACAAGCTGCAAGAAATAATGAAAGAACGAGTAACATTGACAATACCCAAAACATGGATTTTTTCTTCATGTTATTGCCTCCCTATATCCTTAATTTTTATTCATGTAATACACAAGCTACGAAATGCCCTGGTCTCACCTCCTTTAAGGGCGGCTTTCTTTCTGCACAGATATCCATTGCTACTGGACAACGGGTGTGGAAAGGGCAGCCGGTTGGTGGATTCGCAGGACTGGGTACATCTCCTTTTAGTACAATTCGTTCTTTCCTCAACATCGGATTAGGTTCCGGTATTGCTGAAATTAAAGCTTGAGTGTAAGGGTGCAAGGGTTCTTGATATAAATCTTTATTTGCCGCAATCTCTACCAGATTGCCTAAATACATCACACCGATTCGATCGCTCATATGTTTTACTACACTTAAGTCATGGGCGATAAATAAATACGTAAGACCGAATTCTTTCTGCAAACTCTTTAATAGATTGAGAACTTGCGACTGTACAGACACATCCAATGCCGATACGGGCTCATCCGCAACAATCAGTTTCGGATTCAGCGCCAATGTACGCGCTATTCCTATTCGCTGACGTTGTCCGCCAGAAAACTCATGTGCATATTTATAATACGCTTCCTCAGGTAAGCCGACTTTCAGCAGCAATGACTTCACATACGCTTTCAATTCTTTCTTATTGCGTTTTTCATAATTCAAAATAGGTTCAGCAATAATATTTCCTACCATCTGTGTGGGGTTCAATGAAGCGTAAGGATCTTGGAAGACCATCTGGAAATCTCGTCTTGCTTGTTGAAGCTTAGAACCGCTCAATTTTGTAATATCTTGTCCATCAAAAATGATCTGTCCATCTGTCGGCTTCATCAAACGTAAAATGGTTCTGCCGGCAGTTGATTTTCCGCAACCCGACTCACCGACAAGTCCCATTGTTTCTCCTCGCTTGATCGCAAAGGAGATGTCGTCAACAGCTTTGACATTACCGACTACTCGTTTGAAAAAACCACCGTAGATTGGATAATAGGTTTTCAAATTTTTTATTTCTAGCAAATTGTCTTCTGACATGTTGTCTGAAGTGTGTGTTGTTTCATGCATAGTAGTCATTGTGCAACCCTCTTTTCTTCAATGGGCCAGCTCGGGTCATATAATAAACACGCTACTTCATGGTCTTCGTCAACTTCACGAAGAAGGGGAGTAATTTGCATACATTCGGGCATTACTTTTGGACAACGGTTAGAAAATCTACAACCCGTTGCAGGCATATTTTGTATGGAAGGTACGAGTCCCTCGATTGTAGCAAGCTCATCCACGTCTTCGTCCATTTTTGGAACCGCTTTCATTAGTAATTGCGTATAGGGGTGTTTTGGTGCACTAAATAGTTCATTCACTTCAGCACGCTCAGCAGCTTTTCCTGCGTACATGACGATGACTTCATCACAAATCTCTGCGACAACACCGAGATCATGTGTAATCAAGATGATCGACATATCATTCGTTTCTTGAATACTTTTTAATAATTCTAAAATTTGTGCTTGGACCGTTACATCTAATGCGGTAGTTGGTTCATCTGCGATTAGAAGTTTAGGTTGACAAGCAATCGCAATGGCGATCATGACGCGTTGTCTCATGCCACCAGACAATTGGTGTGGATATTCATGAATAACTTTTTCAGGGCGAGAGATGCCAACTTGGTTCAATAACTCTACCGATTTAGCCAGGGCTTCCTTTTTTGTCATCTTTTCGTGATTCAATAAAACTTCTGCAATTTGAGATCCGATAGTAAATACGGGATTTAGTGACGTCATAGGTTCTTGAAAAATCATCGATATGTCTTTACCACGAATAGAATTCATTTCCTTTTCGTTATAATGAGCTAAATTCTGACCTTCAAATAGTACAGAACCTCCGCGGATTTCTCCGATACCGATCGGCAAAAGTTGCATGATCGATAAAGACATTACACTTTTACCGCAACCGGATTCGCCTACGATTCCAATTATTCTTTTTCTCTTCACATCAAAAGACATATTTTCAACTGCGTTATAGTATTCGCCTTCTATTTTAAATCCTGTTTGAAGGTTTTTAATCTCTAATAAAGGTGTATCTTCTTTTGAAGTTGAACTTTTCACTGTATGACACCTCGATATACATTTTTTAATTACGTCTAGTAAGCACAATTCGTTAAAAAAAGTCGTGGAATTATTCGGAATATTTTAAATCCGTTTTTCTAATATACTATATAAAGAGAAAGTTAACAACACGTTTTTGTGAATAATAACCAATTAGAAAAAGTGAGTCTTTAGACTTTATAGATCTTGTAAATTACACTACTTAAAAGATTCTATTTACCTATATATACCAACCCTATTATATCAAAAAAAATAATAATAATATTTGAAACTATATTGGAAATTTAGCGTCTGTACGTCGACTTATGATTACAGAACAGAAAGGAAGGAACATAATGAAAAAGATCTGGATAGCATTTAGTACGGTAGCTCTCGCTCTGAGCTTGCCATTAACAAGTATGGCCACTAGTAACCAGAAGTTCACAGATGTGCCTGAAACAAAGCACTTTGCGGAGGCGGTTAATGAATTGGCAGAACGTCATATTATTACGGGGTATGCGGACGGCCTGTTCAAACCAGGCAATCCCATCACTCGCGGGCAAGCTGCAGCGATCATCGTGAAGCTGCTGAAAGAAAACCCGGATTATTATGTACAGGATCCAGGATTTAAGGATGTTTCGAAAGCGAATGGCTATTACAATTCCATCGCGAAGCTTGCGGAACTTGAAATCATGTCAGGCTATGCGAAAGGCAATTTCGGTCCGAATGATCCTGTCACACGTGGGCAACTGGCTTCTATTCTTGTCAAAGCGTATGACTTGCCACGTTTTGATTTCATCGCTAAGGAAAATCCTTTTCGTGATGTGAAATCGACTAATTCACACGGTGCCAATGTGTTGATTCTGTATAAACTCGGCATCACTTCAGGAGTTACGCCGGAGAGGTTCGGCATCAATGAATTCGTAACAAGAGGGCAAGCTTCTAAAATGATGCTGACAACGGAGCGCGTGTATCCTGATACGTATTCTATAAAAACGCAAGGCGATAAGTCTGGACTGATGATGCGATTTTCGGAAATCATGGCGGATGAGGATACAGATGAATTCATTCCAAACTCTGAAATTTATCATGCAGCGATCATTAAAGGCAGACAAACACCGGATGGCTATACAGGTGACCGCTTACAGTTGACGCCACTTAAAGAGGGCAGAGGAACACTTCAAGTCGGTGGTAATTATGGCATGGAAGCGCAAAACATTAAACGGTATTACAATAAATATTATGTCGATGTGAAAAAGGTAAACGGTCGATTGAAGATCGAGCTTCAACATCCGAGTGAAATCTTAAAGACTCGTGTACGGCTGAAAATGGCAGCGGGTGAAAAAGTCGAAAGTGTTCATTTCGCGCAAACCGATGGAGTGGTAATATCCGACAATATGGCTTTTGAAGGATATACCGATTCACCGGATGTGTTCATTCGCGTCAATAGACATGGCAACTATATCGCGACAGTCCGCTTAACTAACGGAAAAGAAGTGCGTTATAAGGTGGATGTGAAAGCGCCGACTAAGCATAAGCTGTACTATGAAATTGAGACAACAAAAATGAATGCCAGCAAGTAAGTTATGGGTGCCAGATTCCGACACAATTAAAGTTAAGGGTGCCAGGTCCCGACACAATTCAGCATAGTGTTGGGGCTTGGCGCTTCTTTTTATGAGTATAAAAGCTTTAAGTGAAGGACAGTTATGTTTTAGAAAAAATAAAAATTATAAATGTACCAGATCGTGATTCATTTAATATATTTTAAGGGTCAGGTACTTTTGTTTAGGAGATAATCATGATATGGACTTTGTGTGCATTAAAAATAATGAATCTATTTACACTAGTATCTAAATTTTAATATGCTTTATTATCATAAAATGTTTTTTTAATGAGATAATTAACATAAATCTATTAACTAGTACAAAAATCCTGTTATGTTAAATAAATTCATGTAAAATGAAAAAAAAGAGGGTGAGGAAAAGGTAATGAGAAAAACTCTAATTGTAACTGCAAGTCTATCTCATTGTTATTGGGTTGTGGAGAAGCCAAAGAAACAACGTCAACGAATTGAGTAAAAGCTAAGAATCTAGATACCTCAGAAAAAATAAATTTAAATCGGGAGGGAAAAATTTTCTTTGGAGTTTTATAGTCTCTTTGTTAAGGGGAATGAAGGAGAGCAAGAAATGTTTCTTGATGAAAATGTCCATAGTGATGAAAGAGCATACTATGAAGAAATGATTAATTCATTAGAAATGAGTAAATGACAGTCAAAATATAAGAGTGATTGAAAGCTCAGCTATTATTAATGATGATGGAACCAAAGGGAAGGTTGTACTACTTAATGTAGAAAATACAGAAAGGCATCTTCGTAAAGTTATATTGGCTTTTGAAAAGAAGATGAAGTTCTTAAATTGATCTACAGTATTAGTCCTGAGTATGAAGGACTAATACTGAAATCTTCAACAAGCTTAGAGATAACTTCAAAGCACCAATTCCAAAGGAACTAGTTTAAAGAAAAGAAAAAGAAGTTGCGTAGCAAGCTAGTATCGAAGTAGTAGATCAAGTGGTACATTTTTGGAAAGATAGCATAAGTATCATTTTGGCAAACTATAGCGAAGAAATAGAGAATACTGGCGACGCAATTGCAGAATTAGGTTCTGCACAAGTTAACTTTGTTGACGATAGTGGGTCAATAGTGGGCACTTCAGATATGAGCACACCTGTTCCTAATGTACTTTCACCTAGCGAAACAGCATTTCTCGGTGATAGCGCAATGTGGAATGCGGTAGATAATACGAATAAAGAATTGGTAGACGATATTCGGTTGGCTGCCGGTCTTTATGATAGTGAAGGGAAATTAGTAGCTGTCTTAAAAGAGAGCTTACAAGTAAGTCTGAATCCGAACAATACAGCAGATTTTGAGATTTTCTATCCTAACTTCCCTAAGGATATTAAAGGCAAGGTCACTGAAATGTAGGTTAAGTCATATAACTGGCACTGGTGATTTTAAAACGGGATGTGAAAATGAGAAGGGCCTACTTACTCTAGTATTATCTTTGCTGATTTTCATAGCTTGCTGTTTGTAAGATAAAGAGAAGAATGGCAATAAAGAGCAAAGTGAAAAAGTGTATGAAGTAAAAAACTCAGGAGATACGAGTAGAATAGTGGCGGTAGATAAAGGTTTGCTAGAGGTTGAAATAACCGTACCGAAATCTTTCTTCCCATGATGAAGAGCTAAACGAAGTAGCAGTAAACGCAGAAGGAAGTGAAATGAAGAGTGCGACTGTAAATTCAGATGATACGATCACGTATAAAATGTCTAAAGCAAAGAATCAAGAATTAATGACGGAGATGAAAAAAACATCATTGAATATACGGATGATTTAGGCAGCATAAAGAGTTTTCTTCTATCAAAGATATTACCTAAGACAAGAATTTTCAATGGTTGTTGATCAAGAGAACGACTCGAGAGCAGTTTCGACGGATTCGTTATACTAGGTTTAGGTATGACGGGTATGTTTTATCAACTGTTTGATAGAGTAACTTCTGACAAGTTGGACGTGACAATACATTCAGTGAATGCGGCTTCTGGTGAAAGAATTGGTACAGTTAACTACCTGAAGGACATTGAGGATTAGGGTAAGTCTGAGGATGCAGAGTAACAAAATATATAATGAAAAAAGCATGTTTGATATGTTTTGTATAGTGCAAAATGAAAGTACGTAGTTTTGCAAGCCAACTCGGCGTTGCAACTTTACTTGAAGTGGTGTGGATAATAGCTTTCGCAGGCAAATCCAGACCTTAGTATCTCTGGATTTATGGCTTGTTACTCATCCTCGCGGAGGCTCTATGTTTAGTTGGAATATTATATAATTACAATTGCGGGATTTTGCAAATTCTTCTTGTAAAACATAGTTCTTGAGAGAAGAGATGAACGCAAATAGTATTTTTAAGTATGTTTCATCCTTAGAATCCTATTTTTAATTTGTTTATTATATTTAAGTGTATTGGTGAATAATCATAAAAAAATCTTGAATTACTATTTGTAGAAGGAGGGTAGGATATGCCAAATTGCAATAAGTGCAATACTTACAATCTAGTAGGCATAAGAGATTGCAAGAAGTGTAGTGCTGTACTTCCTGTAAATGTAGGTGATAATTGTCCACGATGTCATAAAGAAGCAGGAACATTTGCCAAATCATGTAGGTACTGTGGATATGATTTTTTGAAAGTTAAAGAACCTATGAACAAGAGAAGGTTTAATATTATACTTCTTATTACCGTGCTCTTCATAATACTGACCTATGTATATCTACAATAGAAGGTTAAAAATAACATTAATATATTAATTACATTGAAGAGATCTAATTATACACAAAGAATCATTTTTAGCATTTAAGGTGAGTGCAAATTTCAGGAACAAAGTTCTAATACAAATCAAGGTTTAATGTGCCAGTGTTTTTCATATGAGTTTAATAATTAAACAAAATTTTACAAGGAGTGAGGTCTTGAAAAAACTACTGCAAACTATTCTTTGTACTACAATGCTATTCATCTTATCCATTACTTTCATAAACATAGGACAGGCATCCGCAAAAGAGTTCAAAGATGTACCGAAGAAGCATCCCAACTATGCAGCGATTCAAGAAATGGAGAAGAAAGGATTTATCAGCGGCTATCCCGACGGCAAATTCCGACCGAATGAGCCGATCAGCCGTAAACATGTCGCGTCACTGCTCGACAAGGCACTGAAACTGCCAAAAGCAAGTAAGAAGCTGATCTATAAAGATGTACCACTGAACCTCCCATACTATCAGCCAATCATGAATCTAACACAAGCTGGAATCGTGAGCGGCGGATTGAATCAGAAATTCAATCCGAATGCACCAATAACTCGGATTCAAATGGCAAAAATTCTAGATTTAGCGTTCCGTTTTCGTTTGGATGAATGGACAGGTGGTTTCCATGATATGTATATGGATCATTGGGGCTTTGTCCACGCAAATGCTTTACTGGCAAATGGCGTAGCATATGGCAATAACGGTAAGTTTCATCCAAACCGTCCTGTTACGCGTGCGCATTATGCGGAATTTTTAAGCCGTGCGCTGGAAGTTGGTGTCACACCTGTCGAATCTGGAACGGTTAGCAGAGAGCAAGTGCTAGATCTTTTGAATCGCATGCCAGCTGAAGTAGAAGGCGTAATGATTAGGGGATTTTTGGCAGATAAAAAGTTCAGTGAAATACGTTCACAATTACTACCTTATGCCACTGCGAGATTCACAGACATACAAATGAAACCGGACTATAAGTATGTGTGCTTTGAATGTGATACGTCATTCTTTCCTTATTATATATCGGAGTTGTCTGTTCGTCTTAATTATTCGCAATCAAGCAAAGACACGTTGATAGTCAACACGATTTTGCTTGATTCAGATGGACCAGTATCAGGTGGAGTCTTCGTTGATTATATATTTAAAAAGGAAACAGAAAAATGGAAGATTCACGATATGACGTACACACGAATCGGCAAACGAAATTTTGAGTTAACACAAGACGAAGTGAAGCAGATCTTGATTCGTAATTATTCATATTATAAGCCAGTTTACATACAGTTCATCTCCCAGTCAGAAGCAAGAAGTCGAGATGAGAAGAGCGGAGAAATGTATACGTACAATAAATATAGGTTTGACGTTCAGTCAAGTTATGGACGCAGTACTGTGGAGGTGCGGTCAGATAACGGCTATTATGAGAGATATTAAGAAACAATATTTCATGATTTGAAGCATCAAGTCACAACATTATTCAGAATGCTATCACGACCTGGTATTCTTTTAAAGAAGACAAGTGATTCCTGTCAAATTCCCAAGTGGTAAGAGATTTCATTTATAGCACAAGCATTTATTACTGCGGTGATTGTCTTTCTGAAACGCTGCTGATCAAACCAAGACAACAAGTGAATCAAATATGTACAAGCTAAGAAATGAAGGATCTATTAAGAAGAAAGTGAGCTCCTGCGGTCGCAATGCGAACGAAAAGCTAATTAATTATAAATAAAGAATACTTGTAATGGAAAATGGTAATTATTCAAATGAAAAAGTATGAATATGTTGAAGAAGTTACCTTTAAGAAAGAAGGAAAGAAGGAACGAACCAACCAAATGACACCAACTAATTTCTTGGAAAACGACTTCTCCAACCTAAAAATTTGGATCTCACTCTTTTACTCATGAAAAACAACTATCTAAATTAAAATTCGGCGTGACCGAAAGTTCTCTCAGAATTCACGATAAACCTTTATAACTAACAGAGAACTAGCGACGGGCTATGGATTTATTCGAAGCGCTCCAAGCATCTGGAGATAAGCTGTATCCTGTAGAAGACGTTTACGATCTTGGAGAAGGATCTACCCTGCAGCGGAAGTTGAATATCTTTGCGAGATATGTGAAAGAGAAATCAGTATTGTACCGATTACAATATGAGAACTTTCTAGAAGAGAATGAAAACGAGAGCTATCGCATACATCGCTTTAGGCTGAGATGCCTTCGTTCTGATTTCCAATATGCGTCACTTCTGAAGGCGATTTGCAAACAAAACATGTCCTTAAATTTAAATTATTCGTGGTGGAATCCAAACGACCTGTTTGGATTGCATTTTACCTTAGTAAATCACTAGCAGACGCGTACTACTTACTTAGCCAAAAAATTCCGTGAGACGGGTCGTAGCGGATTGGTTAATGCCGAAAGTCCTCGCGTTTTCGGAGTATGTAGAGCATGCGGAAGCAGAGAAGCGTTTAATTTATCGTGCTCGATAATAGACAAGAGATGGGTGTGGAGATTACGGATATGATGCTGATCTGGATAATTATCGTAAAGGTGGATGTGTTGTAGGGAATATGGACTGATGAAAAAGTGGTAGCCGATTGTGGTCAGTGCTGATTAGTGTGTGTGGCAGGGTAGTGTATTTTATCCAGTAGAAAGATTAGTTGCTAAGAATAATGTTAGAAACTACCATACAATATTTAAAATTAAAGTAAAATATATAGCAAATCTGAAGATATGATTTAAGAGTATTTTTATTGAAATTTAGCATAATATATGTATTAATAATCACTTAACTAAATAGATCTTAAGTAGAAAAATACATAAATTTTGTTTTTTTAAATTTCATTTTTCTATAATAACATATTTATACAGGCACATATAACCATGAATTGTGAGAGGTGATTTTATTGGATTTTGCTTATACATTAGAAAAGCAATTAATTCAAGCGAAAAACGCTGTATCTGGACTGAAGTATTACTGTCCATATTGTAGATGTCAAGTGATTTTTTATCCAGGAAAAGTAATGGTATCACATTTTCGTCATATGAAAGGTGAAAAGAACTATTCAAAAGAATTGTGCGAACTATATTCTAATAGTTTAAGTATAGATAATGTATATAACTTGGAAACAGTTGCAAACCAAGGTGTTAGATTAATCATAGAAAGAAATTCAAAAGACTATAAATTCTTTTTGAAGTTTCCTTTGATTAATAAAGAGATAACTTTAAATCAGATCCAGAAAAGTTACTATTCGTATAGTTGTAGAGAAATAGTAGACTTTGAATTCAATATAGTGAATTTATTACCAAGTAGAAATAATAATGTAATAGAAGTTCCTTTACTTAACAAATACACATTAACTAGTTCAAACTTAGAAAAGGAAAATAATCTAGATTTAAAAATTAGTGGAGGATTCCTGCCATTTGAAAACCGATCTCTAATTTTTAAGGAAATTCAAGGAAGATTTACTAGTATTCCATATCAAAAAATTACTTTGTCAGATAGATTTTTTGTAGTAACTAAATATAATTTGAGCATCCATGAATCTTTAGATGTTATAAGCTATCTTAAATATTCCGTTTACCATATTTACGATTTAATAATGCCTACAGAATTTTCGGAGGATTTAATAGAATGGTTTGGTAGAACTTTGGATTATGAATTAACACAAGTTAGATGTCATATCGACTTGATAAAACCTTCGAATTTCAAGAAAATTGGAACAACTTATGAAGTATCTGAACCATTCGTCGAATTACAAATATCAAATATTAAAGTATCTACCTTTAATCAGAAAATTATTGTAATTTCACCAGATTCAAGTATTTCTGAATTATTCGGAAATAAAAATAATGTTGTTGAAATTAATTTTTCTAGACAAGGAGATTATATAATTTATATGGATCAAGTAGTAACAGAGTTCATAACTCTCCGATATCTTCCTGAAGTGGTGCATTCCAATAAATCTTTATTTTCTATTAAAATAAATGATAATGAAGTTATTTATAAAAAAAGAGAAATAGTTTGTAAAGATGTATGTTCAGTTAGCAGTACCCATTCATTTTGCGTTAGCTCTAAAGATGAAATTGATTATAAAGTTAACACTAATGATTTAAGTGGTTTAAAAGCACCTTTCAGAATAGATATACCAACAATTTGGAGTTTGAAAATTACAAAACAAAATATTAAAAAAAACATATGGGATTATGAAAAATTACTGTCTTACTATGAAAGAGTAAATATGTTTCCTAAAGGCATTTATTCAATACAGGAGTTAATTTCATTAAAACAAATGGTGATTGATAGTAATTATAAAAATAAAAGAAAATTGTTATATCTAATTAATTATAATGGCTTCCAAATACCAAAACCAGTAATTGATTATATCAGGGAGTTGAAGGAAGATAAATGATAGCATTATTAAAAGTATTTAGAGTAAGTGTTAATAAAGAAGCTGGAATTATATATGCTGCTGGAGCATATCCCTACGGAATATATATAAACGGCGAATTAGAACCTATAGATGAAAGTTCGCTTTTATCAGTATTTCCAAACTCAGGAAAAGTCTTTGTTCCAAATTCATATACAGCTCCACAATCTGAAGTTTTTAAACTATGTGAATTGATTGAGGCTACTTATTTCGAAGAAGGAAACCCTAAATTTTCGAAGTATTCTCTTGAGAAAGATGTTATGAATTTAGATTTATATGAAGTGATAGATTTAGATGAAACAATTGAGAAAAGCAAACATTTAATAACGGAAAATCTATTAAAAGGTATATCACTCTCTTTTATACCATCTGATTTCATTTATTTCAGAACAGCAGATGATTATATTATTGGCCCGGTCAAACTTGAATTGCAAAAAGAGAAATATATAGTTAAAGATTATGAGTTTGTAGGTTATTACAAACAAGATTTAAATATAACAAGAGTATTTGATCATTTTAAAAATCAGGAGCGACTTTTCTGTATAGAAAAAATAGAGGACAATAATATTAAAGGATGGATTGACTTAGCAACTGACCAAAGAGTTATAAGTGATGTATTAAAGCAATTAAAAGAATATGAGGAATTTGGTGAAATTACAAGAAAAGTGACGAGCAGATTAAAAGAATGGTATAGCGAAGTTAATGAATATGAACCTCATATAAAAGAGAGAATTAACAGAACTATAAATTTGATATCTAATAAGTCATTAGATAAAGAGACTCAAGATACTTTCACCGAAAGATTATTGAACTTAGAGGCAAGTGGGAATGTCATAGATACAAAAGTTCGAGAGAGATTTGATGAACAGTATGAAAATTTTATATTGCAAAACAATAGTCTTTTGCAAAATATTACTAAACTAGAACAATATATAAATGATCTTACAATACAAGCTGAAATAAAAGAGGAAAGACTAAGAACTGTTGATCTTCAGCTTAATACTGTACAAGAGACGATGAATAAGAAAATATATGATATGCAATTTGAGTTTGCAGAAGTTTATGCTGAACAATTGGCAACATCTTCTCTCCCGCAATCTCAAACAATCAAACCTTCAATTAAAGAACAAACTTTAAGTAACTCCTTGTTTTCAAACAGTGATTCATATGAAAGTGAATACATATACAATATTATAGGTTTTGAAAGATTATTACAGGAAAATTTGAAGATCTTTGGTGGTAAAGACAATGAATTAAAACTATCTTCCACGATTTTAACGTCACTAAAATTACAAGAGCCCATTTTAATTTATGGAGAAAATAGTTTAATATTAGCTAAATGTATTACAAAGAGTATCGCTTCATCACAAAGCATAACAATTATACCAGAGATAGAAACATTTAACTTAAACAATTTAAATATTCAGAATGAAAAATTCAATTCGTTAGAGCTAGTAAAAGCAATGATTATTAGTAACCCTCATGTAACTTCTGCATTTTATTCATTGCCACTCTATATCAAAGAACAAAAATGGCGCGATGAGAAACTTAATTCAAATATCATTATTATAACATTGGATTCTTTGAAAGATGCAGATGACTTTATAGATAGAATGCCTAATAGTCCTTTAATTAAATCTGCTGATTATATTAGAAAACCAGTTGTTGTAAAGTACTTAAGTAAAATTGTAACTGGTCAATTGTATTTAACGTCGATTGATGATCTTGAATTCTCTGAATTCAGCAACGGAATATACAAACGTTTTAATCATTGGATTGAAGATGTTAAGGATGAAGATCTCAAGTCACCAAAAAATTTGATTGTTTGGCTTAATCAGTTGGTAACCTTTATTCCAAATGAAGAAGAGTTATTTGAATGGTGTTACAAATTATTTAAACAATCATTTTATATGTCAAAAGGTAATGGAAAAGATATATGATTGACCATTATTTACTTGTGCAAAGAAAACTTAATCATTACAGTAACTATACAAAAAATTTATTAGCTAGTTTTTGTGAAGAATTTCAAACGGAATCAATAAATATAAAAAGAATAACTACGATATTGATTAGATTATTTAATAATGAAGATATCATTTTTAAATCATTTTTTAATAAAGAAAAGCCAAGCTTAGAAATGCAGTTTATTAACTATCTTGTTGATGTAGGCGAAATTCTAAATATAGGTAACGGTTTTTATTCATTACCACCAGAAAGATGTGTGTTAATGCCAGATGGAAATTATTTTAAAATTAGTTCATTAAAACAAAATTCAAATGATAAGACTCTTGGGATGGGAATTAGTATTGAGAATCCTATGAGTATTGCGTTGTCATATAAAGAATACTTGCATAGACCTACTTTTAGTCAAATTTTAAAAGTATATGAGAATAAACTTGGAGCTCTAGAAGATGAAGAACCATCAGAAATAATATATTTTACTAAATCAAGAGCGTTAAAAGTAAAAAAAAATAATCACTTAATTAAAAATGAATTTTATATTTTATTTTTTAATAGAAAATTTAGAAACTCTGAAAAAATTGATAAATTCTTCGCATCTTGGGACGGTTTTCAATGGAAAGCATCTGAAATAGAGAGTCATTCACATTATATTCGCCTATATTTAGCGTTGAATTATCAGAAAAGCAAAGTATTTACTTTTAATATATTTCCTATTGAAGGGAACTATATGAAATTAAATATTAATTGTTCACTTCCTAAAGAAGAACATCTACTTTTAAGAATATTTGCAACACCTGAATTTGCAAAATGGCCAAAACAATATATATTTGAATCACACAATTTATTTAATGTTGAGCATATTTTATCTCGTTGTGAATTAAGAAGGGAGAGATGAAAGTTGGACTACACAATTACTTTTATTGCTAATCGTCTACATCATAAATTAGCTGAATATATTGAAACACAATATCCAATCAGTGAAAGTAGTATTCAAAAAAAACGTACAATACTATTAAATAAAAAAGGTACACTATCTACAGAGCCCTACATTGAGTCTACGCCTGTATACGAGTCTGGCAATATATATGAAAGTATGAACATTCCAGAAATATCGAAAGAATTAATGATGAAATTGTCTCGTTTTGAAAAATCAGTAGGTGTATATCCAAAGCCGTATTTACATCAGGAAATTGCGATGCAAGCTTTTTTACAAGAAGACAATGATATTATTGTTTCTACTGGAACTGGTTCTGGTAAAACAGAGTCTTTCTTACATCCAATATTGAATACATTGTATATAGAAGCTGTTGAACGACCAATTCAATTTGAAAAAAGATCTGTTAGGGCTTTAATCCTCTATCCTATGAATGCATTAGTTAGTGACCAAATGACAAGGTTAAGAAAATTATTTGGAGATGATAGGGTTAAAAAACTATTTTCTCAAGCTGCTGATAGAAATCCTCAATTCGGTATGTATACTTCGCGGACACCTTATGCAGGATCACATTCTCCAAATAAAGATAAATATCAACTTAATGATATATTAAATTATTATTCCGAATTGGAAAATAATAAACCTGAAGAAGTAAAACAAATGAAAGATAGAGGCAAGTGGCCGGCAAAAGATTTAAATGCGTTTAAGAATTCAAAGAAAAATAGTAAAGGTAGATATAAGGGGTTATCAACAGATTCGGAACTATTTACTAGACATGAAATGCAAGACTGCCCGCCTGATATCTTAGTTACTAACTATTCTATGCTTGAATATATGTTAATGCGACCAATAGAACGTTCGATATGGAAACAAACAAAAGATTGGTTAGCTGCAAGTGACGAAAATCAATTTATTTTAATTTTGGATGAAGCACATATGTATAGAGGTACTGGTGGTGCAGAAGTTGCGTTACTAATAAGGCGCTTACAATCACGATTAGGTATTGATCGTAATCGAATGAAATGTATTTTAACTTCCGCGAGCTTAGGAAATGAAGATGATGAAAAAGGAGCAATTCAATTTGCGGAGCAATTAACAGGGAAGCCTGATAAACGTGAATACAAATTAATAAAGGGTGTAAAAGAAAATAGAAAAACGACTTATACAACAGAAAACAATCTAAATATTTTATTGAATATGAATACAGAAGCCCTGATTAATATTAAAAGCGATTATAGTGATAACATTGAAAAACTAGCCGTTTTTTTTGAAAGTCTCAATTGGACTTCTCCGCCTTCTAACGCTACAGAATTTCCACAATATTTATATGATAATTTAGATGGATGGGAACCTTTAGAAAAAGTCATTAAAAAAATAAGCGGAAATGCTACTTCATTCAATGAAATCATTTCATTACTATATCCTCTAGAACTTAAAGAGAGTGCAGAGAAAGCTGTAAGTAATCTCCTACTTCTAGCAAATACAGCAAATAAAAATGGACGAGTATTATTACCAGCAAGAGTTCATATGTTTTTTAGGGGTGTCACTGGAATTTATACCTGTATAAATCACGAATGTTCAAGTTGTAATGAAGTAGGAACACTGGGAAAACTATATGAAGATAATCGATTGACGTGTGATTGTAACGGTAGAGTATATGAAGTATTAACACATAGATATTGTGGATCTGCATTTATTAGAGGTTATGTAAATGAAATGGGAGAATTTCCAAAATATTTATGGAATGAGAGTGGTCACGGTGTTATAAGTGAGAAATTAAGAGAAATACATTTATTAATTGAGAAACCTCATGATAATGTTAAGAGTGAAACTATAACACCACTATGGCTTCATATTGAAACAGGCTATTTACAGAATATACCGCCCGATAACGAAAAGAATAAAGAATTTATACAAGTTTATAAATCAGTAGAGAAAGTATCAAGTCGTAAACACAACAAATTTTATTCTGATGCTATTTCATTTGAAAAATGTCCTTGTTGTTTAAAGAATGCGAAATTTAATATTCGTGATCTTCGGGTAAAGGGTGAGCAACCTTTTGCGAACTTAATTCGTGAACAGTTTATAACACAACCTCCAGTCGAAGGGAAAAGAGAAAACATTAATGAAGGACGTAAAGTATTAATATTTTCAGATGGTCGCCAAAAGGCTGCACGCTTGGCACGAGATATACCTGAAGAAGTAGAGAAAGATTCTGTTCGTCAATTGGTATTAAAAGCGTCATATGAATTTGAGAAAGGCGATATTCGAGCTAAGTTAGGTAAGCATATATATCCCGCGATTTTACACTATTTGCATACCAATAAATTGTATTTATTTTCACAGGAAGAGAGAAAAGACTTGGTTAGGGACAAAGATAGTTATGTCAAAGAATTTTTTAATGAACATGGGCCAGATTTGATACAAGTATTTGAAGAAGCTGATGATGATATAGATATATCTATTCGTAAAGAGTTTAAACTACGTATGCTGGAGGTTATTGGAAAGCCGGGGTATTCAATATATGATACAACAACTGGTATTGTCGTACCGGCAAATTTAAAACGTGTTTATAGTAGAGATATTCATGATTTAATAAGTAAAGAAAATCTTGAAAATATAACGATTTTATTTATTAAAGAAATGTTAGATAATATAGCTGTAGATATAGATTTAGAAACATATGAAAGAAGAGAACTTCTTGGGTTTTATCGTGATTCTTCCGAGTGGGGAAGAAATATAAATAGTGTGTCAGATCAACTATTTTCAATTATCAGGAATTATGTAGGAGAAGAAAATTCGCGGTTAGTGATTAAATTACTCTTTGAAAAATTATGTCGATCTAGATCTGACAAGTATTTTTTAGATCTTAATAAATTAAAGATTAAAGATGGTATAAACCATATTTGGTATAAATGTGGGGCGTGTAAACAAATTAACGCTGTAATTGTAAATGAAAGCTGTCCTAATTGTAACTCTTTATCAATTATAAAATTATTACCTGAAAGCGATATACTTCGCGCTGAAAAGGGCTATTGGCGAACGCCGATAGCTCAAGTTTTAAAAGGAGAAAACATAACAAACATATCAGTTGAAGAGCATACAGCCCAATTATCACAAAAAGATACTAGTATAGCTTTTGCAACTACTGAACAATATGAAATGGCATTCCAAGATATTGTATTAGATGAGGATTTAGGTATTGTTGATATATTAAGTTGTACAACTACCATGGAGGTTGGTATTGATATAGGCTCGCTAACTGCAGTTGGAATGAGAAATATTCCCCCACAACGTGAAAATTATCAACAACGTGCAGGTCGTGCGGGTCGACGTGGATCATCAATTTCTACTGTAGTTACCTATGCCCAAGACGGTCCGCATGACAATTATTATTTTAATCATCCAGAGCAAATTATTAGTGGCGATGCGAGAGAGGCACTTATTTATATAAAAAACAAAAAAATAATTAAAAGACATATTCATGCACTTTTAATCCAAACATATTTCCATGAATGTGCTGATAACGATGGAGAAAGTTCTAGTGATATATCTGAGGCTTTAGGTACAACTATTGACTTTTTTAAAGGTTATTCAGTATTCTCGCTAAATGATTTTAATGAGTGGGTTCAAAAGCAGATAAAAATTAAGTTTAAAAATAATCCTGAATTTTTTGCCATTATACCAGAACAATCCATTGAAAATGATGATGATAAATGGAAGCTTGTAAAAGAAGCTGCGGAAAATCTTGAACAAGACTTAATAGATAAATTTGAATTCGAAGTAGAAGAAAACTTAAAAAAGTATTATGAACTAGAAAATGAAAAACAAACAGAAAAACATCCTGATGAATTATTGCTTAATTTTTTGTTTAACTATGGTTTTTTACCTACGTATGCATTTCCACAAAATCTATCGAGTTTGTATATTCAAGGGCGTAATAAAGACAATAAAGTTATTCTAGTACAACGTCCCCAACTGGAGCTAAATCGTGCTTTAAGTGAGTATGCACCAGGTAGACAGATTGTTGTAAATAAAAAAACATATCGTATTGGCGGAATATATAATCCATTCTCGAAAAATCTAGAAGCACCAGCCCAAGATATTAATATTTACGATAAAAAAGTAGCAATCTGTAATGAATGTAATTTTACTGAAAAACTAGAAAAAGAAGAAGCGATTGACAAATGTCCAAATTGTAAAAAGGAGCTAGTAATTAAACCATATATAATACCTAAGGGTTTTTCACCTCAGAAAGGCAGAGAAGTAAGAAAAGGAGATTCATCACAAGAGTATAGTTATACTAGTTCACCTCAGCTTATATTGAAAGATGATCATATTGATTCAAAAATTTATAATCAACTAGAATTAATTGAATATGTACACAGAGAAAATGAAGAATTACTTATAGTTAATCGTGGTACAGATAATGAAAGTGGTTTTAACATGTGTGAAGATTGCGGTTTTATTGAACCTATATTAAAGAATAACTATGTTGGCAACTTAAATAAACATGACAAACCATTTCAACGATCTGGATCTAATAATAAAAGTTGCTATGGAATAATACATGAAGTTTATTTAGGGAATTCTTTTAAAACAGATCTATTATTAATTCGATTATCTATGAAGTCTACTTTGGATTTTCATGCTAATAAGCTTTGGCTGCGTGATGCGCTTTGTACATTAGGGGAAGGATTAATACTTGCTTCCAGCCGAGTCTTAGATATTGACGCGCAAGAATTAACTGTAGGCTACCGTGTTAATCAGCGTGATGGAGAAGGAGGATTTGTTGATTTATATTTATTTGATACACTTTCTGGTGGGGCGGGTTATTCATATGAAGCTGGAGAAAGAATATCTGAAATTATTGAAGAAACATTTGAGGTATTAGAAGCATGTAGTAACGAATGTGATTCATCATGTTATAAGTGCTTACGTAATTATCAAAATCAAACTAAGCATGAACAGTTAAATCGATCACTTGGATTAGAATTATTAACTTATCTAGTACATGGGAAGTTGAAAACGTTTCCTGTCGAGGAAGAACAGCAATATTTAAGAAAAGTAAAAGAAACTTTTAATTTGCATCATGGTAAGGATTATGCTGAATTTAAAATTCATAACAAACATCTTTTTGTTAAGATAAAGAATGGAAAATTAATTGGTTTGAAAAATAATATTGAAAAGAAAAATTCTACATCTAATATTTATTTTTTTTCACCATATGAAATTAAATTTGATTTACCTAATTTATATGAAAGTGTAAATAACCTAACAAACTGAATTTTATTTTATTTCAGGTATCCGGTCGAGCGACCGAGCCTAGATTGCATCATATAGCGGGTAGGATTTTCACCAGTTAAAAACTGGCCATTTACCTCGTAGCGCGTCTTGAAGGATATAGCAAAGGGTACCTGTGAACGGAACTTTCGTGAATGTTTATTCATTCACGTTAATTTCTCCCACAGGTACCTTTTAAAATACTTACATTTGTCTAAAGCACAGCTAATATTTATCTATGAAAATTCCTCCAGAAGGTGAGAAAGCAGATGATTTGTCAGAACCCATTCATGTATACTGACAGTAAGGATC
>NZ_JARIEA010000042.1 GCF_029267015.1 Sporosarcina ureae | reverse complement strand
CACGAGAGCGTCGTTTATTTAGCGTGCTTACAAAGATCTTACCCTTTTAATCACGCTAGTAAACCATGGATAGTGCATGGGATGCGGGTTATAAATTTACTGTGAATTCTTAAGTTGACAGCTATGGGCTCAAGCCACGCCCTCGGGAAAGCGTCCGCCTGGAACGTCGATCAACGTTGCCTCCCCGTACCCTTCTCTAAATGAAAAACGGCTCCCATTACGGGAACCGTTTTTCATTACAGCGTACCAAGCTTCAGCTTCGTATGCCATTCCATCAATTCATTCATAGACTCTTCCTTAACCGCGCCCTCTTCTTTCGCAACCTCGGCAAGCGCTGCAAAATTCGTCAAGCTATGATACGAAAGATTCGCCTCAGCGAACTTCTCATCCGCCTTCTGCAATTCATATGTAAAGATCGAAACGATTCCGCATACTTCCACGTCCTCTGCAATCAATGCATTCGCTGCATTCAAGCTGCTTCCACCTGTCGAAATCAAATCTTCAATAATAACTGCTTTCGCATTCGGCTCGATTCTTCCTTCAATTTGACGACTCTTACCATGTGCTTTTGCAGTAGAACGTATATATACCATCGGCAACTTTAGAATATCCGCAACCCACGCTGCATGAGGAATACCCGCAGTTGCTGTCCCTGCAATGACTGTCGTTTCAGGGTAATGAACACGAATCAATGCCGCAAGCCCTTCTGCGATTTCTTTACGTCCTACCGGATCTGCCATCGTTAGGCGGTTGTCACAATAGATAGGTGACTTAATACCTGAAGCCCATGTAAATGGCTCTTCAGGATTGATCGCCACAGCTCCTACATTCAACAGGATTTGCGCAACTTCTGTTTCTCTAGTCATGATGTAATCCCCTCCCACAATGTTTTCACTTTCAGATATGCTTCTAGCGGATCATTAGCACCTGTAATAGCACGCCCTACTACGATATGTGTCGATCCTTCCTGCCTTGCTTTTGCTGGTGTCGCCACACGCTTTTGATCGTGAACATCGCCTTCTGTTAAGCGAATGCCAGGTGTCACTTTGAAGAAATCCTTGCCACATACTTCTTCAATAATTTTTGCTTCCTGCACTGAACAAACGACGCCATCTAAATGTGCCGATGAAGCTAGTTTTGCATAATGCTCCACTGATTCACGAAGTGGTACACTGATCAGTTGTTCTTCTTTTACTTGACGTTCGTCCGTTGAGGTCAGTTGAGTCACTGCAAGTAACTCAGGACGCTGAACACCGGAAGCTGTACCCGTATCAAGACCTTCTAACGCTGCTTCCATCATCGACTTACCGCCAGCCGCATGCACATTGACCATATCGACTTCCAGCGAAGCCAATACTTTCATTGCGGATTTAACTGTATTAGGGATATCATGTAATTTCAAATCCAGAAAGATAGAGTATCCCTCTTCCTTTAGTTTTGCAATCAGAGCTGGTCCTTCTTTATAGTACAATTCCATTCCTACTTTGACATTGACCGACTGATCGAACGCTTTCAGGAAATCAAATGTTCTTTCAGCTGAATTAAAATCTAGCGCAATTATTGGAGAACGATTCATACACGATGACTCCTTCCCACTAATTCTGAAATATGATCTATCCCTAGTTCATCTAACTTTGCAGGTAACTGCTCGATAATCGTCGGACAGACGAATGGATCGACAAAGTTTGCTGTTCCTACTGCTACGGCACTTGCACCGGCAGACAAGAAGTCCACTACATCTTGCACACATGTAACGCCACCCATTCCAATGATTGGAATATTAACAACTTGACTGACTTCATAGACCATGCGAATCGCGACTGGTTTAATAGCTGGTCCTGATAATCCGCCTGTTTTATTCGCAATAACCGGTTTACCTGTCTTTTCATCCAAACGCATACCAACTAAAGTATTGATCATCGTAATACCATCTGCACCACCTGCTTCCACCGCCAATGCCATCGCTTTAATATCTGTGACATTTGGTGAGAGTTTTACATAAACAGGTACAGAAGATACAGCTTTTACTGCTGCTGTTAGTTCTTTCGCAATTTCAGGATCTGTTCCAAAAAGAATCCCGCCACATTTAACATTTGGGCAAGAAATATTTAGTTCAAGTGCATGAACATTTGGTGCTTTTGAAATTTGCTTTGCCACTTCCACGTAGTCTGCAGTCTCAGATCCTGCAACGTTCGCTATGATCGGAACATCAAATTTCTCTAACCATGGCAATTCATTTTTCAAAACACCTTGCAGTCCCGGATTTTGAAGTCCGATAGCATTCAACATACCTGAAGATGTTTCCGCTACACGTGGTGTCGGGTTACCATAGCGCATTTCTTCTGTTGTCGCTTTGATCATGATGGCCCCAAGCTTTGACAAATCGTACAGATTACCATACTCCTTACCAAAACCAAAACAACCGGATGCAGGCATGATTGGATTTTTCAATTCAAGTCCTGGCAATGTAACCATTAATCTATTCATATCTGCACCACCCCTGCTGGAAATACTGGACCGTCTGAGCATACTTTGACATACGGTTGATCAGTTGCATTTTCATTCGTATGGCATACACAAGCGAAACAAGCGCCTATACCGCAACCCATTCGTTGTTCAAAAGATAAGAATCCTTTTTTATTTACATACGCTTTTTGAACTGCATCAAGCATCGGCATAGGTCCACAGCTGTAATACGTTTCGAATTCATGGGATAACTCACTCATAACGTTCGTAACGAAACCTTGTGTACCATTACTACCATCTACTGTCGCGATATGCGTTTCTCCTAAGGCAGCAAACTCTTCTTCGTAGAACACTACTTGATCTGATTCAAAGCCAAGTATATGGATACAGTTAACACCTTTAGCCGTAAGCTGTTTAGACAACTCATACAATGGTGGCACACCAATTCCCCCACCAATTAAAACAGCCGTTTGGCCAGTCGCTGTTTCTTCAACAGGAAAGCCGTTTCCTAAAGGTCCCAGTACATTCACTGTATCTCCCTCACGTTTTTCAGACAAAAGCGACGTGCCCCGTCCTTCTGCGCGGTAGATAATAGTCATTTCGTTTTTCTCAGGATTGATTTCAGCAATTGAAATCGGGCGCCGTAATAATGGTTCAAATGAATCCGATACACGGATATGGACAAACTGGCCCGGAGAAGTAATTTCTCCGACCAATTTGCCTGTTAATTTCATTTCAAAAATATCTTTCGCGATTTCCTGCTGAGATCCGACGGTCATCAAATCTTGGATGATCATTTAATCACCTGTGGTTTTGGCATGGCATCCGTCTGGAATGTCATGGATTCGATGACGGACAACATAGCTGCCGCTGTATCAATTGAAGTTAAGCAAGGAATGCCATTTTCGACAGTTTCACGACGGATTCTAAAGCCATCACGTGCCGGTTGTTTTCCTTTAGTCAAAGTATTGATGACTAATTGCGCTTGTCCTTTTTGTATCACGTCGATCAAAGTCGGACCTTCCGTGCCAATCTTACCTACTGTTTTCACTTCGATATTTTCTGCTTCCAAAGCTTTTGCCGTTCCTTCGGTTGCCACAATACGATATCCCGTTTCAATGAAACGTTTCGCGATATCGACAATTTCTTCTTTATCTTTATCAGATACTGTCATCAAGACTGTTCCGTATTCTTTTACTTCCATTCCGGCCGCTACTAAGCCTTTGTACAATGCTTTTTCCAGTGTAACGTCTTTACCCATAACTTCGCCCGTCGATTTCATTTCTGGCCCTAGAGTAATGTCTACACGACGAAGCTTTGCGAAAGAGAAGACTGGTACTTTGACGTAGACGCCTGCTGGAGCTTCTGCAAGACCGTCAGAATAGCCTTGTTCTAAAATTGATCTACCCAAGATCGCCTGTGTTGCCACATTTGCCATCGGAATATTTGTGATTTTACTCAAGAACGGTACTGTACGGCTTGAACGCGGGTTCACTTCGATTACATAAACTTGTCCTTCTGAAATAACGAACTGGATGTTCATTAATCCACGAATCTTGAGTCCGAGTGCCAAGCGTTTCGTGTAATCCGCAATCGTTTCGATCATGGATTGAGAAAGGTTTTGTGGCGGATAGACTGCAATCGAGTCACCCGAGTGAACGCCTGCACGCTCGATATGCTCCATGATTCCCGGTATTAATACCGTTTCACCGTCACAAATTGCATCCACTTCGATTTCCGTTCCTGTTAAGTAGCGGTCGATCAATACCGGATGTTCTGGGCTAGCTTTTACCGCATTCTCCATGTATTGAAGTAATTCTTCTTCGTAGTAAACGATTTCCATTGCGCGTCCACCTAATACATACGACGGTCGTACTAATACTGGATAGCCAATTTCTGATGCGATAACAACTGCTTCAGGTACTGATAAAGCGGTCTTACCAAGTGGTTGTGGTACCCCAATTTCATGCAATGAACTTTCAAACTTATCACGGTTTTCTGCGCGGTCGATATCTTCCAGTGATGTACCAAGAATTTTCACTCCACGCGCTTCCAATTCATCTGCCAAGTTAATCGCTGTCTGACCACCGAACTGTACGATGACACCTTCTGGTTGCTCGAGATCTACGATATGCATAACATCTTCAATTGTTAACGGTTCAAAGTACAACTTATCCGAGATAGAGAAATCAGTCGAAACCGTTTCAGGATTATTGTTGATGATAATCGCTTCGTAACCAGATTCTTGGATCGCCCATACACAGTGTACGGTCGCATAGTCGAATTCCACACCCTGCCCAATACGGATTGGACCTGATCCTAAGACGATTACACTTTTCTTACCTGTTCGTACAGACTCATTTTCATCTTCGTACGTACCGTAGAAGTATGGTGTATCAGACTCATATTCTCCTGCACATGTATCTACTTTCTTATAAACTGGAACCAACCCTTGTTCTTGTCTCCAGTCGTATACTTCACGTTCTGTTGTCTTCCATAATTGTGCAATCGTCATATCTGGGAATCCAAGTCGCTTTGCTTTATAACCAATCGCTTTATCGTATGGATTATCTTTCAATATTTCTTCATAATGAACGATGTTTTCGAATTTACGCAAGAAGAATAAATCAATTGCGCTCCATTCATGTAATGTTTCGATCGTTACACCTCGACGCAATGCTTCCCCGATGAAGAATAGACGCTCATCGCCTGCTTTGCGAATACGTTGTTCGATCCATTCGTCGGACATTTCACTACCACCCGGAAGTGACAAATCAAATTGGCCAGTTTCCAATGAACGAACAGCTTTCATGATAGATTCTTCGAATGTACGGCCCATCGCCATTACTTCGCCCGTTGCTTTCATCTGTGTACCTAAATTACGCTTCGCTGATTCGAACTTATCAAAAGGCCAACGTGGAATCTTCGTTACTACATAGTCTAATGTCGGCTCGAAGCAAGCATACGTATTGCCTGTTACAGGGTTCATCATTTCATCTAGCGTTAAACCGACAGCAATTTTCGCCGCAAGTTTTGCGATTGGATAACCTGTCGCTTTAGATGCTAATGCAGACGAACGGCTGACACGTGGGTTAACCTCGATAATGTAGTAATCAAAGCTATGCGGATCGAGAGCAAGCTGAACGTTACAGCCACCTTCGATTTTCAACTCGCGAATGATGTTCAACGAAACATTACGAAGCATCTGGTTTTCACGGTCGGTCAATGTCTGACATGGCGCCGCTACGATAGAATCTCCTGTATGGATTCCAACTGCGTCGACGTTCTCCATGTTACATACGACAATTGCATTATCTGCGGAGTCACGCATGACTTCATATTCAATTTCTTTAAATCCAGCGATCGATTTCTCAAGCAGACACTGTGTAACTGGGCTATATTTCAAACCGCTTGCTACGATTTCTTCCAAATCTTCGTCGTCATGACAAATCCCGCCACCTGTTCCACCTAGTGTGAACGCAGGTCGGACGATAACCGGATAACCGATTTCCTTAACAAATGCATAAGCTTCATCAATGTTATGGATGATTTCACTGTCTGGAACAGGTTCGCCCATTTCATTCATTAATGTACGGAACAAATCGCGGTCTTCTGCTTTATGGATTGCATCAAGCTTTGTACCCAAAATCTCAATTCCTAGTTCATCTAAGATCCCTGATTCATGTAGTTCAATTGCCATGTTCAAACCTGTTTGTCCGCCTAGAGTTGCCAGTAGTGCATCTGGACGTTCTTTACGAATAATACGACTAACGAATTCAAGTGTGATCGGCTCAATATACACTTTATCTGCCATTTCAGTATCCGTCATTATAGTCGCAGGGTTTGAGTTGATCAGAATAACTCGATAACCTTCTTCTTTAAGAGATAAACAGGCTTGTGTACCTGCATAGTCAAATTCTGCTGCTTGTCCAATTACAATAGGACCTGAACCAATCACGAGGATGGATTTTATGTCAGTACGTTTAGGCATTAGTATTCTCCTTTCGGTTGCTTGCAGTCATCAATTGAATGAAACGTTCGAATATATAGTTAGAATCTTGTGGTCCTGGTGATGCTTCTGGATGGAACTGAACAGTGAATGCTTCCAACTTTTCACTTCGAAGCCCTTCAATACAATTGTCGTTCAACGCTCTATGCGTTATTTCAAGACCTGTTCCTGCTAAAGAGTCTTCAAGCACTTCATATCCATGACTTTGTGATGTCAGATCAGTACGATTCGTATTCAAGTCTTTAACCGGATAATTTCCTCCAATATGGCTGTTCTTCATCTTCGCCGTTTTAGCACCGCATGCGAGTGCGAATAATTGATGGCCCAATCCGATGCCGAAGATAGGTTTTTTACCAATTAAATCCTTTATTGTTTCAACTGCACCTTCTACGTCCTCAGGATTTCCTGGTCCGTTTGACAGCAAAATGCCGTCTGGGAATAGCGCTAAAATTTCTTTTGCAGATGTATCATAAGGAACGACTATTACGTCGCAGTCTTTCTTATTTAATTCACGCAAAATACCATGTTTAATGCCGTAGTCGATGACGACGACACGTTTGCCTAAGCCTGGACTTGGATATGGGCGCTTAGTAGATACTTTCGCTACTAAATCTGTTGGCAATTCATATTGTTGAAGTTCTGCAACTGTTGCATCCGTATCGATTTCTTCTCCAGCAGCCGTTAACTTACCTCGTAGCGAACCTTTATCACGTAAAAGACGTGTTAGTTTACGTGTATCTATTTCTTGAATACCTGGGATTCCTTTTAAAATTAGCAATTCTCCTAGTGACATGCCGCTACGGAAATTTGAAGGCTCTTCTGTTAGCTCTCTAACGACTAAACCGTTAATTGCTAAATCGATGGACTCATAATCGTCTCGGTTAATACCGTAGTTACCGATTAGCGGATAGGTCATAACGACAATTTGTCCACAACCTGATGGATTTGAAATCGTCTCCTGATATCCTGTCATGCCTGTTGCAAATACAGCTTCTCCTACTGAAGCGCTGTCTGCTCCAAATGCTTTCCCTTCAAAAATAGAGCCGTCTTCTAATACTAAGTATCTTTTTGTCATCATTGACCATCCTTCCATACGATGTTTCCACCGAAAATTGTCATTACAGGCCATCCAGCGCATTCTACGCCGTCAAATGGTGTGTTCTTTCCTTTTGATACAAATGTCGTACGGTCGATCTTTTGTTGTTTTTCCAGATCAAGTAATACTAAATCTGCTTCAGCACCTACTTCAAGTTTACCGTATGGCAAGTTGAACACTTCCGCTGGTTTCACTGTCATCCAGTCAAGAAGCTGTTTGAGTGTCCAGTGTCCTGGCTTAACGAAGTTTGTGTACAGTAAAGGAAATGCCGTTTCAAATCCTGTAATTCCAAATGGTGCTTTTGCAAATCCAACTGCTTTTTCATCTGCCGTATGTGGTGCGTGATCTGTTGCGATACAATCCAATGTGCCATCCATCAAACCTTCACGTAATGCGTCTCGATCTTCCGTTGAACGAAGTGGCGGATTCATTTTCCAATCTGCATCATCGTTAGGTATATCATCTTCAGTCAACAACAAGTGGTGCGGGCTAACTTCTCCTGTAACATGAATACCGGCTTTTTTTGCATCTCGGATAATGCGAACAGATTCTTTTGTGCTGACGTGACATACGTGGTAATGTGCACCAGCTGCTTCCGCGAGTAAAACATCCCGCGCGATATGTACAGATTCTGCAATAGAAGGAATTCCTGGCAAGCCCAGTTCTTTATTACGCTTTCCTTCGTGCATTGCGCCACCATAGATCAATGTGTTGTCTTCGCAGTGCGCAACAATCGCCATATCGATCTTCGCCGCATCCTGCATCGCTTCGTACATCATACCCGCTTCTTGTACACCTACACCGTCGTCCGTGAACGCGAATGCGCCGTGTTCTTTTAATTCAGATAGATTAGTGCGTTCTTTTCCTGCTTCTCTGATCGTGATCGACGCATAAGGAAGTACACGAATTTTTGCATTGTCTTTAATTAATGTATTGATCTTTTCAAGATTTTCTTTCGTGTCGGGTACTGGGCGTGTATTTGGCATTGGACAAATGGTCGTATATCCGCCTTTAGCTGCTGAATATGTACCTGTTTCAATTGTTTCTTTGTGTTCGCCACCCGGTTCACGTAAATGGACATGCACGTCGATGAAGCCAGGAGATACAAGTAATCCTTCCCCTTCAACGATTTCACATCCGGCTGCTTCTAATTGATTGCCGATTTCTGCAATCTTTCCATCTACAATTTTGATGTCTGTTACGACGATCTTGCCCTCTGCGTTTACCATTTGTACTTGTTGTATTAACGTGTTCATATTACTTCCGCCCCTTCAATATAAGTTCTAGAACAGCAGCCCGAATATAGACGCCGTTTTCTACTTGTTTAAAAATTCTCGACTGTGGACTTTCTATTAAACAGTCTGCTATTTCTACATCACGGTTGACTGGAGCAGGATGCATGATGATCGCACCTTTTTTCATTCTGGCCGCCCGTTCAATCGTAAGACCATATTGTTCGTGATAAGCAGCTTTCGTATACGCCATCTCTGTATTGTGACGTTCATGTTGTACTCGGAGAAGCATGACTACATCACTCGTTTCAATAACCTCATCCCAGTTGTCGACGCTATCGAATTCTCCTGCCCATTCCGGCGGGCAAAGGAACGTGACGTCAGCTCCTAACTTGCGCAAAGCTTCTGCGTTCGAACGTGCTACTCGACTATGGGCGATGTCTCCTGCAATCAATACTTTTAACCCTTCAAATTGACCGAACTCTTCTTGAATCGTGAAGATATCGAGCAAGGATTGTGTAGGATGTTGACCGGATCCATCTCCTGCATTAATGATTGCGACATTCGTTCGTTTAATTAACTCTTCATAGAAACCATCGGCTGGATGTCTTATAACCAGTGCATCCAAACCTATTGCTTCCAACGTCCTAATCGTATCATATAGCGTTTCTCCCTTTAACGTACTAGAGAAACTCGTCTCAAAGGGGATAATTTGCGCGCCTACTTTACGCTCTGCCATTTCAAAACTCGTTTTTGTTCTTGTACTAGGTTCAAAAAACAAGTTGCAGACGGTATAAGTTCCAGGCAATTCCCGGAAGCCCAGCCGCTTAAAAATCGCTGCCCTATCGAGTATGAGCATGATTTCTTCCACTTTCAGGTCTTTCATTGAAACTAAATGTTCCATCACATATTCCCCCTTCACGAAGTGCACGTACTACTTTTTGTTTTCTATTCTTCTTCATCCATCAAGGTATCATTCGTTTTACCTGGCAATACTAGATTCAGCAGCACTCCTACAATTGCTGCCAATGCCATACCTCCGACTTGGAATGTCTCGCTTATATTGATAGTCGCTCCACCGATTCCGATAACCAAAATGATGGATGCGATGACTAGATTCCGTTGATTATCAAAGTCGATTTTGTGATCGATGAGCATCCGCATCCCTGATGAAGCAATGATACCGAACAATAGAATCGATATTCCACCAAGTACCGCTGTAGGAATTGTAGCAATTAACGCCATAATTTTACCTATGAAAGAGAAGAGTATCGCAAATACAGCGGCCCCCATAATGACATACACACTGTAAACACGTGTAATAGCTAGTACACCAATATTCTCTCCGTATGTAGTTTTAGGTGGTCCTCCGACCAATCCACTCAGTAGAGTACCTAGTCCATCACCAAGCAATGACCTATGCAATCCTGGACTTTCGATATAATTCCGATCTACTACTTTGCCCAACACAAGCTGGTGACCAATATGTTCAGAAATAGTTACAATCGCGATTGGCACCATGATGATCAGTAGCGTTGGCGTTACGACAAATTCATAGTCAATGCCTGGAATTAGCATCTCCGGTACCGCAAACCATTTCGCTTCTACTACTTTGCTGAAATCCAGTATGCCGATGAAGGCAGAGTAGATATACCCGACCATAATACCGATTAGTACTGGCATCAAGCTGATAATTCCTTTAAAGAACATTAGGCAGAACACTGCAGAAGCAAGTGTGACTAGAGCTGCTGAAAAGTGCAATCCACTATAAACATCTGCTCCATCCACATTAATCGTGCTTGCCATACTAATAGCTGTTGGTGCAATTGCCAATCCAATTACCATGATGACTGGACCAACTACGATTGGCGGTAATAACTTCATAATCCAGTTATAACCTGTCTTGTAAATCAGTAACGATATGATGGCATAGACTAGCGCAACGAACATGCTACCAATCATCGCACTGCCTATACCGCCAGATTGAGTCGCCATCTGTATCGGAACAATAAAGGCGAATGAAGAGCCTAGATATGCGGGCACTTGAAACTTAGTTACGATTATAAATACGATAGTTGCAATTCCGCTTGTTAATAGTGCGATAGCAGGACTTAAACCTACTAGTTGTGGTACTAAGATTGTCGCGCCAAACATAGCAAACATATGCTGTAAACTTAATGCAAGCCAGCGCACCGGTTGCGGCTTTTCATGTACATCCAATACTTTAACGCTCATCCGTCATTTCCCCCAGCTGCTTATAATGTTCGTGTATGAATAGTGACTCCATCCGTTGCATCTGTTTCGATCATACTGACTACGACCCGTTCTTCATTTGAAGTCGGAATGTTTTTCCCGACAAAGTCCGGTCGAATCGGTAGTTCCCGATGACCACGGTCTACTAATACCGCCAGCTGTATGGAAGAAGGTCTTCCTAAGTCCATTATTGCATCTAATGCTGCTCGGACTGTTCTACCTGTGTAGAGAACATCATCAACTAAGATAACTTTTTGATTGGCCACATCGTGCTCAATATTCACTTGTTGAACAAATGCTTCTCCTTGGGCATTCTTCAATTGAAGATCATCTCTATACAATGTGATATCCAATTCACCCTTTTTAATTGGTTTTCCTTCAATTAATTCGATTTTATCGGCTAAGCGTTTAGCCAAGATGGCCCCTCTTGTTTTAATGCCTACTAATATACATTGATCAATGCCACGATTCTTTTCAATAATTTCATGTGCAATACGTGTGATCGCCCGAGTCATGGCTTGCTCATCGAGTATTGCTGCTTTTTCCGCCATATCATAAATCCCCTTCCTTTTTCACCTATAGTCTACAAAAAACCCTCCAGTCAGAGTAGACTGGAGGGCGGACGTGCAGAAAAAAGCATACATCGATACTTACCGCAGTAAGCTATCATGTAATTCCGTGCAACCTTCCCAGCCTCACAGGACTGACATTAAAGGTATCGCTATTCAATTGCTTAATAGAGTATACATCTCACCACAAGCGTTTGTCAACGACTATCAAGGACGTAATTCATTGAGTAATTGTTTATAATTTTCAGGCAACGGAGCGGTAAATTCCATATATTCACCCGTTTCGGGATGATCAAATCCTACCGTTCCAGCATGGAGTACTTGTCCTCCAAAATCTATTGTTTTTCTTTGGCCATATTTCGGATCTCCTACAAGTGGATAGCCAATATATTTCATATGCACGCGGATTTGGTGAGTTCTTCCTGTTTCCAAACGGCATTCAACCAATGTATAGTCTCCAAAACGTTCAAGAACCTTAAAATGTGTAACAGCATGTTTTCCATCATCCACAACTGCCATTCTTTGACGATCTCGTTTGTCTCGTCCAATTGGTGCATCAATCGTACCGTTGTCATGTGGAATATGTCCGTGAACTAATGCTGTATAGACACGATTTACTGATTTATCCACTAGCTGATTCACTAATGAAACATGTGCTTTATCATTTTTAGCTACCATCAATAACCCTGAAGTATCTTTATCGATACGGTGCACGATGCCTGGTCTCATGATGCCGTTAATACCTGACAAGTCCGTCACTTGGTACATCAACCCGTTCACTAATGTCCCACTCACATGGCCAGCTGACGGATGGACAACCATACCGACTGGTTTGTTGACAACCAACACGTCTTGATCTTCATAGACGATTTCTAGGTTTAAGTTTTCTGCTTCTATATCATACTCTTCCACATCTGGTTGCTCTAAAGCGATCTTATCATCTGTCTTGACTTTATAGTTCGGTTTAACTGAACTATCATTTACTTGAACATTCCCATCTTTCACCCATTGCTGGATTTGCGTACGTGACCAGTCTGGCTGAAGAGTAGCCAATGCTTTATCTATTCTATTACCTGTAAGTTCTTCTGTTATTACATATTCAAATCTTTCCATTACGACACCTTTTTCTTTTTCTTTTTCTCATCAAGTAGTACATGTAACAAAATCAATATGACAGCAATTGTCAGTGCAGCATCCGCCACATTAAATATCGGGAAATCATAGTTAATCACAGGAATCAGGACGCTAATAAAATCTACTACTTCTCCCCTTACTAGTCGATCGATGAAGTTACCGATCGCACCGCCGAGCAATAGCATCAGACTCACACCTAGTAGTCGATCCTTTTTACCTTCTGTATGGAAGAAATAAATTATAGCCACCACTACTACAATAGTTACAATGAAAAACAGCCACATTTTCCCTTCTAGCATTCCCCACGCAGCACCACGGTTACGGTGGGACAGTAATGCGATATAAGGATCCAGAACAGATATATGTTCACCTAGTTCCATATTTTTTACGATTAGCCACTTCGTCAGCTGATCCAAGCCGATGACCAGTACAGCAATAGCATAATAAACGATCACTTCATTACCCTCCGTCCAGCTAATTTCTTCTTTAGTTTACCACAAATTTTGTCTTGCAATATGATTGTCAGTCCTACTGTGTAAAAAAAAGCCATCATCATCCACGAATGAATGATGATGGCTGAGACATCAAGATTGCTTACGCATAGTTTTCTTTCACAACAGTTGCGCATCGTGTACATAGTGTCGGATGGTCTGTGTCTTCTCCAACTGTCTTGGAGATAGTCCAGCATCGTTCACATTTTTCACCTTCTGCAGGTTCAACCAAGACCGTTGCGCGATCTAGTTTCATTGCATTTGGCAGTTCTGCATTCGTACTTTCTTCAAATGCGGATACGATAAAGAATTGCGCAAAATCAATATCCTCTGTTTGCAGAACACTACGTTGATCTTCAGGTAATACAACTGTCACTTTGGCTTCCAAAGATTTACCGATTACTTTCGCGTTACGGGCTTCTTCTAGTGCCTTCAAGACATCATCACGGATCTCCATCAAGTTATCGAAGCGCTCACGAAGCTTGTCCGCTTGTTCGCCTTTATGATCCGCTTTCGGCATATCCGTCAATTGGACACTGTCTTCTTCAACATACTGAATATATTTCCACATTTCATCTGCTGTGTGTGGCAAGACCGGTGTGATGAGCTTGACTAGTGTAATCAATGTATCATGCATCACCGACTGCATTGCACGTCGATCCGGATGATTCGCAGCTTCAATATAGACTACATCTTTCGCAATATCCAAGTAGAGCGAGCTGAGCACGCCTGTACAGAAATTATTGATTGCGTGATAGACCGTAGGGAACGCATATTGCTCGTAAGCTGTAAGCACTTCCTCAGTCAAATCTTGCAACTTCACATAGACGTACTGATCAACTGCCCGCATATCATCAAATGCTACGCGATCTGTAGCTGGATTAAAGTCGGCTACGTTACCGTGCAAGAAACGAATCGTATTACGGATCTTACGGTAAACTTCTGAAACTTGCTTAAAGTTCGAATCAGACACACGAACATCAGCTGTATAATCTACAGATGATACCCATAGACGCACGATGTCTGCGCCAAGTTGATTGATGACTTTTGAAGGGACGATTACATTTCCTAGAGATTTACTCATCTTACGACCATTTTTGTCCAATGTGAAACCATGGCTCAAGATACCTTTATACGGTGCAATACCATTGATCGCTACGCTAGTTGTCAATGATGAGTTAAACCAGCCGCGGTATTGATCCGAACCTTCAAGATATAAATCTGCCGGATAACGAAGATCATCACGCTCATCAAGTACACCTTGATGTGTTGTTCCTGAGTCGAACCAGACATCCATAATGTCCGTTTCTTTCGTGAACTCGCCATTCGGACTTCCTTCGTGCGTGTAGCCTTCAGGCAATAGTTCTTTTGCAGAACGTTCGAACCAAATATTTGATCCATGCTCACGGAATAAATCGGCTACATGACTGACCGTTTCGTCAGTCAGAATTACTTCACCATTTTCCGCATAGAATACCGGAATCGGAACACCCCATACGCGCTGACGAGAAATACACCAGTCGCCACGGTCACGGACCATATTGAATAAACGTGTTTCACCCCAAGACGGTGTGAATGTAGTAGTACGGATCGCGTCGAGTAAATCACTTCTAAACGATTCAATAGAAGCGAACCATTGTGCAGTCGCACGGTAGATGACCGGCTTCTTCGTACGCCAATCATGCGGATACGAGTGAGTGAAGAATGACAACTTTTGAAGTGCGCCGACTTCTTCCAACTTTTCAGTTACCGCTTTATTCGCATCCTCATAGAACATACCAGCGAAAAATGGCGCTTCTTCCGTCATGACACCGCGGTCATCAATTGGAGATAATGCATCGATTCCGTATTGCTTACTAACGTAGAAGTCGTCTTCACCGTGACCTGGTGCTGTATGAACACATCCTGTACCAGCATCTGCTGTAACATGCTCACCTAGCATAACTAATGAATCACGGTCATAGAATGGATGTCTGGCGACAATCCGGTCAAGCTCTGCACCTTGAACTTCTTTTTCGATGGAATACTCTTCCCACTCCAGCTCTTCCGCCAAATATTCCACTAAATCTTTTGCTGCTACAAATTTCTCATTCTGCACTTTTACTACTGCATACGTAAATTTAGGATGAACAGAAATTCCTAAGTTGGCTGGAATTGTCCATGGCGTTGTTGTCCAGATTAAGAACTTCACATCTTCATCTAGTACACCTTTTCCATCTTGGATCGGGAAGCTTACATAAATAGACGCAGACTTTTTATCTTGATATTCAATTTCTGCTTCCGCCAATGCTGTTTCACTTGAAGGTGACCAGTAAACAGGCTTTAATCCTTTATAGATATATCCTTTTTTAGCCATTTCACCAAATACTTGAATTTGACGAGATTCAAATTCAGGCTTCAACGTGATATATGGATTGTCCCAATCTCCGCGAACGCCAAGACGCTTAAACTGTGTACGCTGATTGTCGATTTGTTGAAGTGCATACTCCTCACACATTTTACGGAATTCAGCCGTGCTCATTTTTTTGCGATCGACTTTTTTATTTACAAGGGCTTGCTCAATTGGCAAACCATGTGTATCCCATCCCGGTACATACGGAGCGCGGAAGCCAGACATTGATTTATAACGGATGATAAAATCTTTTAGTACTTTGTTAAGTGCGTGGCCCATGTGTAAGTCACCGTTCGCATAGGGTGGTCCATCATGCAATATGAAGGACGGGCGATCTGCAGTACGTTCCTGTACTTGCTGATAGATATTCTTTTCATTCCATTCTTCCTGCATTTTCGGCTCATTATTTGGCAGATTGCCACGCATAGGGAAATCAGTTTTCGGCATAAGCAATGTATCTTTATATTCCATTATAATTCCTCCTTAAAATATGTGTGAATCATTTTGTGATTGGTTTGAACGTTTTTCGATCTTAAACGGTGCTTTTCGCTTTTGAATTCAGCTAGCCACAAGCACCAGGTTCTCGGGGCGTTTCGCTTTAGAATATAAAAAACCCCATCCCAAAAAGGGACGAGGTTCATTCTCGCGGTACCACCCTACTTGCAATTGCATAAAGCAATTGCCGCTTAGACACTAATAACGGCAGTGTGATACCGAGAACCAAGATCTATATAAAGGTTCTAGCTCAGGAGTGATTTTCGTTTCTACTGTACCACCGGGCTTACACCGCCCCCGGCTCGCTATGAGTATAATTAGAAAGTACTCTTTCCGTCAACGCTTCTTCATTTTAATTTACATTTCATTATAAAAATGTGGTCGTAAGTTGTCAAGCTTCTTCCGTCTTCTTAACTAGTTCTTCGCCTAGACTGTCTACATTCGGAAGATCTAATTCTTGCTCTGCTACACTTTCTACGCTCGTTGTATCCAATTCATACTTCAACAAATCGTCCCAGTCTTCCGTATTGATCATATCAAGCTGCGCTTCTACCATCATTTTGAAACGGCTTTTGAATACTTTTGACTGTTTCTTCAACACTTCCACTTCGAGTGCAATTTTTCTTGCTTGCGCGAGTGCATCATTCACAAGACGATCTGCATTCTTTTCCGCTTCAGAGATAATTAATTTTGATTCTTGAATCGCATTTTTTCGTACATCTTCTGCAGCCTCTTGTGCAATCAAAATAGATTTCTGCATTGTTTCTTCAATTAAATTAAAATGAGTAATCTTTACCTCATTATCAGAAACCGTTTTTTCAAGATCTTCATTTTTCTTTAAGACGTTTTCATAGTCTTTCATAAGTTGCTCTAAAAACCCATTAACTTCATCTTCATCATAGCCACGAAATTTCGTATTAAACGTTTTGTTATGTATATCCGTAGGGGTTAAAGCCATAATACGCTTTCTCCTTTCAGTATGCTTACATAGTTTACAGTGTGATTGTGTTTACTACTTGATTAAACACTACTTTTCCTAATTTATCAAGGATTCTCTCTATACTAGCGCACCAATCATCACACGGATTTTGTCTTTCTTCGTGCGTCCTTCGATACTCATAATTCTAAACCGGCCATATCCTCTAATTGAAATAACATCGTATTCCTCTATTTCAAATGCCTGTTGATCAATCATAGCCCAATTTACTTTTACTTTTTCTCCTTTAATTAAAGAAGAAGCTTTGGCTCTTGCACTGTTCGTTAATGCGGCTACGACAGTATCAAGACGCAATGAGCTTATAATATATAGCTCTTCTGTCCATTCTTCTTTTATATCAATGAAATCTTCAGCGTTTAGTACCGGCTCCACAGATACTTTCACTTTACCAACTTGGGTGAAATTGACATGAATATACTCTGAAACTTCTTGTGCAACCGCGAATTGCACCGCTTCTTCCATTAATTGAATATCGCCAAATCGGGAACGTTCAATACCTATAGACATTAGGGATCCAAGCAATTGAGAATGTTTCATCGTAACAAATTTTTGCGGGTAGTTCACTTGGTAAATACTGATTTGAAAATCATCTTTAGTCGGCATGTAGTAATCTGGATAAATGAGTACTCTCTGTCGCTCTGCATCTGAAAAACCACCTTCAGCTGTCAGTGTAAGATCTGAATTCCTGACGATTGATTCAGTAATAAAGCGCTGGCGAGGGTCTAGAAATTCTGTTAACTTGGGTGCATAAGTATCTTCTACTTCCTTCACCCAACTATTTACTTTCTCAATAAAAGGTTGTTCGTCTTTACGAAAATGTTGAAATATGGAATCCATTTTATTTCTTCTCCTTATATAAAAAAATCCTCACCTTGTGAGGATTTCCATTTTCAATTAAGGTTATACTCAATATACCAATGCTTGGAAGATCATTAAGTAAATTTGACCGATTCCTCTACTGATTAATTGTAATGCCAGCAATGCGACAATAGGTGAAAAATCAATCATTCCGAATGGTGGAATGAATTTACGGAAAAACCCTAAATAAGGTTCCGCTATTTTCCCTATAAGTTTACCAAATTTTGTTTCTCTAGTGGAGGGAACCCATGACATCAAGATATAAATGACTAACAGGATTGAAAATAGTTGTAACGCTCCAGAGATCAAAAGATACGAATTATTTAATAATGCGATCATAATAACATGTACACCTCATTCAAATTGTTCAACCTTCATTTAGTGAAAGTCCTAAGTTGTGTAGCCTATCGTTCTTGTTGCTCTGATAGAAATTCTGTGATTTTACCGGCTACTTCTACGTTGTCAGGTGCACATAGAAAAATATCTGCGCCAATCCGCTGAATATCGCCACCGAGTGCATAAACTGTCCCACTCAAGAAATCAATGATACGAAACCCTTGATCTCGTTCTATCTGTTGCAAGTTTACTACAACGGAACGACGGTTCTTTAAATGTTCTGCAATGTCTTCTACTTCTGCATAAGAACGTGGTTCGAGTAAAATAACTTTTGATGATTTTTGAAGACTTTGTAAGCTAATCACTGGAGCTTGAGCAGACGAAGACTGTTGTTGTCCACTTTGAAGACGGCTATTGACAGCTCTCTTCTTACCTCCAAGTTTCTTCATCTCTTTGCGAGAAATAGTCTGTTCACTTTTTGAAGGCTTACTTTGAGGTTTAGGTTGAGGCTGTTGAACTAAGTCTTCTTCTTGTACCCAAAACATTTTTTCTAATCGTTTTTTGAGGCTCATTCAGTTTCCTCGCTTTCTGATCCGGCCAATGCAGTGCCGATGCGTATATGGGTTGCACCTTCTTCTATTGCGATTGTAAAGTCATTGGACATCCCCATAGACAGCTTTGTACAGGGTGCGTAGGAGTACTTTTTCGCTGCAATTCGGTCACGAAGTTCACGTAAAGAACGGAATGTATCGCGAATTATGGATTCATCCTCCGTATTTTGCGCCATCGTCATAAGTCCAATAACATGAACATTCTCATAAGTTGCTAATTGCTCAAAAAATTCATCTACTTCATCAGGAGTAATACCCGATTTAGATTCTTCACCCGAAACATTGACTTGTACAAAACAATCCAGCGGCTGACTTGCCCGCTTATTCACTTCTTTCGCAAGACTCATACGGTCTAGCGAATGAAGACAGTCAATTGTATGGACTAATTCTTTTACTTTTCGTGTCTGTAAGTTACCAATGAAATGCCAATGTACCGAATCCTTAATCGCTTCTTGCTTTTCAAGCAAGCCTTCAAGACGATTTTCTCCTAAGTCCCGTATACCCACATCCAATAGAGATTGTGCCCGAGCTGAAGAAACTTGCTTCGTGACGGCTATCAACGTGATGTCTTCTACTGAACGATTTGACGTTTCACATGCTTCATTTATTTGTTTTTGTATAGTTGCTAGTCGTTGTTCTACTTGTTCCATATTATCACTACTTTTCATCATCTTTATTTCATTGTATCAATTAGAGCACTTTATATCAACGATAAGTCACTTATTAAGCTGTTTATTATCTATCAAGATAATATCTTTTCCGATCGTCATGACATCTTTATAATCGATTTTCTGCACACCTTTTGACTTGCTGTCCGTGAAAAATGAGCGTTCAAGTTCCCCAATATGAAGTTGTGCGATTTGCCCTTTTTCAATGTCTATTGTGGCATCTTGAACAAATCCGAGGAATGATCCTTTTTTCAATTCAATCACTTCTTTTTTCTGCAAGCTGGAAAAACGCATAGTTTCCCCTCCTTCTTTCATACTATGCATAGTGAGTTTTAATGAGAACGCAAAAAATGACTTGCAGTTTCGGAGTGCTAGGGAGAAATCACATGGTAAGTGGTTCGGGATTTTCGTTCCAGATACGGACGCTTTCCCGAGGCGTCTGCCTAGAACGTCGATCAACGTTGTCTTTTCCTCTTCTACTAACTCAGCCAAACAAAACAAAAACTGCCCTCCCCACAATCAAGTGGCAAGGACAGTCTCTGTATATTACTAGCTATTACTATTTCTTCTGCTCAATTCCAAGCCGAATCTGCTCCATCGCATGCTTTTCAATTCTAGAAATTTGCGCCTGCGATATTCCAAGCTCCTTGGCAATTTCGGTTTGCGTCTGACCGAGGTAAAATCGTTTGGAGACGATAAGCTGTTGACGTTCATCTAAATCGCCCATTTTATCTTTAATGGACACATAGTTCATCCAGCGGTCTTCTGACACCCTCTGATCATGCAGCTGATCCATCATATAAATCGGATCGCCGCCATCACTGTTCATCGGCTCATGCAACGACATAGGATCTTGTATAGCATCTAAAGCGAAGAGTATATCTTCTTCCGGTATTCCCGTAATCTTCTCCAGATCAGAAATTCTTGGTTCGTGTTGATGCTCGTTGACATATTGTTCTTTTGCTCTAATGGCTTTATAAGCTATATCACGTAACGATCTGGATACACGGACAGCATGATGATCACGAAGATGCCGTTTAATTTCTCCAATAATCATTGGCACGGCATAGGTGGAAAACCTGACATTATGTTTTAAATCAAAATTGTCTATGGCTTTCAACAACCCAATACAACCAACTTGGAATAAATCATCAGCCTGTTCTCCACGATAGTTAAAGCGTTGAACTAGGCTGAGTACGAGACGCAAATTCGCAAACACCAATTCATCTCTGGCAAATTCGTCACCGCTTTGCAAACGAATGAATGTTTCTTTCATCACAGTTGGCGTCAATAATGGCAGCTCGGACGTATTGATTCCACAAATTTCTACTCTTGTACGTACCATTGGCTTTTCCTCCGCATTCTATAGGTGAGTGTACAGAGTAGTCTGTCCTCAACTCTTTAGAATATGCGAATTCACGAATCGCCAATTTCTGCCGATAAGTCCATTTAGGAAATTGGTTGATTTAGCCGATCACGGAGTTCAGAAATTATTTTCTTTTCCAATCTCGATATATAGGATTGTGAAATACCTAGAAGATCCGCTACTTCTTTTTGTGTCATTTCGTTTGTACCCATCAATCCGAATCGCTGTTCCATAATGTAACGTTCTCTTTCATCTAAAATGGAAATGGCATCAATCATATATTGACGCTCCAACTTTTTCTCTACATCGTCTGTAATAATATCTTCATCAGTACCTAAAATATCTGATAGTAGCAATTCATTGCCATCTGCATCTGAATTTAACGGTTCATCAAATGAAATTTCGGAGCGAATACGATTAGTTTTACGTAAGTGCATGAGAATTTCATTTTCAATGCAGCGTGAAGCATATGTTGCAAGCTTAATATTCTTATCCGCTTTAAATGTTTCGATTGCTTTAATCAATCCGATCGTCCCTATGCTGATTAGATCTTCAATATTCGTATTGGTATTATCAAAACGTCTTGCGATATAGACGACTAGACGTAAATTCTTTTCAATTAATGTGTCACGTGCAGCAGGATCTCCATTCATTAATGCTGCAATGGTTTTTGCTTCTTGTTCTTTATTGAGGGGTTTTGGAAGAGATTCATGACCCCCGATATAAAATATGCCACCTTTTCGTCTGAAGAATCCTGCAATATATGAAACCCACTTTTTCACTTCTATCAACATGTAGCTGTTCTCCCTTCTTCTTTTAGTACATCCATTGCGCTCACTTGCAAAATAGCTGCAGCACCTTGTGGATATTTACGCTGTTCTTTCGTCAAGACAATATATCCAGTAGGTAATAATGCTCCATCGAGAAGCCAACTATCATACTTGATTCCTACAGCCCACGAAGCACCTTGAACAGTTTGCAATCGTATCAATCGAAGACTTCTTTGATAAGTAGCGGGGAAACAGGCCAAGTCTGGGGATTCTGCAGGATTCCAAGACTCTAGCGCTGAAGCAAAATCTACGGGTAGTTTTTCTTTAACTGCCCGATAGCCAATAAAATGTACAGGATCCCCTGATAACGGTTCTACGCAATGATTACCCGTATCGATGAATACTTTAAGTGGAATGGATTGTCCCCATAACATCAATTCCGAATCGAGCGTAAAGCTCATTAACTTATTCATCATGCGTGTATCAATCCATTTATGCTTCACAATATATAAAGATAGATACGTGAGGCCAATAGCTACGAATAAAAAGCTCTGATGTGCGCTGATACTAATTTGTGCATAGATGAGTGTCAGCAATCCTCCTGCAAAAAATGTTGCAATTAATACAGCAAGGATGGAACTTTTCCAACTACCAATTGTTTGTCCAAATGCAATATACGTCATTCCTAAAAAAGTGAAGATCATCGCTGGCACAGAATACGGGAACAATGTAACAAAGAAGGCACCGATAAATGCTGCGCTCCATAACCTCCTTCTGCTCGTTTGATGATTTCCAACTTTATTAGTAAATGATAGGATGGCGTAGTTAAAGAGCATGTTGATCCCTATCATCAGTTCACCATACATATGCCGGCCTCCTTACAAACAGATTATCATGGGTGTAATGAAAAACCTGTCAGGCTTTGGATGCTTTAAGATAAAAGCTTCGACATATTTTTAAATATGACGGAGCGAGCGATTGTTATGAAAGCAAAAAAGCTCCCCGCTAGAGAATTTCTTCTCAAGCGGGGAGCTTGTTCTATCTATTATTTACGACGCGTACGATTACGTAAGAACGTTGGAATATCTAGTTGTTCATCGTGCTGATGCTGATTAGCTTGTGGCTGTCTCGGCTCAGACTGTTGCTCGTAACGTGGTTGCTCTTCATATCTGCTTTGTTGTGTTGGTGGCTGCTGTTGTACAGGACGTTGTGGACGCATGCCGCCTGTTACACCAGGACCTCTTTGTCTTGAAGGAGCTAGTTGTTCTTCGTTAAATCCTGTCGCGATAACTGTGACGATGATTTCATCTTTCAAGTCGTCGTTGATAACAGAACCGAAGATCATATTGACGTTTTCGTCTGATGCAGTAGCAACAATGTCCGCCGCTTCCTGTACTTCAAACAAACTTAAGTTCGAACCGCCTGTAATGTTCATCAAGACACCTTTTGCTCCATCGATCGATGTTTCAAGCAATGGACTGGAAATCGCCTTTTTCGCAGCTTCTGCAGCACGATTTTCACCAGTAGACATACCGATACCCATCAATGCAGAACCTTTGTTGTACATGATTGTTTTCACGTCAGCAAAGTCGAGGTTAATCAATCCAGGTACTGCGATCAAATCAGAGATACCTTGGACACCTTGGCGCAATACATTGTCAGCTTCTCTAAACGCTTCAAGCATTGGCGTGTTTTTGTCTACAATCTCAAGTAGTTTATCATTTGGAATAACGATTAAAGTATCAATTGCTTCTTTCATGCTTGCGATACCGCCAGCTGCTGAAGTTGATCTCTTTCTACCTTCAAATGTAAATGGACGTGTAACTACACCTACAGTCAATGCGCCAATATCTTTAGCGATTTGGGCAATAACCGGTGCTGCACCCGTACCCGTTCCACCGCCCATACCCGCTGTAACGAATACCATATCTGCTCCACGTAGAGCTTCTTCGATCTGTTCTTTACTTTCTTCAGCCGCTTTTTTACCTACTTCAGGGTTAGCGCCTGCGCCTAGTCCTCTAGTAAGCTTCTCACCAATTTGTAGTTTGATTTCAGCTGATGATAATTGCAATGCTTGTGCATCTGTGTTTACCGCGATAAACTCTACGCCCTGCACCCCATGTTCGATCATACGGTTGACCGCATTATTTCCGCCGCCGCCTACTCCAATAACCTTAATTACTGCTAATGCATCTATGTTCGTCTCAAATTCAAGCATTGATTTTCCTCCTCTAAATTATCTGCAATTCCCCATCTAAAGCAATATATTACTCAAAGAAATTGTCGAATACTTTTTTAGCGCGTTTCATGAATCCTTGACTTTTTTCTTTTTTCGGTTTAACCGGTTTAGCCGAAGGTTCCGCGACTTCATATATGGAGTCTGGTGATTGAGGTGAACCAGCTGGCTCTTCTTCATAACCAAAGAATACATCTTCCATGTACGCATAGCGAATTAAGCCAACCGCTGTGGAATACATCGGCTCACGGACACCAATATACTCTGGTGTGTATAATCTTGCTCTAGTTTTGAAGACATCACGAGCTAACTGTAAAATACCGTCCAATTTAGCTGTTCCGCCAGTAATGACGATACCACCAGGCAAGTCACGAATACCTGTTGCATATAAATCTTCAAGAATCAATTCGAACAATTCTTCTAGACGTGAACCGATAACATCAGAGATATAACGCTGACTGTATTGATCTTTAGCATCCGACCCTACTACTGGCACTTCAAATAATTCTTCATCGGAAGCGTCATCATAATAGGCATGTCCATACTGATGCTTAATCATTCTTGCTTGTTCTGTAGGCGTCTTTAAGACAATGGATAAGTCTTTTGTAATATGATCCCCGCCGACTGGTAATACAGACGTACTGATCAAACGATTTTCAGCAAATACCGATACCGTAGTTGACCCTCCGCCAATATCGATGAAGGCAGTTCCATGATACATTTCATCTTCAGATAATGCGAATGTACCTGCCGCCAATGGTTGCAAATAAATTTCACGAATCTGTAACCCTGCTTTTTCTACACAGCGTAAAATGTTATGTAGTTGAGTTTTGGACGTCGTAATCAACGTTGCGTCCATTTCCAATCTTACTCCCATCATACCACGTGGATCTGTTATTTCATCATAGTCATCGACAATAAATTGCTTAGGCACTAAATTGACGAATTCTCTTTCAGGTGGAACATTCATTACTTGTGATGATTTCATAACTCTTTCCAAATCATCATCTGTAATTTCACGATTTTCAGAGTTTACTGCTACTACACCTTTAACGTTTTGGAACTGGACACCATTTGCAGGTATACCAAGAACCACCTCTTCAATTTTTAAGCCTGTCATTCGTTCAGCCTGCTCAATCGCTTTACGGATTGACTGGACAGTGGCATCAATATCAATAATTGTTCCTTTTCGAATTCCAGCAGATTGTACATTCCCCACGCCTATAACATGTAGGGCATTTTGATCCATCTCCCCAATCAAGACTTTAATTGTGGATGATCCTATATCAAGTGATACGTAATGATTTGATTTACTCAATTATTGACACCTCCTTAATGTAACTAGTAACTTCCATTCTATTGTATTATGACTGCTTTGTCTAAATATTTTCAACACCCTCTTCTAAAAACATTTAATATCACACATTTGTATTGGGATTTTTGTTTCTTCCTGTCCATTTTGCAAGCAGGATTCTTCGGATAACCGCGATGTTTTGAAACAATCTCACACCAAACGCAAAGACGGCTGCCAAGTACAGATCTACACCAAGGTGCACTCCGATAAAAGCAAGTGCTGCTGCTAAAAGAATATTGAAGAAAAATCCGCTGACGAATATTTTGTCGTCATACACTTGCTGAAGATAGGCTCTGATTCCACCAAATAGTGTATCAAATGCAGCGAGAATCGCAATAGTTAAATAGTTATTATATACTTGCGGGATCTGTATATCCGAGAGCAAACCTAGTGAAACGCCAAGGAGGAGCCCAAGTAAGGGTAGCCACATATTGTCATTACTCCTTTGTTTGTTCTTTTAAAAATCGGTTTTCAAAACCACCCGTCCAGCCTTGTAAAGTAATACGGTTCGCCGGTTCACTAATTGTTAAAACTAAGTCGTCTAAATAAAATTCATCCTGAATGGTAGTCGTCAATAATTGATTATACAATTTTTCACTGGCTTCCTTTGTAGGAGACACGACTTTAATATCGAACGGTGGTGTGGAAACTACTTCCCCACTAACAGTCAGGTTGCCGTTAATATCTCGGATCCAACTTAACGTGGTGAAGCGCTTGCCATCAATCTCTAACTCGTTTCCTTGTTGTTGATTGACCACATTAATAAACCAAGCCAGTAGTTCAGACGATACTGGTACTACTTCATAACCGAACGCAATACTTTCTGGGGATGGAGCAACCTCTATTACAAATCCTGGACCAGTGGTCGGCATGAATCCCGCTTGTTTGTACAGTTTGTCCAATGTGTCTTGTAGTACGCCAGTTGCATTTGCTTCAGGTGATGCATTGTACGAAGCAAGCGTCTGGTCAATTCCTCTAAGTTCTTCTAAAAGTTCAGAGTGTATTTTCTTTTCATTCGACAACTCTTTACGAATAGCCCATAAATCTCGTGTATCACGTGGAGATGTAGTATTCATCGAGTTATATTGTAAAGCCAATACAAATCCCACTATACCTAGTATTAATGTGAACTTCCAGTGTATTTTCTGCTTCACTCTACCCCCCCACAATCCATCATACTTCGTCACGAATCGCAGGCAGTTGAACTTCCTTCATGTCCTCTAATGTGACGACAATATTATCTCGCAACAAGCCATCGATGACACTGCCTTTTAAATGCAGAGCTGGAGACAGCACTTTCGGATCCCCTACTGCTTCTATAATAAAAGGTGCCGGAAACGTTCTACCATCAACCATAATAACAGGGCCTGTACATTTTATATACGAATTCGAATTAATTCGTTGGCCGTTTATAGTCATTCCTTGCGCACCTGCGATTTTCAATTCATTAATTACACGTAAGACATGACTTTCATGAACAATATAATCATTGGGATTCTGTACTGAGGGATCATAATCCGCGTCTTCCAGTGTCACTTTAATCCCCGGACCTTTTGACGGAATATCACCTAGTAATAATCTTAAATCCCGCGCTTTCTCTACAAGAACTGCATGATTTTTTTCTTTATCGGAGAAGTCTTGTTCAAACGAATGCACTTCTTTTTGTTTCTCAAGTAATTCATTGGTCAATTCTTTGTTTCTTTCTTGCTGTTCAATTAGATCCGCACGGTACTGTTCTTCTTGCTGAAATAAATTGGTTTGCTCCGGACTCAATACTTGTTGCTTACTGCCAATTGTTCGATAGGAAAATGCAAGCATGAAGCCCAGTACTAAAAAGACGATAGACAACACAAGTTGTTTGCCGCGCTTCTCTCTAGTTTTCTTCAGTTTCTTGCTCACTTTCTTCCTCCTTTTCAATTTCTACATCCGCCGGTTTCCCTTTTGTTACGTCCGGCTTTCCGTCTAGTAGTGGGATTTCCATATCTACCGGTATTGGTTCTTTGTAGAAATCTGTATATGTTTTAAAGAACACGCCAATTTCAATATCTAGTACCCCTTTTTCTTCTTTAGGCAATTGCGCAATAATATCTGGGTAGTAGGACATTTTTTCAGCAAAACCTAAAATTACAGCATGGACTTCATATCCATCACTCATAAATACGTCAATTTTGTCTTTTCCTTCATAACGAAGCTCCGAGAGAAGTTCAAAGACTGAACTATCCATCTCTTGTAGTTGTTCAATCATTCGATCTGTCGCTTCAGGTTCATTAAAACCAGAAAGAATCGGTGCGTGTGAAAGAATATCAGGATCGGCTGTTACCAGTCGTTCACCATTTTCTAATAGAAGGTCATATTGCGTTTGACTTTCTACATAGGCAATGGGTTCCCATTCCGCAACGTTAATGGAAACATCATTATAAAAATTTCTTTTGACTTTCGCATCTTTTACACCAGGAATTTTCTTGATGTTTTTTTCTATATCTTTAGCACGGAAGCCCCATAGTGATTGTCCCTTGTACAACCCGCTTTGGTCTATATACTCCTCGCTTTCGTGTAAAACAGTCTCATTAATGGATATTTTCGAAACATCACTTAATGAAGATTGGAAATACAACAAGGCAAGAAGAACAAGGACGAATATTACAACGAGCAGAAGAAAACTTATATTGGCTCTTCTTCTGCGTTTTTTACGCATGGATGGAATTCGATCTTCAATATCTATTACTTTCTCCACATCCTGTTCTCCTTTCATCCTGCCTTTTTATTCGCAGAGTAATGTAGAATCGTTCCGATAGCCAGCCAAGTAGTCAACAGCGAGGACCCTCCATAACTAATGAAAGGCAACGTCACCCCTGTTACAGGCAGCAAACCCGAGACGACTCCCATATTTAAAAACGTTTGGAAAGTGATCATGGACACCATACCGGTGACAATTAAAAATGAATTCCAGTTATTCAATCGAATCGCTATGCCGAATGCAGAAGCGAATAGCAAGATAAACAGCAAGACGATAGTTGCTGCACCTATAAATCCAATTTCTTCTGCAATAATGGAAAAAATAAAATCATTTTGAGGTTCAGGCAAGTACAAAAACTTTTGACGACTATTCCCGAAGCCATGGCCGAATAATCCACCAGGAGCAATCGCGAATAAGGATTGAATACTTTGAAACCCCGTACCGAGAGGATCGTTCCATGGATCAATATAGGATTTAATTCGATCCAGACGATAGGGTGCAGCTAGAATAAGTGCGATAAAAGCACCGAGTCCTGAGACAAAAAGAAAAATAAAGAATGACAATGGGTAGCCCGCTAAGAAAAGAATGACAAAAGCAGATACTATCATGATGACGGCAGAGCCAAGGTCAGGTTGCAACATGATCAACGTTGCGGGTAATAAAATCCAAGCGAAATGTTGCCATTGCCAAGACTTGTCTTTATGTTTCTTCATACCGCTTGCTAATTTTCCAAGCAATGCTACCTTTACAAATTCCGCCGGTTGCAAACTGATTGGACCAAACGCGATCCAGCTTTGAGAACCGTTTCGCACAGCTCCAATACCTGGGATCAGTACCGCAACCAACATGAGAATCGATCCAATATAACAATACGTCCAGAATTTAGGATGTGATGTCAACGGACTTTTGACCAGCACATAAGCGACAGCCAAAGATATAATCATATAGATGCCTTGCTTGACGATAAATGGAGAAGAATCTTGATAATGAACTTCTCCCCAATAAGATCCTGCCGATTGCACGAATACTAATCCGATCAGCGACAATAGTAAGGCGGTTGTCAAAAAGATTATTCGGTAGGTTCTCTCCAGCGTTCGCATCCTTCCTCAAATTAATCAGTCAGTTTTTCATTTTACTCTCCAACTATTACAAAGGATTTACAACTTCATTACTGCATCAATAAATTCGTCGCCCCGAATTTCAAAGCTCTTATATTGATCCCAACTTGCACAGCTCGGCGACAGTAGAATCACATCATCTTCACAGCTACACTTATATGCCTTCTGGACTGCATCTTGCATTGTTGTTGCTTGGACAGTCTCAGCAACGCCACAAGACCTAGCAAAGTCTGCAAAACGGTTTGCCGTCTCCCCTATCGTGACGACAGCACGAACATTTTTCATATAAGGTCGTAATTCTTCAAATGAATGACCTCTGTCTAGTCCCCCTGCAATCAAAACGATTGGCTTCTTAAATGAGGAAAGAGCACTTTTTGTAGCCAATGTATTCGTAGCTTTTGAGTCATTGTATATTGTACGGCTATTTGCTTCACGAACAAATTGCATGCGATGGCGAACACCGGTGAAAGAACTCAAAACATTTTCTATCGCTGTTTTTTCACACCCGGACAATATGGCTGCTGCCGTTGCGGATAAAACATTTTCTAAATTGTGACGGCCCGGTAATTTAATATGCTTAATTTCTATGAAAGGTTCACCAAGCCAATAAATCCATTCTTCATCTGCTGAAATACCTTCTCTAGTTTTTCCAAGAACTGAAAAAGGTACTTTGTGGGATTCGAATGATTCTATTGCTTCTTTAATTAGCTGTTGATCCGCATTAAAGATTAAGTATTCTTCCGAAGTTTGGTTGCGTGCTACGTGCAACTTCGCATCGAGATATTCATTCATCGATCCATGATAATCCAAATGCGCTTCATACAAATTCGTAAAAATTGCAATATGCGGAGTAAAGCTTTCTGTCCCAGCTAACTGAAACGACGAAGCCTCAAGTACAATTACTTCATTCGCTTTCGCCTTTTCAGCAACCGTACAAGAAACCGTTCCAATGTTACCAGCTATTAATGGATGTTTCTTACCCATGTTTAGCATGTGATACAACAATGTAGTGGTCGTCGTTTTTCCGTTCGATCCAGTAATCGCAATAATTGGAGCCTCGCTAAGAATACTAGTCAATTCAACTTCAGTCCAAATCGGAATATTCTGCTCAACAGCCTTCGCTAGTAACGAATTAGTGTAAGGGATACCCGGATTTTTTACGATGAAGTCGAAATTCCGCTCTAGTAAATCACTCGGGTGCCCCCCTCCAATGACTTCAATTCCTTGTGCTTGAAGTTCCATCGCTTCTTCATTACCTTCTGCAGGCTTTGAATCATTGACTACAACTTCCGCGCCAAGACGCTGAAGCAAACTTGCCGTTGCGACTCCGCTCTTCGCAAGTCCGACTACAAGTACCCGTTTCCCTATGAATTGTTCTGTATTCTTCATTTACATAACCTCCAAAAAGACCGGTACGAGGGCAGCAAGTAATGCCACACCCCAGAACACAATGACTACTTTCCATTCTGACCAGCCAGATAATTCAAAGTGATGATGAATGGGACTCATTTTAAATACACGTTTTCCAGTCATTTTAAAACTGATGACTTGAATAATGACAGAAAGCGTTTCTACTACGAATACAATTCCGATGACCAACAGCAACAACTCCTGTTTGATCAATACTGAAATCATAGCGAGTGCGCCTCCTAATGCCAGTGAACCTGTGTCCCCCATAAATACTTTCGCTGGTTTGATGTTGAATAATAAAAACCCAAGCATTGCACCCGCTACTACAAATGAAAATAACGCGATATCATTTTGCTCATACGCTAACGCAAATACACCGAAGGCAGAGAATGCAATAGCCGATGTACCGCCTACTAGACCATCTAAGCCATCCGTTAAATTGACTGCGTTAGAAAAACCTACAAGCCAAAATACTAAAAACGCCACATAAAACACACCGAGATCTATCCCAAGATCCGTGAAAGGAATCGTTACGGTCGTTTCGAATGGTCCGAGTTTCAGTAAGAAAAAGGCAACGATCGCAATGATGATCTGACCGATTAATTTCTGAAGTGATGTCAACCCTAAGTTGCGCTTCGCTACGATAATAATAAAATCATCGAGGAAGCCAATGATTCCGAAACCGATCAGCACGATCAATAACACAATCGTATGAGTAGTTAGTGTGTCGTTTATGTAAGATAAAGTTAGTGTTGAAATCAATATAGAGAGAAGGAAGATGAGCCCTCCCATAGTGGGAGTACCCGCTTTTTTCATATGCGCTTGTGGGCCCTCTTCTCGTATACTTTGACCAAATTTCAACCTTCTAAGTAATGGGATGATGATCACCCCGATAATCGCTGATACAAAAAATGAAACAGCGATTATCGTGACTGTGGTGCCGAGTGTCATGTTAAGTTCTCCTTCTACTATCAATTGCGTGTCAGTGAAGCACTGCTTATTCTGTGTATAAATGAATTGTGTCTTCCACAGTCATCAAAGAATTAGGAGCTGGTAACTGTCGAATAACCTTCTTACCTTTTCCATGCCACTTTATTTTGAATGTGTAATTTTGAGACAACAATTCTTTTTCATTCATTCCAAGTAAATCAGGTGAACGGAATGTGATCGCGTCACCCCATCGGTACTCTTTTTCTAACTGTTCTTTCCTTCGTTCTATGTTAGCGATCGGAGCAATTTCTTCAATGATTCGCCCGACAATCGGTGCAGCGATAACTCCTCCGAATTGAATCGAGTTTTTCGGACTATCGATCGCTAGATATACGAGTAGTTCAGGATCATCTGCAGGCGCGAAACCAATGAAGGAGACTATATAATCACCATCTTTATAGCGACCATTCTCTACTTTTTGTGCGGTCCCTGTTTTACCACCTATTCGAAGGCCATCTGCAAAAGCATTACGACCTGATCCATTCGCTACAACCGATTCAAGAGCGTGACGCACCTTAGCTGATGTTTCTTCGCTGATTACTTGTCTTTTCAATTCAGGTTTGAACTGTTTAATCGTCTTACCATCAGAGTCCTTTATAGATTTGACAATATAGGGCTTATAAAGTTTACCACCGTTAATAGCTGCGGCAACAGCTTGCACTTGTTGGATCGGGGTGACAGAGATTCCTTGCCCGAACGAAGTGGTTGCCTGTTCAACAGGTCCAAATGCTTCCTTAGAAAATAAAATACCTTTCGATTCTCCGGCAATACCTGATTCTGTTGAGCTACCAAAGCCAAATTCACGAATATAACGATCTAACCTTTCACTACCGAGTCTCTGCCCCATCGTAATGAAGCCAGGGTTACATGAATTCTCTACTACTTCCAAAAATGTTTGATCTTTATGACCTTCTCTTTTCCAGCATCGTAATCTGGCATTTGCAACGATTTTGTAACCAGGATCATAAAAGTTTTCATTTTCCAAATCGATGACGTCTTCTTCTAAGCTAGCAGCCAAGGTAAGAATTTTGAATGTAGAACCCGGCTCGTATGTCATCCAGACAGGCAAGTTGCGGTTATAGATAGTGGAATCCGCTGATTGATATTCGCGCGGATCAAAACCTGGCACGGATGCTAGTGACAACAATTCACCCGTTTTCGGGTTCATAATAATAGCTAACGCCTGTGTTGCATCATACTTTTCCATCGCTTGAATCAGTTCGCGTTCGACGATTTGATGCATTTTAAGATCAATCGTCAGTTCCAAAGTCGAGCCATCTTTACCATGTTCAAAGCTATCCTCTACATGGGGCAAGGCAATTCCTTTAGCATCAGTGAACAGTCGTACTTTGTCCCCTGTTCCGTTCAGAATTTCATCGTACGCGTACTCAATTCCCGCTAAGCCATTGCCATCATATCCAGTAAAACCGAGCAAACGAGCTAACAGATCATCATATGGATAGTAGCGGATGAAATCTACTCCTACATACAAGCCGGCTACTTGCAGTTTCGAGACTTCATCCCCTTGTTCTTTGGTGATATTTTTTCCTTCGGGAGCCAGTTTCACCATATAGGTTTTTTTCTTCAGTTTCTCCTCTAATTTTTCCGGAGGCATTTGAAGGATTTTTGCAATCGCAGGTATATCACTGGAAATGTCAGGATTTTGTGCTGGCATGAAATATAATGTGGGCGCTAGTTTGTTTCCAACAATTAACTTCCCACTTCGATCCGTAATATTCCCTCGCATAGCCCCAAAAGGCACTTCAATATCCCAGTTTTCTTCTGCTTTTTCTTTCAGCCACTCATGTTTAATGATCTGCACATGAAATAGTTTCCCTATAACGAGTAGTAGACCGAAGAGAAAACAAATGAAGGCTACACGTAAACGTTTTTTTGACTGCATATCAATAAATGACCGCAAAGACTCACTACCTTTTTTTCTATTAAGGTATGCTGTGAAATTGCGTGCTATACATTAGCCACCCATGATTTGGTCCTCTTCGTCCTCTTCTTTATTGTCATTACTCTTCTTTTTATTATATTGTTGCTCCGGTGTTCGAAGTTCGACGACAATTGGATCTTTCTTATTTACTAACGTTCCTTCCGTGATGCTTTGTCCAACAACATAGCCTTCACCATTGATTCGAATATCCAACTTTGAAAGATGCATAAATGAAAGAACCATCTTTTTAGACCATCCTGTCATATCAGGGAATGTCGTGTCTCCTTTTGTTTCCAACAAGACTATCGAATCCTCTGTTAACTTCGTGTCTGCTTTTGGTATTTGTTTGGATACCTTGCCGCCCTCTCCGATCAACACGGTTTGGAAGCCGTCCTCAACAGCCAAAGAAGCTGCCGTTTCTGCATCTTCTCCTTCGTAATCCCCAACCTTTTTCACTGGAACTACTTGTTCATCATCAGGTGCGATATTCAAATACTTTAAGCTGTTTTCCATAATTGGATTAAACACTTTCGATACAGGATCTGAACCTAGCTCTCCTGCTTTTAATTTCGGTTGCTGAACTGTTACGTAAATCAGAAGTTGTGGATCATCAATTGGTGCCATTCCTAGGAATGAGTACAAATAATTACCCCCTCCTTTCTGATACCCCCCACCTTCTTTAGGTAGTTCGGCAGTTCCTGTTTTACCACCTACTGCATAGTTTTCTAAATGATATTTTTTTGCAGTACCATTTTCTGAAGTAACTGTTGTCGCTAAAATTTCCCGCACTTCCTTAGCGGTCGCTGCAGAGATAGGTGTTCCGCTCTCTTCAGGCTCATGATTCTCCAATACTTCTTCCGTATTCGGATCAATAATTTTATCAATTACATACGGCTTCATCATTACCCCGTTATTTGCGATTGCAGAAGCCGCCTGAATCATCTGTAATGGCGTTACCGTGGACCCTTGCCCGTAAGAAGTCGTCAATCGTTCAGCTGGATAATTATCTAGTACAACACCAGGAGCTTCATTCGGCAAATCTATCCCAGTTCGTTTTCCAAAACCGAACTTATGAACGTACTCGATAAATTTCTGATCTCCGATTCTTTCGAGCAAGTACGCCATCCCAACGTTAGAGGAACGTTGCAATCCTTCAAGGAAGGTTATTGTTCCCCAGCCGTCTACATTGACATCACGAATTGTTTGATCGTAGATTTGATAAGATCCAGATCGGAAATATTCGTCTGGTTCCCATTTGCCTTCTTCCACGGCAGTTGCCAACGTGAACATCTTCATTGGTGAACCTGGTTCAATCGTCTGCTCAACTGCATCATTCAGCCAGTTTTCTGTCAGACCTTCCCTAGTCATAGGATTAAACGTAGGCCGTTGGCTCATCGCTAAAATTTCTCCTGTTTTAGGATTAGATACGAGCACTAGCATTTTTTTAGGTGAGTATTCTTCTTCTACTTTATCCATTGCTTCTTCCACGAAATTACTGATTGTCTTATCCAATGTCAGTTTAATCGTCTGACCGTCTTGTGGTTCTTCAATTTGTTTGCTAGCAGTAGGTAATAAAGTACCCCAGACATCCGCTTGGTAATTCACTTTCCCATCGACACCGGTTAGTTGCTTGTCATACGTTTTTTCAAGCCCCATTTTTCCTTTGGTGACCGTTTGGTTATTTTCCGTTTCTTCTTTTTGAGCAAAGCCCACTAAATACGAAGCGAAACGACCATTGGGATAGAATCGTTTTTTACCTTCTACAAACAAAATACCCGATAATTTTTTTCTATCGAGTTCTTCCTTCATTTTCAATACCGTGTCACGATTCAAATCTTTGCCAGCGCGACCAAATTCAATTTGCCAAGCACCTTCTCTGGCATTTTTCAATTTATCGTATATTTCACGTTCTTTTAGTGGCAAATACTTAGCTAATACTTTTGCCGTTTCTTTATAATCGACTACATGATATTTCTTTTTGCTGTTATTACTTGCCGCTTCGTTCACTACAGCCACCACATGGTAGCTTAATGTATCCGATGCAATCGCCACGTCGTTTCGGTCTACGATAGCCCCTCGGCTAGCTTGTAAGACTGCATTTCTTTCATATTGGTTAGAAGCGATCTTCGCTAATTCTTTACCATCTACTTGGCCCGTCATCTGAATAAAAAGAATTCTGCCGAATAATATGAAAAAGAGCCCTCCGAATACTACAAACATTAGAAAGGCTCCCCATTGAAAGCGAAACTTCTTCATCGTCCTGGTACGACCTTTACGTTACTTTCGTTAAGGTTCAAACCATTCTCTTGTGCTTTTTTCCAAATACGTTCGTAAGTGGATTTGTCACTCACTTGAATGGACAATTCATTATTCTGTTTTTTAGTATTTTCAATTTCCGTATTCATCAACTGCACTTCTTTATTGACAGCGTTTATATCTGAATGTGTCTGTAAAAGCATAGATGAAGTGCCGATTGTAAATGCTGCAAATAAAGTGAACAATATCTTTTCGCCCTTAGAAAAACGTTTTTTCACACGGCGGACAACCTGTTGCTGATTTTGGTCAGTATGTTGTTCTACCTCCGGTGTCTGTGGCGTATTAAGGTTCCGTTGTTCTAGTCCCATGGCTTGATTCCCCTTTTCTATTTTTTCTCAATGATTCGTAATTTTGCTGATCTAGCACGTTTGTTATGTTCTATTTCTTCATCTGTCGGGATGATCGGCTTGCGAGTAATAAGACGGAAGTCCGGATCCATTCCCTCAGGTATAATAGGTAAGTTCGGCGGCAACTCCGGCATAGAAGATGCTTCCTTAAATATGGTTTTACATAAGCGATCTTCAAGTGAATGGAAAGTAATGACGCTGATTCGACCTCCTTCACGTAATAACGTGAGGGCGTCAGTTAAAGATTGCTCAGCTGCTCCCAACTCATCATTTACTGCAATTCGGATAGCCTGAAAAACACGTTTCGCAGGATGGCCACCGGTTCTTCTGGCAGCTGCTGGAATACCCGTTTTAATAAGTTCCGCGAGTTCCCCTGTTGTACGTATAGGCGCATCAGCGCGTGCTTCTTCAATTTTACGGACGATTTGCTTTGAGAACTTCTCTTCACCGTAGCGGAAAAATATCCTAACCAAGTCGGAATACGACCATTCATTAACTACTTCGTAAGCTGTCAATGGCGCAGACGTATCCATACGCATATCCAATGGTGCATCAAGATGGTAACTGAATCCTCGCTCGGCTGTATCCAATTGTGGAGAAGAAACTCCTAGGTCATATAAAATGCCATCTACATGAGATATTCCTAATTTCGCTAGTTCATTTTTCAAGTCCTTAAAGTTTGCATGGACAAATTGTACTTGTGCTGTATAGTGCGCTAGTTTTTGTTGTGCTGCTTCAATGGCCGTCATATCTTGGTCAAAGCAGATTAGTTGGCCTTTAGATGAAAGTAGTTTGACTATTTCTTCACTGTGACCTGCACCACCAAGTGTGCAATCCACGTAAATGCCATCTTCCTTTACATGCAAGCCATCGACGGCTTCATGCAGTAATACTGTTGTGTGGTTAAACATGTTTATTCCGCCTGCTTTCAAAATTCAAAATCAATAAGGTTTTCTGCAATGTCATTAAATGATTCCTCAGATTCCTCGTAGTACGCTTCCCAAAGTTCTGCAGACCAAATTTCAATCCGGCTGGATACACCGATAATCATACAGTCCTTTTCAATCTTTGCGAACTCTCGTAAATTAGCAGGTATATTGACTCTCCCCTGCTTATCAAGACTTGCTTCGCATGCTCCCGAGAAGAAGAAGCGAGTGAATGCACGAGCATCCTTTTTTGTGACCGGCAACGCTTTCAACTTTTCTTCAAGCTTTTGCCATTCGTCCAGTGGGTATCCAAACAAGCAATTATCAAGTCCACGGGTTAAAATAAAGCCATCTTCCAACAGATCCCGAAATTTCGAAGGAACGATTAGACGACCTTTCATATCAATTGAATGTTGATACTCTCCCATGAACATATAATTCACCCCACTGTATGAAATAATGTACCACATCCCCCCACTTTCCTCCACCCACTTGGCTATTTTTCTTCTCATATTTATTAAAATGTGTCAATAGTACTTCTTTCTGATTTGTTTTCCTGCTCATATCGCGAAAAAACCACTGTTTTCGCTAGTAACACTAGGAATTGTCGTAAGGTGAAATCCCAGTGAAAATTAAACATTTAGTAAATACGAGGGGATTGAAGCTCCTGTTGCGGATGCTTTCCGGTGTGCCAGCGGGAAGAGCCGTAACGAAGGACTGCTTTGGCGAGTAAAAGCAGAGCGTTGAGAGCACAGCTTTACACTCAAAATCCCTACCCAGCATCCTTGCTAGCCGATCCTTTCAACGCAAATTAAACCCACCATTCATAGAACGAATGGCGGGTTTAAAGGGTTTCTTATAAATACACGAGCTGATGAGATCCATCGAAGGTATACGACTGTTTCAGTAACTCGTCTATCAAATCTTCTCCAAATTGATTCATGTAGAAGTAAGGGGAATAGAGACGTTCTTGCAAGGAGCCTTCTGGAAATAACTGCTCAGAAATGACATGGTAACGTTCGTACTGTACATGATGTTTTACTAAGATTGATTGTTCTTTTTTCTTCTGTAAATAATCAAACTGACTCTTATGAAACTGCAAATTCTTTTGAAGTAATTGAAGTAAGCTTGGATCTGTCGTTTCTAAATGCGTATACAACATTTCATACTGTGCTTCTAGTTGACTCTTCGTCTCGTCAAGCAATCGATCAAACGCCTCATCCCTTTGTTGCTCTAGCCATTGTTCTTGATGTTCCGGTAATTGATAATCCATTACTTGTGCCATCGTAATATTTGTCAGTTCCAGTGCGTCTTGGACTTGTCTGTTGACCAGTGTGATAGAAAGCCTTGGGACGATGACCGGCATATGGATACCCATAATATGAAATGCGTCTTTCAGCAAAGACCAATACGCAATTTCACCCGGTCCGCCAACGAATGCTAATACAGGAAATACTAAATCTTGCATAATGGGTCTAGTTGCTACGTTATTACTCAGCAACCAAGGTTCATTCTTGGCAAGCTCATACATCTTTTGCTCAGTGAAGGAAATACCAGATTGTTCATTAACGAACTTACCGTCTTTTCTTCGGAGCAAAATTCTCCCTGTATCATGAACGTAAAAGATGTTGGCATCTTGCTCTTCGGCTTCGATCGGCTTCGAGTAACCATGTGACTGAAGCTGTTGTTCTGTTGCGTGGATACTTCTTGCCATCGCTTCAGAGCTTTCAATCATTTGCGAAAAGTATGGTGATTCCAATTGGCGTAGTGGTTTATAGGCCGCGTCCATGAACAACAACCCGTGCTTTGTAAACAGATCGTTCATTAAAGAAGTGAAAAAACCTGTGAACGTTTGCTGTTGTTTCACGGTTTGCAGTACATTATCTAGCAACCCACGTGTATAAATTGTTTCTCCATAACTTTTGAAAACTTTTCTAATGAAAGCAGCCATTTCTTTTTGATCGTATAGCGTATCCGAAGCCATCGTTTTCAAAATGGTCGGCTGTTTAAACTGTCGTTTGGCCGCCTTTCCTGCTTTGGCAGTATATGTATGATTAATTTCATTGATGTCATGATCTTCTCCTGCAATCCAAAAAACAGGAATTACGGGTTTCTTTAGTGCTTTGCGTTGTTCTTTTGCCAGTAAAATAACAGAAATAGCCTTATGAACAGAATACAAAGGCCCCGTCAAAATTCCCGCTTGTTGCCCTCCTATGACGACGAGCGCATCATTAGAAAGTTCTTGAATATGTTGAGCAGCCAAATCCGATATACCAAACGGCTCCATATAGTGTTCTATGGCAATAGCTAGTTGTTCCCGTTGAAATGAACGCCCCTGCAACTCTTCTGCTCTTTTCTCATATCCAGTCTGTGTTACTTCATAATCAAAAAATGTATGAAAAAATTGTGGATCATGCCGATACGCTTCCATCAATTTATTCTTTTTCGGCAATTCCATTGTGTCCAAATACATGTCACAAACTCCTTTATGTCGCATACTTATCGCAAGTATATCATTTCATCCGAATAGGATGAATTGATACGCTTATGAGCGCAAATTAGTTCACATAGCGAATAATTTGCAATGTGATTCCGATAACGAACAGCAAGAAGTAAGTTACAGTCAACAACAAGAAATAAGCCCGCCACGTTCTGCGCAGAACCCAAGAAGTCCGGAATTCCTTTTCTCTGGAACGTTCCATGATAGAGAAGCCTATCGCAATTATGCACAATACACCTATCAATAAAATAGGCAGCCAAACATCCCAAATAGCTCGAATTAAGATGAGCACGGTTAGAACCATGAATGGCGTTGTCCAGTCAATAGCCCAGCCAATTCTTTTTTTCTTCGTAATTCCAATCTTCTTTGCCACAATAATTAATACAACTAAAATAATAAACGGAAACAATAATAATGCCCCAAGTATATTCGTCAACATCCGCTAGATTCACTCCTGTTTATTCCAAGCAACATCGTCTCAAGCATTTGCAAAAAAGGAGCACTTCCACCTTTTCTTTCAATCTCCTTCAAGACTGCTGTTAGAATTGTTTCGACTTCCATCTTTCTTCCTTTTTTTCTGTCCACTAGCATAGAAGATTGATTATGAGCTGTTTTACGGCACACCTCTTCTATATCCTTATAATTCAATAGATCACTATACTCTTCAAAATTACTTAACAACTCTTCACATAACTGACGGAACAATGAATAATAATGGGGATTCTCCAACAATTGTCCGTTCTTCACTTGATACAGTGCTGTGAGAGGATTAATTGCACAATTTATCAATACTTTACGGAAAAGTAAGCGTTCCGGACTTTTTTGTGTAGCGATTGGAAAATTCAGCGGATCGATTTCAGCCATCCACTGAATCGTTGATAAAATCTGCTCGTTTTCCGCAATGGTTATAGGCCCAACACCGTTATGTGAAACTGTTCGATCATTTATCCTTCCTGCACCATGCTCAACTGTTGCGAACGACACATGCCCTAGCGAATATTGCTTTGCCAACGACAGGTGACCTATCCCGTTTTGAACAAATAACAAATTTGGTTGTACAGATAATGTACTAATTTCAGACAAGATAACTGGCAAGGCATCATACTTCACCGCAATAATCCACAACGCATCTGTCGGTAATTCCTCAATATGTATGGTTGAACGTACTTCATATGTATTTTTTTCAGGCTCTCTCACTAGACCACTACGTAAGCGCTTTGCTTGTTCTTCGCGTCTTACCCAGAAGGTAACCTCTGCCTGATGTTGAGCTAAATAGGAACCAATTAACAAACCTATTGATCCTGCTCCCACCACTACAAATCGCATAGCTTTCCTCCTTAAAAAAGAGACCCAGTAAAGGCGTCTCTGTTGGTACATTTTATTATACAGGATAGACAGGATGTTTTCTCGAAGAATTCATAATTTTTTTCGTTTCATAGAATCCAAATCTCTCAGCTAGTACTGAGCGAAGATTATGTGGTGCAACTACTTCGTCAATAATGAGTTCTGATGCCATTCTATAAATATCAATTTCCTCTTTATACTCTCGCTGCTTCTCTTTAATAAATGCGATTTTTTCTTTCGGATCTGTAATGGCTTCGATTTTATTCGAGTACACTGCATTGACGGCTGCTTCAGGGCCCATTACAGCGATTTGCGCAGTTGGCAAGGCAATACAGACATCAGGCTCAAACGCAGGTCCTGCCATCGCATATAGGCCAGCTCCGTAAGCTTTGCGCACAACAACCGAAATTTTTGGTACAGTAGCGGAACTCATCGCCATAATTAACTTTGCCCCATGGCGGATAATTCCTTGTCGTTCCACTTTCGTCCCAATCATGAATCCTGGCACATCTGCAAGGAACAACAACGGAATAGAGAAAGCATCACATAAGGTGATGAACTTCGTTACTTTGTCAGCGGAGTCTACAAACAGTACGCCACCTTTTACTTTCGGCTGATTGGCAATAATCCCTACAGGCCGGCCGTCAATACGCGCAAGAGTAGTGATGACCTCCCCAGCAAACAACTTCTTGATTTCAAACAAACTATCTTCATCTACCAATTGATCGATTGCCTCATGCATATCGAATGGAGCGTTTTGATTTTCTGGTATGATCTCTTCCAGCGTGCGTCCTATCTTCGCCTCACGAGGTTCAACCATTTTGGCAGGCGCTTCATAGTTTTCAGGGAAGTAAGACAAGTATCTGCGGGCCTCTACAATGGCTTGCTCCTCGCTATCTACCAACACATCACCACAACCACTTACGGAACAATGCATGCGCGCCCCGCCCATTTCTTCTAACGTCACTTTCTCCCCTATAACTTTTTCAGCCATCCGAGGTGACCCTAGATACATCGAGGCATTGCCTTCTACCATAATGACAATGTCACAGAAGGCTGGAATATAAGCTCCACCTGCTGCAGAAGGTCCGAATAAAAGACAAACTTGTGGAATGACGCCAGATAAACGTACTTGATTGTGGAATATCCTACCAGCGCCACGGCGATTCGGGAACATATCCAACTGATCTGTAATTCGCGCTCCTGCAGAGTCCACTAAATAAAGTAGAGGTACGCGAAGTTTTTCAGCAGTTTCCTGAATACGAATAATTTTCTCTACTGTTCGCGCACCCCACGAACCTGCTTTGACTGTCGAATCATTGGCCATCACACAAACGGTTTGACCGTCGATTTTCCCAGTAGCCGTTACAACCCCGTCTGAAGGAAGATCTTTTGCTTCACAATTCGCAAATTTACCATCTTCAGCATACTTACCTTCATCGAATAATAAGCGAAGCCGTTCTCTTACAAACAACTTTCCTTGTTCTTCAGATTTAGCATGATATTTTTCCGCACCGCCTGCCATAATGCGAGTAGTGATCTCTTCAAGCTTTTCATTATAAGCTGTCTTTGTCGATTCATTTTTCAAGGGATTTCCCGCCTTCCATTACGATTGAATAGTAACCAATACGTCATCTTCATCTACGAAATCGCCCTCAGCTCCGTGGATTTTACTTACTGTTCCATCGATTTCTGCTTCAAGCGGAATCTCCATTTTCATCGATTCCAAAATGACGACAACTTGTCCCTTCGTCACTGCGTCTCCTTCTTTCACTTCAATCTGAAAGATCGTCCCTGCCATCGCTGCTTTTACTTCTTGCATACAATCACTCCTCATATTCTTAGTACTTACATTTGTTGAAAACTATTTCTTTATAGTTAGTGTATCTTATTTATGAAACCGTTTACAAGTAAATGTTGAACAGTCCCGACAGTCTATGTCTATCGGGACCGTAACTTTACTTGCTTTTCGTTAAAAATCGTTGAACTGCTTCATGATGCGCATCGCTTTCCCACAGAACAGAACAAATTCGAGCCTCTTCTTGCATCGCTTGCTCAAGCCCACTCGCTTCCCACTTTCTAGTTGCGATAGATTTATATGCACGGTGTACATTTCTATGCACTTTCAGCTTAGGAGCTAAGAATCGATCAAGTGCAGTTCGGGCATCCCCCTCATACACTTCAGTCGCCCATCCAAGCTCAAGTAATTCTTCAGGCGAATGAACGCTCGCTCTACTCGTAAACTGCAACATACGATCATGTGGACTGTTTTTCTCGAATAACAGTGTTGCGCCACCCCAGCCTGACGTGATAGCTAACGTACCCTGAATGAAACCTGCTCTTGCGTGCGACGCAACTAGACGGTAATCACAAGCTGTTGCCAGTTCACAACCGCCACCAACAGCTGTTCCATTCACAAGCGCTATTGTAGGCATCGGTAACGTGGCAATACGGTACAATATACTTGCTCCCCTACTAAGCATTGGAATAGCATCCTCCGCTGTTTGAAAGCCATGAAAATCACTTAGGTCTCCGCCTGAACAAAATGCAAGGCTCCCCTCTCCTGTTATGACAGCGAAAGAAATTTCAGGATCATCCTCGATTTTATCCAGGAAGAGTTCAAGCCCCTCCATAACGTCATAATTTATTGCATTTCGCATAGCAGGACGATTAATTGTGAAGCGAGCTAAGGACTGATCTATATTTATTGAATAAGACAAAAAAATTCCCCCTTTTTACTCAGCATACCATTTTTGTGTAAAACAAAAAAGACTACCTTGAGCCATGGTCTCAAGGTAGTCTTCTATTTCGTTGTGCAGAATCTAAATTATTCGCCTACAACGTCTTTTCCTTTGTAGTGTCCGCATGATTTGCAAACGTGGTGTGCCAACTTCATTTCTCCACAGTTGCTACAAGTAGTCATACCTGGCGCTTCAATTTTGTAATGAGTTCGACGCATATTTTTCTTCGTTTTAGAAGTTCTTCTCTTTGGTACTGCCATTGGGGGGCACCTCCTTATAAGGGTTTACTCTTTATCGGTTTCAAAAAAATTAGCCAATCCTGCTAAGCGAGGATCCACTTTTTCTCCTGCTTCTTGTCGTTGCGCTTCCAATTCTTCATCGGTTGTATAGGACCAACCTTTGCCTTCAACCTGCTGCATTTCATCTGCGTTATCACAGAATACTTGCATCGGGATCTCTAGCAAAATGAGTTCTTCCAATACAGGAATAAAATCAATTATTTCTCCTTCAACCGGATGAATTTCATCATCCATCTGAAGTGTCTCATCGTCCCAGCTGAATTGCTCAAACGATTCGATAGAGAAAGGATAATCGACGTCTTCCCACGTACGTGCACAAGGCAAAGTCATTGAACCTTCTAACTTAAGCCGGCATGTTAACTTTTTCTCACCAATTGTACATGTTCCACTTACTCGAACAGGCTGAATTGCCCTAATTTCTTGATTCCGATTTTTCACAGAATCTAAATTTACTGCTTCGTCAAACAGTAGCGGACCTTGCCTATGTTTCCGTAATTGATGAATGGACCATTTCATGTCTATCACCTCAAGACAACAATGTTGATTATAGTATTTAAAATATGGGATGTCAAGATATTTTCTTGTCACCCTAATAAGTTTAACGTTATAATTCATTATACGCAAGTACAGAGGAGGATTTCATTGATAGCTACTGGTATTGTCGTCGAATATAATCCCTTCCATAACGGTCATTTATTCCATCTGAATGAAGCAAAAAGGCTAACGAACGCGAATGTAATCATCGCTGTGATGAGTGGGCATTTCCTTCAACGTGGTGAACCCGCGATTGTCGATAAATGGACACGGACGCGAATGGCTCTCGCTGGTGGGGCTGATCTCGTCATCGAGTTACCCTATGCTTTTTCTACAGCACATGCCCCAAAATTCGCAAAAGGTTCCGTACAAATCCTTGACGCCCTTCAATGCAAATACATTTGCTTCGGCAGTGAAGAAGGGAGTATCGCACCGTTTACGAATAGTTTAGACACAATAGACACAAATAAAGAACTTTATGAAAAAACAATAATGTCTTCCGTGCAAGAAGGTATTAGTTATCCAAACGCATTGCGGATTGCATATGAAGAAATTTCACACAACACTGATGAACCCTTAGCTGACTTGTCAGAACCAAATAACATTTTAGGTTTTCATTATATGCAGTCTGCAAGAGAAATCAGGTCGGATATACTGCCTGTCACGATCGCAAGAAAAGGTACACATTTTCACGATGAAGCTTTACCTGAGAACTCTATTGCTAGTGCTACAGGAATACGCAAAGAGCTGTTTGCAACCGATACGGAGCACGTGCAAACATTCATGCCACCAGCTTCCTTTAACCTTCTCAAACAACAGCCACATCAGAGTTGGAATCATCTCTACCCATTTCTTCGGTACACGATTCTTCGGGAAGGACCTGAACAATTAGCTCTCATTGCAGATATCACGGAAGGCATCGAGTTTTCTTTTTGGCGCGCCGCAAAAGAAAATTCTACATTCCAACAGTTCATGCAGGCCGTCAAATCAAAACGCTATACGTGGACACGTATACAACGCATGCTAGTGCACATATTGACAGGTTATCGTAAAACGACACGCGCACAAATTTGTAGCCCGTCTTATTTAAGACTTCTCGGCATATCGGAAAATGGGAGAAGTTATTTACGGTCTGTAAAAAAAGAATTGCCGTTGCCACTCGTAAGCCGCGCTGGTTCTCACAAAGATCCATCACTATTGATGGATATCAAAAGTACAGATATTTATATGTGCGGTATACAAGGTGAACCAGGACTCGATTTTAAAACTCCGCCCATTTTACTGTGAGTGATTACTTTTCATCCAGCTTTTCCAGATAACTCAGTGCATCATCAATCGTTTTTACGGGTACGACTTTCATTTTCGTACCGATTTTATCCGCAGTTGCTTTCGCTTCTTCATAGTTTGAGCGAAGCTGCGGGTTTTTCTTTTTCACTTCATCCGGTAATTCGTCGTCAGGCGCGAAAAATATTTCGATATCTTGACGATCGGCAGCCATAACTTTAAAATCAATTCCACCGATTCTTCCTACTGAACCATCTTCGAGCATCTCACCGGTTCCTGCGATATTATAGCCTTTTGTCAAATCGACATCCACTAAACGATTCATCAATTCCAGCGTAAACATCAAGCCCGCTGAAGGCCCACCAATGTCTTCTGTGCGTATGTCGACCTTTGGCTCTGTTTCTAGTTTGATCTGTTCTTCAAACTCTATACCAAGCCCTGCACGACCATTTGAATCAGGTAATTCTTTTAATTCTATTGGAACATCCAGTTCCTGTTTCCCTCGTTTCACTCGCAATTGTACCTTCTGACCTTCAGGCTTATCACCAATCTCTTGCATAAATTCTTTTGCTGAAGCAAGCTCTTGCAGATCGATTGATTGAATGAGGTCCCCAACTTCTAACTTACCTGCAGAAGCCCCTGCAGGTAATACGCCTGCCACAAAAACACCGGTAAACTTCCGATTGATTGGCAAACCTGCCTTGTCAAATGCGACGGATATGGCATGTGTTTTGGAATCATTCATCAGTTTCTTCTGACGCACTCCGTACTCTTCGTCACTTTCACCGTGCCTTCTCACTTGGGTAGCTGGTAGTAGTTTCATTTTATCGGAAAACTTTGACCACGCATAAGTCATGGGGGTCGCTTTGCCGATTGCAATCGTCATCAAACTAAATGTTCCTACATCATCTGTATCTCCACCTACTACTTCTACAAGCGGCGCTAAATCGTACGCTCCACCTGGCCGAGAAATATACATATCTAACGGATAAAGTGCTATAACAGCTACTACTATCAGGATTACTGCCGCTATTCCCCATTTCCGCATTTTCATAAAAGTTCACCTCCATTAATAGCCTGTACGAATACTACATATATATTACGGTAGATTTTATTGTATTTCAAAAATAAGGAAGGAGTGCGACAGATGCTTATTAAATTACGATTCTGCCGTATCGAACAATGAGTAACGTACTCGTCATCTGGGCACTGATTATTTTATTTATTTTGCAACCAGATGTCGCACATGAAGGAGCCGTCACTGGTGCCCAATTGTTCACTACTGCGTTACTTCCCTATTTGCTACCTTATATTATTTTAACGCAGTGGTTATTGAAAATGCCTAGCAAACGCGTCACCGGTCAATGGAGTCGATACATAAAAGCTTATGTGCTTGGTTCGTTTGGTGGCTTTCCTGTAGGTGCCGTGACTGTTAGTGAAATGAAGAAGAACGGTGAGATTTCTGCAGCTGAAAGTAGTTTGCTCGTTGCCTCCTGCCATGCACCAGGCCCCATGTTTATTATTGGCTTTGTTGGTAACGAATTATTCGGCAACACGACAAGTGGCTGGAAGTTGTTGATCGCCATTCATTTAGCTAATATCATATTTTTCATATTGGCGATGTCAATTATAGGCAGGCGGTATCAAGAGAACATTGTACCAATTGTTCCTAAACAACATAGCACGTCTCCTTTACTTCGCTCTATCAAGGACAGTTCCTCTGTTATTTTATTGGTGGCAACAACAGTTATTTTCTTCTCTTCACTCAGCAACGTGCTTTCGCATTCCATTTCTTCTGTATTTATGGTTGATATGGGCGTGACAGAGACTTTATTGCTCGCTGTGTTCGAAATGACTTCCGGTGTCCAGTCTGCTACAGAGCATTTTGCCGGGGATGCAATATATCCGATGCTCATTGCAGCGATTCTCTCGATCAACGGCCTGAGCATCCATATGCAAGTCATGACGATCGCCAAAGCGGCAGGCATACGAATATTCCCTTATATCATCGCAAGGGTCTGGAACACGCTGCTCGTGCCTATATTGTTCATTTGGATTTATTGAGGTGGAAAAGTATTCATTGCTGCACTAAATTCTACACAAAAAAGGATGCCTATAATAGACATCCTTTTTTATACTCTAAATACACTCTTATTTCACAAACTTTTCCTTTAGTGCTGCATTGACATGTGGTGGGACGAGCGAAGAGACATCTCCACCATATCGCGCGACTTCTTTGACGATGCTTGAGCTAAGGAATGAATACTGGCTCTTTGTCATAACGAAGAACGTTTCAATGCTTTCATCCAACACTCGGTTCATCGATGTGATTTGCATCTCATACTCAAAATCCGAAATCGCACGCAAGCCACGAACGATGACGGATGCGTTAATTTCCTGTGCATAATCAATCAATAATCCCGAAGATGTGTCAATCTTGACATTGTCATATTTCGACGTCACTTCTTGAATAAGTGCTATACGCTCTTCTACCGTGAATAACGGCTTTTTAGAAGAGTTATTCATTACCGCTACATGAACTTCCCCAAATGTTTTTGCTGCTCTTTCTATGATATCTAAATGTCCATTCGTTACCGGGTCAAAACTTCCTGGTACGATTGCGATTTGTGTCATGCTGTCAGCCTCTTTTCTCGTAAATCGTAATAGCAGTGTTTCCGTAGTTGGCAGAACTGATTTGAATATATGTATCGTACTGTTCGGGCAAATCTATATGTTTATCGTGTTCACAAATAATTGTTGCATCTTCCGCCACTAGTCCTTGTGCTATTACGTCTTTAATAACATCATAGTATTCTACCGTTGCATAGGGAGGATCTACAAACAGTAGATCTATAACCACTTCTTTTTGCTTAAGAATTGTCGCAGCTTGTCGGGCATCTTTTTTCTCAATCTGCAAAGCCCCCTCCATACGGCACTTCTCTGCATTCGCTTTAATTATAGCGCATGCTTTAGGGTTCTTTTCAAACACAATGGCTTTTTCCATCCCTCGTGATAGCGCCTCAATGGCAATGGAGCCACTGCCGCCAAACAATTCGACAACAGTGCCTCCATCGAAATATGGGCCAATCTTGTTAAATATGGATTCCTTTACTTTGTCTGATGTCGGTCTAGTGGACGTACCTGGTAGAGACTTTAAAGGTGTTCCTTTTCTCGAACCGGAAATGACTCTCACTCATTTTCCATCTCCTTTATCAACTTTTCAATTTGTTCGATCGTTATGGTTTCATCGGACTTATCAATTAACACTAAAAAGATACGTCGTAACCAATTTTCATCAAAGTACATTTTTTTATTAATTGTAGTATAAGGCTTTTCTTTATAATCATATTTGCGATTATTCATGACGTAAAATGGCTCTACTTTAGAAAAACGATAGGTTCGGCTTGGACCATCGATATAAATCGACTGTTCGTTTGAACGAATAGTATAGCCCATCTTCGATAATAACTCTTCTGCCGGATAAAAACTTTTCCCATTCTGCACAACTACTTTGACTTCAGGAACTTCTTCTCCATCGAGCATCACCAGACGTGGATCCAGTAATAGGAATGGATAGTTATATCGTTCCTCTTTCATTGTTTTTTGGAAATACTGCGTATCGAATGCCAGTATTTTTGACAATGATTGATCTAAATCGGAAGACGAAATTTGTTTCCCTATTTTCTCATAGATGTTTTGACGGAATGATTGATACTGCTCTTCAGAAATCGAATCTTTCAAACGAAGAAATGCTCCTTGTTCCGCTTTCGTTCCCACTGGCTCGTCTCCAAGTATAGAAGCAAGCATACTATTCATAGATGGCTCGTCCGTTGGTAACACGAAACGTGACTGCACACTCATTCTAGCTACTTGTTTCATCACTTGAGACATATTGCTGGTTTTCTCCACAATAAATCGCTCAGCATACAGTGGTTGATTACGTGGAGCTAACACTACATTCACATGGTTTCCACCGACACTTTCAAGCATTTTCACTAAACGATCATTGTGTTTTTTGTCAATACCTTCACCGAACAGAGTCAGCTTGTTTGAGGAGTATGCCAGTGGAACGTCCTCAGGCTGCCAATACAACTCATTAACAAATCCTACTCCGCGGTATAATCGATACGTTATACGCTCTTTATCGGCCTTTCCTACACGTTCAAGACCTGTTACCCACATACCACCAATATTTTGTTCATCTGTCATATGAAGAACAGTCGTCAATGGTTTGGCATCCTTCAATAATACAAATGGCTTTTTAAATAACTTTCTACTAGTCAGCGGCTGTTTTTTGGGCATTTTATACATAATGGACTGCTGATCACGTTCTCCCTCTTCAAACGCTACACTAGAATCATTCAGACGGGCACACGACGAAGAATCCTCCACTTCACAACCTCGCTCGACACTTCCTTCTGGCCAAATAATTTCGTGTCTGCTTTCGGATAAGTTATAAAAGTGATGACGGATATACAATCCATCTGCTCGATTAACGACTTCGATTTCCTGACGATACGTTCCTGAATTCGCGCCTTCTCCATCTGCATTTGCTGACTGGCTGTAGTGTAAATAAACGAGTCCACCGTTTACTGCCGCCAAAAGAAATAAAATCCTGACAATAGCTTTCAACGTACAACACCTCATCACATGGTATGATGGATACGAACCATTACTAATCGCCTGAAAGGAAGCGCTTGATTATGATCCAACAACGTTTTATCGAACTAGGAGAAGGCTATAGTGACATCTATGAATTGCTTGAATTAATGTCCACAAACTCCCATCGAATTCATAAATCTTATATTTTTTCATCTAAACACAACTCGAATGAACAGTTGTCATTCGCTGTTTCTTTTTCCCCTGCTACCGAGAACAACCACTTTATGCCGATCTATATTTGCAGGGAAGGAATTCGTTATTCTGCAGACAAGCCATCTAAACGCTATGACATGTTTGTTGAACATGCAGAATCACTGAATAAAAAACCCGTTAGAGTAGAAATAAAGCATTCATCTCAATTTGCTGAGAAGGAGCTATTTTATCAGTATATCACCGGGATCTTACGCTTAAACCACTTGTTGCCGCCGCTAAATTAACAAAGCGGCAACAAGTTACAAACCTGTTTTATAATCGTATTCTTTTGCTTTGTCTGGCTTTGCATTTTCATATACTGTGCTGACAAAGGGACGCTGCGAGGGCAATACTTTCCGTACAGCCGATAAACGCTCCAACTTAGTGATTGTTGTTTCCACGTCTTCCATATCACAGTAAAGCACAACGTATTTCATTCGTTTTGAAATATAATGAACATGCCCAAATTTGCGCAATGATTTTGCTTGTTTTAAATGATGGAGATAGACAATTATTCCTTGTCGATCAATCATGATTCTCCCCCTCTTTCTTACTCCATACAATACCATAGGTGAGAAAAGTCCTGCAACCTTGCATATGAAATGTTTGAATAAAGCTATGTGCTCTCGGACCGAACCTCAATCTTTGTTTGCACACCTTCTCTTAGATAGGTTACACTTAATAAGACATTTATTTGAATCCTCTCTGTCTATTTTATACATGATGAGGATTACAAATATTTTATATTCGGCTGCAACACAAACTTCTGCTATACAAAAAGAGAAGATATACTATTTATTGAGGAGGTTCTAAATTGGGAAGAAAAACAAATGTTGCAATAACTGTGGGGGCAGCGAGTGTAGCTGCATGGGCTGCTTCAAAAGTAATAGCAAAACAAGAACCTCGTGCTGAAAAGAAAGCGCTTCTTTTTTCAGAAGTAGCTGTTTTGACTGACCCACAAATGTGCCAAGATACAGAAGTTGATCCACTTTCCGCTTATACGAAAGCAGCAGATTTAGGTGTTCATGGATTCGCGATAGATGTACAGCTGACAAAAGATGAAGAAATTCTTTTAGTGCCAAGTCAGGAAGTTATACTTTCCGACGAAATCTCCGACTATACACTACAAGAAATCCAAAGTGAATTTAGCAGTTCCGATGAACTTGATACTTTGCACGGTGGTTTATCTGTCGTGTCGCTTCGCGAACTGTTGAAGAAATTCCCTCAACTATTGCTGGTCATCTCTATGAGTGATTCACCTACTACGTATGAAGGTAGTTTAATTCCTTCCAAGTTGTGGCGTTTACTAAAAGAAATGGATGCTACTGAACGGGTTGTCGTAACAAGTCTATACGATGAACAAATTGATCGGTTTAATCTATATGCACAGAATTCCGTTGCGTTAGGTGCCGGAAGTGAGGAAATCAAAAAGGCGTACGTCGCATATTCAAGCAAGTTCGGTCATTTGTATCGTCCGAACGCAGACCTTTTCTGCTTGCCCGAAAAACTTGGCGTGTTCCCACTGGCTTCAGAAGGTTTCATTCACTTTTTACAAGACCTGAATATCACTGTGTTTTTTGAGATGAATGAAACAAATGAACTTTCGAAGCTAGTTAAATTGAATATAGACGGCTGTATTACAAGTCAACCCAAACAATTGCTAACTTTTTTTAACGAGAACTAAGCCCTGCTGGTTTTTGCAGGGTTTTATTTATGGATATAGTGATTGGATATGGCACCGTGGATCGATATTTTCAGCCGACCCGTAACATATACAACAAATATAAATAACCCCTTGCAGATAAATTTCTCTGCAAGGGGTTATTTGTAGTTATAAAGTTCATCATGCTGAACAAGAACAGCTGCCGCCTGAGCCGCATCCGCCGCCACAAGAACTGTTGGAGAATGTTCCGTCTCCTGCAGGTACTTTCACTGCTTCGGAAACCGACCGGCCAATCAGAATGCCTATTTCATCTAACAAATCCTGTACGTCATTTTCAGCTAGACGCAAGGCCGCCACTTCATCTTGTAAATCCAGTTCACGCTTTTGAAGACGTATGCTCTTCATAATTACTTTATAATCTGGATGATAGCGCCCAAAGCGCTGTACATCCTCATATTGTTCTTTCATTTTAGTGAAATCCATGATCTGCTTTCGTAGATCAGCGTTTGAATATACACGGTCGTGTGCGTCTTGATAGGTTTTCACCACTTCAGAACGCAGCAGCATATCGGAAAGATCTTCCGCCATATCGATGACTCGCATCCACTCATCTGTCATCATTACCAATTGCCGCACCTCCTATCACAACCATCATATCAAAAAACGGGTTGCTCGACTATTCATTAAGATTTTTATTTTTACGTATTTCGGCTAATAAATGATTTTTTTACTTCTTCCATATCGCAAAAGTGAGTAGTTTGATTTCCTATTTGCTGAATCTGTTCATGTCCTTTACCTGCAATGAGTACAATTTCTCCTGGTTGCGCTTGGCTGATAGCATATTGAATTGCAAGATGACGATCAACCAAAATATCAATCGGCGTTGAAAAACCTGCCATGCCTGTCAATATGTCTATGATAATTTGTGATGGATCCTCTTTCCTTGGATTATCCGACGTTAAAATTACATGGGAACTATAGTGAGCAGCTACTGCACCCATTTGCGGGCGTTTCTCACGGTCTCTTTCACCTCCACACCCAAATACAGTGATTAACCGTCTAGAGCGATCTGACAACGCCTGCAGAACGGCTTGCAATGCATCCGGTGTATGTGCATAGTCCACATATACTTCGACTCCCGCTTCTTCGTATTTCTCTAGACGTCCAGTAGGTAAACGTAAATCGCTCAAATGTGGTCTAATGGCCCGTAAAGAATAACCTAGAGCCATAACTGCACATATAGCTGCCCTAGCATTCATTTCATTATGTTGACCTTGATTTGGAAATAGTGGTGCTTGCTGTTGCCTTCCATTGATATGTTGACTACTGAAATAAATAGGTGTTTCAGACATTCCCCCGCCTATTGCGCGACAAATTTCGTCGTCTTCATTTATCACAAGCTGATCAGCCAGTGAGGTCAATAACTTCTTCGCCTCTATATACGGCTGTCTCCCCCCATGTTCTGCATAATGATCCATTCCGATATTCAAGAAAACACCTACGGTTAACGGACAATGCGCTAAGCGGTTAGTTGATAATCCAATCGAAGAAGCCTCAAGGACGATATGCGTCACTTGCTGATTAATACATCTACGTAAAATCGGATGAAATTGTTCCGCTGGCATCGTTGTCATCGAGTCTTGAATCGTCTCCATTAACTTCCCGTCAATATAAAGTCCTGTCGTTCCTATAACAGCTGTTTTATGCCCAAGTTTATTTAACAATTGCCCTATAAAGTGACTGACAGTCGTTTTACCATTCGTTCCTGTAACGCCAATGATTTGTAGTACTTCAGCCGGATCACCTGAAAGTTTTGCACTTCCATATGATATAAATAGCGAACTATCAGGCACAAGAACTACCGTAATATTAGATGGTATATGCGTAAGATCTATGTTCGTTCGATCGATTACGAGTGTCTTTGCTCCATTACATATTGCTTCTTCAATAAATGACGTTCCATCTGCCAGAACCCCTTTCTTTGCAACAAATACATACTTCTCCTTTACCCTCTTTGATGATTCCGTGATTCCATTGATATTTAACCGTATGGATCCTTGTAAAATAGTGCATGGCCAATCTTTTAGTAATTCAGATAAAAGCAAGGTATCCCGCCCCTTCCCGAACATTTTATTCGTCAGAGAATATAATGAAACGAAGCATAAAGTATTCTATGAAAGGCGTAAGAAGAATGTCACGAAGAAAGTTGGGATTCTATGATTATCCAGAAGTTTGGCGGGATTGCCATGCAGAATCAACAACAACGGGCAAAGTGTATTCAGCATATTCGACAGGCTTTGTCGAAGCATCGTGCTGTCATCGTTGTAGTATCTGCAATGGGTAGAGGAGGCGACGCCTATTCCACAGACGATTTACTTACTCTTACGGACTCCTTCTCGAAATCCGGCGAAGCCAGAGATTTGGCGGCTGCATGCGGGGAATTGATTGCTTCGGCAGTCTTATCTGCAGAATTATCTACTGAAGGTATAAACAACACGATAATCTATGGACAAAATACAGGCATTCGCACATCAGGCGAATTCTGCAATGCAACGATTGACAAAATAAACAGCACACATATCGTCAATACACTACAAAAGCACTCATGCATCATCGTCCCTGGATTTCAAGGGATGAATATACAGGGGCAATTTATGACTCTTGGCAGAGGTGGCAGTGATCTGACTGCGATCGCATTAGCCTCTGCATTACAAGCCAGTCATGTAGAGTTTTATAAAGATGTACCAGGCGTTATGTCAGCAGATCCTCACAAAACGTCTGACTATAAGCGGTTTGACAAACTCCTATTTGATGAGTTCCTTCCGTTATTAAAATGTGATCGACCTGTCATTCAAGAGAAAGCAGCCATTTATGCACAACAAAAAGCGATGCCTCTTCATATACGAGGCATCGGCTCAAATGAGGAAGGTACATGGATTCTTCCTTAGTCTTCTTCTATTGATTGTTCAGTTTCAATTTGCGCTATGAATGCCTGTGTATAGTATTTATTATAAACACCTATGCCAGTATCAGTGAAGTCAGGATTTAATAAGACATCTCGGTGTTTTTGAGAATTCAACCAACCGTGCACAGTTTCAATCGCATCGATATAATTGAACGCTATGTTTTCCCCAGCTTTGCTAGGGGTTAGTCCGACCGATTTTAAACGCTCAGTATATACTTGAACAGGCTCTTCCTCATGGGAACTATATTTACGAAATATCATTTCCTGGCTATGCTTTCTTGAAAGTATAGCCAGCTTATCGTTATAAGATAAAAGTGGCAGTTCATGTTCTTGACGCAACTGATTAGTCAATTCAAACGTCTGTCGTTCCATAGCACGATCTACCTCAGTCTGTACGGTTGACGAAGGCTTAGGTGCTTCCATCATTTCCCCTAAGTACGTCATATCATAAGGCTGATGCTTCACCAAAGTACTTGGGCTAATAAAGCGAACCCCTTCAATCCCACCATCTATCTGATCAATATATAATTGCACGAATAAATTTTCATATGGGATCAGTATACGATTTTTTATATCTTCACTATTTAATGAAAATGTATAAATATTCTCTTGAATCTTTACATCAATCTCAGATTCGATGGGTGTAAATCGATGAATTTCTTGTACATTTTGACCGATTTTAAAAGGAACAATATCTGACGTACTATCAGCAGTATAAATCTGATTCACTTTCCCTTTTAAAACTCCCGCCATGAAGCGCGGTTCTTCCGTATAGATCCACCACTCATATTGAAAACTTGAAGGTTCAATCCTAGATGGTTCTCCATATTGTTCTTCCATCTTCTCAACTTTCTGTCCAACAAGTACTGACATACCTTCTGTTGGCCGCGGCATTCCTTCCCCGCCTATTGACGGACCTTTTTCAGGAACGGCTATTGGCGAACCGTGCTGCACGGGTGATTCCAGCAGCTCGTTCTCACTCACTTTATCACTCATGAAATAAAAGACTCCCATTACGATAAAAAGTAAAAGAAGAATCTTCCATCCTACTCTCCACATGTAATCTCCCTTTCCACACGTATCTGTTGTTACTCTGTTAGTTTAGCGTATTGTAAAAATCATGGTGTGATGAATATTTAATTTAAAATGCAACTTTCCTTCATTGTACAGAAGACACTCGCTCTAGTCACTTATATAAGTCAGAAAGAAAGCGTTGACACAATGTTGTCATTGCAAGTAAAATCGATTTGTTTTATGATATAATAGTATACGTATTCGTCAGGATGAACATAGAGGGGGATATACTGATGTATGTTGAAAATATTGGTCTTAAAGGCCTTGTAGCAGATTTACGCGTAATGGAAGAAATTATGAATAAGAATAATCTTGAGATTGATGGACAATGGGATTATGAGCGTGTAACTTTTGACAAAAAGTATATTGTCAAAGAAGGTACATATTACTTGCGAGTTTTTGGTGAACTAGTTGAAGGCGATATAGATGGTAGAAAAGCTACAGTTCGTCTAAAACAACCAGTTTTAGGAAAGCACTACTATCCACACGGTGTGGAGTATGGCGAAGAAGAAAACTTCCCAGCTAGCCTAGTTAAGGACTGCGAACTCACGCTAAAGAAAGTATATGATGAGTTAAAGCAATATAGTTTGTAATGATACGAAAAGCCGAAGAGCTAAATGTTCTTCGGCTTTTTCTACTATTACTCCACTAATTTGGTTATAATAAAAACAGTATCTATGTGGAGGACGATCACTTTTGAAATTGCTGACAAAACGAAATATCATGATTGTGTTAAGTATTATCGTATTATTAGTTATCATATTCTTTGTTTTACCCGTCTCTATCCCTATCATTTTAGCGTTGTTGACCGCTCTATTTTTAGATCCCCTCGTTAAATGGGTAGAAATGCGATTTAAATGGAAGCGTAAAGTTTCTGTTATTGTGAATTTTATTGTATTTGTTGGAATCAGTGTTTTTCTACTTTACTATACGGTTACTACACTCATCGGTAAAATAGTTTATTTCACAAAAGAAATTCCAAATTATTTAAATTCCCTTTCAAGTGTATGGATTAACACTCAAAGCAAATTATTTCAGTACACCGTTGGAATGCCGGAAGATATACTGGCGATGCTGGAAAATGAATTTAATGAAATCATTGAATCGATACGTATTTCAATTATTACGCTTTTGAGCTATGATCGGATTTTGGCTTTGATTTCTGATATCCCTAATTTCCTCGTTAGTTTTATCGTGTTTATGATTGCCCTATTCTTATTCATGTTGGAATTACCTAACTTGAAAAAGACTTTCTATTTCCACTTAACAGAGGCTACTGCAGAAAAGGTCCACTATATGATGAACAGATTACGTTATGTCATATTAGGCTTCGTCAAAGCACAATTGCTCGTTAGTGTAATCATTCTAGTCGTTTCCTTTATCGGCTTGTTGCTAATTATCCCCAAATACGCAGTGGTTATGGCGTTAGTTATTTGGATTGTTGATATCATTCCAATACTCGGTTCCATTATTATTCTCGCTCCTTGGTCGATCTATCAATATGTCTCAGGCGATATTGCAATGGGTACAAAATTGGCGATATTAGCTGTCATTCTCTTAGTCATCAGACGAACAATCGAACCGAAAGTAATGGGTTCACAAATCGGATTGTCTCCATTACCTACTTTGATTGCGATGTTTATCGGTTTAAAGCTAATTGGATTTCTTGGCTTCTTCATTGGACCAATGCTCGTCATTCTATTCAATACAGCAAGAGAAGCAGGTATGATCAAACTGAATTTCAAAATTTAATGTCAAAAAGGGATATCTCGATTGAGATATCCCTTTTGTTTTATATAGCTATAATGTTCTTAGGTAAAAGGCTGATGTTACACACATGTATACAGGTGATTCGACTTCAATCATAAATTTTACTAAAAGCCGAGAATTGCTTTAAACATCGAAGTAGTTTCTCCGCCTGTATAGAAGACATAGAGCAACAAGTACACAGCGACTCCTGTAATGGCTGTGAAAAACCAGATGATACTTGTAACAGGACCGATTTTACGATGACGTGCAAGATTGTTCTTTAAACCTGCATTGATCGTAATAACGCCGAAGACGGCCCCTGTCGTTGCTAATACAATGTGGAATATTAAAAACACTGTGTAATAAATTTTCAACTCATCCGGTCCACCAAAAGCAGTATTACCTATAAATATTGTTCTAGAGATATAAATAATAAAGAATAGAACTGCTGATACAGCGGCTGCAATCATCGTTTTCTTATGCGCTTCTATCTTCCTTTGTCGTACTAAATTCCAACCAACCGCAACCAAAACAGCAGATAAGATGATAAAAAATGTGCTGATCGTCGGTAATAGTGGTAGTCCCATCCTACACTAACTCCTTTTTGCTCAATCAGCCATGCATAGTCAAATTCTGGCGTTTGAGTAAATCTTGTCTAGTAATTTCTTCCGCATTATCTCTTTCATACTGTGACCAACTTAAGAAAATGCGACCGATAACAACTACATAAACGAGTTCCTGAATCACTTTCATCAGGATACCGCCTAATTGCTGATCGTATAACGTAGGCATATTTGTGAACAGCTCAGGTCCTGAGATGCCAAGGCCTGATAGTCCAGCTAGAGTTCCACTTGGCACACATAAAGCCATCGCTTGTAGCCACGCTTCACCACTGCTGTATGTTTCGTAAACGGGCACGTCGACAAAGATGATCAACGAACAGGCAGGTGTAATGAGCAAAGCACTCAATATTACATAACCGATTTTTTTCAAACCGTGTAATTGTGGCTGCCCTTTTACCGTATTGACTACTGGCCACCAGAGACAAATAGCAGAGAAGAAAAGTGTGATGGTGAAAATAGTGTGTAATGGCAAACTTAACTTCACTTGGTCTAATATGAGTGGATAGTGATACATCGAGAACATAAATGTAAATACTAACAAACTAATGAGCGGTTTAGTCAATAGCATGAATACTTTTCTGAAAATCGTGAAGGATAGAAGCTTTTCCCATATCCAGTTCGGTATACCGATAATGAAGAACGGTGCAACGATTAAAAGCAATATAGCCATTTGAGCCATGTGGACAGAAAATAAAATATGACCAATTAAATCCATAGGAGAGCCTTTGACAACATAGAGCAACACCATGGACGATAAAAAATAAACAGCTTGGTGTTTCTTTAACGGTTGTGACCCCTCGAAACGATCACGCCATTTAACGGTTATGAGATAATATAAAACGATTCCAAGTGCAATGGCTATTAAGAAATAAGGACTCCACAAAGCCCTAAAACCAAAAATACTTAACGGCAAAACAATCACTCTCCTTTTATAATCAATTCGCTGAATCTACTCTGTGCGTAGTGCTGAGTTACTCGCAACATACTCACCATCACAGCAAAAAGTTGACGAAGTTCTTTCCTACGCCTATTATACGAGCTTATAAACGATAACTCAATGTACGAACTTTGACAATTTCATCTAAAAACGAATAAAAAAGAGCTTATGGAAAAATCCATAAGCTCTTTCTATTGCTTACCACCAAACGATAGTTACAAATGTAAGTGGGATCAAGAATCCTAGCAAAGCACCTGTAAACATAAACATTTGTGGAATGCCATGTCCTTTTTCATTCATATGCATGAAGTAGTAAAGTTGAAGACCAACTTGTACAGCTGCAAAGAGGAATAATGTTGGAATGATAAAGAATTTTGAGAAACCAGCAACGTCATTTAGATGAGCAAACACCATAGAAAACGATACAAGTGTTAAGAAAATCATCAGAGCAAACATCGCAACTTGACTGCGCATTGATTCTTTTGCACGACGTTGAGACAGTGACTGTTCAGCAGGAGATCTTTTAATCATTTGAACTTCTGACATCAACCGACCACTCCCATCAAGTAGACTACAGTAAAGATGAATACCCAAACTACGTCAATGAAGTGCCAGTAAAGTGAAAATGTATAATATTTAGTTGCGTTATACAAGTTCAATCCACGCTTCGAGTTACGGAAGATCAACAATGTGATCCATACTAAACCAACTGCAACGTGGAAGCCGTGTGTTCCTACTAATGTATAGAACGCAGAACTGAACGCACTATTACTGAACGTAAATCCTTCTTGAACGTAATGAGAGAACTCATACACTTCTAACATTAAGAATCCTAGTCCTAATAATGCTGTAATACCTAACCATAGCTGCATTTTTTTGAAGTTAAAACTCTTCAAATGATACATTGCGTATACACTTGTTAGTGACGATGTCAAAAGAAGCATTGTCATAACAAATACTAACGGTAATGTATATAATTCTTGTGTTGTGAAACCAAAGCCACTTGGACCTTTGTTTTTCAAAGCCATATACGTTGCGAACAACGTAGCGAAGAGAATTGTCTCTCCGCCAAGGAATAGCCAGAAACCAACGAATTTATTCTTTGCTTCCATAGTCGCTCTCTCAGGATGAGCGGGCCACGTTTCAGGGGTGAATTTTGTATTCAAATCCATTAGTTACGCCCCCTTTTAATATTTTCTTGATCCTGCAAGATTTGCTCTTTCGTTACATAATAACCAAGATCATCTTTTAATGAACGAGCTGCCATTGCAACGAATGTGAAAGCAAGACCAAAGATCAATACTCCTAATCCCCATGAAGTTTCTTGATGGAACATTGCACCAAATCCAGCAATGAATAATCCAAGAGTCATCAACATTGGGATGATTGAACCGTGCGGCATATGAATGTCCGTAATAGGCTCAGCTGGTGTAATCATTTCCTTACTACCTTCCATCTTCTCAATCCAAAGTGTATCTAAACCACGAACTAATGGAGTTGCTGGGAAGTTATAGAAAGGTGGTGGAGATGGAATCGCCCACTCAAGTGTACGTCCGTCGCCCCAAGGGTCATTTCCAACGCGCTCATTTTTAATAGTTGTCATAATGATGTTGATCACCATTACTGTAAAACCAATTGCCATTAATAGAGCACCGATTGTACTTACTAAGTTCGCAATGTTCCAACCTTGTCCATCCATAAACGTCCAAACGCGACGTGGCATTCCCCAGAAACCTAACCAGTGTTGAATTAGGAATGTCATGTGGAAACCGATAAAGAAGAATACGAAAGTAATTTTACCTAAAAACTCATTCAACATAGTACCGAACATTTTCGGCCACCAGTAGTGAAGGCCTGCAAAAATAGCGAGTACTACCCCACCTACAATTACGTAGTGGAAGTGAGCTACGATGAAATATGAATCGTGTAGCTGATAATCAAGTGGTGCTGCCCCTTGCATAACGCCTGTTACTCCACCCATTACGAATGAAGGAATAAAACCTAAAGCGTAAAGCATTGGAGTCGTAACCTTAATACTACCGCCCCAAATTGTAAGCAACCAGTTAAAGATTTTAACTCCTGTAGGTACAGCAATAGCCATTGTAGCAACCGCAAAGATTGCGTTCGCTGTCGGTCCAAGACCAACTGTAAACATATGGTGAGCCCATACCATAAATCCTAAGAAACCGATTAACACTGTTGCGAATACCATCGCCGTGTAACCGAAAAGACGTTTCCGAGCAAATACAGAGAATATTTCTGAGAAAATACCGAATGCCGGTAAAATCAAGATATATACTTCAGGGTGACCGAATATCCAGAAAATATGCTCCCAGATAATCGTGTTTCCGCCCATTGTATGGTCGAAGAAGTTACCACTAAACATTCGATCGAATGTTAAGAAGAACAATCCAACTGTCAATGGAGGGAATGCGAACAAGATCATTGCAGATGCAACAAATGTTGTCCATGTGAATAGTGGCATACGCATATACGTCATACCTGGCGCACGCATGTTGATGATCGTTACAAGGAAGTTAATCCCTGCCATTAACGTACCACCACCTGCGATTTGTAAACCAATGGCATAGAAGTCTACACCATGTCCTGGCGAGTGAAGTGATAACGATGCATAAGACGTCCATCCAGCATCCGGAACTTCACCAAATAACCAAGAGATGTTAAGGAATAAACCACCAAATGCGAACATCCAAAAACCTAATGAGTTGATGAATGGGAATGCTACGTCACGTGCTCCGATTTGAAGCGGCATGATCGCGTTCATAAAACCAAAGAGAATCGGCATCGCTGCCAAGAAAATCATGGTTGTTCCGTGCATTGTAATTAAGTCATTAAAAAGCCCTGCGCTTACGAGATCGTTGTTTGGGGTTATCAACTGAAGACGAATGATCATCGCTTCAATACCACCTAGAACGAAGAAGAATAATCCCCCAAGGAGATACAGAATTCCGATCTTCTTATGGTCGACTGTTGTCAGCCAATCCCATAGCGTTGCGCCAAAGCCACTTTTTTGAGCAACTGAACTCACTGTGTTACCTCCTATTCAATTTCCGTTTGAAAATTATTTTGCGACTTTTAAGCCCATTAAGTATTCAGCTAATGCATCCAATTCTTCATCAGAAATTTGATCTTTACTGAATGAAGGCATTGTGTTGCCTGGCTTGTATTTCTGTGTATCTCGAATCCACTCTTTTAATTCTTTTTCATCGTGTTTAAGGAATCCTGCAACACGATTGCGATCACCGAATGAAGTCAAGTTAGGTCCTTGTGCACCAGACTCACCTACACCCGAAACTGCGTGACACCCGATACAGCTTTGAGAGAAGACTTCTTCGCCGTCAGCATTTGCAACAACAGGTTTTTCTGCTGATTCCTGCATAGCTGCAACCCAGCTGTCAAATTGATCTCTCGGTAATGTTTTTACTTTAAAGTCCATCAATGCGTGAGAAGGTCCGCATAGCTCAGCACATTTTCCGTAGAAAACGCCATCTTTCAAGCCTTCAGATTCTTTCTCAAATGATAAATAGAACTTATTCACGTTCTCAACGTTCGTGTCTAGCTTACCGCCAACTGACGGAATCCAGAATGAGTGCTTTACGTCTGCTGCAATCAAGTTGAAATAAACTTTTTCATCAGTAGGTACTACTAGTTCCTGAGCCGTAACAATTCCTAGATCAGGATACTCGAACTCCCACCAATACAATTTCGCTGTAACGTCTACTACCAAGTTTTCCGCATTACCATCATCATCAACTGCTCCCATTGCTTGCACATCACCTAATTTATACGTGTAGTGAACAGTAGGAATTGCAAGGATAAGAAGTAATACGATTGGAATGAATGTCCAAATCAGTTCAAGTGTGTGACTTCCTTCTACTTGCTCTGGTATATGATCTTCACCCAACTTGGAACGTCTGAAGCGGAATAATGCAACAGTGTAAATAATTACTACTACAATGATAACCAGTAACATGATGCCTGATGCTAATAGCAACAATTTGAACTGGTCATTAGCGACTTGTCCAGCCGGTTGGAAGGTTGAAATTTCTTCATTACCACAACCTGCCATGAACACAGCAAAAACCGCTAGTAAAGAAAAGAGACGCCACTTTTTGAGTCCTTTAATCATCGCTAACTAATACCTCTCTTTCTAAAAAAATGTTTTTCTACTATGGAGGACTGAATGCCTCTTTATGATGAATTCCTGTTTTAAAGAAAGAATTCCGATACGTTAGATGAATATTGAGAAGATAATCATAGATACAAACAAGATTGTCATGTAATTCAATGAATATACAAACATCCCGGTTGCCCACTTCAAATCCTCTTTGGCTTTAAATCCTTTCAGCGCTAGATAAAGCCACCCGACATTCAACAGTGTTGCAAAAACTATAAACGCAGTACCGAGCTCCGATAATAAGAAAGGCAATGGGAACAGTAGTAGCACCCACATAAGCATGGACTTTTTCGTCCGCTCAAATCCTTTTACTACAGGTAGCATCGGAATGTTAGCTGCCCGATACTCTTCTGTTCTGCGCATAGCCAACGCATAGAAATGCGGTGGTTGCCATATGAACATGATTAAAAACAACGCCCACGCTCCCATTGGCAGTGTAGGATCAACAGCTGCCCATCCGATAAGGGGTGGTATTGCTCCTGAAAGACTTCCTACTACAGTATTGCTTACATGCCTACGTTTAGACCACATGGAATACAAAACAACGTAAGCAAATACACCCAAGATGCCTAGCCAACCAGCCGTAGATGATGCAGAAAATAATAACACTTCTCCGACTAGTAGGAATGTAACGGCTAACGTCATCACAGCGGGAGCTTTAAATCTACCTGTTACTGTCGGTCTCGACTTCGTTCTCGACATGACGGGATCAATATCGCGATCAATCAAGTTATTCATGGCACCTGACGATGCGATAATCAATCCAGTACCTAAAATCGCAAATACCAGTAGATCAAAATTGTGAAGAAAACTTTTACCGGTGAATTGAAATGCCAAAAAAAGACCGGTGAACGTAGTGATCAAATTCGAATTGACAATACCAATTTTGATCAGCGCCAAAAAGTCTTTCCATAAGGTGATTGTCTCTACTTTTGGATCTGCAACTGTCGAAAGCGTTCGACCGTTTGACATAATAACCCTCCTTTCAAAGTTTTCAGCAAAGACCCTATCACCTACTATATCGAAAAACGTCCGTAATTTCTAGAGCATTTCTCAATTTATAGCGGTTTCGTGCAACCTTTGTGTCTTTGTCCTTCACCTCCTATATAGTAAAGCATTTCTGACTGCCATTTGTGAAGTTAAAGAGACTATTTTATGAACAATTTGTGAAAAGCCTTATACATCAGTGGTTTATTAACTACATGCATTGTGTTTCTTTAAGTTTTTCGTTATCATAAAGCTTGCAATAGCTGCCCTGATTCAACAGAAATCTACGCGATTCACTCATATGTTTCCAGATAATTATTTCTGTTTACCGGGCAAAATTTACTGTAAATCGACCTTTTTATGGTCAATTCAATAGAAGAAGGTGTTTCATACTTGCGATACAACAGATTTTTAAAGTGGTTTGGAGTAGCTTCTACGATCGGAATGCTCGCGATTTTACTTGGTGGAGCTCTCGTTACTAAAACCGACAGCGGCATGGGGTGCGGAAGACATTGGCCAGGATGTAATGGACAACTTATTCCGGATGACATCACAGCAGAAGTATTAATCGAGTTCTCACACCGTTTAGTTACAGGTGCAGTAGGTATTTTCATCGTCATATTAGCTGTATGGTCGTGGAAAGCACTTGGTCATGTCCGCGAAACAAAGTTTTTGGCATTCATGGCAATTTTTTTCCTGGTTTTACAAGCATTGATAGGAGCGGCACAAGTTTTATGGGGTCAAGGTGACTTTATACTTGCGCTTCACTTCGGTATATCGCTTATCTCATTTGCAGCAGTATTCCTACTGACATTATTGGTGTTTGAAGTGGATCAAAAATTTGATTCAGATAAATTACGTATAGATAAGTCAATGCGCTTCCACACAATCGGCGTAACGATTTATTCATACATTGTAATTTACACTGGCGCGCTTGTTCGTCATACGGATTCTGGTCTGATCTGTTCTGATTGGCCACTATGCCGCAATAATGAATTTAGCTTGCCTAACAACATGTACGAATGGATTCAGATGGGCCATCGTTTGGCTGCCGCGATGATCGTGATATGGATTGGTTTTATCGCTATTAAAGCAATAAAGCATTACAAGAATCAGCGTGTTCTATACTGGGGATGGATTTCAGCGTTCGCTTTAGTACTTGCACAAGCCACAACTGGAATGATAGTTGTACTGACGAAGTTGAATCTCTATTTTGCTTTACTACACTCCTTGTTCGTCACGTTATTATTCGGCTTGTTAACTTATCTAGTCCTACTGGTTTCACGAAGTCGTTTGAAGAAGTAACAAGAAGCGTGTAACAGCTGCTTGGCGGCCGTTACACGCTTCTTATATACAACTTATGACAAAAACAGCTTCCACTGCCCTAAAGGCATGTGGAAGCTGTTTTTTAGTGTTCTAATTCAATTAACAAGTCACCTGTTGATATAGAATCTCCAGGGCCTGCATATATAGCTTTTACAACTCCTGTAAAAGGAGCTTGAATTGTTGTTTCCATTTTCATAGCCTCTGTAATGAGTAAGTGCTCCCCACGTTTTACTCTCGCACCTAATGAAACCGCGACTTGCAAAACAGTTCCAGGCATCGTAGCTGCAATATGAGACTCATTTGTAGGATCAGCTTTTTGTTTCGTCTCATCTTTTGTTTCCACTTGGAAATCTTGGATGATAATTTCACGAGACTGACCATTTAACTCAAAGTATAGCACTCGCGTTCCGTCTGGGTTTGGCTCACCAATTGACACTAGTTTGACGATAAGTGTTTTCCCGAACTCAATCTCAATTTCGATTTCTTCACCTAAACGTAAACCATACAAGAATTCAGGAGTATTGATGACGGAAACATCACCAAACTGTTTTCTCGTTTCAATGTACTCATCAAACACTTTCGGATATAAGACGTAAGCTAGTGCATCATGCATAGTAGCTGGCTTGCCCATTTTCTCCGTTAGCTTCTTCAGCACGTCTTGGAAGTTCACCGGTGCCAATAACTCACCCGGACGCACAGTGATCGCTTTGCGACCTTTCAATATGACTTCCTGCAACTCTTCAGGGAAACCGCCATATGGTTGACCGATTGAACCTTCGAAGAAATCAATAACGGATTCAGGGAAATCAATAGTTTGTCCCTTTTCAATAACCGTATGCTCATCCAATTCATTTTGTACCATGAACAATGCCATATCCCCTACTACTTTGGATGAAGGTGTTACTTTGACAATGTCTCCAAAGAGGAAATTCACGCGGGAGTACATTTTCTTCACTTCTTCCCAGCGTTCTCCCAATCCTACAGCTTTTGACTGTTGTTGTAGATTTGAATATTGGCCCCCTGGCATTTCGTGTACATAGATCTCTGAATGCGGACTGTTCATACCACTCTCAAACGGCTTGTAGTATTTCCGCACATCTTCCCAGTAGTGCGACAGTTTTTCTAACGACTCTGTATTTGCACGAACATGTCGTTTATTGTTTTGCATAGCGTAAGCAAGTGAATTGGCAGACGGTTGTGACGTCATACCCGCCATGGAACCAATTGCCGTATCGACAATATCAACTCCGGCTTCAATCGCTTTAGCGTACATATAAATACCATTCCCGCTCGTATCGTGCGTATGCAAATGAATTGGCAGACTTGTTGACGCTTTCAATTCTGACACTAGACGATAAGCTGCTTCAGGCTTCAGCAACCCTGCCATGTCTTTGATTGCCAATATATGAGCACCGACTGCTTCGAGTTCTTTGGCCATCTCTTTGTAGTAGTTGACCGTATATTTGGCACGGTTGTCGTCCAGAATATCTCCTGTATAACAAATCGTTGCCTCCGCAATCTTTCCTGTCGAACGTGTTTCATCAATCGCGACTTCCATGCCTTTGATCCAATTCAAGCTGTCGAATATACGGAATACATCTATACCTGATGAAGCCGATTCTTTTATGAATTCACGAATGACGTTATCGGGGTAGTTTGTGTAACCGACGGCATTGGCCCCTCTAAAGAGCATCTGGAACAACACATTAGGAACTTGCTCACGCAATTTTTCTAGTCGATCCCACGGGCTTTCTTTTAAGAAACGGTAGGCTACATCGAATGTTGCGCCACCCCACATCTCAAACGAGAAGAGATCAGGTAATAAATGCGCACTTTCCGTTGCAATCTGTGTTAACTCCTTTGTTCTCATACGCGTAGCGAGCAAAGACTGATGCGCATCGCGGAACGTAGTATCTGTCAATAATACATCGTCTTGCTCCAACACCCATTTGACTAATCCATCTGCACCTTGCTCATCTAAAATTTGTTTTGTTCCCTTTTGTATTGGCGCACTGTAATCAACTTTAGGGATACGTACCGGATGGAGAACTGGACGTGTCGCATCGTCAATACCAGGGAAGCCATTAATAGTGACATTTCCAAGATAAGATAACATTTTCGTTCCTCTATCTTGTTTCTTGGCAAATGTAAATAGTTCAGGCGTTTCATCGATAAAGCTTGTGTTGTACTCACCTGACAAGAAGTTTTCATGGCACACTACATTTTCCAGGAAAGGAATATTCGTTTTAATTCCCCGTATTCTGAATTCCTTCAAATTTCTGTGCATTTTGCTTGCAGCATCCCCAAATGTCTGTCCCCAAGTTGAAACTTTTACTAACAGTGAATCATAGTAAGGGCTGATAACAGATCCTTGGTACGCATTACCCGTATCCAAGCGAACACCGAATCCGCCACTTGAACGATAGACCATTACTTTGCCTGTATCCGGCATGAAGTCATTTAACGGATCTTCCGTCGTGACACGGGACTGTATCGCGTAACCAAATAACGGAATGTCCTGTTGTACTGGAATGTTAACCTTTTCAGAATGCAGAGACTCTCCTGCAGCAATCATAATCTGTGATTGAACGATATCAATACCTGTAATCATTTCAGTAATCGTGTGTTCCACTTGAATACGTGGATTGACTTCGATGAAATAGAAGGAATCGTCAGCTACTAAAAATTCTACTGTACCTGCGTTAATATACGATATATTTTTTGATAGTTTAACAGCTGCATCGCAAATTGCATGTCGCAATTCTTCCGTAAGCGAAATGGAAGGAGCAATTTCCACTACCTTTTGGTGGCGGCGCTGAATTGAACAGTCACGTTCGTACAAATGGACAATTTCACCATATGTATCACCTAGTATTTGTACTTCTATGTGTTTAGGTTTCGTAATATATTTCTCTACATACACCTCATCCGAACCAAACGCAGATTTTGCTTCGGATTTCGCACGATTAAACGCTTCTTGTACTTCTTCTGGTGATTGGACGATACGCATACCGCGTCCCCCGCCGCCTAAAGAAGCTTTAATAATAATTGGATAACCATGCTGTTCACCAAAACTAGCAACCTCTTCAACTGAAGTAATTGGTCCATCACTACCTGGAATAACTGGAATGTCAGCTAATATTGCTTGCTCTCTAGCTTTTACTTTATCGCCAAACATTTCTAAATGTCTGGATGTCGGGCCAATAAAGATAATCCCTTCTTCCTCTAGACGTGCAGCGAACTGGGCATTCTCTGCTAAAAAACCATAGCCCGGATGAATTGCATCGACATTTGCTTTCTTGGCGATGTCGATAATCCCTTCAATATCCAAGTAAGCATCGATAGGTTTCTTACCCTCACCTACTAAAAATGACTGATCGGACTTGTAACGATGTAGAGATGCACGGTCTTCTGCTGAATAAATACCCACTGTAGCAATGCCTAATTCTGTACATGCTCGAAATACACGAATTGCAATCTCGCCGCGATTCGCGACTAGTACTTTCTTGATCTCTCTTCTCTCCACCAACAAATCCATCCCCTCTATTCTGATCTCTCATACTTCACAAACATCGAAACGTTCATCAGTATGCCAAGCGCAATCGACAAGAATACAACCGATGTACCGCCATAACTAATAAATGGCAACGTTACACCTGTTAACGGAATCAATCCTGTCAATCCTCCTAAGTTCACTAGTGTTTGAATAGCAATTAAACTACCAACACCAGCTGCGAGCATTCTTGCATGTGCGTCTTTTGTACGCAGTGCAACAGAAAACGCTCTCATCACAATGAAAAAGAGTCCCCCTAGAACAAGTGTCGTTCCGAGTATTCCAGTTTCTTCAGAGATTACTGCCATGATAACATCAGTATGTGGTTCAGGTAAATAGCCAAGTTTCTGAATACTGTTTCCTAAGCCTACTCCTTTAAGCCCTCCAGCGCCTATTGCAATGTATCCATTGACTATTTGCAAGCCTGAACCTTGTATGTATTCAAAGGGATCTGTAAACGCTAGAAAACGCCCCATGCGTGAAGCAGTCATGACTGTTTCCCACTTTATCCACAACACAATACCGATCAACACACCTAATAATGCAAAGAACCGACTGATGATCAAGTAATTCTTTACTTTCATGCCGCTTGCCATAATAACGGATATAGCTACCAAGAACAAAATCATCGTCGCACCAAAGTCTGGTTCTAGCAACACTAATAACAAAGACGCAGTTAAAACAGAGAATGTCGGAAAAATTGTAGTTCTGATTTCATCCAACGTACCTGCATAATATTTATTTGCAAATACTCCAGAAAAATACACGATAAAAGCAATTTTCGCTATTTCTGTCGGCTGTAAGTTACCAAGTCCAAATGGCATAGTAATCCAGCTTTTTGCACCTACTGTATCACCGCCGAAGCCGATGAACTTTACTAGGATCAATAAGCTGAACATCAATATTAGCGCGCCATAAAGGAACTTTTTATTCCTATAATGTCGGTACGGTATAATTGCTACCACAAGGAACGTTGGAATTGCTAAGGCCAGGTTCTTCAGTTGTTTTATAAAGAAGTGTGATGGTTCATAATTATAGATATTTACCGCCCAGACTATACTTGCACTGTAAATCATAATCAATCCAAATACACAGAGCAGCAAGTATACGATAAATAATGGATAGTCAAAATTGCGTAAAATTCGATTCATATAAGTCTTCATTTGTTTGTACCTCATCGTCCTAAATAAAAAACTCAAACCGTTGGAGTAGTTTGAGTCTTCCATTTATTTATTTGTATACAGCTCATGTAAGATATTTAACTCTTTTTCCAGTACAGAGATTATTTCACGGCCTTTGTCTTGTTCGACTAAACCAAGCTTTACAGCAAAATCGATCTCACGGGATAACCCGTACATTTGCGTATCAAGCACTTCCTCATATAGTGGGCATTGCGGCATCGTTAAATTATCCATTTGAACTTTGATCAGTTTTGCAATTTTATCCGCATCAATTTGCAATTGTTTCATGGCTTGTTCTTTATACGTATCTTGAACTTCTATATCCATGGAGACGCCCCCATTATTCATTATTCCCGCAAGGTGTTAATGATTAAATTGTATCTTTTGCTCTTGCAAAATGCAAGTGTTACCCAATGAAAAATATGAACTGAAATGAAATCCTTTTCACTTCTTCTATGAAAAGGTATACTTACTCTAGTGACTATGGAATGAGGGGGAAGTATTTTGGAACTTATTATACCGATTACCGGAAATGTAAAACATGCAATCACACTGGATCCAACAGTGTGGATATTTGATGATCGACGTATCGATCTGGATGAATTCTTCACAGAGGAATTTGTCGAAAAAGATGAAATGGAAGAGTATAAAGAGAAAATGGGTAAACACTGGTCTAGAGAAATTATGGAAGGTGCCATTCAACCGCCTACACTAAAAAGTGAAAAACGTTATGAAAAAGATAAAATGTTATCCAGTAGCTTTGGTATTATATTAAAACCATTCATACACAATGCGGTTCCATCAGCAAATGCCACAACGTTTACACTTATTACGGAAGATGACAAATACACGTATCCACTTGAGGAAGCAGCCAACATTATATTCAAATTCAGTCATAAAGGTAAACCTCTTCGAGAAGATGGTCCTGTACATGCACTGTTTAAAGACGGTTCGAATGAAGATTCTCCGATCCGTCATGTTCAAGCGATCCAAGTGGATTGAAGGAGAAGATCGAATGCGCGTTAAATGTGTCCTTTGTGACGAAATCGATCATTTAGAAGATGATAATCCGCTTGCTAAGAAGCTGAGAAATCGGCCTATTCATACGTATATGTGCCCTACTTGCAGGGAGCGGATTAGCGACTTGACAGAAAAAAGAATTGCAACTGGTAACTTTGTTTTTTATCGTAGCTCACATCTTACAGAAAAAGATTTTTAATCATATAAAAAGACTCCGTTACTGAGTAACGGAGTCTTTTTTGTGTTCATTCATGCGACGAACACGATAAATAATGAGAATGGCAGCAGCTACGAACAGTCCTTCTACGATAGGAAGGAAAAAGGCTAGAAATGTCAATATTAAGCACCCTATAAATAGGAATGCATATATGATAAAGTTCTGCCAAAAACTGATCTTTCTCGCAAATCCAAGCTTATACACAATAGCAGACATGATGAAAACGAGGGCAAACAGAATATAGCCGGCAGCCGAGAAACTCGGCGCAAATTCATAGATCATACGCGCAGTGCCCGACATTCGATTATAGACCATTTCTGAATCCTCTACTCTCATTTCATACATCCCCTTCTATTTATATTATTCGCCAAGTTTTTTCTTTTTATTTACACGTTCGCGTTCACTCTTATCGAGAACTTTCTTACGCAAACGAATTGTTTGTGGTGTAACCTCACAGTACTCGTCATCACCAATGTATTGTAGTGCTTCTTCAAGAGATAAAATACGTGGTTTTTTTGTTGTAACTGTTTGGTCTTTCGTAGCGGAACGAACGTTAGTAGCGTGCTTGATTTTCGTTAAGTTGATTGTCAAGTCGCTATCACGATTACTTTCTCCTACTACCATACCTGCATAGATTTCCGCTCCTGTTTCTACAAACATAGTTCCACGGTCTTCTAATTGCATTACACCATAACCCGTTACAGTACCGTTCTCCATTGAAACTAGAACACCATGACGTCTACCGCCGATTTTACCAGTAGTGACTGGTTTATAGCTATCAAACGTGTGGTTCAGAATTCCGTATCCACGTGTTAACGTAAGGAAATCTGTAGTGTAACCGATCAATCCACGAGCTGGTACTAAGAAGATCAAGCGAACTTGTCCGTTACCGTTATTGATCATATCCAACATTTCACCTTTACGCTCACCGATAGATTCGATGATAGATCCAGTGTGTTCTTCTGGTACGTCGATTTGAACGCGCTCATAAGGCTCGCTACGCTTACCATCGATTTCACGAATGATTACTTGAGGTTTGGACACTTGAAGTTCGAATCCTTCACGACGCATGTTTTCAATAAGAATAGACAAGTGGAGTTCACCACGACCAGATACAATCCATTCATCTGGAGAATCTGTTTGTTCTACTCGCAATGAAACATCCGTCTCAAGCTGTTGATCCAAACGTTCTTGAATCTTACGTGCAGTTACCCATTTACCTTCGCGGCCTGCGAATGGACTATTGTTCACTAGGAAACGCATTTGCAGTGTTGGCTCATCAATATGAAGCTCAGGAAGTGCTTCTTGATGATCAGTTGGACATACTGTCTCGCCGACATCAATATCGCCCATTCCAGAAACAGCTACCAAGTCGCCAGCATATGCTTCTTGTACTTCGACTCTTTTCAAGCCCATGAATCCGTATAATTTTGTTACACGTAAAGTCTTTACAGAACCATCACGCTTAAGAACAGCGACTGACTCTCCGACTTTCATCGTTCCACGGAAAATACGACCGATTCCGATACGACCAACGTAGTCGTTGTAATCAAGTAGTGATACTTGGAACTGAAGTGGCTCATCACGATTGTCGATTGGTGATGGAATATTTTTAAGAATTGACTCATAAAGAACACGTAATGTGTCTTCTTGTGTTTCAGGATCAGGAGAAAGACTTGCTGTACCGTTGAATCCTGAAGCATAAACAACTGGGAATTCCAATTGCTCATCATTCGCATCAAGCTCAATGAATAATTCAAGTACTTCGTCTACTACTTCTTCTGGTCTTGCAAACTCACGGTCAATTTTATTTACAACAACAATTGGCTTCAAATTTGTTTCTAATGCTTTTTTCAATACAAAACGTGTTTGTGGCATACAACCTTCGAATGCGTCAACAACTAAAATTACGCCATCTACCATGCGCAAGATTCGTTCTACTTCGCCACCAAAGTCAGCGTGACCTGGTGTATCCAAGATGTTGATTTTTGTATCATTATATTCAATAGCTGTGTTTTTAGCTAGAATCGTAATTCCTCGCTCACGCTCTAATTCGTTTGAGTCCATTGCGCGGTCATCAACGTGCTCGTTCGAACGGAAAATACCGGATTGTTTAAGTAATTGATCGACTAATGTCGTTTTACCATGGTCTACGTGGGCAATAATTGCAATATTTCTAAGATCAGTACGTTCGTTTGTCATTTTTTCACTCCGTTTATCTTTATTTCAGATGTTCAACTGTGTTATTATAGCACAAGATAGTTCAATTAAATAACATTTTAAATTATATGGAGGGATTTTTTTGAAAGACATTAAGTGGATTTTCGTAATTTATTCACTGGGCGCCGTACTTTCCATGTCTGCAATAGGTGTCGGAGTAGGTATGCGTAGCATACTAGTTGTCATTCTGGCCATTGTCGCTCTAATTTTAATAATGGGTAACGGATTCAAAACAAAAGCACGTATGCGTAGGGAAGGCACACTATAAACAGCTTAAAGGGACTGTACATTAAACCACTTAGGTTTAACAAACAGCCCCTTTTTTATTTTAGTCGGATGTATTTCGATAAAATCTCCTCATGCAATCCTGGACGTGTGACAATAAATGTGTCAGATCCAAGAAGATGTGGTTTTTCGCCCTCTAAATTCGTCGCCACAGCTCCTACTTCTTGTGCAATGACGATCCCTCCAGCAATGTCCCAAGGCGCTAGTCGCATAGATATATACGCGTCAATTCTTCCAGATGATACATATGCTAGCTCAATCGCTGCTGAACCGTATGATCGCGTTCCACGACAACGAGTAATAAGTTCGATTATCTTTTCGTTTTCCACTCGTTGATTTGGCGCAACCCAGCTAGCATTGATACCAATTATTGCTTCTTCAAGTGGTGTGATTTCCAGCTGCGGAAGTCGCTCATCATTAAAATAAGCCCCCTCATCTTTCGCCGCATGGTATAATTCATCCCGCATTACATCATATATGTAGCCTAGCATCCCCACGCCGTCTACATAAATCCCCAATGAAATCGCAAAGTTTCTTCTTTGATGGATAAAATTCATCGTTCCGTCAATTGGATCCAAGAACCAGACTACTCCGTCAAGCGAAGATATCTTATCTCCAAATCCTTCTTCAGAAACCATTTTATGCTCTGGAAAATCTTGTCTTACCCGTTCAATAAAAAAGCTTTCCACTTCCCTATCGATATTGGTAACCAAATCATTAGCGTCTGCCTTTGAATCGATGTCAATTGTACTAAAGAAAGACACTCGTATTTTGTGGCCAGCCTCTTTGATTAACGATTTTGCATATCGATCTATCGCATTAAGATTCATTCTGCCACCTCTTCCCATTCCGACTAGTGCTAGTATAACACAGAGGTAACGGAACAAAAGAGATAACGGTTACAGGCTATTAAGTAAAAAGACACCCCGTCACATTTTCTTCAAATCTGAAGTAAATGGGGATGTCTTTTTCTTAAGCCATACTTACATCGAAAAAACATTCAGCGTCTCCAATTCGTTGTGAATTTCACTTAACCTTTGTTTACTTTTATCAACTTGAACCGTGTCTTGATCTTGCAGGGCATCGTATAGAGTAGCTAATTCATAATCCAATTCCAATTGTAAAGTTCTCACATATTCTCTCTCAACATCTTCTTTTCGGATAAAATGAACGACCTGTTTCATAAGTAGCACCCCTTTTAGGTTAATATTTGATTCTAACCGTCTTATTAGTAAGATATGCAAAAATTCCGACTTTTATTGGTTAGAAGCCTTGTTATTTTAAATTATTCCCCATTTACTGATAAGATAAACGTAGTCACTACAAACTGGAGGAGATTTTCTTGATTCAGTCTTATTGGTCATCAAGTGATTTTGATGTTTTTGCTGTTGATGGCTTGGATCATCGTATGAAAGCTTTGCAAGAAAAGATACAACCTAAGTTCAAAGATTTAGGAAATCATTTTGCACACCGCCTTTCCGCACACGGTACGGGTGAGTTTTTTCCACATGTTGCAAAACACGCGAGACGAACTGTAAATCCACCACGAGATAGCTGGGTGGCATTCGCTCCTGCTAAGCGAGGTTATAAAGCGTTACCTCACTTTCAGATTGGCTTATGGGGCACTCATTTATTCATCGTGCTTGCAATTATTTATGAAAACCCCGATAAAAAAGGAATTGCTGAACGTTTAGAAAATAATTTGAACGTTCTAACCTCTTTACCTGATGATTTTGTAGTATCGGGAGATCACATGAAACCTGATGCCGAGCGTATTAGCGAAGTAGGTAACGAAGGTCTTGAGAAGTTATTAGATCGTCTGCAAACGGTAAAAAAGGCAGAGTTTTTAGTTGGTCGCCATCTACCACGAGAAGAAGCGGCTAAGCTAAATGAGGAGCAATTTTACGAGTATGCAGAAGATACGATTACGAAGTTATTGCCTGTTTACGATGTAGTTATTCATTCTTTTGATTGAAAAAAATGGTAAAGTAATATGGAGATGCCCCTGAAGTTATAGTGGGCATCTTTTTTTATGTGAGTGAAAGTTTAAATGGGAGTGCAAGGGATGAAAGCTCCGGTTGGGGGACGCTTTCATCCTACTTTGATAGTACGGATACTTGGATCACTCACTGTAGGTAGTGTGTGAATTATTGAATTGTTGAAACTTCATTAGATTTAATTGCTGAAGTTCAAAACCTATTACTACCTTAATTTTAGTGCACAACAAAAAGTATCTTCCACCTACAATGCAAAGGGGTGTAGCGTTGGTGTTTGGTTCACCGCCCGCCTTCCGAAGCGCAAATCCCTTACTCAACACTCTTAGCCGTCACTTTTCTATCGCGATTCTCTATCTACCTGCTGAAACCAAAAAAGAAGCTGTCCATAGAAGCCATTTAAAATAATGACTTCTAAAACAGCTCCAAAACTAGTGACTATTCAAAATGCACTTGGTTTTATTTTTACGTTTCTCTCATTTTTCAATTCAATCCATCATGTACATAGTAAGTCCTCGTGAGGGCTAATCAACACAAGTGTGATTTTGTTATTTTTTCACCTTGAGTAATTCCCCTGGCTGACTTTCTTTTGCCGCTTTTACTACGCGAAATGCTACATAGCTACTACTTTCCTCGAATTCTTTGCACAGCGTTTTTTCTTCTGCCATGGAGGGCACTACACTTTTAAAGCCACGGTAATACCTCATGAATTCGTCTCGCTCGATTGTTGATTCATATGCTTGCTCTACCTTTGTGAAAAAGTCGATCACCTTCACAATTTCTTCTGTCGACCAATCCGCGCGTAGCGGATATTGATAACCTGCCATCTATTTCTCTCCTTATCTGACACTCCATTTTTCTCGTATAGATGTCGCTTCATTTTTCATTCGTTCAAACAATTCAGCTACGCTTGGTACATCATCGATCATACCCGTTACTTGGCCACCCCAGCCGAAACCTTGATCTTCCGAACCTTCGTGAATAAACTTACAGTTGGCTTCACCGCTAATATATGTTTTTAGTCCTTCATAACCAGCGTTTTCTGCTTCTAGCTGCAGAATCTTTTCTGTCCATTCATTCGATAATGCACGTGCAGGCGCACCGATTGTACGCTTGATGATCGTTGTATCTTGCTCGCTGCTCGCCAAAAGAGATTCTATATAGGCTGGTGACGCGTCGACGCATTCTTTCGTCGCAATAAAACGTGTACCCATCTCTATTCCTTCTGCCCCGAGTGCTTGAGCTGCCATCCAACCTCGCCCATCACCAATGCCGCCTGACCCTATTACTGGTATACTGACTGAATCTACAATCCTTGGTATTAATACCATTGTGCCAATATCATCACGACCTAAATGTCCTCCGCCTTCTTGCCCAACTGCTATGACAGCGTCAGCCCCAATTTCTTCAGCCTTTTGTGCTTGTCTTCTTGCTGCTACTAACACCAGTTTCTTAACGTCAGTTCCTTTTAACATTTCAAATAGCGGCGCGGGATTCCCACCTGTAACCGAGACAGTAGTAATATCTTCTTCTAGTGCCGCTTCCACCATAGCCTCATATGATCTACCGTGATTACCAATGGCAAAATTCACACTGAAAGGTTTAGTGGTTTTTTGACGTACACGGCGGATTTCTTCTTTCAACGCTTCAGGCGATGACAAACTCATTGCTGTAATTTGACCAAGACCTCCTGCTTCAGAAACCGCAGCTGCAAGGTCTGCATACGCTAAATATGCAAGACCACCTTGCACAATCGGGTATTGAATTCCAAATAGTTCTGTTACTCTAGTTTTCCACATAACAACACCTCCATTTAATTCAACATATGAAAATAGCCCATGAGAAAAAATATTCCCATGGGCTGTTAAATTCTAGTTGTTTTATTTCGTCATCATATGAATCGGCTTACCAAGAGCTACTTCTGCCGCTTCCATGGAAATCTCACCTAAAGTAGGGTGAGCATGGATCGTCATAGAAATATCTTCAAGAGTCATACCCGCTTCAATCGCTAGACCTAGCTCTGCAATCATATCAGAAGCATTTTCACCAACGATTTGTGCACCAAGCAATAAGCCGTCTTCTTTACGGCCAACAAGCTTCACGAAACCTTCTGTAGCATCCAAAGAAAGAGCACGTCCGTTTGCTGCAAACGGGAATTTACCAGTCACAACATCGTATCCTTCATCTTTTGCTTGCTTTTCGTTTAAGCCAACCGTAGCAAGTTCTGGATCTGTGAAGCATACAGCTGGAATAGCCATATAATCAACTTCAGATTTTTCTCCAGAAATAGCTTCTGCTGCAATTTTCGCCTCATAAGATGCTTTGTGTGCAAGCTGTGGTCCAGCTACGATATCACCGATCGCGTACACATTCGGGATATTTGTGCGGCACTGCTTGTCCACTTCGATCAAACCACGGTCAGTCATGTTCAAGCCAAGACCTTCCAAGCCGATTTCATCTGTATTTGGACGACGACCTACAGTTACTAAAACGTAGTCCGCTTCAATTTTCACTTCTTCACCTTTAGCTTCGTATGTTACTACGACGCCATCTTTTGTTTCTTCAACGCCCTTAGCAGATGCTTTAACAACTACTTCAACGCCTTTTTTCTTCAAGCCTTTTTTGACAATTTGAGTCATTTGTTTCTCGAAACCTGCAAGAATATCGTCTGCACCTTCAAGAATGGTTACTTCAGAACCTAGATTCGCATAAGCTGACCCTAGTTCTGTACCGATATAACCGCCGCCAACAACGACAAGCTTTTTCGGCAATTCTTTTAAATTTAAAGCGCCAGTAGAATTGATTACGCGATCAGTAAATTTGAAAGAAGGAATTTCAACTGGACGTGCACCAGTTGCGATGATGACATTGTTGAATTTATACGTTTGTGCAGATTTATCTGTCATAACACGTACAGTATTAGCATCTACGAAATATGCTTCCCCTTCAACTGTCTCTACTTTATTACCTTTTAACAATCCTGATACGCCGCCTGTTAATTTGGAAACAACGCTCTCTTTAAACTTCTGAGCTTTCGAGAAGTCTAATTCGACAGATTGTGCAGTGATTCCCATAGAATCAGAGTTCTTAGCAGCCACAAAACGATGTCCAACAGAAATCATAGCTTTAGAAGGAATACAACCAACGTTTAAACATACGCCACCGATTGTATCTTTTTCTACAATTGTTACTTTTTGACCGAGTTGAGCTGCACGAATTGCTGCAACATAACCTCCAGGACCTGAACCAACTACGAGCGTGTCTACTTCAATTGGAAAATCTCCTACTACCATTTGCTTTACGCCTCCATTAATAAGAGTGATGGGTTACTTAGTAATTCCTTAAGATAGTTTAACGCTAACTGCCCCGTTACGCCATCAATCACTCTGTGATCAAACACTAAAGATAATGCTAACATAGGTGCAGGTACAATTTCACCATTTTTTACTACAGGTTTTTCAGAAATTCTTCCGACACCTAAAATAGCTACTTCTGGATGGTTGATAATCGGTGTGAACCACAATCCACCTGCTGAACCAATATTCGTGATCGTACATGATGCGCCTTTCATTTCTGCTGCTTGAAGTTTTCCGTCACGCGCTTTACCAGCGAGTTCATTCACTTCATCCGAAATAGCGAACACGGATTTACGATCTGCATTTTTCACAACCGGTACCATTAAGCCGCGGTCTGTATCTGCTGCAATTCCAATATTATAATAATGTTTTTGAATTAACTCTTCAGTTTCATCATCTAATGACGTATTTAATTGCGGGAATTTACGCAAAGTAGCAACAAGTGCTTTCACTACATAAGGAAGATACGTTAATTTAATATCTCTTTCCGCTGCAATTGCTTTAAATTCTTTTCGGTGTGCTACGAGCGCTGTAACATCCACTTCATCCAGCAATGTAACATGTGCTGCTGTATGTTTGGAGTTCGACATAGCTTTTGAGATTGCCTTTCGCATAGGTGACAATTTCTCGCGTGTTTCCGGGAATTCACCTTCAAAGACAGGCGCTTGTTTTTCAGATGATGCTTGCGTCTGTGCATCTTGTGGTAACTCTGTTGATTCAGCCGCAGATTGTTGTTGTCCACCTGATTTAAATGAATCTATATCTTCTTTTAAAACACGACCATTTTTGCCACTGCCTGCTACTTGTGCAATCGTGACATCATTTTCACGTGCATACTTACGTACGGATGGCATCGCAATGACACGGCGATTTTCATCCACTTCACCGCGAGATGCATTAGAAGATTGCGCTTGTTCCGATTCAGTAGACGGCTGTTGCTCAGTTGCCTGTTCCGGTTTTTTGGAATCTACGCTTCCCAAAGCTTCCCCGACTTGCTCATGGGATTTTTCCGCACTCGCTTCTTCTTTCGAGGAGTCTACGCTTTCCTCGTCATCATCTTCATGATCCGGTATGTCGTGATCTGGCGCATCAAAACGCACCAATTTATCTCCAACAACTGCTACGGTACCTTCAGAAACATAAATTTCTTCTACAGTACCCGATACAGGTGATGGAATTTCTACTACTGATTTATCATTTTGTACTTCTAGTAATGTATCATCTTCCTGGATTACATCGCCTGGCTTAACGAACCACTTGACGATCTCCCCTTCGTGTATACCTTCACCAATGTCTGGTAATCGAAATTCATAAGTCACGTAATTCACCCTTCCTGGATTGTCCAATAAGTATTTAGAATGTCAGAACTTCTTTTGCTTTCGCTGCAATATCTTTCGCGTTAGGCAACCATGTATTCTCGCCTGCCGCGAATGGATAGACTGTATCTGGCGATGTTACACGGAGCACAGGAGCTTCTAAGCTCAAGATTGCACGTTCCGTTATTTCAGCTACTACGTTAGCAGCAATTCCGGCCTGACGTTGCGCTTCTTGTACAACTATTGCACGGTTTGTTTTTTCAACAGATTTGATAATTGTTTCTACGTCAAGTGGCTGAATTGTGCGCAAGTCGATTACTTCCACTGAGTAATTTTCTTTTTCAAGTGCTTCAGCAGCTTTTAGGCTTTCTTGAACCATCGCGCCGTATGTGACAATCGTTAAATCTGTACCTTCACGTTTCACATCAGCTTTTCCTAAAGGAATAGAATATTCTTCTTCAGGTACTTCCTGTCTGAATGAACGATATAATTTCATATGCTCCAAGAAAATAACGGGATCGTCACTCTTGATTGCAGAGATCAGTAGACCTTTTGCATCGTAAGGAGTCGAAGGAATAACGACAGTTAAACCAGGTTGTGATGCTACTAGACCTTCTAGGCTATCCGCATGCATTTCAGGTGTTGCTACACCGCCGCCAAATGGTGCGCGAATCGTAATAGGCGCATTGAAGTGTCCACCTGTTCTAAAGTTCATTCTTGCGATTTGACCACTCACAGAATCCATCACTTCAAATAGAAAACCGAAGAATTGAATTTCCATGATAGGACGGAAACCAGTAAGCGCTAGCCCAATTGCTAATCCGCCAATACCAGACTCAGCTAGCGGCGTATCAAATACTCGCTCTTCGCCAAATTCTTTATGAAGGCCTTCCGTGGCACGGAAGACACCTCCGTTAGCCCCAACGTCTTCACCGAATAGCAATACATTTTCATCTGCTTTCAGCTCAGTACGTAGTGCATCTGTAATTGCTTGAATCATTGTTAATTCTGCCATGGGTTATTTCGACTCCTTTCCAACATACGCATCTAATTGTTCTTGTAGGTTAAATGGCATTTCGCCTTTGTACATAATCTTCATAAAGTCTGAAGCCTTTTGTTTAGGCTCAGCATCTGCTTTTTTGATTGCTTCTTTAATTTCATCTTTCGCGCGTTCAATTACTTTTTCTTCTTGCTCTTTAGACCAAATACCTTTCGCTTCTAGGTATGTTCTGAATCGAACGATCGGGTCACGCTTTTCCCACTCAGTGTCAACATCGGATGTGCGGTAGCGTGTTGGATCATCGCCTGCCATCGTATGTGGCCCATAACGGTAACACATTGTTTCAATAAGTGTCGGTCCATCTCCATTTACTGCACGCTCTCTAGCATCACGTGTTGCAACGTATACTGCTAACGGATCCATTCCATCAACCAATACACTTGGCACGCCTGCCGCTACACCTTTCTGGGCAAGTGTTTTAGCTGCAGTTTGTACATCACGGTGTGTAGAAATCGCATACTGGTTATTCTGAATGATGAAGATAGCAGGCACTTGATATGCTCCTGCGAAGTTCAATCCTTCATAGAAGTCCCCTTGAGATGTTCCGCCGTCACCCGTGTACGTAATAACAACGGATTTCTTCCCTTTTTTCTTAAAGCCTAGACCTACACCCGCTGCTTGAACATATTGTGCACCAATAATGATTTGTGGCGGGAAGATATTAAGTCCATCAGGAATGACACTGCCCGCATAATGTCCTCTTGACCATAAGAAAGCCATATGCAACGGCCAACCATGGAATAACAACTGAGGAACGTCGCGATATCCAGGTAAAATGAAGTCATCTTTTTCCAACACATACTGTGATGCTAACTGGGAAGCTTCTTGTCCTGCTGTTGGAGCATAAAACCCAAGACGGCCCTGTCTATTTAATGAAATAGAACGTTGGTCAAGGATACGTGTATATACCATGCGATTCATTAATTCCACTAATTCTTCATCAGAAAGTTTAGGATCCAAGTCCTTATTCACGATCTTTCCTTCTTCATCCAGAATTTGTACCATATCAAACTGGCTTTCAATCAGTTGAAGCGCTTTCACTGGATCATACTGATTACCTTTTTTAGCTACCATATCTTGATCTCTCCTTCTTATCTGTATTATATTGTTTTCAAATAAAGTTAATACAACTTCTTATATTTTTTAGTATACGCAAAACTGAGCGCTTGGTCAACCATTGTAATTAAAGACTTTCACCCGTTTGACATATATCATTTCAAAAAAACTGTACTACCACAATACAGATTCTGTGTTGGTACAGAATTTTTTTCACTAGCATTCTATACGATGATCTTTATCCTAAAAGCGCTTGTTAAGATCATGCATGGGCAATTTCTGTCTCAAGCTTGTTCACACTTTTTTATACTTCTATTGCAGATATATAAGGTGGAAGCTTTTGCACCCAAAAGTTCTTTAGACTATTCTTGCCTTCTACTATATACTTCCTTATTTTTGTTGTTCTAAACTTTTTAATGCACGACCTGCTAATCGATTTACTTCCCGAGTCGTTTCATTAAACTCTACTAGCGTTTGCTGACTGGCAGCAATTAGATCATTCACTTCACTTACATGTTTTTGAAGCGCAAATTCTCGCACGGATTGATCTTCCAGCTGCGTATATAATTGCATTTGACTATCTAAAAGTTTTTTATACTGCAAAATGAATGCTTCATGTATTCCTGAACGTTCATTAAGAGCATTCACTACATCTTCTACTTGACTAGTGAAACCCATTTCATTCATACTTTCAGCTAATTGCCCTATAGTTTCCTTCGACTCGCGAACAGCACTTTCCTCTTTCTCAAGCAACATAGACCGTTCACGAACTGACTTTTTCAATGCAACTACTCGCTCGTTCACTTCTGGATCTTGTTGGTTAGTGAATTCCATTAGCTGAATAAATAACTCCTGCTCTTTGTGCTCCTTTTCGTTTAACTTCCTTCCAAAGTTGTTCCCCTTATTTTCTTTTTCATTCACAGCGATTAAGAAATCCGTAAATTGCTGCGCTACAGTAGGTTCTTTTGAACAACTACTTAATAGAAACAGTATGAATACTGCGCAAACTATTTTCTTCATCAACCGTCCTCCTGTCGCTTTATATACTTTTTTCTTTCACCATTTTTCTCATTCGTTTATACTGTATTAAAGGAAATTAGTTTTTACGATTATATACCCTTAATCCACATGTTCTACAAGCAAATTGTAGATTATGCTATATACTAACTATACCTAATATATCCGAGAGGAAGAGTAGAAATGATTTTAATGAAAGACATCATTCGTGAAGGTCATCCAACGTTGCGCTTGAAAGCAAAAGAGGTAGACTTTCCTTTAAGTACTGAAGATCGTCAATTATGTGATGATATATTGGAGTATATCGTCAATAGCCAGGACGATGAGCTGTGTGAAAAGTATGGCTTACGTTCAGGTATCGGTTTGGCAGCTCCTCAAATAAACGTGTCAAAGAGAATTTTCGCTCTGCATATCCCTGACGGCGAGATTTTATTGGAAAACTTCATTGCAATTAATCCGAAGATCATTAGTCACTCTGTCGAAAAAACCTATATAGAGACTGGTGAAGGCTGTTTATCAGTAGATCGCGAAGTTCCGGGATATGTTCCCCGTTATGCGAGGATTACAGTGAAAGCATTTGATAAAGAAGGGAATGTCATCAAGAAGCGTTTGAAAGGATTGCCAGCAATCGCTTTCCAGCATGAGTTGGATCACTTAAACGGCATCATGTTCTATGATCACATTGATGAAAGTGCTCCTTACAAAGAAATACCCGACGCTACAGCTTTCGACAGAGAGTAAAGCGTTTATACTTGACAGGACAAGGAATTTCTGTTACAGTCTTGTCAAGGAGTGATGATGCCATGTATAAACGTCTAAAACGCAAACTGCTAAGACGACTTAATGGCCTGCTCGGTAAAAAGACGATTGCCTAGACTTTTACGCCCGCCAAGTAATTGGTGGGCTTTTCTTTATTTTAGGGAAATTGCATGCTATTATTGATGATATGTATTATTACGAACGTAAAAGGAGAGTTTAACATGATTTTCAAAGTATATTACCATTTAAACGTACATGAAGTTCCAGTCCGCGAGAACACACTTAGCTTGTACGTAGAAGCTGAAGACGAGAGAGAAGTTCGCAATCGATTAAAAGATCGTGATCTAATGATTGAATTCGTGCAAAAGTTGGAAGGCGAACATTTAACTTATGAACAAGCTTCCCCAACCTTCCACATTGAGCAGGTTTAATTTATGAAATCTATTAAAAATAATGAAACAGCTGTTTTTGCCCTAGGCGGACTAGGTGAAATCGGTAAAAATACGTATTGTATTCAATTTCAAGATGAAATTATTATTATTGACGCTGGGATCAAATTCCCAGAAGATGAATTACTAGGTATTGACTATGTAATTCCAGATTATACTTATCTCGAACGTAATATCGATAAGATCAAAGGACTTTTCATCACACATGGTCATGAAGACCATATTGGTGGCATCCCTTATCTATTGCGTAAAGTGAATGTTCCTGTCTATGGTGGTAAACTTGCGATTGGATTACTTCGCAATAAGTTGGAAGAACATGGATTATTGCGTACAACGGAAATTCATGAAATCGAAGAAGATGATTTTATTAAATTCCGTAAAACCGCAGTGTCATTCTTCAGAACTACGCACAGTATTCCTGATGCATTCGGAGTAGTAGTGAAAACTCCTTCTGGTAATATCGTCCATACAGGAGACTTTAAATTCGACTTCACGCCAGTCGGTGAACCTGCCAACTTGCATAAGATGGCGAAAATCGGTAGCGAAGGCGTACTTTGTTTATTATCAGACAGTACGAATGCAGAAGTACCTAACTTTACGATGTCTGAACGTAAAGTTGGAGAAAGTTTAAACGATATTTTCCGTACAGTAGATGGTCGAATTATTTTTGCTACATTTGCTTCGAATATCCACAGATTACAACAAGTTATCGAATCAGCACAGATCTTCGGTCGTAAAATCGCTGTCTTTGGTCGCAGTATGGATAATGCAATCACAATTGGTCGCGAACTAGGTTATATTGACGCTCCAAAAGATTTATTCGTGGATGCTCAATCGCTTAATCGTCTTCCTGCCAACAAAGTAATGATCTTATGTACGGGTAGCCAAGGTGAACCGATGGCAGCTTTATCACGTATCGCAAACGGTACACATAGACAAGTACAAATTCAACCTGGTGATACAGTAATCTTCTCATCTTCACCTATCCCAGGCAACACACTAAGTGTCAACAAAGCGATTAACTCACTGTTCCGTGCAGGTGCAGAAGTTATACACGGTCCATTGAACAACATCCACACATCCGGACACGGATCTCAGGAAGAGCAGAAGCTCATGTTACGTTTAATCAAACCTAAATACTTCATGCCAATTCACGGTGAATACCGTATGATGAATATGCACTCTCAACTAGCGATAGACTGTGATGTCGAGCCTGATAATATATTCATCATGGGCAACGGCGATGTCCTCGCACTTACTGATTCAACAGCAAGACTAGCAGGACGCGTACCGTCAGGCGATGTCTATATCGATGGAAGTGGTATAGGCGACATCGGTAACGTCGTGCTACGTGACCGCCGAATCCTATCTGAAGATGGTCTAGTTATTGTAGTCGCGACAATCGACACGAAAAAGAACCGCTTAGTATCCGGTCCTGACCTGATCTCACGTGGATTCGTCTACATGCGCGAATCAGGTGCAATGATCAACGAAGCACAATATATGCTTTCGAAGACATTACAGCGCAAACTAGCTGCTAAACCTGATTCCATCAACAATCTAAAAGGTGACATCATCGATACGCTCGTTCCGTATTTATATGAAAAAACGAAGCGTAAACCAATGATTCTTCCTGTCATCATGGAACTTTAAAAATTTATAAAAAAAGCAAGTGCATAGTAGCACTTGCTTCAGACTGAAGGCAACTCCTGTAGTTTAGGAGTATGTCTTCAGTTTTTTATTTGTTGCTTCCTGTAAATAATATTAATGTTTTTAGAGCGAAAAGTGGAAATTCCACGTTATCCACTATCTATTCATTAATGCAATGCCTTCCGTTCGAAGCGGTGGATATCTAAATCTGAGCCAATCACAATGAGAACGTCGTTGACTTCGATCTGCTCTATCGCTTGAGGAGAAACTAGGATATGGGTCCCCCGTTTAATAGCCACAATATTGACGCCATACTTCGCGCGAATATCTAAATCGATCAACGAAGAGCCGGCGATATGGTTATTGGCTTGAATTTCCACGATGGAATATTCATCGGACAACTCCAGATAATCTAAAATATTATTCGAAACCAAGTTGTTAGCGATTCGCTTCCCCATGTCACGCTCAGGGTGAACGACTTGATCCGCACCGATTTTACGTAATACTTTTTCATGGTAATCATTTTGCGCTTTTACAGTAATACGTTGTACACCGATTTCTTTTAAAATCAACGTAGTCAGAATACTCGCTTGAATATTTTCCCCAATCGCGATTACAACATGTTCGAAATTTCGTATACCTAATGAACGCAATGCTGCTTCATCTGTCGTATCGACCGCCACTGCCTGGGTTGCGATATTCGCAAACTCTTCCACACGTTCTTGTGACTTATCAATCGCCATCACGTCCGCTTCGAGCTCAATTAATTCCTTGACGATGCTACCACCAAAACGCCCCAAGCCAATCACTACAAATTCCTTTTTCATCTCATTACTCCTCGCTATTGCGAATAGTTACTTGTTTTATCGCAATCCCATTTTGAATTTCAGGAATAACTCATTATACACCCCAAGTGTTTCTAATCCTAAATTTTCATACACTTCTAGATTCTCTCTCGCTTCTTCGTCTGGATAAAATCGTTCATCTTCTGTGATTTCTTCATCCATAAACGTTAATGCTGAAATGTTCGGCGTGGAATAGCCAACATATTCTGCATTTTGCGCCGCCACTTCAGGATCAAGCATGAAGTTTATAAATTTATAGGCACCTTCGATATTTGTTGATGTTCTCGGGATGACTATATTATCGAACCATAGATTTGAACCTTCTTCAGGCACAATGTAATCAATATCTTCATTCTCCGAAATCATATCTGCTGCTTGCCCTGACCAAGTCAAAGCTACGGATGCTTCATTATTAATCATTAACTGTGTGACTTCATCACCGATCACAGCTTTGACGTTCGGGCCCATCGTTTCCAACTTGTCCGTTGCTTCTTTAAGTTCTTGGAGACTGGTGGAGTTCAATGAGTAACCGAGCGAATTTAACGACACGCCAATCACTTCACGCGCACTATCCACTATAATAAGTTTTTGACGCAATGACGCATCCCATAAACTTTCCCAGCTTTCAAACGTCTGGCCATTTAATAATGAAGCATTATACGCGATGCCTACAGTTCCCCAGAAGTACGGAATTGAATACTGATTATCTGGATCAAAAGGTAGGTCCATAAAGTATGGATCGATATGTTTGATGTTTGGAATTTTAGAGAAATCCAGCGGAAGTAATAGATCCTTTTCTTCCATCATCTGCACTGCGTATTCAGACGGAACTGTAACATCATATGCAGTTCCACCTTGTTCGATTTTTCCCATCATTCCTTCATTTGAATCAAATGTTTCATAAATAACTTTGATCCCTTCCTCTTCTTCAAACTGCTTCAGAAGATCTGGATCAATATATTCGCCCCAGTTGTAAACTGTGATTGTATCTTTACCTGCACGTCCCGCTTTATGTTCAAGCTGATAGTTCGTAAATAATAGAACACCCGAAACAAGTAGGATCGCTATTGCACTGCTCACTAATCCTTTCATTTCTTCACCCCCTGAGGTGACTTTGCTTTATTTCCAACATAATAATACCCAAGCACCAACACGATTGTGATCAAGAAGATCAATCCCGATAGAGCATTAATTGTCAATGTGATTCCTGTTCGCGCCATAGAATAAATCTCTACTGATAATGTCGAGAAGCCATTTCCTGTGACGAAAAAGGTAACTGCAAAGTCATCAAGTGAGTAGGTTAAAGCAAGGAAAAATCCTGCGAAAATACCCGGCTTAATATATGGCAATATAACACGTGTCAATATATCTTTACGTGACGCCCCTAAATCGAGTGCTGCGTCTATTAACGTAGTACTCATTTCCAGCAATTTCGGTAATACCATGATGACGACTATAGGTATACTGAAGGCAATATGAGAAATCAGCACCGAAGCAAAACCTAACCTCACTCCAATTAGCGTGAATAATATTAAGAATGACGCACCAATAATGACATCCGGGCTAACAATTAAAATATTATTCAGCGACAACACCGTTTTACGCGCAGACTTATTTTTCATGAAATAGATTGCAAGCGCACCTATTACACCTATTGTCGTAGAAAGTAAGGCAGACAATAATGCAATAATTACAGTATTCATCACAATAATTAAAAGCCGCGTATCTTGAAACACTGCTTGATAATGTTCCAATGTGAATGATTCGAAATGCGACATCCCGCCTCCTGAGTTGAAGGAGTAATAAATGAGATAAAAAATAGGAGCATATAAAATTACAAAGACTGCCGCCAAATAAATTCTCGGCAAACTACCCAGTTTCTTCATTTAGTTATGCCCCTCTCTTTGCCTGACGTCAGTACCATAATTAAGAACATGAAAATGATCAGGAATACGGCAATTGTCGAACCCATCCCCCAGTTTTGAGTCACGAGGAATTGCTGTTCAATCGCAGTACCCAGTGTGATTACTTTATTCCCTGCAATTAAGCGAGTAATCATAAATAAAGACAGAGCCGGAATGAACACGACTTGTACACCCGATTTCACGCCATCTATTGTCAATGGCCAAATCACCCGTTTAAACGTTACCCATGCATTCGCCCCTAAATCCTTCGACGCATCAAGAAGTGCTGGATTGATTTTATCTAAGGAGTTAAAAATCGGTAAAATCATAAATGGAATAAAGATATATACAGAAACAAACACAAAACTAAAATCCGTAAATAATATTTGCTGACTACCTATACCAATCGTTTCCAAAAAGGCATTAATCGGTCCATAAATCCCCATCAACCCAATAAAGGCATAGGTCTTTAACAACAGATTAATCCACGAAGGAATGATAATGAGCAATAACCACAACTGCTTATGCTTCGTCTTAGTTAAGAAATAAGCTGTTGGATAGGAGATCAATAAAGCAAAAAAAGTTATGAGAAAGGCATACCAAAATGAGCTCATCGTTAATTTGAAATAAATCGATGTAAAGAAATTCCGATAGTTAGCCAACGTTAAATGGCCGGATAAATCGAAAAATGAATAATACACGATCACAACGATCGGTGCTAGTACAAATAATAATAACCAAGCTGCATATGGTGTGGCATATATAAAACGTAACGGTTTTTTATTCCTCATCTTCCGCCACTCCAAACGATTCCAGACGTGCATCAAAATCTGCTTCAGATTCATTCAATCGCATAACATGAATGTCTGCCGGTTCAAAATCCAAACCGATTAACGTCCCTACATCCGCTGGCTTCGTTGAATGGACTAGCCACTCATTACCATCAGAATCATACGTTGAAAGCTCATAGTGTACTCCTCGGAATAATTGCGTATCTACTGTGACACTTAATCTTCCTTTTTCAACAGTAGTCATTTCCAAGTCTTCAGGACGAATGACGATGTCCACTTTTTCATTAGGGTAGAAGCCACCATCTACACACGGAAATTGTTTACCTGTGAATTCCACTAGATAATCTTCAATAATTCTTCCACTTACTATATTAGATTCTCCAATAAAGTCTGCTACAAACCGATTAATTGGCTCATCGTAAATATCAATTGGTGTCCCAGATTGTTGAATTTCTCCGTTATTCATGACGAAAATCTCATCTGACATCGCAAGTGCTTCTTCCTGGTCATGCGTAACAAAAACAAATGTTTTACCAAGACGCTGCTGGAGCTCCCGTAATTCATACTGCATTTCAGAACGTAATTTCAAATCGAGTGCCGACAATGGCTCGTCTAGTAAAATCACTTCAGGGTCATTGACAATCGCCCTAGCAATCGCAACGCGCTGACGCTGTCCACCTGACATTTCAGTAATTTCCCGAGATTCGTACCCCTCTAGATTGACGAACTTCAACGCTTCTTTTACGCGTCGGTCCACTTCATTCTTTTTCACTTTCTTTATACGTAAACCAAATGCTACATTTTCATATACATTTAAATGAGGAAACAGTGCATAGTCTTGAAATACCGTATTCACTTGACGCTCATTGGCCGGTACAGCGTTAATCTTCTTATCATTAAATAAGATTGTTCCATCTGTGGCTTCCGTAAAACCCGCGATCAAACGTAAAATAGTCGTTTTTCCACAGCCAGAAGGCCCAAGCAATGTATAAAATTTTCCGCGTTCCATTTCAAATGAAACTCGGTTGAGTACAGTTGTAGATTCATCATAACGTTTTGTAACATTCTCAAAACGAATAATCGGTTCAGTAGTCAATAGATTTCCTCCTAGCGTAACGTATTATTTCTTGTGATTAATGAACAGTTGTAAACCTACTTATTATACACAAAATGATAGTGAAATCAACCATCTATATAATGAAGAATAGGAATCCAGCATACAGGAAAATGGTCATGAAAATTGTTTTTTCGCAAACGACATAGTAGAATGAAACCATATGTTAAGGAGGGATTCAGTTGGAAGACCATTTATTTTTTTATCTGGACTCTGATGCCAAGCGGAATCGAAAAGCCGAACCCGCTACAAAAGAAAATCATCTAGAAGGGATTTTCCTAGTAAACAATAAGAAAATCCGAACGTGGAAAGAGATGGCTTCTCATTGCGTAGAGTGCATGGAACCATTACATTATAGCGACGAATTTGACGCGCGTTATTGCAAAGACTGCGATGAATGGCGAGAAATGATTTGTGATCCAAATTGCAAAACATGCCAAACACGCCCTGTAAAACCTTCTGACTGTACACAAGACTTTGAGTAATTATTTACTCAAATCCTAAATATATAAGGTTTACCGCTCTTTATAATAATTATTATCATCTTCGAGTCATTCTAATTGAATTCAACTCGAAATCTTGTTATTCTAGATAAGAATTGTACAGCACAGTCATGTAGTTGTACAAAAGATTAATTGGAGGTTTTATATAATGGCTGAACGTATGGTAGGTAAACAAGCTCCAGATTTTACAATGGAGGCAGTACTAGCTGACAAATCTTTTGGTAAAGTTAGTTTACAAGAAAACATTAAAAACGACAAATGGACAGTTCTTTTCTTCTATCCAATGGACTTCACTTTCGTATGTCCAACAGAAATCACTGCAATGTCGGATCGTTACGATGAGTTCGAAGACTTGGATGCAGAAGTAATCGGTGTTTCTACTGATACTATCCACACTCACCTTGCTTGGATCAACACTGATCGTAAAGACAATGGTCTTGAACAACTAAATTACCCACTTGCAGCAGATACTAACCATTTCGTTTCACGCGAATACGGTGTATTGATCGAAGAAGAAGGTATTGCATTGCGCGGCCTTTACATCATCAATCCTGAAGGTGAACTTCAGTATCAGACAGTATTCCACAACAATATCGGTCGTGACGTAGATGAAACTCTCCGTGTACTACAAGCACTACAAACTGGCGGTCTTTGCCCAGCAAACTGGCGTCCAGGTGAAAAAACTCTTTAATTATTGGACAAGCATCCCCACGCGTTACGATAATCGTGGGGATTTTCTTATCACAAAATATACTACACTCTTAACTAGGGGGAATTCTTGATGAAATTACGTCAACAAATGCCTGAACTTCAAGGTGCTACTACTTGGTTGAATGGTGAAACTTCTAAATCAGAACTCATCGGTGAAAAACCTACACTCGTCCACTTCTGGTCAGTAAGTTGCCACATGTGCAAAGAAGCGATGCCGGATGTAAATAATTTCAGAGATCAATACAAAGATGAATTGAATGTTGTAGCAGTCCATATGCCTCGCTCAGAAGATGATGTCGATCTTGAAAAAATCAAAACTGTAGCAGCTGAGCACGATATTACACAACCCATTTTCGTTGATAGCGAATTAAAACTTAATGATGCATTTGAAAATCAGTACGTTCCTGCCTATTATGTCTTTGATAAAGACGGTCAGTTACGTCACTTCCAAGCAGGCGGTAGCGGAATGAAAATGCTTGAAAAACGTGTAAACCGTGTACTTGATGAAATGAAGAAAGAAGATTAACTTAAGAAACGACTCCTGATCAAAAAGGAGTCGTTTTTGTTTTTTTAACGTCAACACATAGTAAGCACTATACAGACATTCCAGAATTGTTTGTGATACGATTAGGAAAAAGTTTCTGGAAAGCGAGCTACCGAATGAACAAATCACCTATAAATATCGCACTCTATATTCTGATGTTCAATATGTTCATCGCCATGGCAGGTGTCGGCCTCATCATCCCCATTATGCCTGAATTTTTAGGAACTTTTGGCGTCGCAGGACGTGCACTTGGGCTGCTGATTGCCATCTTCTCTTTCGCACAATTTATTTTATCTCCTATTTCAGGAAATCTTTCCGATAAATACGGAAGAAAGCGTATCATTATTTTCGGTTTGATTATTTATGGTCTTTCTCAATTAGCTTTCAGTTTATCAACAGAGCTCTGGATGCTTTACGTTGCACGATTCTTTTCAGGCTTTGGCGCTGCCTTTATTATTCCACCAACCATGGCATTTGTAGCGGATATTACTTCTTTAGAAAATCGCGGACGTGGAATGGGATTACTTGGCGCTTCCATGTCATTAGGTTTTATGATTGGGCCTGGTATAGGAGGATTTCTATCCAAAATCAGCTTACACTTCCCATTTTATTTTGCTGCATCTGCATCAATCTTGGCAGCGGTAGTCTCTTTATTCTTTCTGCCTAATCCGAAGCCTGTACTACAAGGAGCCGCAACGAATGAAAACATTTTTCAGCAAATGCGTAGATCTACGCAAACTCCCTATTTCGTCATGCTAATTGTCATGTTTGTATTTTCATTCGGTTTGGCTAATTTTCAATCGACCATTTCGTTATATGTAGATCAGAAGTATAATTACACTCCTTCGCAAATCGCAGTCATTATTACCGTTGGTGGTTTTGTGGGTGTCATCATTCAAACGTTCGTCATCGATCGCTTATTCAGGCGATTTGGAGAAATGCGTGTCATTTTAATTAATTTGGTTATAGCGGCATTCGCTATGCTAGGTATTTTATTCGTCAATACGTTCTTCACTATTCTTTTAGTAGCGACGGTCTTCTCAACCGCCACTTCGTTACTGCGACCGGCAGTAAACACCTTGGTTTCAAAACTTGCCGGTAAAGAACAAGGCTATGCAGCGGGTATGATGAACGCTTACATGAGTTTAGGTAACATGGTCGGCCCTGCTACCGCTGGATACATCTTTGACATCAAAATGGAATCGCCGTATATAGTTGGCACGATCATTTTATTGTTGTGCTTCACTCTTGCCCTATACTGGTCAAGGAATAACAAGGCACTTCTTGAGTCTGCTAGAACACGATAAAAAAAGACTTCCATGCACACTGGAAGTCCAAGAATTAAAGACGACTCCGCGAAACACGGAGTTCGTCTTTTTTGAATTTAAGTTTTCTTTGTTATAAGAAACAGTAATTTACCGACTTTGCTTGCTCTATTTTAACTCTATAGACTCTACGCTTATTCACTTTTCCTCAACAACTCTGCGTAGTCCTGCACAATATCGACGAATGCTCTCACTTGCTTCAGTTCAAATGTAGACCCGTATCCGATCATCCACGTATCACGCGTCAATTCGAACTCTTCTTCGCTATTTAACAACGGAATTCGATTGACTTTCTCATCTCCCGACAAAGTAATAGATGGCAGGATAGCATAACCTATGCCCTTCAGCGCAAGTTGTTTGCACGTCTCGATCTGATCCACAACAATTTGGCGTCCGGGGTCTTGATTAAAATGCTTATGCCACCAGCGTTGGATTTCCATGTAATAGTTCGAATCACTTTTATATTGTATGAAATGGCGATTTGTATCTTTTAATTCATCTATTGTCGAAATTTCGGAATCCACCAAATATAGTTGATCACGGAATAGGTACACCCGATTACTTTTCCAATCAGTTTGCCCCCTGACAATGCCGATATGAGCTTCTCCTTCATACAGAGCTTTAGAAATTTCCGAACTCCATCCCGTCATCAAAGAGATCTTGGCATCAGGATAAAGCGCGACATAATCTTTCAACACTTGTGGTAACCACGTCTGACCGATAATCGATGCGCAAGCAATCTTCAAAGTTCCGTGGACCTTATCTTCTAAAGAAGCGATCAATTCTATCGTCTCGTCTTTCTTCGCTAACGACTCCTTCGCGTAGCTGATAACGTGTTCACCTGCTGGCGTCGGTTCTAGCCCCTTTTGCGATCGGATGAACAACTGCATACCCCATTCCTTTTCGATCGTCTGAAGGCGTTGTGACAATGCAGGTTGTGATAAATGAAGACGTTCTGACGCTTTGCGCATATTCCCTTCTTCTGCCAACGCTTTAATAATATCTAGTTCAGTTGTTGACATAATCTTGCACCTTCCCCCGCGGAATTCGTAAAATCAATAATAAGCTGATCACAGCAAACACAGCAATTGCTATATACACCCAGTGCAATGAACTCTCTAACCCCCTCTGCAAACTGTCAAGCCCCTGTGATGAAATCATTGAACGTCCATCTTTGGTGAGCAACGTATTGACGTCATCAATTGTGTAAGTCAATTTTTCTTTTGCAAAATAGGTTATGAGTGTACCGTTCAAAATTGCACCAAACACAGAAGCACCAATAGTGTTTCCAAAGTTTTTCATGAACATGTTCGCTGCAGTAGCTGATCCTCTTTGTACACGTGGCACGGCTCCTTGAATCGTCACAATGAAGGAAGTATTAGTCAGGCCCATACCAACACCTATGAAGAAGCTCGAACAACCTGCCCAGATCGGACCTAAGGCAGTATTCATGAACACAAACATTGTCGTTCCGATCACGAGTGATACACCACCGGCAAACGATACAAGAAACGGACCAAACCGTATGAGTAGGTGTCCTGCCAGTGAAGAAGCTAAAGGCCAGCCGATCGACATAGCTGTCAGTGTAAAGCCCGCTATAATTGCTGGTTGCTCCATAACTCCCGACACATATGTAGGTAAATAAGAAGAGACCCCTATTAAAATAACGCCAGTGGTCAGTGATACTAGATTCGCATATAAAATGACTGGGTTTCTCCAAATACTAAATGAAATAAGCGGATCTTTCGCACGTCTTTCTTGCCTGAAAAACAACCAAAATAAAATCCCCGAAAGTGCAATCAATCCTATACCAATTGCTGATAAACGTCCGAATCCTTGCCCACCCTCTACTAGCCAAATGAGAAGTGTCGACAATGCGAATGTCAGTAAAAATGCACCTTTGTAGTCAACAGACGCTTTTTGTGTTTCTTTTGGTTCATGTAGAAAGAAGTAAATGACACCCATTGAGAGTATTCCAAGCGGCACGTTCACCCAAAATACATACTGCCAGCTAACATACTGTACGAGTAATCCGCCAATGACAGGCCCTGAAACTGCCGAAACACCCCATACACTCGATAAGTACCCTTGTATTTTCGCCCGTTCTTCTGTTGAATAAATATCTCCAATTATCGTGGTCGCGATTGGCATGACAGCGCCTGCTCCCAAACCTTGTATTAGACGATAAACAATCAATTGCTCCATCGAGACGGCAAATCCGCAAAGTATGGAACCAATCAAAAAAATGGTTAATCCTATGAAAAATATCGGTTTTCGTCCAAATAAATCCGCCAATTTTCCATAAATCAACACCGTCACTGTACTCATCAATAAATAAGAGGAGAAGATCCAACTATATCGTGAAAATCCACCTAAGTCAGAAGCAATCGTTGGCATGGCCGTGGTGACAATAGTCGCTTCCACTGCCCCTACGAACATAGCGAGCATCACAGCAGCAAGTACAAGAGGGCGATTTGTTTCTTTTCGCACAAATAAATCAACTCCTTCTATTAGAAAAAGACCCCTTTAATCGGAGCCTTTTAACGTTTTACTATACTAGCTACATTACTAATTATTACATCAGTTTATTAAACATTATAAATATACTTTTTAAATTCTTTCATAACAACACGTCTAGTAATGATGCCCGCAAATCTACCATCTTCTTCAGTAACACATAAAAATGGATGATTGATCAATAAATCTAACGCGCGTTGAAAACGATCGTTCACTCGAATCGTCGGTAGATCTGTGTCCATAATTTCATCCACTTTTATATCTTCTAATCTTTCATATTCAATACGTTCCATACCTAAAATAGAATCTGTAATCATACCAATTCCAAGGAGCCCCTTCAAACGATACTGATAATCCAGTACAGGGATAGCAGAATAGCCGGTCTTCGTTAAAACAAGTAAAGCATGCTCAGCATTATTACCCAGTTGCACATGAGCTACTTTCTCTGAAGAAATAATCTGGTCCGCAATAGGCGCGGTGAGAAAGTCTTTGTTATTTATAGAAACCATAGGTGATCTCTCCTTCTATTCATCATCTAAATACATATACCTAATTGTCCGTCCACTGTTTCAATTCCATCATACCACAAATAGCCTTTTTTCACCTAAAAAGAAAGCGCATTCTAAAAACAAAAAACCCCTTTCTTTAATAGAAAGAGGCCCAGTAATAAAAAACAATGATAAAGATAAACGCTGAGGCTATTATGATAATCCACAGCAGTGGATTCAAGGCATATGGATTTTCAGCTGCTGTATCAGGTATTTCGTTCTTTTCATTTAACTGAAATGAACGACTTGTTTTTCTAACTCCAGCTATTCCGATCCCGAGCATGACGACTGTTACAATAATCATAGGCCATAACCAAATATCCCACACATCACTCACTCCTTTTCACGCATCTTATACTAAAGAGCATGTGCAAGAAGTAAGTTTTTATGTGCCTAAAAATCAAAAAGGCGTTCATGAATAGTTTTTATAGATCTTCATTGAAATACTGTAACTAAAAAACGAAGTGTTGGAATTACACTATTGCATTTTATCTTCTTACATTTTTTAGTCTATATACTTCTTGATTAAGACTTGCGTTCCATTTTCGCCATAACCTTTTGCAAGCAAATCAGTATACATATCGCGAGCGAGCTGTAGTCCAGGCAATTTTAGATTCAGTCTTTCTGTTTCTTCTAGTGCAATATTTAAATCTTTCACAAAGTGTTTTACATAAAACCCTGGCTCATAGTCTTCCTTAATAATTCTAGGGCCGAGATCAGACAAGCTAAAGGAGTTCGCAGCACCCGATGTGACAGATTGTAACATCGTATCGGGATCAAGTCCCGATTCCATGGCATAAGCGATCGCTTCACATGCTCCAATCATATTTCCTGCAACAGTTATTTGATTGCACATCTTTGCGTGCTGGCCAGCTCCGGCTTCTCCTTGATACACGATTTGCTTACCGAAAACAGACAAGATCGGCAATAGTTTATCATATAATTCCTTTTGGCCTCCACACATTATGGAAAGTGTTCCGTTCCTCGCCCCAATGTCTCCACCCGATACAGGTGCATCGAGCGAATACATTTGTAGGGATGCAGCTTTCTCAGCAATCGTAATAGCCAACTCAGGACTGGAAGTAGTCATATCCACTACAATCTGTGAAGGACGACCATTAGCAAATATTCCTTGTTCAGATAGATATACCTCTTCTACATCAGATGGCATCCCAATCATCGTAAAAATAATATCTGCGTCCTTAATGGATTCAGCTACATTATCCGTCCATTTTGCTCCTAATGCTACCAATGGTTCCGCTTTTGATTTCGTTCTAGTGAATACTGTTACTTCATAAGATGCGTCAAGCAAATGTTTGACGATGCTCGATCCCATTACACCCGTCCCAATAAAGGAAATTTTTTCTTTTTGCATATTCCCACTCCTTTTTATGTATGAATATCTCTATCGTACAGAAATTCAAATATTTTTACAATTAAGTAAACAAAAAAGAGGACCAATATGTAATTGGTCCACAAAAGGGGGAAATGAGAATGTTGCTGTGTTCTTTCATATTATGCCCATTATGACAATGAGTTAAACATCTATTCCGATAATTCCAACCTTCTTTTTTGAAGCTTATTTTTTTCGTACTCATTGATTAACACATCTAATTTACAACTAAGTTTAATGGTATTTTCAGATTGCATACCATAATTTTGAGCAGCATCGATCAACTGCTGTCTAAGCTTCTCTATTTCCAATTCACATTTACACACTAACCTGCACACCTTCCATACGTAATTACTTTACTCTCATATATACCAACAACTACATAAGATTAAACAGAAAATTTTCGACATTTTGCGACAAAAAGCAGTTTTCTGTTTCTCACGTTACTAAAAATATGGCTTTACGTTTTGCATTTTATAAGGCAAACTATTAAGTAATTCTTTATAATGCATTTTCATCATTCTTGTAAGAGCACATGATGATCGGAGAAAGGATGGATAGTATGACGATAGCTGAAATTGGTGATATCATTGAATTTAAAGAAGGTTTGCAAGGTGTAGTTGAAAAAGTGAATGAAAACTCTGTAATTGTAAATTTAACGTATATGGAAGATTTTGATGAACTGACAATGGAAGAAAAAACTGTCATCAATCACAAACGGTATATTATATTAAAACGTACCCAAGAATGAAACTTTTTATGCAGTTGTCCGTCCAATGATTAGAATAGTATATGAAGGAGTGGAACGATTTGAACAACAAATGGCGTATTATTTTCACCTCATTAACAGCCTCCGTCATGCTTGCCGCATGCGGAACATCTGATGCTGATCCAGAAAAAGAGACAACAGACCCTGCTATTGAAGAACCTGCTACTCCCGAAACAGACGTAGAAGAAGGCACTTCTTCTGAAAATGAAGCAGAAATAGAAACGGATGCTGAAGAAGAGACAAGTGAAGTTTCAATGGAAGATGCTGTGGAAACTGCGAGTGATGAACAAGACTACTCCATAATGGTGCTTCCAGGATACAAACTAACAAGCGAAGAACCAGGCAGAGATACTCTCTATTTTGAAGAAGATAGCGAAACGTTTATGCGTATCGAAACAATGCCTAAAGATGAAGAGTCGTATACTTTTGAAGAACTTTATACAAATATGGAAGAATTATTAACAGCTTCAAGTGACGGTGAAACACCTACTGAAATCACAGAGGAAACAGATCTTCCAAAAGCAGACGGTATTACATCTGTTAAAGGCGCAACAGTAGAGTCTACTGAAGGATATTTCACAGGCTATGTCATGGAGCATGAAGACAAGCTAGTGCGAGCGACAGTGTACGCTAAAGAAGATAATGAACATACGAATGAGTTTAAGCAAATGGCAGCTACAATTAAATAATACCCCCCTGTAAATAAAAGGCCAATCCATAAAAGTAAAATGGATTGGCCTTTTGCTTTGTATGAACTTTACGTCATTCTGGTAATGCTACAGAAATAAGAGGAAATGATAAATGAAAAACCGTTCCTTTATCCAGTTCACTAGTAACAGAGATAGTCCCGCCATACTCATTAACGGTTTTTTTGACAAACGGAAGTCCTAAACCCGTTCCCCCCGGTTTATCTGATACGAAGGGTAAAAATATGGTTTCGATCGTCTTCTCGTCCATTCCAACCCCTGTATCGGATATAAATATATCGATATTATGTTGATCACCTTCGTTTACAATGATAGACAATGTATCATTTGGACTCATGGCCTCCATTGCGTTCTTAAGTAGATTAATTAATACTTGTTTAATACGATTCGGGTTTGCCTGAATGAGCAGTGCTTCTTTTGAAATGAATTCATTCACTAAATTAATTTGATCCAATATCGCCTGAGGACGAAGCAATATTAGTACGTCTTCTATTAGAACGGAAAGAGAAAATACAGTAATTTCGTCAACCACAGGTTTTGAGAGTGCAAGCATTTCATTCAATATTTCATTCATACGTTTGACTTCTTCTTGAATAACGCTAACATACATTTGAGCATTACCTGTCACTTCATGTTCAAGTAGTTGAAGAAATCCTTGCAACGTCGTCATGGGATTACGTACTTCATGTGCGATGCTTGCCGCAATTTCGCCTGTTGTACATAATTGATCAGAATGTGCCAACTGATCTAAAAGACGTTCTTTTTCAGTTATATCTAATATTCTTAAAATGAACATTCTAGTTTTATGATCTAATGTTAAGCTAACTTCGTATACGTGAGTAAGTCCGTTCGAGGAATACGACATATTAACTTTTGAAGATGACTGGGTAGTTGCTTTTTGAATATACTCTTCATAGCAGAATGTGGAAGTGGGTGTCATTAGTGCAAAATGATCTTTTAAGTGAACAAACTCACTAGAAGAATGAGATGGGAATTCATTAGTAAACTCATTATTAGTTGAAATAATATATCCGGATTCATTAACTAAAGCCATTGGCATAGTGGCTGTTAAATAGGCGTTTTCATACAATTGAAGTAGTTTTTCATTCTGTTCACCAATTTTTATTGTTATAATCGCCTTATCTGCATGCTGTTGGTATATAATATAACATGGTTCCTTTTTTTCATTCGTAACAATCAAGTTTCCTGTTAATACATTATGCCCTGTAATTGCCTGGGTTTTGGCTAGAAGCAATCGCGTCTCAATTTGTTGTAATAAAGGCTGATCGAATAGATCGGACATATGCGTAGGTATTCCCATATGATCCATCAACAACTTGACCGCCTCAGTCATTTCAAGTATATTGCCTTTTTCATCCAAAATAATTTTAAATAGAGAGTTCTCTAGAAATCTGCTGATATCTAGTGTTTTCATAACCACAGTAAGACCTCCTCAACTCTTTAGAAACTACACAATTTAAATGTCATATGATTTCTATAATTGCAAATATATCCAGATTCACTCTAATTATTACACAGTAACATGCTGCTTGACATAGGTATTTAGTCTCTTTTGTTGTCATTTTTTTCATTACAATTTTAGATTAGGAGTTTTACAATGAACATCGTTTTATCTACATTAAACGCCAAATATATACACACAAATATCGCCATACGTTATTTGAAAGCTTTTGCAGCTCCAGAGTTTGACTGTGAATTGGCCGAATTCACTATCCACGACCCTACCCTTTCCATCGTCTCTGAACTGTATCAACACTCTCCCGACGTAGTTGGATTCAGTGTGTATATTTGGAATATAGAAGAAACATTAAAGGTAATACGATTATTAAAATTGACCAGTCCAAAAACTGTTATTGTTTGTGGTGGGCCTGAAGTAACATACGATTATGATCAATGGTTAAAAAGAGTACCAGAGATCGATATTATTGCAATCGGTGAAGGTGAAAAAACGTTTAAAGATATATTATGTGCTGTGGATGGACAAACTGATCTTGCCTCTGTGCAAGGTATTGCCTACCGAAGAGAAGGTAAACTAAAAATTACAGCGCCGGGACCTAAATTGGATCTTCGGGAACTGCCTTCTCCTTTTCGTTTTGCAGAGGATATCCCCCATCTCTCAAATCGCGTAATGTATATCGAAACGAGTCGCGGCTGCCCATTCTCTTGTCAATTCTGTTTATCGTCTATTGAAGTGGGCGTTCGATATTTCCATCGCGAAGCAATAAAAGACGATATTCGCTATCTGATGGTGCATGGTGCTAAAACGATAAAATTTGTCGATCGGACATTCAATATTAGTAGAAGTTATGCAATGGAAATGTTCCAATTTCTCATAGATGAACATTTACCTGGTACTGTATTTCAGTTTGAAATCACTGGAGATATTATGCGTCCAGAAGTCATTCAATTTCTAAATGACAATGCGCCCAAAGGTCTTTTCCGCTTTGAAATAGGAGTTCAATCTACTAATGACTTGACTAATGAACTCGTGAAGAGACGACAAAACTTCACTAAACTTTCACGTACCGTTACGATGGTCAAAGAAGGTGGTAAAATTGATCAACACTTAGATTTGATTGCAGGATTACCTGAAGAAGATTATGACTCTTTCCGTGACACATTCAACGAAGTATTTGCATTACGACCTGAAGAATTACAATTGGGCTTTTTAAAGCTACTGCGTGGAACAGGCTTACGTATTCAAGCTGAGCAATATGGTTATCAATATATCGACACCGCTCCTTATGAAATTGTATCGAATAATGTTCTGTCCTTTGATGATATGCTGAAAATTAAACAAACAGAAGACATTCTTGAAAAATATTGGAATTCGGGACGTTTTATACACTCTATGGAGTACATCGTCACTGAACTGGTGGATACACCGTTCGACTTCTTCCAATTATTCGGTGCATTCTGGGAGAAACAAGGTTGGTCACGTATTGGCCATCAGTTCGAAGACTTATTCACTCGCCTGGAACGCTTTCTGATTGAAATATTGAAAGTGGACACTTCTATAGTAGTTAGTCTTCTAAAGATGGATTATTTACTTCACCAAAAATTCTTACCAAGGAAGATCTGGTGGGATACTACCTTACCCGAAGAAGAGTTAAAAGATATCTATCAAGTTCTTCTACGTTCTCCTCACTTGCTTGGCGAATCATTTGAGTCAACCGGTTATACTGAGCGAACAATTCGCAAGCAAGTCTTCATCACAAAGACCTTTGCCGAACTGAAAGAGGATCTAACTGTCATAAAAGATCCTGGTTATCTTATTATCCAATACACGCCAGGTGAAAAGGCACAGCATTACCACCTATCTGAAAATGTACTAGAATCCGTTTATCCATAAAAAAGAGCTATCCATGAAGTCATAGATGATATGACTTCATGCGATAGCTCTTTTGATTTGTGAAAGTGTGGGGAGTAGGGTGTTGGGATGGGGATTTACGCTTCGGAGGGGGACGCTTTCCGGAGGGCGTGGCTTGAGCCACTTCCTTCGCTAAGTGCAAAGACGTGCTCCTAACGCTACGCTTTTACTCGCAAAAGCCGTACTACGCTACGGCTTTCGCTTCGCTCGCAGAGTCGCCCCTCCTACGCGCAAATCCCTTGCAATGTAAGTAAGTGACACTTTTCGATAGGCATTAAAATAAGTGTTGTAACAGATTTCAAACTGTAGAACTTGAATCTAAAAAAGTTAAAACAAAACAATAATTCAAACGCTACCTACAGTGAGTGATCTAAGTAACACAACTATCAACGTGGGATGGAAGCGGAAGCTGACGGCGACTCCCGATGGATCAGCCTGATCAGGTGAGACAACCAAAGAGAGCGTAGCGAACTGGTTGGCTCACCGCAGGCCCATGGGAAAGCGTCCGGCAGCTGGAGCTTCCATCCCCTCCCATACACAAATTCACTCACTATGCCCAAACTCTTGCTCTTGAACTTACTCTCCAAACCTTAATACATACAAAAAGAGACACCCCGTCATGATTTCGAGGCCGCTGAAAAAGTCCAATAAATTAAGAAAAGCGACTGTGCGAACGGAAATCCGTATGCACAGTCGCTTTTCTGTTCTCTCCATCTGTCTTCCATAGTACAATAAAAGAAACTAATTCGAGGTGGTGCGACCATGATTTCCAAACAAGAAACACTCAATTTAAGTCCTTATATGGCGCTGTATGATGTGCTGATCCCAAAAGATCATCTGCTCAGACAGATCAATGAACTCGTAGACTTTTCATTTGTCTTAGACGAACTTCAATCAAAGTATTGTTTAGAAAACGGTCGCAATGCCATTCACCCGATTCGGATGTTCAAATATTTACTACTCAAATCAATTTATGATTTATCCGATGCCGATCTTGTCGAGCGCTCAAAGTACGATATGTCCTTTAAATACTTTTTGGATATGACGCCAGAAGAGAACGTCATGAATTCGAGTTCTCTGACAAAATTTCGTCGCCTTCGCTTACAGGATCTATATCTATTGGATCTACTCATCAATAAAACAGTGGAAATCGCAGTGGAAAAAGGGCTCCTCCTCAGTAAAATAATCATGGTGGATGCAACCCATACCCAAGCGCGCTACAATCAAAAATCACCCAAGGAGTTCCTGCGGGAAAAATCAAAAAGTGTGCGGAAAGCAGTCTATCAATTGGAAGAAGAAATGGTTGGAAAATTTCCTGAGAAACCTACCTCAAATGAAATTGAAGAAGAATTACAGTACTGTCGTCAAGTGGTTGATGTGGTCGAAACACAATCAAAGGTCGCACAAATCCCAGCCGTAAAAGAAAGAGTCAATGTCTTAAAAGAAGTGATTGATGATTATGAGAACCAATGGAGTTACTCCGATGACCCAGATGCACGGGTTGGACATAAGTCGGCTGACACCGCTTTCTTTGGTTTTAAAACACATATTGCGATGAGCGACGAACGAATTATTACCGCGGCGATTGTGACGACAGGCGAAAAAAGTGACGGACAATATCTTCAAGAATTAATCGAAAAAAGCAAAGAGGCAGGCATGGAAATTGAAACCGTTCTGGGTGACGCAGCGTATTCCGGAAAAGACAACTTACAATACGCGAAAACAGAAGAGATCCAATTAATATCCAAGTTAAATCCCGTTATTACAAGCGGTAGTGGACAACGAAAAATAGAATTTGATTACAATAAAGATGCAGGCATGTTTGTGTGTCCAGCTGGGCACATGGCGATTCAAAAGGCACGGTCAGGAAAGAAAAATCAGAATAAAAATCAGCATACTAAGTATTATTTCGATATCGAAAAATGTAAGGTCTGTCCAATGCGTGAAGGTTGTTACCAAGAAGGAGCCAAAAGCAAAACATACAGCGTGACCATCAAATCAATCGAACATGAAGAACAAGCCGCTTTTCAAGAGACGGATAAATTTAAACAACTTGCGAGGAATCGTTATAAAATTGAAGCGAAGAATAGCGAATTGAAACATCCGCATGGCTATAAAACGGCCAAATCAGCGGGCTTATTTGGCATGGAGATACAAGGCGCCACCACCATATTTGCGGTCAACTTAAAACGGATTATCAAGTTACTGAGCGATAAAGAATAACAATAGGTCAAGAAATAAGGCACTTTCCATTCGAAAACGAATGGAAAGTGCCTTATTTCGTTTGAAAAACTATACTTTGAAAAAAACGTTAGTTTTTCAGCGGCCTCATGATTTCCGGGACATCTCTTTTCCACTTCATCTTAGCCAATAATAACACGCTCTTTTGGATAATGATAAGGTGTTTTATTCGACTTGCCACCTATTGTATAGATGAACGATATCAACCCTACACGTCCAATAAACATCAAAACCATAATAATGATCTTGCCAACGATCGATAAATCTCCTGTTATGCCTAAGGACATTCCACAAGTTCCGAAAGCAGATGTAATTTCGAATAACAATGGAACAACAGGAATTCCAGGCTCCGTAAGCAACAACAACAACAACGCGGCCAATACCATAAAACAAGCTACGAGAATGACTGCATACGAACGGAATACATCGATGAGTTTAATTCGACGCTTGAATATATGGATGACGTCATTTCCTCGTGCAAAGTTAATGAGGAATAAAAGCGCAATCGCGAATGTTGTGGTACGTATTCCGCCACCTACTGAACTTGGTGAAGCACCAATGAACATTAGCGCACTAACAAAAATATCTGTCGCTTCACTAAATTGTGTTACATCATATGTTACCAGACCTGCTGATCGTGCAGATACGGAATGGAATAACGCCGTAAAGAATTGTTGATGCCAACTCATTCCTTTGAATGAATTGAATGATTCCAGCAACCAAATAATCAACGTACCTACAAGCAACAGAACACCGAATGTCGCAGTTGTGATTTTTGTAAAAAGGGAAAAGCGGAAATGTGGGACCTTTTTCGAAAAGAAGCTCTTTACTTCAATCAGAACCGGGAATCCAATAGCACCCAAAATGATCAACGTCATCAGTATGAGCTGTACGAAATAATCATCGTGATAAGGCATCATCGAAGAACCCGTAATATCGAAACCCGCATTCGTAGTTGCAGACACAGACATGAACATCCCATTCAAAAGCGCTTCACTAAACGAGTTATAAAAACGATATATATATAAGGTTAGAATGCCGCCACCGATAATCTCAATGGCTACGATAATTTGGATGATCTGACGAATTAATTGAACGACACCTTGTAATGTGTACTGATTGGTATCGACCATAATCAGTTGACGCTCTCTCATGCCAATTTTTTTCTTCACAAGTAGCCAGAAAAATGTACCTAATGACATGATACCGATTCCACCTAGCTGAAGGACGAGCATAATCATACAAAGGCCAAATACTGAGTATGTCTCACCGATGCTGATAGGAGACAATCCTGTGACACTCACTGCGCTAACAGCGGTAAACAAACTATCTATAAATGCTACTTTCACACCCGGTTTATATACTCCAGGTAAATTCAATAACAGAAAAGAAGATGCTATCGCTAAAAAGTAATAAAAGGCAATAATTTGCGCCGGAGTAAACTTATGAAAAAATTCCCTGGAAAGCCTCATTTTTTTCAAATTCCTTTCATAACGGAAACTTCATTTTTCTACTTTATCAAATCCCATGATGAAAAGATAGCTATACATATAACTTTGCACTCTTTCCTAACTTCCAAACCCCAGTTAAAAAACGCAGCCCCTCCTATTTCCACGGGAGGGACTGCTTTCGTTTTACCTATTCGATTTTACTTTAAACTTCGCAACTGCTAGTAAATAACCGCCAACTGCCAAGATCAATAGCACAGTCCAGAACGTTGTTTTCCACAATGTAGAGTGTGGGAATGATTCCGGAATGATGAGGAGTGCTGGATGCGCAAGAGTTAACACAACCAACTTCACACCTACCCAGCCGACGATTAGGAAAGCCGCTGTTTCAAGTGTAGGATACTTTTCAAGCATAATAACAAATTGTTTCGCTGCAAAACGGATCATGATCAAACCGATCATTCCACCTAACAACATCACAATGAACTGTCCACCGTTGATGCCACCGACATGGAAGTTACCTAGCTCTGGCAACGTAACTGCAAGCGCAACTGCCGCAAGCATAGAGTCCAGTGCGAACGCAATATCTGCAAGCTCTACTTTCAAAACGGTCATCCAGAAACCAGATTGTTTTTTAGGTTTCTTGTCGGGATGTCCTTCTGGCTTATGGGTAACTTTATCGTATATATTTTTACCAGCAATAAACAATAAATAAGCGGCACCGATTGCTTGTATTTCCCAGAACTTCACTAAGAATGTAATCATGAAGAGTGCTGTAAATCGGAAGACGAATGCTCCTAGTAAACCATAAAATAAAGCTTTCTGTTGTTGAACTTTCGGTAAATGTTTCACCATTACGGCCATTACGACTGCATTGTCTGTTGCTAATAGGCCCTCTAGTACGATCAATACTACGAGCACCCATGCGTATTCTAATAAAATCGGATCCAACATAATTCCTCCTTGTTTTTTACAATATAAAAAGACCCTCACCTAATAAATAGGCAAAGGTCTCGCTAAGTCGGAATTTCATGTACAAAATCCAGCTATCATAACCGATGACCGTTGAGACAGTCACGTATTGACGATTATGAAATAGGTTTCCCTATAGCTACTCCCCTTTGACAGTGCGTCAAAGTTATTAAGTTATTGGATACTTTTAAAGTATTATAACATGATAACTTTACTTTGCAAACAGTTTAGGCGATGTCTATTGTGCTATTCAATTCAAAGTGAAGATTTGTATGATAGTATGCTGCACACTTTTCTATTACTACTATACTTTTCTTTCACAAAATTTATTCTACAAAAAAACTGGCAAATGGAGGATCCCACTTGCCAGCAATACTTATTGTTTAATTTCTCTAACCGTTACAGTTTCAGTTACTGTCTCCGTTACGGTTACAGTTTCTGTTTCTGTTTCTGTCACTGTACCAGGTTGATCTACTGTTACAGATTGTGCTTTTTTGGGTGTCTTCCTACCACGACGTGTTTCCCGATCAAACAAACTATAAATGATAGGAACAATATACAACGTCAGGAATGTAGAGCTGATCAATCCACCAATTACTGCAATCCCCATCGGCTGGTTTAACTCCGAACCTTCACCAAGGCCCAGTGCTAACGGTAGCAAGCCGAGTATAGTTGTGAGTGCAGTCATTAGGATTGGACGGACACGGTCGCGTACAGACGACATGATAGCGTCGTAGGAGCTGAGTCCTGCTTCTTTACGCTGATTAATATAATCAACCAATACAATACCATTATTGACGACTATACCGACCAATATAAGAAGACCTATAACTGCTGTGATACTAACAGGTGTGTTCGTGAAGAATAAAGCAAGTGAGACACCGATTAGCATAAGTGGCACAGAGAACATGATAACAAATGGATATTTGAACGACTCGAACTGAGCTGCCATTACGATATACACTAATACGACGGCCAATACTAAAGCTAATAGCATATCGTCAATCGCACTTTCGAATAACTCACGATCACCACCGTATGAAAGTTCCACTTCACTTGGCAAGTCAAGATCATCAACAATATCATTTACTTTTTTCGTCATATCCCCTAGTGATTCACTGGACAAATATTTTACTGTAAATGTGATCGAATGTGCTTGATCCACACGAATTATTGCCGCAGGACCTTCTGCGATTTCTACATCTGCTACATCTTTCAATTTCACAAACGTATTTTGTGGTGTTTTTAATTCCAGTTCTTTTAATTTATCTATACTATTGCGGAAACGCTCATCATAGCCAACGTTTACTCCAACTACTTCGCCTGTTTTTTCAAAGACGATTTGTGAAGCAAAGACGCCACGTGTAACGTCACTAACCGTTTGCGCTATCTGATATGGAGCTAATCCAACATCTGAAGCTTTTTCACGATCTACTTCAATTTTAATTTCCTCTACTGTATCTACTAAATCATTTTCCACTTCAGTTACGGTATCCATGTCACGCAACTTCTTATCTAACTTGGAAACTGCTTTTCCTAAACGTTCTTCATTTGTGTCATTTAGGGAGAATGTTAGAGTGTTTGGACTTGAACCAGCAGCAGTCTGTAGATTGAAACTAATATCTGCATCATCGCCAATTTCATCTTCTACAATTGGTTGCACTTTGTCTACGAATTCAAAGACAGAGCGATCCCGTTCATCAAGTGGTATTAGTTTCACATACACTTCCGCTGTATTACTTTCTGATCCGCCTTGCGCCATACTTTGTTGTGTTCCGCCGACTAAACTGACGTACACTTCCACATCATCTTGCTTCTTCATTTCTTCTTCGATTCGTTTTACTACATCATCTGTCGCATCGAGTGAAGCACCGTTTGGTAAATTCACATTAATACTGAAAGACCCTTCATCAGTAGCAGGCAAGAATTCTGTTCCTACTTTTAGAATTCCAAATACACTGGCTGCAAGTAATACACTCGTTAACAACAGTACAAGTAGACGATGGCTCAATGCCCACTTGACAGACTTTTCGAATCTATGATTTTTCTTCACACGAGACTTTTTCTCTAGTGTTTCTTCAGTAGGCGTCTTTAACAAACGACTCGCAAGCATCGGTACGACAGTCAATGCAACGACTAACGATGCAAATAAACTGAATGAAATCGTCAGCGCGAACTCGGTGAAGATTTGACCAATGATACCCGTAATGAAGATCACCGGTACAAATACAGCTAGAGTAGTTAACGTAGAAGCCGTTATAGCTCCGCCCACTTCCTTCGAACCATCTTTTGCGGCTTCTGTCGGTGTTTTCCCCATCGCTAAATGCCGCTCGATGTTTTCTATAACTACAATGGCATTATCGACTAACATACCAATACCTAGAGCAAGTGCACCGAGTGTCATAATATTTAATGAGAAGTCCGCGAAATACATGAGAACGAACGTCACAATAACCGAATATGGAATGGCTACTCCAATGATGATTGGACTCTTAATTCCACGTAAGAAGACAAATAATACGATCATCGCGAACAAGCCACCAAGAATTAGTGACTGGCCGATATTGCCGATTGCCAGCTGTACATAGTCCCCTTGGTCAAAAATAACGTCCGATTCAATATCTTTGTATGCATCTTTTTCTAATAACTTATCTAATGATTTTTGAAACTCTTTAGAAACAGTTGCAGTATTCGCCCCGGATTCTTGAAGTACAGACAATAATACTGCTTGATTGTCATTAGCTCGTGTTTCTGTTTGTACTTTCGGTTCCAATAATGCTACATCCGCCACATCAGAGACTTTGATTTTATCACCCGTCTGGGGATTGGCACCTATTTGGATCCCTCGAACATCCGAGATATTTTGAACTGTACTTAAGATTCTGGTCGTTAACTTTCTTCCGTCACTCGTATCAATCGGATCACCTGGCATGGATACATTACTAGCCTGTATCGCCTGCACGACATCTGATTGCGCCAAGCCAAGTTCTTTTAATTTTTCAGGATCTAAAATAACTTGAACGTCTTCAATGATCTTACCAGATACGTTTACACTTGCTACGCCATCAATACGTCGTAATTCTTTTTCTAGCTCCTCTGCGATTTTCCGTATATTTGTATCTTTATCTACTGAACGTAAAGATAATTGAATGACCGGAAATTGAGAGGGATCAAATTTCATGAAACGTGGTTTATTGGCACCATCTGGCACTTCTACTTGATCAATCCGTTGTAGAATATCCATTTGTACATCATCAATGGAAGAATCCCAATCAAATTGAAGAAATACTAAGTTAGCACCTTCCTGCGAAGAGGATTGCATGGACTTTAAGCCCGGTGCTGTCGATAAGCTTTCTTCTAACGGTTTGGTGATTTTCTCACTCACTTCCGTTGGAGAAGCGCCCGGATAATTCGTGACTACTACCGCAACAGGCGGATTTAAATCAGGAATGAGTGTAACTGGAATTTTGAAGAAAGACACAGCTCCTAATATGATGACAAGAAACATCGTTACTAGCGTAAAAACAGGTCGTTTGACCGAGAAACTACTAATTTTCATTTATTTATTCCTCTCTTTGCTCAGCACCATAGCTGAGGAAACCTTTTAATCTTTTCACCATACCACTTGAATACAGTACTTTCCTCATGTTTTGCTCTAATTTCTACAATTTGACACAATATACTTTCACAATTTTAACAAATAACCCGATCGGATTACAATTAATCCGACCGGGCGTGTATGTTATAAATATTATAATTGATTGTACAGCTTGATATCCGGGAATTTATCCTGGAACCAGCGCATTGCGAAATTATTTTCAAACAAGAATACTTTACGCTCATATCGATCTTTTACGAGCAACGCACGTTGTCCTGCCATCGTTTCTTTTACATCTTCTTCGTTTTCGATCCAACGTGCCACTTTAGAGCCCATTGTTTCCATTTGCACTTCTACATGGTACTCTGCTCTCATTCGATGTTCAAAGACCTCGAATTGAAGCTGACCTACTGCACCTAAAATAACTTCTTCTGTATGCAGTGTTTTGTAATATTGAATAGCTCCCTCTTGAACGAGTTGCAAAATACCTTTATGGAACTGTTTAGATTTCATAACATTTTTAGCATTTACTCTAACGAACAGCTCAGGAGTAAATTGTGGTAGAGCTTCAAATTGGAAGTTGGCTTTTCCACCAACGACTGTATCCCCAATTTGATAATTACCTGTATCATATAATCCAATAATATCGCCCGCTACTGCCTGATCGACAGTTTCACGATCATCTGCTAGAAATTGAGTCGTTTGAGACAACTTGAAGTTCTTGGAAAGTCGTGGAACATTTACAGACATGCCACGTTCAAACTCCCCCGAAACGATTCGAACAAAAGCAATACGATCCCGGTGTGCAGGATTCATATTTGCTTGAATCTTGAAGATGAAGCCAGAGAAAATATCCGATACAGGATCTACGTATTCAGCATCCTTAGTCAACCTAGGCTGTGGCTCAGGTGCGAATTGCAAAAATGTTTCCAAAAATGTTTGAACACCGAAATTAGTCAACGCACTTCCGAAGAATACAGGAGTTAAATCTCCTTTAGCGATACGTTCTTCATCAAAGTCGTTTCCTGCTTCATTCAATAGCATGACATCTTCTAGTGCTTGCTTATAATAAGACGTCTCCTGCATGGAGTGTTCTACTGCAAGCTCGCCTTCTTCATCAATCGGAAGGAAACGCTCTTCACCATTAGTAGGACGTGCCAATTCTATACGTTTATTAAAACGATCATAAATACCAAGGAATTCTTTCCCCATACCGATCGGCCAGTTCATTGCGTACGATTGAATTTCTAGAACTTCTTCTAAATCTTCCAGTAGTTCCAATGGCTCTTTACCTTGTCGGTCCATCTTATTAATGAATGTAAAAATAGGAATCCCACGCATTTTACAAACTTTGAACAATTTAATCGTCTGTGGTTCAATTCCTTTTGCAGAATCGACCATCATAACGGCTGCATCGACTGCCATTAAAGTTCTGTATGTGTCCTCACTAAAATCTTCGTGTCCAGGTGTATCTAAAATATTGACACGCTTACCTTCATAGTCAAATTGCAAAACGGAAGAAGTGACAGAAATTCCGCGTTGTTTTTCAATTTCCATCCAGTCAGATGTAGCAAATTTCCCTGACTTCTTTCCTTTAACTGTTCCAGCATCGCGAATTGCACCGCCAAAATACAGTAGTTTTTCAGTTATTGTCGTTTTACCGGCATCCGGGTGAGAAATAATCGCAAACGTTCGTCGCGAAGAAATTTCATCTTGTATATTCTTTTGCATCAATCGTACTCTCCTTTTACTTACGTTTTCTATCATAGAGAGAATAGGGATGCATTTCAATGATTTTCATTGAATTGACTAAAAAACTATATGCTCTCAAATCTTCACTGTTCTTCATTTATTGATAGTTGTATCGCCAAACTTTTTAGTTGCTTCATCAAGTGCAATCTGTGCATCGGAATGTGCATATTTTGTATTGCCGATAATTTGGAAATCTTCATGGCCTTTTCCTGCAAATATGATAATATCTCCAGCATTTGCTTGCTCAATTGTATGTCGTACTGCCTCTTCCCTATCCCCAATACAAATATACTGGTCATGGGGCATCGTGGCACTCAGTTCCGATAGGATGGACTCATACGGTTCGTCTCGCGGATCATCCGTCGTAAACACGACATAATCAGCAGCTGCTGCTTTTTCTCCCATAATTGGGCGCTTCAAACGATCTCGATTGCCTCCTGTGCCAATCAAAAAGAGAAGACGACTTCCTTCCTGTTTTAAAGGGTGTACAGTAGCAATCGCCTTTTCAATTGCATCTGGTGAGTGTGCGTAATCGATAAAAATCGTCAATGGTAAAGAAGTTTCCACCTTTTCCAAGCGACCTTTCACTGTCGAGACATTCGCGATGAGCGGTAAAATATCTTCTGTCTTAAATCCTTTAGCATACAACGCCGCAATGGCAGCTAATGAATTATATACGTTAAACTCTCCAATCAATGGCATCGTGACAGAGAATATCCCATCTGGTGCTCGTAATTGAAATTTCGTACGGTTAGACTGCATCTCGATTGCTGTCGCTTGAAATGAAGATTTTACGTGAATCCCATATGTAAATATCGGGAAAGAAGTCATTTCGATCATTTTACTACTCCACGGATCATCTGCATTAATAACAGCAAACTTTTGCTGATCTAGTTGCTGACCGAGTTGTGCAAACAATAATCCTTTTGCCGCACTATAATTTTCCATCGTTTTATGATAATCCAAATGATCATGCGTCAAGTTAGTGAAAATCGCGATATCAAATTCTGTTCCCGCCAATCGACCTTCTACTAAGCCGTGTGAAGAGACTTCCATGATCATCGATTCACAGCCTTCATTTGCTGCTTGTGCGATCATTTGCTGAGTAGTCAAAACGTCTGTCGTTGTATTTTCTGTTTCATAAAGAATATCATTTAATTTAAAACCAATCGTGCCTGATACCGCAGTCTTTTCATCTACCTGCCGTAGCATGTCATGAATGATGTTGCCGACACTTGTTTTGCCATTGGTACCTGTCACGCCAATCATTTTCATGCGCTTTGAAGGATACTGATAGTACTTGGATGCCAATAACTCGATCGCTTTTGAAGTGTTTTCTACGTACACAACCGCTGCACGGTCTTCATCAATTAAAATGGGTTCAGACGCCACAATAACGCGAGCGCCACTCAATAAGGCATTCTGTACGAATTGATGGCCATTTACAGTGTAGCCTTTCAGACAGACAAATACCCCTCCATCTTGAACAGCTCTAGAGTCTACTGCCACATCCGTGATCTTCTCAGGCAATGTCCCTTTTATTGTTTTTACAGGCAGTACGGATAGCAATTCTTTCGTATTCATGTGTTTTCCTCCAGTGAGTTGGTGAATAGCCTTATCATTATAACAAATAAATGGATTTCACTATAAAGGCTTTGTTTTTTTGAAAAAATGAAGTACTAATTAATTAATCAATTACTAGTATCATACGCGTATTTTCTTATCACATCCACCTAAAACCTCATACATTGAATATTGATTGAAGAGTATTAAACATGTCAAAAGAACAGACAACTGCTGTCCGTCACCTTACGTATATACATTTTCAGAATAGCCATAGGATCTCATCTCATTGTTTGATCTAAACATTCAAGTCATAGATTACATGATACTTCTCTTCTCTTGATTGTAGACGTCATTCAAAAGATAATTTAAAGGCACTCTGCTGGTCAAAAGTCAGCAGAGTGCCTAGACAATGATTTACTTTCTATTAGCGTAGGAAACGTTTCACTAATGGCAACTTCCCTTTGTATGGTGGAAATGCCAAGGGAACTGAAACGACAGTGCTTTTTTTCATCATTGATTTAGAATGGGTGAATGTTTCAAAACTCGCTTTACCATGGTATTGATTCATTCCGGAAGGCCCTACTCCACCAAACGGTAAATGAATGTTTGCAACATGCGAGATCGTATCATTGATGCAGCCCCCGCCAAATGGTAGTGCTTCTATAAAGTGATTAGCTGCTTCATCGTTTTCGGTGAAAAAGTAGGCAGCTAGCGGTTTAGGCAACGTACTAATTTGTTGTATCGCAATCCCTAAATTATCGTACGGAAGCACAGGCAATATCGGACCGAATAATTCATCTTGCATACTTGCGCTATTCCAATCGGATAACATCAAAATCGTCGGTTCAATATATTTATCTGCGGCGTCTGTATGGCCACCTTCTACGATATATGCTTGATCTTGTTCTAAGATTTTTGCCAAACGATCGAAATGACGATCTGCAATTATACGACCGTAGTCCGTACTATTTTGCGCGTCTTTTCCATAAAAACGCTGAATAGCATTCTTCATTTCTTCTACTAGTTCTTCGCGAATCGATACATCGGCCAGTACATAATCTGGCGCTACGCACGTTTGACCCGCATTCATATACTTACCCCAAACAATTTTCTCCGCCGCCTTTTTAATATCTGCCGTATGGTCGACAACCGCTGGGCTTTTCCCACCCAATTCCAATGTAAATGGAGTTAATCTTTCCGCACAAGCTTTCATGACGATCTTCCCTACATTTGCACTTCCCGTAAAGAACACATAATCAAAAGGTGCATGTAACAACAGTTGCGTCTCTTCTTTTTGACCATGCACAACTGATACATACTCGGCAGGAAAAATGCTCGTCATGATTTTGTCTACGACGGCTGCCGTATGTAATGCATCCTCTGATGGCTTCAATACTGTACAATTCCCTCCAGCAATGGATCCTACAAGTGGATCAAGCAATAATTGGAATGGATAGTTAAATGGTCCAATAATCAAAGCCGTACCATATGGTTCCTTCACGATAAAACTCGTTGCAGGTTGCAGATGAAGAGGTGTCTTCACTTTTTCAGGCGTTGCCCATTCATCCAAGTGATCTATCATGTGTGTAATACTGGATAAGACGAAACCTATTTCTGATACATACGCTTCAAGTGGATGTTTGTGCAGGTCTTTATGCAAAGCTTCCAAAATTTCTTTTTCGTGCTTTTGAATCGCTTTGTATAGTTTTTCCAACATCATGATTCGGAATGAAATACTACGCGTCACGCCTGACACATAATATTGTTTCTGTTTGTTCATAATCATTTCAAGTTCTAAGTTCGTCATTGCCAAATTATCCACACTCCCCATAATTGTTGTTCTTATCAGTCTATCATCTTATGCACTAGAAAAAACTTCAGACGAATTATTCGTCTGAAGTTTTTTCTTATTTATTATATTTTACTTCTCATGAGTCGCAATGAATTTAATACCACTATGACAGTCGCACCCATATCCGCCATGACCGCCATCCATAATGTTAGCCAGCCTGGAATAATGAGCAACAACGCAATCACTTTTAATCCAAGCGCGATTGAGATGTTCTGTAATATAATTTGTTTCGTACGAGAACTCAATTTGATTGTATACGGAAGCTTTTCCAAGTCGTCCGCCATCAATGCAATATCCGCTGTTTCCAGTGCCGTATCCGTTCCCGCACCGCCCATCGCGATTCCAACACTCGCTGTAGCCAACGCTGGGGCATCATTCACTCCGTCCCCCACCATTGCTACTTTACCGTATTGACCCAATGATTTGATCATCTCAACCTTTTGATCAGGTAACAATTCTGCCTTGACTTCAGTTAAGCCGAGTTGCGCACCGATCGCTGAAGCAGTTGATTGATTGTCACCAGTGAGCATAACCGTCCGCTTACCCATTTCATGTAGCTTCTGAATAACCTTTAGACTATTTTTACGAACTCGATCTGCTACTGCAATGATTCCTTCTAGGCCTGCTTCAGACCAAACAAGCATCACGGTCTTACCTTGTTTTTGCAACGTAAGAACCTGCTGTTCAATCGACTCATCCATAGCATGTAGTTCTTTGAATAGATTTGGACTTCCTACGTGTACCACATGCTCTCCAATCTTGGCTTTTGCACCTTTACCGGTAATAGACTGGAATTGATCCACTGCAAGCAACCCAACCGGTAATTTCTCGGCTGCACGTATAATAGAGGATGCCAATGGATGTTGAGAGTATTTCTCGATAGAAGCAGCTTGTTGCAAAACTTCATCTTCTGTTAATGACGAAACCGTCAAAACATCCGTTACTTCCGGACGCCCTTCAGTCAACGTGCCTGTTTTATCGAAAGCCACGACTTTGATCTGGCCAGTTTCTTCTAAATGAATGCCACCTTTTATTAAAACACCGTTACGTGCAGCATTTCCGATTGCAGTCACAATTGCAATAGGTGTCGAAATGACTAACGCACAAGGACAGCCTACTACTAGTACGACAAGTCCTTTATAAAACCATTCGCCCCATATTCCACCCATTAAAAGTGGAGGTATAATCATGATCAATAAGGAAATAATTAAAATAGCTGGTGTATAATATCTCGCAAAACGATCGACAAATTGTTGTGTCGGTGCCTTTTCCGCTTGTGCTTCTTCGACTAAATGAATGATTTTGGCAATCGTCGTATCTTCAGCAAGCTTTGTAACACGTACTTGCATTGCCCCTTCTTCATTCAATGTACCCGCAAACACTTCGTCACCAAGGACTTTGTGGACAGGTACAGACTCGCCTGTAATAGCAGCCTGGTTAACGGAAGAATCACCTTGGATCACTTCACCATCCATCGCAATCTTTTGTCCTGGTTTAATTAAAATGACATCGTCAATACGTAAATCTTCTACATCTACTTCAAATTCATTACTTCCACGAAGCACGATTGCTGTAGTGGGGGCAATTTCAATTAATGACGTAATGGAATTTCTCGCCTTATCGATGGAGTAACTTTCCAATGCTTCACTAACAGAGAAAAGGAACACTACTACCGCACCTTCAGCCCAGTCACCGATCAGCGCGGCGCCAATCACTGCAATCGTCATCAATGTGGACATATCGAATTCAAGTTTAAAAAGATTCGTTAATCCTTCTTTCATCAAACTGAATCCGCCAATTAGAATGGCAGCTAAAAACAATCCGATAGACAGCCAGTTATTATCACCATTTGCGGTAGACACAGCATACCCTGCCAATAGTAGAATTAAGGAAGCAATTGTCGTTTGATTTTCACGTTTTTTCCAAAAAGGCATATGTTGTTTAATGACCCGCTGTTTTTCAGGAAATACTTTAATACCGTCAAACGCTCCTGCTTCTTCTAGTTGTAAGATCGAGGCATCTCCCGCGACTGTTAATTTAGAAGCGCCGAAGTTCAGTTGAACATCTTCCACAGTAGAAATCTGACGAACGTTCTTCTCAAACTTTGCAGCACAACTTGTGCACGATAGATTCTGTAGGCGATAGACATTTTTCTCAGAAGCCATGTAACCAGTCCTCTCAAAAAACTCATCATTTTTTAGGTTTTCTTCATTCAACCGTTCATTTGATTGATTAGTTTTAGTATATGCAATGAATGACTTTCTGTCAATTCATACATTCAAACAAGCATTTGAATATTGAAATATAAAAAAGCAGACCCTTAGATATGTTAAGGGTCTGCAAATCACACTACTTATTATTTAGAACGCGTAACAAAGATCTGTGGTACTTCTGCTTCAAATCGAACCAATTCGCCTGTACGTGGATGCAGGAAAGCCAATGCTGTTGCATGAAGCCCTACCCTGCGTATAGGATTGCCCGTAGCACCGTACTTTCTGTCTCCTATGACAGGATGACCCAATTCTTCCATATGTACTCGAATTTGATTTTTGCGACCCGTTTCCAGTAGAACCTCTAGCAATGAATAGTTTTTGTTTGCTTGAATTCTTCTATAGTGTGTAATCGCATGTTGTCCGCCATTGTCAGTCGGGCTTGAATAGACTCGAAATGCACTATTTTCAGTTAACCAAGAATTGATAGTACCCGATTGTGTACGTACTTTTCCTTCTACAAGTGCCGTATACAACCGTTCCTTTACGGATTCATTCCATGTGCTTTGTAGAGCTTGCTGCGTTTCTTCATTTTTAGCAAACATCATGACGCCGGATGTATCTCGATCCAGTCGATGCACAACAAAAATCCGATTCTCGGGATGACTTCTTTTAACATATTTCGTAATTTCACGGTACGCTGTCTGATCTTTTTCTTTTTCCGATGCAACAGAAAGAACGCCTGCGTCTTTATTGATTACGATGAGATCTTCATCTTCATGCAGAATAGCTACACCTACTAATTGAGACACATTAATAGCCGCTTTGTTACTCTGTATTTCAACCGTTTGTCCAGGTTCTAATAACTGATTATGCTTTGTTGTCATGTGACCATCCACCATAACTTGTCCACGTGTAAGAACCGATTTAACTGAATTCCGACTACTTTTTGACATGATCTTCAATAAATACGGCAATAATTCTATTTGTTCTTCCACTATATATTCTTTTACATTGGATGTTTCTTGTTTTCTTTTCATCAAAACGTATCCCTCCTGCTTACCTACATGCTTATTTGTACTTTAAGTATACACCGTGCGATCGATGTGTGTATTGTAATTATATTTTACCGAAAATAGGAAAGACTATCTAAAATCAAGACATAAAAAAAACAGCCCCTAGACATTCGGTCTAATAGGACTGTTTATTGTTATAAACCGTGTTCCGACGGTAAATAACTTAGGTTTGGCACCTATGACCCCGACTGGGCTCGAACCAGCGACCTCCACCCTGTCAAGGTGGCGCTCTCCCAGCTGAGCTACGGAATCGATAATACTAGGATGTGTATGCAAGAAGCAAGCCAGTTAGGCTCTCAAGCACAAATACTATAATAGCATCATCCATCCTCATTGTAAACAACGAAATTAAAAATCGGCAATTTTTCTACGATGACAGAAAAATTACCGATTTTAATGGAAGTTAGTTACCTTATTCAGAGAAAATTCTCCTTTCTCTTATTGCATAGGGTTAATTGGTTCTTCTATTGATTCATTCTCGAAGTATAAAAATCCTTCTTGTTCTAGCTCACTCATACGTTCTTTGTTAAAGCCATGTGCCAAGTGCCCTTCAAATACGTTTTCCCACCATGTCTCTTGTGTATTCATATTATTTCGCTCCCTTTTGATTTGATTGGTTTCTGTACCGATCTTTATATTTTGTTTGCAATGACTGATTCGCTTATATGTAGTATATACATAATCGACGTTGGCAAAACTGCGTAATTAGTCCAAATTCGCTCGACTGTTTTATAGACCTTTGACTTCTTGACTTTACGATCATCATGTGTTTGAAAAAATCCGTATACTTTGCAAACCCTTACAAATACTAAACTTGTCTTCTATTAATCATATTGTTCGACATAGTATAATTCTCCCGATTCGACTAATAGAATCTTTAGTTTCTGTTAGAGAAAATTTAATAACTTTACTATTTCTTCAATAAAATAAAGACTTGCCAGCTCCTTTTCGGGCTAACAAGTCTTTTAGTGATTTAATTTGATGCTAATTTAGGCGGAGTATTTTTCTTATTCCCCATCCACTGGAATGCCAGCAAGATAATGAATAACACCAAGCCAATGATATCTGTCATAGTTTCAGGATAGATCAACAACATGCCTGTACCAATCGTGATAATTCGCATAATCCAATTCAATTTACTGTACCAGAAGCCAATGATTCCAGCCCCGATTGCGACCATACCTACAATGGCTGTCAAGGTCACCCATACAATCTCCGTTATACTCGAATCGAGCATCAGCATCGCGGGGTTAAAGACGAACATATACGGAATGATGAAGGCGGCTATCGCCAATTTTGCAGAAGTAATACCGGTCTTAATCGGATCTCCACCAGAAATCCCTGAAGCTGCAAAGGCTGCCAACGCAACAGGCGGCGTGATGTCTGCAATAATACCAAAGTAAAATACGAATAAGTGTGCCGATACTGCCACTACAATCGGCACAGCTGCCCCTACAGGCTCATCAAGCATCAATAGTGTAATGATGGCTGGCGCTGCAATTGTAGATGTAATAACATAGTTTGCAGTCGTTGGAGAGCCCATCCCCAAAATAATTGCTGCAAACATTGTGAAGATTAACGTAAGCAAGACGTTACCACCGGCTGCTGAGATCAAGCCAGTTGCCAAGCTTAGCCCAAGACCCGTCTTTACAACGACGCCTACAATTATACCCGCACAAGCAGTCGCTGCCGCAACAGCCAATGCTGTACGTGCACCATCTACTAATGCATCAATCATATCTCTGAATCCAATTCTCGTTTCTTTACTAATGGAGCTGACGATAATTGTAAGAACAATACCGAGTAATGCTGCTTTCATCGTAGGAATACCCGCCAATAAGAAGACGATAATTCCAAGGATCGGCAGCAATAAATAAATCTTTTTTAATGTTTCTTTCCGATTTGGAATCTGTGATGCATCCATTCCTTGCAAACCTACGCGCTTTGCTTCGAAATGCGTCATGATCCAAATTCCAGTGAAATATAACAATGCAGGAATAGCTGCCGCTTTGGCAATTTCCCAATACGTTACACCGCCGATGAATTCAACCATTAGGAACGCTGCAGCTCCCATGATCGGTGGCATAATCTGTCCACCCGTAGAAGCCGCAGCCTCTACTCCACCCGCAAATTCTTTACGATAGCCAAGCTTCTTCATCATCGGAATCGTGTATGAACCCGATCCAACAACGTTTGCTACGGAACTACCTGAGATCGTACCTTGCAAAGCACTTGAGAAAATCGCAACTTTTGCCGGTCCACCCGTTAAACGACCCGCTAATACTACCGCTAAGTCATTGAAGTAGTTACCTACGCCAGTTTTCACAAGGAACGCCCCAAACAATAGGAAGACGAATATGAAGGTGGCGGATACGCTAATCGGTGTACCGAGGATCCCGTCCGTTGTAAAGAACATTAATTGAACAAGGTTTTCCACGCTTTGTCCTCTATGTGCGAGGAAGCCTGGGAAATAAGGTCCAAAGAACGCATACGCGAGAAACACGATCGAGATGATCGTAATCGGCATTCCCACCGCACGTCTCGCTGCTTCTAGTGTGAGTAGAACTGCTAAAACACCAATAATTAAATCGATATCGGATACACGCCCCACACGAAATACTAATTCATCGATGAATAGCGGCCAGTATAAACCAACGGCTATTGCCAATATGGAAAGAATAATATCGTAAAACGGCACTTTATTGCGGCGTTCACCAATCTTCTTTCTAGCAGGGAACATGAGGAATATAAGTGATAAAGCAAAACCTAAGTGAATCGAACGCTGGATTTGAGCCGTAAATGGCTTACCAATTGCTGTATACAACTGAAAAATTGAAAATGCTAGCAATCCAAAAAACACAATTTTTCCTAGCAGCCCTTTTAAATCGCGTGTATTGGATTCCGGGTCATACTTTTGAAGAATTTCGAGTTGCTCTTGTTCGGAAAGCGTCCCCATTTCTTCATCTGAAAGGACGGGTATGTCTTTTTCCTGATCTTTATTACGATCCATTTAATCTAACTCCTTTCAACAACTTATAATTTGGCACCTTCATTACATGAAATTCATATGAATGACCCTTTTCAAGGAATTCTTTTAGATGATACTCTTGTTGCTCATATCGCAAAGACAGATCTGCATTCACCCTACCCACATAGAGAACAAACGAATCTATCACGCGTTTTTCGAATGTAAGCGTATAAACACCATCTTCCACATGCAGTGTTTCGCCTTCTTCTGCGTAACCTGGCAATCCGATGGCTACGTCTTCATACTGCATAAATTCGAAACGGAGCTTTCCGTCTTCGGTAATGCGATATTGCTCCTTCACATTAGACAAGTGAATCGAGTGAATATAGTTCACTTGAAAATTTCGATCCTTATGTAATGGAAGATAATACGCTTTTGGCTGTTCGCTCCGAACCTCTTCAAGTACGATCATTTGTCTGTATGGATAAAACAATACGACCAGCATTACAATTCCTATTAGAAACGTCAGCAGAAGAACAATCTTTCGTGTTTTCATCCACTTAATCCTCTCTGTTACATTACATGCAATAGGCATAATAGTGTATGAATTTTGCGAATTACTTTTAAAAATTAAGAATGGGACGGACAAAGCTCTCGCTTCACCGTCCCCATACTTCTATCAGATAACTGACTCAGTTTATTAGTTCACTTCGTCAAAGTACTTCTGTGCACCTGGGTGTACAGGAATACCAATACCATTCAAACCGTTTTCTGCTTTAATCAAAGCACCTTTAGCATGTTGAATTTTTGAAGCGTTTTCATAAATTGCCTTCGTGATCTGATAACCAAGCTCTTCAGAAATATCGTTCTGCATAACAAGCATTGCACCTACTGATACTGCAGGTGTTTCTACTTCAGAACCATATGTTCCAGCAGGGATCATTTCTTTTGCATAGTATGGATATTTCTCGATTAATTCGTCAGCTTTTGCGTCTTCAACTGGAACAATGAAAACTTCAGAAGTCGCGTTTAGACCTTCAACAGCACCTGTTGGAGTTCCAGCTGTAATGAATGCAGCATCGATTTGTCCAGCTTGTAGACTCTCTTGAGACTCACCGAAGTCTAAGTTTTGTGCTTTGATATCGCTTAGAGCTAAACCGTGAATTTCAAGTAGTTGCTCAGCGTTAGCTGCTGTACCTGATCCTGGCGCTCCAATTGAAATACTTTTACCTTTTAAGTCTTCAAACGTCTTGATGTTGCTTTTCTTCAAAGTAACCAATTGAACTGTTTCCGGGTAAAGTGAACCAACAGCAGATACTTCGTCGATTACTTCTCCGTCAAACATCATTTCACCTTTAGATGCGTAGTACGCGATGTCTGTTTGTACGAATGCAATGTGTGCATCTCCATCTTTAAGCGCTGTCATGTTTGCAGCAGATGCTTGAGATACCTCAGCAGTAGTTTTGATTCCTGTCTCTTGGCTGATGAATTCAGCAAAAGATCCACCTAGTGGATAATAAGTTCCTTGTGTTCCCCCAGTAAGTAAGCTCAAGAACTTGTAGTCTTGTTCCGTTTTACCTTCGTCTTTGTTTCCGTCTGCATCTTTGTCGCCGTCAGCTTTTTCGTCGTTACCGCAAGCTGCGAGTACAAGAAGTGCAAGCATGGAAACTAGCGCCAGTAGGCGAAGTGAGTTTTTCTTCATGTGACCATCTCCCCTTTACTATTTGTAGTCATAGACATTACCATTCTACCATGAAAGCGCTTTAGCTTGTCAATATTTTATAAAATTTTATTGTCGTGGTAGATAAATAGGTGGGATGTGTAGTATGGAGGTACTGTGTGGGGTCGTTGCTCGACTGGTTGTTGGGGACTGGAGTTAGTGAGGGTCTGCTTTTTGGACTCGCGCAGGCACGTGGGGGATTGCCTCCAGCCATGAGCCAACTAGCGGTGGAGCTGCTAGCTGTCTCATGGCCACGGCCGACCCCGCAGTTGTGCCTGCGCTACTGAGTACTTATCAAATCATGTTGTGGTTTATAGGAGATAAAACCAGTGACTGAGTAGTACTAGTTCCTATCCT
>NZ_JARIEA010000006.1 GCF_029267015.1 Sporosarcina ureae | reverse complement strand
CTCCCGATGGATCAGCCCGATCAGGTGAGACAACCAAAGGGAGCCTGCGACCTGGTTGGCTCACCGCGGGCCCATGGGAAAGCGTCCGCCTGGAACGTCGGTAAACGGTGCCCTTCCACTCACCAATGAACTTGAACTTGAACTTGAACTTAAACTTCCCCAATAAAAAAAGCGGAAAGAGTCAAAATCGACCCTTCCCACTTCCACCATTATATCTTCTTAAACACCAACGAAGCATTATGCCCGCCAAAGCCAAGAGAATTACTCATAGCATACGTAATATCCGCCTTACGCGCCTCATTCACCACATAATCCAAATCACACTCAGGATCCGGCGTCTCATAATTCATAGTAGGAGGCAAAATCCCTTCCTGCAACGCCTTCACAGTAAAGATCGCCTCAATACCACCAGCCGCGCCAAGCAAATGACCTGTCATCGACTTAGTCGAGCTCATCGCCAACTTATACGCGTGATCGCCAAACACCGTCTTCGCAGCCATCGTCTCAAACAAATCATTATATGGCGTACTCGTTCCATGTGCATTGATATAATCCACCTGGTTCGGCTCTACGCCTGCTTTAGCCAATGCCTGTTGCATAGCGCGTGCGCCACCTTCTCCACCTGGTGCCGGTGCTGTAATATGATGTGCGTCCCCAGTTGAACCGTAGCCTACAATCTCTGCATAGATCTTCGCTCCACGAGCAACCGCATGCTCATACTCTTCTAAAATCAAGATACCTGCACCCTCACCCATAACGAAACCATCACGGTTTTTATCGAACGGACGGGAAGCCTTTGATGGATCATCATTTAAAGACAACGCCGTACTTGCGATGAAACCTGCTACTGCAAGTGACGTAATCGGTGCTTCAGTTCCACCCGTAATCATCACATCTGCATCTCCGCGAAGGATTACTTCGAATGCGTCCCCGATCGAGTTTGTACCAGATGCACAAGCCGTTACGGAACAAGAGTTGATACCTTTAGCGCCTGTAAAAATAGACACTTGTCCTGCTGCCATGTCCGGAATCATCATCGGAACGAAAAATGGACTGACGCGTCGGTAACCTTTTTCAAGGAATGTATTAAATTGTGTCTCATGTGATTCCATTCCACCGATTCCAGAACCGATCCAAACTCCTGTACGAAGCGCTAAGTCGCCTTCCAGTTCCAAGTTTGCATCTTTCATAGCCATCATTGCTGAAGCGACTGCATAATGCGTGAACCGATCCATTTTACGAGCATCTTTACGTGAAACATATTGCTCGATATCGAATCCTTTAACCTCTGCCATAACACGAACTGGGAATTTCTCTTGATCGAGTCTAGTCATGATATCAATACCGGATTTTCCTTCTAAAACCGCATTCCATGATTCTTCAGCAGAGTTACCTACTGGGGTGATTCCACCAATACCCGTTACCACTACACGTCGTTTTTCCAATTTCAAACTTCCTCTCTATCGTAAACTTTTATTTTACAGGTTATTTATTTACCCCATTTTATACATAAGCCGCCCCATGTCAAGCCGCCACCGAATCCTACAAGAACAATTACATCATCATCTTTCACGCGTCCCTCGGCCAAATCGTCCGTCAATGAAATCGGAATAGATGCAGCTGACGTATTGCCGTACTTGTGAACCGTCTTGGACATCTTCTCGACCGGTAAGCCTAAACGCTCACGTGAGGCTTCCATAATACGGATATTCGCCTGATGAGGAACCAGATAATCCACTTGGTCAGTCGTCAAACCTGCTTTTTTTGCCACGTTGACCGCTGTTTCTCCCATTTGACGTACCGCGAATTTGAATACTTCACGGCCATTCATTTGTAAAAATTTATCATGATGAAGATGTTTTCCACCTGAACCGTCTGCTCCCAATTCGAATGAAAGAATTCCTCTTCCTTCACTCACTTTCCCTACGACTGTCGCTCCTGCCCCATCACCGAATAAAACAGCTGTATTGCGGTCTTCCCAGTCGACGATTTTCGATAACTTTTCCACGCCTACTACGAGGACATAGTCATACGTGCCAGATTCAACAAACTGCTTGGCCGTTACTACACCGTAGATGAATCCTGCACAAGCTGCAGATATATCCATCGCCGCTGCATTCTTTGCACCTAAGCGATGCTGGATCATCGTTGAAACAGAAGGGAATATGTTATCAGGCGTTACTGTCGCTACTAAAATAAGACCGATTTGATCGGCGCGAATCCCTGCTGACTCCAGTGCATCCTTCGCAGCCTCAAATGCCATGTCAGACGTATCAATAGTATCATCCGCAATTCTGCGTTCTTGTATTCCTGTACGCGTGCGAATCCATTCGTCGGAAGTATCTAAACGTTTTTCTAAGTCTTCATTTGTAATCACTGTTTGTGGAACAAATTTACCCATCCCTAAAAGTCCAGCTCTCATCTCATCTACCTCGTTCCTTATCATCTAATATTAGTACCTGGTAGTAATTATAGAAGAAAATGTGTACTATTTCAAGACGAGGACACTTTTTCGTCAAATATAATGTATAAAATCATTTCAACGTTTTGACTGACTATGGTATGATGAACTTTGAAATAGACTATTCGAGGTGAAAATCATGCACTATATTATGACATTTGTTTGGTCGTTCCTATTAGTAGCTATGTTAAACTACGTTGCTGGCTCCATTGGAGGTACTGAATTCGACTTTATGGCGGGCGTTACCGTTTCAATCGTTTTGGCTGTACTTGTATTGATTATCACAGCAATCATTCCTAACGAATCTCCAGCTGACGTTTAATAGACGATCAAAAAGCGTAAGAACTGTTTATCAGTTCTTACGCTTTTTATATTGACCTTATCCTACTGGCATGACTTCTACAACCAATTCTCCATCATTCATGGACAATTTGATTTGCTGTCCTTCGACCAGTCCGCCACGTATTACTTCTTTTGCGACTTTTGTTTCTACATGTCGTTGGATGAATCGTTTCAATGGACGTGCACCGAAATCTGCATCTGCACCTTCACGCACAATCCAATCGAGCACATCTTCATCATAGACGAGTTCTAGATCTTGCTCTTCTAGACGAGCTACCAAATCAACGAGCATCTTGTTAGCAATCGCTTTGAATGATTCAGCAGTTAAAGAATGGAAGATAATGATGTCATCCATCCGATTCAATAACTCCGGCTTAAAGTGACTACGAAGTGCAGCCATGATCAAATCTTCTTTGGCATGCTCGGACTCATCTAAATCATTCTCAAGTAAATAAGCAGATCCAATATTCGAAGTCATAATGACAACCGTATTCGTAAAGTTGACCAAACGTCCTTGGCTATCAGTGATGCGACCGTCATCAAGGATCTGCAGCAAGATATTCGCTACATCTGGGTGAGCTTTCTCGATTTCATCCAATAACACGACTGCATATGGATTCCGTCTGACTGCTTCTGTCAGCTGACCGCCTTCTTCGTACCCGATATATCCTGGAGGCGCACCGACTAAACGAGACACACTATGCTTCTCCATGTATTCAGACATATCAATTCGGACAAAGTGGTCTTCTGAGTCAAACAATGTAGCTGCCAATGTTTTCGCTAGCTCCGTCTTACCTACCCCAGTCGGACCTAAGAACAAGAACGAACCAATAGGCTTATTCGGATCTTGAATACCCGCACGTGCACGCCAGACGGCTTCCGTGACGAGTTGTACGGCATTGTCTTGTCCAATCACACGTTCTTTCAATGTTTCATGCAATCGCAATAACTTCTCGCGTTCACCTTCTACTAGTTTCGTTACCGGAATACCTGTCCAACGCGCAACGATTGAAGCAATTTCTTCTTCCGCCACTTCTTCACGTACTAAACGTAAATCTTTCGTACCTTCAAGTGGGCTTTCCAGTTCTTTCAATGCTTTCTCTAGTGCAGGAATTTTACCGTATTGTAATTCTGCAGCTTTATTCAAATCAAAACTGCTTTGTGCTTCCTCGAGTTCACGACGATAGCGATCTAGCTCTTCTCTTTTCGTTTGAATAATTTTCAATTCAGCTTTTTCATTGTCCCATTGCTCACGCATATCTTTTGAGGAATCCTTCAAATCTTGCAACTCTTCTCGTAAAGTTTTCAGACGAGACTGACTCATCGTATCTTTTTCTTTACGTAATGCCTGCTCTTCAATTTCAAGTTGCATAATTCTACGAGTTACCGCATCTAATTCTGACGGCATAGAGTCAATTTCTGTACGAATCATCGCACATGCTTCATCAATTAAATCTATAGCTTTATCTGGCATGAAACGTTCTGTTATATACCGATCGGATAATGTTGCCGCTGCAACGATGGCTCGGTCATGAATACGCACACCATGGTGTAATTCAAAACGTTCTTTCAAACCACGTAAAATTGAAATCGTGTCTTCAACAGACGGTTCACGAACCATAACTTGCTGGAAACGTCTTTCAAGTGCCGCATCTTTCTCGATATACATGCGATACTCATCTAGTGTAGTCGCACCAATACAGTACAATTCACCGCGTGCAAGCATCGGCTTCAACATATTGCCGGCATCCATCGCGCCTTCAGTTTTACCTGCTCCAACGATCGTGTGGATTTCATCAATGAACATAATGATTTCTCCATTACTGTCTTTCACTTGTTTCAAGACACTTTTCAGGCGTTCTTCAAACTCCCCACGATATTTCGCACCTGCTATCAATGCACTCATATCTAGTTCGAAAATCTGGCGGTCTTTCAATCCTTCCGGCACATCGCCCTTCACAATACGCTGTGCTAATCCTTCAACAATCGCAGTTTTACCAACACCTGGTTCCCCAATTAGTACTGGATTGTTTTTTGTCTTTCTTGACAATATTCGGATGACATTTCGAATTTCTTCATCCCGGCCAATAACCGGATCCATTTTACCATTCTTTACTTCTTCAACTAGATTGCGTCCAAATTGCTCCAGTGGTGAGCGTTGATCTTCTTGTGTTCCATCCATACGCATATACATCCACCTCTCTTTTTGACTTTGACTATCTTTGATTAATTCAATTGTAGTCTATTTTTTAACGAAAGTAAAAAGTTTTAACTTGAATTACTCTATTATTTTTCGTTCGATTTTTTACATAAAAAAGCCGCCCGCATTACGCGAGCGACTGGCATTAAACTAATTGACGTGGCGCAACGACTACCCCATCTTCGTCTGCGTAGACATAGTGACCTGGTGTCCATTCAACGTTTCCAAAATGAAGCACCTCGTCTTTCTGTCCTTCGCCGCGCTTAATACTTTTCACTGGCATGCTACCGATCGCCATGACGCCGATCTCTTGTGTGCCGAGATCCGCTGTGTCGCGTGCGCAGCCGTAGATAATGACGCCAGCAAGTTTGCGATCTTGGGCGATTTCGCCGAGCATGTCCCCCATGAGTGCGCAGCGTTTTGAACCTCCGCCGTCAACCACAAGTACATTGCCTTGCGGTATCGTTTGGAGTGCTTCTTTGACGAGCACGTTGTCTTCGTATACTTTCACTGTAGAGATCGGCCCCGAGAATCTCTTGTGCTTTCCGTAGGATTTGAACTCCACTGTGCATACTTGCAGTTCGTCGATGAAGTCATCGCATAGATCCGCTGTTTTAACTGACATTTCCCATTCCCCCTAGTACATTCTGTTTAACGCTACCCTACTCCTATTCGACACAATCCAGCATTTCCTTTTTTTATTTTGAATGTTGGCATTTGGGATATGAGGATTGGTTAGGTGGGTTACTTGGTGTTCGTCATTGGATGGAAGCTCCAGCTTCCAACTTCCGCTCATAGAATCCGTTTAAGCGCTCATAGAACACTTTTTGCGCTCTATAGCACCTACAATCCGCTCTATTAGACACCACGAGTGCTCATAGATTCATCTATGTGATCATAGAACCTTGGTAACCGCTCATAGCCTCGAAATCTCAACATTAATCACAACCATAACTTCAATGCACAACAAAAAGTGTCACCTACTCACATTGCAAGGGATTGGCGCGTAGGAGGGGCGACTCCTGGAGGATCAGTTCGCCGCGAACCCTCAGGAAAGCGTCCCCTCCGAAGCGCAAATCCCCTTCCCAAAAGCCATGCCAGCCTTTCCCCATCAAAAAACCACACCCTATCAAAAAGGTGTGGTTAGTGTATTCTATTAACGTACGCCGAGTGCAATCTTGGCATAACGAGACATGTTATCGCGGGACCATGGTGGATTCCAAATAATATCTACCACTGTATCCTTCACTTCAGGAAGCTCCATTAGCTCCTGCTCAATATTCGCTACAATCTGTGGACCCATCGGACAACCCATAGACGTCAACGTCATTGTTATTTTCGCGACTCCTTCATCAAGCAACTCTGCATTGTAAACCAATCCAAGGTTGACGATATCAATACCCAATTCAGGGTCGATGACGTTTTCTAACGCACCAAATAAATACTGCTTGATTTCTTCTTCTGTGTTCATCAGGAATGCTCCTCTCTGCTGTGTAGTAATCTTATCTTACCAACATACTACCTTGCGTGCAAATGCTCTGCAAGCCAATTGACTGCGGCTAGCATTCCTGGACGCGAAACGGAGTGTCCTGCCTGTTCGTCAGGCATCCATTTCAGTAGCTCGGGATGGTTTTCGTAATCCTCTTGAATTTCTTCGTAAAATTCTTTTGTGAACTCAAATGGCACCATAGTATCTTGTTCTCCGTGCCACATGAAGAGTGGGCGCTGATGCAATCTGCGTGGATTTTGTGATAAGTCTATTTGATCGAGTGCTGCAAAAAGTTGTTCGCGTTCTTTTTGGCTCACCGGCAATTCTCTACCGTCACGTTCTGCATACGTAATTTGACCTTTTGCCAGGCGCGTGATGGCAGGTGATCCCATCATAACGGATGCTGCGTCTACCCAATCGTAACTAGACAAGCAGCCGAATGTCGTAATGCCGCCCATTGAAGTGCCACCCATACCAATACGTGTTTCTTCATCAATTAATTCTTTTCTAAACAACTCATCATGCAAGATATCTGCTTCTTTAATAGAAGTCAATACGATATCCCAAAAGTTCAATGCTAGTTGAAATTCATTCAGAGATTCTGAACGTTCTCCATGCAATTTGGCTTCCGGTAAAATTACACGAACTCCTTGTTTAGCTAAGTTATATGCGTAATGTAAATTATGTTCCTTTGCGCTAGTAAATCCATGAAAAAATAGGACAACAGGAATGCGTTCGGTTTCTTTTGACTCCTCTACGATATGAAGCACTGGGATCTCTTGCCACTTCTCTGAACGAATAATCATGACGATTCCTCTTTTCTTACAATCATTTACTGTTATGTTAGAATAACAACATTTACCGAATAAGACAAAACCTTCGCCTTATCATCCATTCTTTTGACTTACTTACACGTTTAACGATAAACTATAAAGACATAACAATCTGATACTATAAGCATAAGTAGGAGAGGATTTCTTGAAACCACATTTAATAGTTTTAGACTTAGATGGAACATTACTAACAGATCAGAAAAATATATCATCCAAAACGGAAGAAACACTTCGTAGAGCCGTTTCGCAAGGGCATCATGTCATGATTGCGACAGGCCGGCCCTATCGTGCGAGTGAAATTTATTACAGACAACTTGGATTGACGACACCCATTGTCAACTTTAACGGAGCCTTTGTTCACCATCCTACCGACCATTCATGGAAAACCATTCACGAAACGATTGCGTTACCTGTCGTCAACGAAGTAGTGGAAGCCATGCAAGATTTTCCGGTCCAAAATATCGTGGCGGAAGTTATGGATGACGTCTATACCCAGTATCATGATGAGCGCTTTTTGGATATTTTAAACTTTGGCAGTCCTCTTATTACGGCTGGCGACATCCGGAATTCATTGAAAACGGATCCAACGAGTTTGTTGATTCAAGCTGACCAACTGACAGTCGATCCGATTCGTCAGCATCTTGAAGAGTTGCATGCGGAAGTTATCGATCATAGACGCTGGGGTGCCCCGTTTAATATTGTGGAAATTGTACGCCATGGCCTCAATAAAGCAGTCGGAATTGACGCTGTTTCAAAATGGATGAATATACCGAAAGATCGCATTATCGCATTTGGCGACGAAGACAATGATCTTGAAATGATCGACTACGCAGGGACAGGAGTTGCGATGGGGAATGCCATTGACCAGCTGAAATCCATTGCAGATGAAATCACCGATACAAATAATGAAGACGGCATTTCACGTATACTAGAAGAACGACTATCATTACAGAAAAACATCTTTGTATAAGGGGGAAGAGAAATGAGAATTTTTGCGGATAGTGCTTGTGATTTACCTCTAGACTTCTTTGAAAAAAATGAAGTAGAACTATTTCCGTTAAGCGTTCTTCTGGATGGAAAAGAATACGAAGATATCGTGGAGATTAATTCGAAGGAAGTTTTTGATGCTATTCGTCAAGGACAACAGCCAAAGACTTCCCAAGCTTCACCTGATAAAATGATGACTACTTGGAAAGACCTTGCAACATCGGGTGAAGACGGCATCTACATCGCATTCTCCTCCCAACTGTCAGGCACATACCAAACTGCCGTCATGACGAGCGACCAAGTGAAAGAGGAAAACCCGTCCATGGACTTGGCAGTTATCGACACGCATTGTGCCTCACTCGGATACGGTCTCCTCGTTAAAGAAGCCGTACGTCTACGCAATGAAGGTGTCGGCATGCGAGAAATCGAACAAGAAATCCGCACCATGGCAACACATATGGAACATCTTTTCACTGTAGAAGATCTAGACTACTTAGCAAAAGGCGGACGCGTATCCAAGGCCAGCGCATTTTTCGGCGGATTACTCAACATCAAACCTTTGTTGCACGTAGAAGACGGTAAACTCGTCCCAATTGAAAAACACCGCGGACGCAAAAAAGTGCTACGCCGCATGATCGAAATGATGGAAGAACGCGGCAGCAACTTACAAGAACAAACCATTGCGATCAGCCATGGTGACGACTTAACTACAGCTAAAGAATTCCAAGAAATGATACAAGAAGTCATTCAACCAAAAGCAATCGAAATTCATCAAATCGGCTCTGTCATCGGCTCACACGCCGGTCCCGGAACTATCGCTCTATTTTTCCTAAACAACACAAAAAGCGAATAAAAAAAACAGCCTGCACGAAAAGCAGACTGTCTGAGACTCAAGTTGAATTCCAATATAAGGAACTCATCTTGAGCCTTTTCTTTTACATTAACTTTTATATTTTAATGCACTACCCTATAGGAAAGCGTCCGCCCGGAACGTCGATCGACGGTTCTTTATTCCTTACTTCTTCTCTCTGACAGCTTCCTCAGTCCGACTCTGCTTGCCCTTGCGTATAACCATATACAAAAACAACACAAACAGAACAACTACCAAAATAGAAGCAATCAGATAAGGCGTATTGAACCCTTTATCTTCCTCGACAATATAAACTTCTGCTAGCTCACGATCAAGTACTATCGGATACTTATTATCTTTCGTCTGCTTAATCAGATCCTGACCCACCACACCGCGGAGTTTCTTCTTCTCTCCAATTTTCTCAGGATCTAGCTCGAAGCTCTGTACTACCGATGTATTATTGATCGCAATAATCCACTTCTCATCTTCATTGGATCGTTCAAACACAACAAATCCATCTTCATTATGCAAGAATTTGAAATCTCCTGTGCGAAGTGCATCTGAATCATTACGAAGCGTATTCAGATCACCAATCCACTCTTGTAACTCCATATCTGTCTTGAAATTAAAGAACGGGTGAGATTCCGGTGCCTCTTTACCATTGACAGCAATTTCTGTCGCATACGGTACTAACGGAACACCAGGTAGCATGAACTGTGCCACTGTCGCTACTTTCCAACGTGTTGGTGGGAATTGACGTAGTTCCACCATTTTATATGTAAAACGGGGTCCAGTTAAATCATCAAACTGTAGTAACTTTCCAGCGTCATCATTACTGAATTGATCCAATGAAGAGGAATCAGGATCTACTTGCACGAATGATTCTTGGATAGCTGCACTTTGTTTTTCAGCAGGTACACTGTCAAATGCTGCATCACTTTGTTCATTCGTGATCACGTAAAGTCCTTCGTTCGCTTCTTTCACGGCTTCAATCATGTTGTTCAGGAACTCAGTGTCTGCGTTAGCAATTTTCGTCAGACGAAGCCCGTCCAACTCATAATCAGAAACAAATTGTACAGCCGATTGCAGTAGTTCATCTTGGACAGCGGGATCGTTTACTTCACCTACTAGCGGGAAGTCCGCCATGATTTTTAAATCATTCGCATGCATCTCATCAATCAATGCAATAAACTCTTCCGTAGTACCGAAGTGTGGCTCAATCTCGTTATAGTCAAGGACTTCATTGCCATCGTAAGAAGCCGTTTTGAAAACCGGTCCGACCGAAATCATCGTAAAATGCATATCGATCAAATGTTGCAATCGGTTGCTGATTCCAGCGAAGTCTCCTCCGTTAAATTTCGTCGGGTCTTGTGCGTTGACTTCTGTATCATTCGTTCCCAGTCCGTTATTGAAGCGGTCGACAAGTAAATCATAGATACTTTCATCGCTGAACTTTCTGTCGGTATCTGCAAAAGCGGGTTGTGCTATCGATAGGGCAAGTAAACCTGTTGCCAGTAGTCCGAATATTCGTTTCACTTTAGAAAATCCTCCTCATACAAACTCTTCTTTTAGTTTATCAAACAGCTGTAGACGACGCCATTCTTTCTTATGAAAACCATTGTCGCGTTCTATAAATACGGCAATCTTGTGAAAGAATGTCGAATAACCAAATAAAAAAAGCAGGAGAGGAAAAATCCCCCACTGCTCGCGCATGGTCATGAGTTATCGTCTTCGGTAAAGAAGTCCGGATCCCGCTGCCTTCGCGCACTGACGATAACGGAAACGGCAAACAGCGCCATCAGTAACAGGATCACTATCAAAAATATCCAGCCTGTTTGTGTTGCCATTCGCCCATCTCCTTATCAATCAGTAGTCATTATGCGAAAAAGTTGAAGCCCATCGGTAATTTGAAACCTACGAACATCGTTGCAAGTAGCGCGACAATGAAGAGAATCCACATAAGACCCGTGTTCTTCCCTTTACTTCCGCGAACGAGAACCATTTCCATAAATCCGATTGTCAAAATACCAAGGACAAATTTGATGCCATATAGCATGGAATCAATACTCATATGCTTAAAGAATAACGCAGCTCCTGTGATGATGATCAATACATAGAACAGACGCAAAAACATATGTGTAATCTTTTTTCCTTTTGTTCCATTGGCCATACTTGCTGCTACTAGAAATAGTACAACACCTACTACCCATGTAAAAATATGCATATGGGTTGTATCAGTTAAAAATCCCATTACTTCCACCTCGTTATTAGTATAGTCGATTGATATTCTACCATATCTTTCAAGCTACGACTATTCTGTTGTTTACTACATAGACTTGCGTATTATTCGAAACGGTTAACTAGTGTACCGATCCCTTCGATCGATACTTTAACTGTGTCGCCCTTTTTCAAGTACGTTGGAGGTGTCATACCTTTACCAACACCAGCTGGCGTACCTGTCAAGATTACATCGCCGGGCTCCAATGTGACGTACTTGGAGATTTCAGCTATCAAGTCGTCAATTTTAAATATCATATTAGATGTATTACCGTTTTGGCGCACAGCATCATTTACTTTTGTTACAATGGATAGATTTTGTGGGTTTGGAATTTCGTCTTTCGTCACCACATAAGGACCCATCGGACAAGAACCATCTAAACTTTTGCCTAAGAAGAACTGCTTGTGTTCCGATTGAATATTGCGCGCTGTAATATCATTACCGATTGTATAGCCGAACACGTAATCATATGCCAGTTGTTTTGGAATGTTTTTGCCTGTCTTACTGATCACAACCGCCAGTTCACCTTCATAATCTAATGAATCAGTCACTTCACTGTGGATCGGTAACGTTTGCTCGTCTCCCGCAATTGAAGTAGGGGATTTTGTGAATATCATCAATTTCTCAGGTGCTTTCGATCCAAGTTCCTCAGCATGATCAAGATAGTTCTTCCCTACGCATAACACATTTTTCGGTGTGCGTGGAATTGGAGATAACCATTCGATGTCAGTGAACGCATGCTTGAACTGCTCTACGTTTCCTTCAGCTTCGGTTTTCTCTACCAATTTACGAACTTCCTCCACGAAATCCATGCCGCGAGAAACGCCTTCAATCATCGTTTTAGGGAAATCAGTTTGTTCCAATGCCTCAGCCATTGCAATTAGATCCCACACAGCTTCCTCACGTTTAACTTTTGGTCCGAATAAAGTCTGTCCTTCGTAACGGAATGACAATAATTTCATTTGAATACCCAACCCTTTCCATGTGAATTCACATACTCCTATGTTACGACAAAATCTACTTTTTTTCCTCTTTAACGGCGAAATTCTTTCCATACGACAACTTCCGCCAAATGGCTTCGAGTGGTCCCATCCGGAATTTCGATAACCAAACCTGCGCAATAATGAGCTGGACTACGAAAATTCCGATTGCCAGCCATGTGCCGGTCACTATATCTACTTTACCATACAGACCTGCTCCATATGAATAAAATATCAACGTTGCGATAACCGACTGCATAATATACGTCGTGAATGCCATCCTGCCAACGTTTGCAAAAGGTTGCGTAACATTCTTTAAAAACGGAACTTGGAACAACAATAAGAACATGGCTCCATATCCCAGTGTCAGAATCGGTCCACCGAATATCGATTGAACGAGTAAAATATTTTCAAACTTCGGCCCATCCCAACTCGGAATGTTCTTCAATATAACGCCAATCGGAATAAATACTAGCATAGCCAGCAGCAACTTCCCTTTCAGCGCATACATACGCTCGATGACTTTGAATTTCGATAACGCTGCCCCGAACATGATCAACGGTAAAATGATAAAGACCGCTGTAATCGAGCCAATGATTTCAAAAGTGAAGAATTCATTCAAGCGAAAAGCGAAAATATCGCCGAACGTGCCGTTTGCATAAGCAGCAATTGCTCGTTCGATTTGCTGAACATCTTCAAATCCATCCAACATATTCGATGAAGTCGCACTACGAGTAAGAGCCAAAACACTGTACAGCAATAATGTCGGCACAAAATAAATAACTAACGACAGGGCCAGTAACCACTTTTTAGGAATCCGGATCACCGCAATCATGATGAATCCCATGAGCGCATACGTAAACAAAATATCGCCAGACCAAATGAGTACCGCATGCAACACGCCGAAAACTAGTAGAACTCCCATACGTCGTGCCATAAACGGCCCAAACAACGTGTCATTCTTCAATGATTTTTCATACTGCATATTCATGCCATAGCCAAATAACATCGCGAATAGTGGGTAGAAACTGGCTTCAATAAATACATCAATAAAATGGAACATCGATTGTTCATGCGCAATGGTGTACCAAGAATATGGATCCATATACGCATACGGCGAATGGAAATGAATCATATTCGCTATCAAAATTCCAAGTAACGCAATACCCCTTAAGTAATCGAGTGCTTCCACTCGCTCCGTAAGAGAAGTAGGAGTCAACTTCAAACAAATTCCTCCTGTAAGTTAATGATTTTTGCTCCGCTAAATAAATAGAGCACCATTTCTTTAATTTCAATCGAGAGAATGGATTCCAATACTTTTTTATACAAACTCAACTGAGTGCCATAACGGACTTGCATTTCTTTCGCAATCGCTTGATCCGAATAAAACGCACTGACATCATCCGTTTTATAATCGACGAGCACCCACTCGCCGTCTTCATGGAACAGACAATCCGCGATACCTTGCAGTAACTGATACTCGCCTTCTATAGCGGGCAACGCATACGTAAATGGCATTTCACGCAACACTTGATCGGCTTGAGCCATTCGTTGTCCAAGTGTCGTATGGAAAAATGCGACAATTGCCTGAACGTCAATTGCAGCCGCCTCTTCTTTTGTCAGCAACTCACGCTTCGCAAGCTGTTCGACAAAGTCACTGGCACTTGCTTGATCTAGTTCTGTTTTCAACTGAAGATGCTGCATGACGGTATGCATCGCCGTACCAATTTCTGCTTTTGTCAAGGAACGTTTCTGCAAAAATGATGGGCGTGCATGAAGATTGGAAATTCGCTTCGTGACGTCCGGCTCCAACTCTTCAAACGGATCCGCATCTCCCCGCTCCAATTCAAGCAATGCAATCCGCTTTAACTCACTGACCGACTGCTTGGAAGACAAACCGACCGCAAATTCATACGGATACTGTGCATCAAAACGATTGCGCACCTCTGTAACCAATTTCGGATCCGCCACTGCCGCTTCTTGGTCAATAGGGATCCAATCTTCAATCTCCATCTCATCGGTACTATGGAAAGCAGAAAATGGATACGCATTAACTTCCCACGAAGACGCATCGTCCATCAATTCACCGCCAGCCGTTTTACCGAATTTTCCAAAGTCCATATGACGCGCGACAGCCGGCCCAATCCAATCTAGATAACCCGTCGCCCGTGAACGTTTGTATTCCGGTAAAGGCGCATCTTCATCCAATAACTGTGCTTCTTGCCATTTGTTCATCGTCTTTTCAATGTCTTTAACCGAGGCAATCAACTCCAAATGCTCCTTAGCACGTGTCATCGCCACGTAGAGCACCCGCATTTCCTCTGCCCGCATCTCTAGCTCCTTCTTCTCTTTGATCGCTAGAAACGGTAGTGACGTAAACATAATACGTTTCTCAGGATCAATCGCTTTGACAGCGAGCCCGAAATGCTGATCGAATAAATACGATTGATTAAAGTCCATTTTATTGAACGGACGCCCCATACCCGCTAAAAATACATATGGGAACTCCAAGCCTTTTGATGAGTGGATCGTCATAATACGCACGACGTTTTCCTTTTCGCTCATAAATCGCGCTTCCCCAAGATCATCGCCACGTTTACGCATGCGATCGATAAATCGAAGGAAACGGAACAATCCGCGGAATGATGTTTTTTCATAAGCCATCGCCCGATCATGTAGTGCACGTAGATTGGCTTGACGTTGTTTTCCGTTCGGCAAAATTCCGACCATTTCGTAGTAATGCGTATCTTGGTAGACTTGCCAAATTAATTCAGACAACGAACCGTGACGCGCCCTATTCCGCCAGTCTTCAAGTAACAAGAAAAAGCGTTGAAGTTTTTCCTGTGTCGCTGGATTGACTCCTGCACCACCTGTTTGCATAAAGGCATGTAGCGCTTCGTAGAACGTCACATTGCGATTGACCAGACGAATTTGTGCCAGTTCATTTTCCGTCATGCCGACAAAAGGTGCACGCAACACTGACACGAGTGGAATATCCTGATATGGATTGTCCACGACACGCAATGTATTGAGCATAATCATTACTTCAATCGCATCAAAATAGCCCGAAGACAACGATACGTAGACAGGAATCCCAGCAGCTTTTAATTCATCCGCAATTTCGCTCGACCAAGTCATAGAACGCATGAGGATGACGATATCACTGTATTCGAGTGGACGTTGCTTACCGCTGAATGCATCCGCCACTTGCGCTTTGTCGTCTTTCCACGTCTTGATTTTCTGCGCAATGAAACGCGCCTCTGCCTGGGATTTCTTCAAATCTTGCTGCGCTTCTTGCTCCTCAGACAATTCATCTTCTTCATTCTCATATAAAATCGTCAGCCCAGCTGACACGTCTTTTTCAGGATACTGTGCACCATACTTCAACGCAGCCGCTTCGTCATACTCAATTTCCCCGACACGCGTCCCCATAATCTGTCTGAAAATAAAGTTCGTCGCATCCAGCACTTCTTTACGGCTCCGGAAGTTGGCATTCAAATCGATTTTCAAGCCTTGATCGTCTACGTCCGTTGTAAAGCGATCATACTTCCCTAAAAATAATCCCGGTTCAGCCAAACGGAAACGATAGACCGACTGTTTAACGTCGCCTACCATGAATAAATTGCCGTCCGTTTCTCCACCTTGCTTAACTAATTGTAAAATAGCCTCTTGCAAGAAGTTGGTATCCTGATATTCATCCACCAATACTTCCGCAAATCGATTTCGGTAATCGTTCGCAATATCGGAAGGAACGAGTACGCCCTCTACTTCTTCGGATAAAATCTGTAACGCATAGTGCTCAAGATCCGAGAAATCCACTAAGCCGCGCTCTTCTTTCAACGCTTGATAACGTGCCGTAAAGTCCTCAACCAATCCGACCAGCGTGTGCATGAGCGGCGCCATCAAACGAATTTCCTCCAACAATCTGGCAGGCGTCCGTGTAAAGTACGTATCTTTCAACGCATTGACGATTTTCTTCACTTGATCGCGCATCGACTTCCCTCGTGCAGCCAAGTCTTCGTCACACGTATCTTTCCGAATCGTTCCGGCCTTCCCCCACTTTAACGTCTGAAAATAGGCATAAGCATCTTCCCACTTGCCGTGAAGCATATATTCGAGCGCTCCGTCAATCCATGCTTCATCAGCTTTTGCCGTTTCTAGTAACGGCAACGGCCCATCATTCATTTCCGCTACTCGCTGTAAATCACGCGTAACCGTTTTGGCTTCTTCAAGCGTATGTTGGATCGATACTTTCAGCGAATCAATGAACGACAAATCGTCAATCGTTGCATCCTCACCGATCTCATACTGCTTTGGGATCAGCTCCAACCAGTGTGATGGATTCGGGTGTACACGTGAATAGTCGTACAGTTTATCAATCAATGTCTCGATTGCCTGATCATTACGATCGGCAGTAAAGCTATCACTTAGACGATACATCGCTTCCGGATCAGGCTGACTATACGCCTCTTCCAAAACCGTTGCCACTGTGTCATCGCGTAAAATGGCTGCTTCAGTTGTATCGGCAATACGGAATCCCGGATCTATATCCAGTACATACGAATACTGGCGAACGACTTGCAGACAGAATGAGTGCAAGGAAGAAATTTGTGCTTTATTGAGCAGATTCAGCTGTCTGCGCAAATGAACAGAAGATGGATTTTCAGCAATCGCTTCTTCAAGCGCACTGGCCATTCGATGGCGCATTTCAGCGGCAGCCGCATTCGTAAATGTCACAACTAATAACTGATCGACATCTATCGGGTGTTCTGTATTTAATACTTTTTCAATCATCCGTGTAATGAGTACTTTCGTCTTTCCTGAACCTGCCGCAGCCGATACGAGGATGTCTTTACCGGACGCGTGAATCGCTTTCCACTGCTCGTCCGTAAACGTCTCATGTGGCGGCTTATCTGGAATTTGCATCTGGATCTATCTCCTTCCGCATCTTTTCTAATGACTCTTCTGACTTGTATGCTGTGTAATTCCGTGTAGGCTGTGTCGGATCCGTACTATCAAACTGACAAATCGATTGATACGAACAGAACGTACACGGCATATGTTCTTTCAAGCGGTATGGATAGACGCGTGTATCGCCTGACAACATGCCGTCCCCCGCTTGCTGATGTTTCTTGCGGACATACGAACGCAAAATATTGATATCTTCAGGCGGCACGACTTTTGAAGTCGAATAAAACGAGCCGTCTTTCTTCAAACGCGCAGGAATAATGAGTGACTCACTTTCAAGTTGGTCATCCATTGCAAGCGCCACATCTGCGTCTTCCACTATATAGCCTTGCATTTTATATGATTTCATTAATTCTTTCTCGATTGCGTCTTCATTCAACTCTTTCGTCAATCGCAACATCGGATTGTGAACGTACATATACAGCACACCCGCAGGATTTGCATAGACGCCTAACCAATCTTCCGCGTGCTCAAGCGCTACATCGAGATAGGTTAACATTTGTAGCGATAAGCCGTAATACACTTCCGTTAAATCAAGCGCACGAGCTGATGATTTATAATCCACCACGCGCAAGAAAGTTTGATTGTCTTTTTTCATCGTGTCGATCCGGTCGATGCGTCCGCGAATATGCATCTGTTGACCATTTTTCAGGTTAATTTCCAGTGGTGCAATTTCTTCATTCGGACCGAATCCTGCTTCAATCGCAATCGGCGTGAAGCTTGAATTACGAGCCTGCGACTGCAATGCCCGTATCGTCCGTTGAATGATTTGCATTAATTTCCGCTGAATATATGCATAGCGCTGACTCGATAATAAAATTCTATGGAAAAACTTCGGCGCCAGTGCATCAATCGCTTCCCGGCCCAACTGCCAGCACTGCTCTTTCGTCAATGCCGCCCAAGATAAGCCTTGGCGCATCACTTCATCCGAAACCCATTTCAGTGCCGCGTGGAATAAATCCCCGATATCCGGTGCTTCTAGCTGGAACTCAAAACGCTCTTGTAAATTCAAGCCATACGTCGTGAAATGTTGGAACGGACAGCTATAATACGATTCAATTCTCGAGACACTCGTCGTAAAGGACGATCCATATAAACCAGTCGTCAATTCCGAATCAAGAAGCTCTGTTTTCTGTCGCTTCAATGCGGGTTGAATGATCGATTCTATGACTGAAGACCAAAGTGGATCTTCTTTATAATAGGCGAGAACCGCTTGCCATTCAGGCGCAATTTCTTCTTGAGTCGATGCTTGGCGCATAATACGAATTGCGTAAGACAGCGCAACGTCAGGATGTTCGATATAGACCAGCTTGTCTTTTACTTCAGATAACTCTGTCGGCTCAATAACGGCAATCTCTGTAGGAATATTTGATACGATTTGCTGCAATCTCGGAATATAAAGAGACGGTATCAACGCTTTTCCTTCTTCATCAGCAATTGGATAACTGACAGTCAAACGCGCACTGGCTCCTGTAAACGCACGATACGCCATATACGACTCGCGCATAAGTTGAAGCTTCGTCGTGGGTGCCAACGTAATTCCAATTTCACTAAACAACTCGCGGTCACTATCTGAAAGCAATCCTTCGTGATCATTTCGCAGTGGCAATATTCCTTCATTTGCACCGAGTACGAACACCGCTTCCACATCCATCGAATTAAATAACTCCACTGTCGTCACGGTAACTTGATCGAGCGATGGCGGAATTAATTTGAATTCGAGCGTGTCGAATCCTTCATCCAGTATTTTAATCGATTCTGCAATCGGTAATTCTTTCTCTCCGAACATCAACACAAACTGATCGAGCACATTAATCCAACTCGTCCACGCTTGTTCGTGTTCAGCCGCTGCTTGTAGGTGATTATTTGTCTGTTCGGTTTGCTGCAACTCTATTATTTTATCATAGACATTCAGTGACTCCAGCGTATAGAACAAAGCTTCCGCCACGTCTCTTCCTGTTACAGCTACTTTTAGTTTCTGCTGTAACTGTTCGATCGGCTCTCGAATCAAATCGCGTGTCTCGGCAAACTCCGCCTGCATTGCCAGTTCTTCATCCGTCTGAACGGTTTTAATCTTCTCGAGCCCTCTATAGCGACTCACTTTCCAGCGCTCTTCGTCTTGCCAGCGGGATTTACCATGAATTCCTTTTGCGAGTACGAAATTCTCCAGACGATCCGCACGCTCTCGCCATACTTGCTTACTTTCATTGACAGGGAAAAACAGATCCGTCTTCACAGCCCGAAACACCGCTTCATACGACCAATCCGTGCGCACAGCTTCCAGCAATGAACGCGCAAATTCAATCAATGGATGATGAAGCATCGGCTTTTTCTGGCTAATGAAAACCGGTATATCATATTGCGTGAAAATATTTTGAATTAATTCGTTATAGACATCTGGTTGACGATTTAAAACCGTCATGCCTCGATATCGTTTACCTTCGCGCATCATTTTACGTATCGAGCGCGCTACCGCATGAATCTCTGCACGTCGATTGGACGCTTCAATGACTTGAATGGCCCCTTCGGATTCAAACGCTTCAGGAGGATATTGATCAAACTGCTCTTCTAGGTGAGCCAATTCGCGATTCGAAAAGCGCTGCGACTCCGTTAAATGCACACGTTCTTCACGATCCACCGACTCACTGTATGCAAGCTGTTGAAGTGTTTCATATTGTTGCTGCGCCGTATGGAACAACTCATGCTCACTCGTATGCACTTTTTCTTCCATTGGCAATACGACTGTCACACGTTTCGTATATTTCATTAATTGCGTAATGATAGTGTATTCCTGTGTCGTGAAATCACCGAAGCCGTCAATGTAGACCGACGCGTCCTGCAACCACTCGGAATGCGCCAACTGATCAGCAAGTGCATTCAATTGTCCTTCGCTGTCCATATACGTCGTCCCTAGACGTTCTTCAATCTTCTCAAGCAACAGCTGCAAATCATGCGCCTTGTCCTGCAATATTCGAGGCGCTTGCTTTTCTGCAAGCGAAGTTTTTAATTCCGTAAACGCTTGCTGATCGATACAATATTTGCTGAATTCTTTCATGATGTCGCTAATTTGTTCAGCGAACCCGTGCTTGGAAGCAGCTTGTTTAAATAGCTTAAACGAGTCTTTGTTTTCTTCTAGCACGCTACGCACGAGCATGCGGTATCCGAAGCTGTCGACTTCTTCACGCGTGATGCCGCCCACTTCTTGCAGCACGCGCCACGCGAGACGTTTGAATGTGAGGACTTGTGCACGGATCATGCCGGTTAATCCTGACTTGACGGATAGGCTGTATTCCATTGAGTAGGATAGTTGGTCGGGCACGATGACTATGATGGGGGCTCCCATTGGGCGTTCTTTTAGTTCTTGTGCGATTTCTTTTTCAATGAAGGTGGTTTTTCCTGTTCCGGAACGGCCGGTAACGAAGCGCAATGACATGGTGGTCTCCCCTTTCTTTTGATGCTGGTGTATATGAAACGTAAGTAGGTTACGATGTTAGGTAGTGGTTTTTGCAACCCCTTTACTCTTCCTTGTTTTATGCATAGGTAGTGGTTTGACTGGCAATGTAAGTGGGGCGGTCATTGGCCCCACTTCGGCGGTGGTGGATGGCTTCCGCAATGAGCCAGACAGGTAGTGCGCCTGGCTGTCTCATTACTACGCCTACCACGTGCAGCCGCCTTCGTTGGATAATGTGTAGGGCAGGTCAGGTACTTGTTTTTCGAGTACACGGATTATTTGTTTGTACTAGTAAGTAGGATACGATGTTAAGTAGTTGTCTTTCCGTTTACTTTTCCTTGTTTTATGCAAAGGTAGTAGTTTGACTAGCAATGTAAGTGGGGCGGTCATTGGCGCCACTTCGGCGGTGGTGG
>NZ_JARIEA010000065.1 GCF_029267015.1 Sporosarcina ureae | reverse complement strand
TTTCAGTGTATTATGAGAAATACTTGTTTACTTGTTCAAATACATCAGATTCCATGACGACTTTGCCATATTCCTCTATACGATGAATAGACATCTTAGACACCGCGCCGTATTCTGTAATCATACTGGAAATGTCCTTCGAACGCTTCTTCTCGATTAGAGAATAATCGAAGCGTAAGTTGAGATAATAACGATCCTCGAATGCATATAGTTGCGATTCAAATTCGTCTTCGAGTGAAATCATCTTGCTTGCCAATGGTATGATCTGGTCAAACTCATTAAAAACAAATACTCTATTTGTAATCTGCGACTCTTCTTCACTTTCTTCTTCATCCGAGTCATTAATCGCATCAAAAATCGGATCGAATAATTCTTCTGGATCTTCAATTCCAAATGGAAACTGTGAAGATTCAGCGTTCTTTGGAAGATGTGCACGAGTTACAATTACTTCAATGCCTTCATTCATCGCATTGACTTGGATCCAAAGCGGTCCCTCTACTTCGAATTCAGTATCGTCACCAAGTTCATCCATCATATCCCAAAAAAGTTCTTCACTCTTGTCGCGATTATACCAGACGTCTTCTTTACTAAAACCACGGGCTTCGATATCTCCATAGGATAAATAAAACTTTACCGTGTTTTCATTAATGCGCTCTATTTCCATCCCTTATCTCTCCCTTCTGTAGAACAGGCCCTCCCCTGTCATATACTAATACACACTTGCAATGCTTATTACTACTATATGTCGGCTCCGACGTATTCGTAAGGGTTTCTTGTATTTCATTAAAACTTTGTCAGCATTGAAGTGGTTAACTTAGAGGAATACAAGGGAATATCAATTCAAAAAAGCTGATAGGCACAATTGTATCCCGTGTCATCCCTATCAGCTTTTGTTATTAAGATTAGTTTACCATACGCCGCGCTTCGAGCAGCTGATAGGCTCTAACTTTTCTCGGTAGGAAACGACGAATCTCATCTTCATTGTACCCTACTTGGAGTCTTTTTTCATCTAGAATGATTGGTCTTCTCAAAAGACCAGGATGTTCTTGGATTAACTCATATAATCTTTGAAGTGGAAGACTTTCCACGTCAACATTTAATTTTTGGAATATCTTGGATCGTGTTGAAATAATTTCGTCAGTACCATCTTCCGTCATGCGAAGAATTTGTTTGATCTCTTGAATATTCAATGGTTCAGAGAAAATATTACGCTCTGTATAAGGAATCTCATGTTCCTCCAACCATGCTTTTGCTTTTCTACAAGATGTACAACTAGGCGATGTATAAAGTGTAACACCCATTTATTGACACGTCCTTTCCTACGGCTTACGCACATTAGATTTAGTGTATTTGCAGTTCATGTAATTCACTTTAGAATTATTATAATTAATGTCTATACTGTTCATTATACACACATTCATTCTCAATTAATATAGTTTTTCAAAAAAACTTATTCATATTGCTTAATTTCTTATTTTTCAACAATCTAGTCAAGAATCATGATGTTTTCTGCGATAAATGAACACCTTCTACTTTTATACCCAGTGCTGAAATGTTTTAAACATTTCATTTGTAAATAATTGCATTCTCATTTAGAAATGAATTCTACTAATTATTCGTTCTCTTTATAGTACGTACAGGTGTACTAAAAGGTTTCATGTTATTCAAATCTTTTTCGTTTTCTACAAATGAAAGTTGCATTTTTCAAAAAGTATCGATATAATTTTAAGCAATAAGTGAACGGCACTGAAGGAAAAAGTATTTTTGTAACGGTTTTTGTAGAGAGCTTGTATAGGGTGAGAGCAAGTAAAACCGCACAAAAAGAATGGGCTCCTGAGCTTGATGGATGAATACAGTACTCCATCACGTCTTCCCGCGTTATGGGAATTGAGCGGCTTTTATTAGCAATTCGGGTGGTACCACGGTTACCTTTCATCAATCGTCCCTATTTATAGGGGATGACTGATGTTTTTTTATGCCGTTTTTCACGTACGATACAGGCTAATCTGTTATAGCCTGCAATTAAAGGAGGAAACACAATCATGAAAACTATTTTTTCAGGTGTACAACCAACAGGTGTCATCACATTAGGAAACTATATTGGCGCATTCCGTCAATTCGTTGAGCTTCAAAATGACGAAGACTGCATTTTTTGTATCGTTGATCAGCACGCAATTACAGTGCAGCAAGATCCGGATGAACTAAAACAAGCAATTCGTTCATTAGCCGCTACCTATATTGCAAGCGGCATTGATCCTCAGAAATCTATTTTATTTATCCAATCAGAAGTTCCAGCACATGCACAAGCTGGATGGATCATGCAATGTATTTCCTATATCGGTGAGCTTGAGCGCATGACACAGTTTAAAGATAAATCTGATGGAGCAGAAGGTGTATCTGCCGCGCTTCTTACCTACCCTCCATTAATGGCTGCGGACATTTTATTGTATAACACGGATATCGTTCCCGTCGGAGAAGATCAGAAGCAACACTTGGAATTAACAAGGGATTTAGCAGAGCGCTTCAATAGCCGATACGGAAAAGTATTGACCATTCCGGCCGTTCGTATTCCTAAAAACGGAGCTCGCATAAAATCTTTACAAGATCCATTAAAGAAAATGAGCAAATCCGATCCAAATAAAAAAGCAACAATCACGATTTTGGATACACCGAAAGAAATCGAAAAGAAAATCAAGAGCGCTGTAACAGACTCAGAAGGCATCGTAAAATTCGACGTAGAAAACAAACCAGGTGTCTCCAATTTGTTAATCATCGAATCTTCTTTAAGTGGAATGTCCATCGAAGAATTAGAAGCAAAATACGAAGGCCAAGGCTACGGAGCATTTAAAATGGGCGTCGCGGATGCTATCAACCAACATTTGGCTCCAATCCAACAACGCTACCATGAACTAATCGACTCCCCTGAACTCGATGAAATTCTCGACCAAGGAGCCGAAAAAGCAAACACCATCGCCTCCGCCACCCTTAAAAAGATGGAGGCCGCGATGGGCTTGGGACGTACACGGTAAGCAATAAAGACACAACCGCAATCACCAGCATCAAAAAATCTGTCGACTGCAAAATGAAAACTAAAATCTGTCGATAATCATACCCAAGCGCTGAATAATTCAAGTAAAACAACAAATTAGCCAGCGTCACCACAATCACACAATAACTACAAACAAATATAAAAAAACGCGTCACCGACATCTCGTCCTTTACACCTTTTCTCCATCCTATGTTCAGAACAGGTGTAATAAGACAAGTCTTAACCCCAATAACCAAAAACGACTGAAAACATCTCCAGAAATTTTCACGGAGCTTGTCTTCAGTCTTTTTGATTTTGGGTTTGGGTTTGGGTTTGGGTTTGGGTTTGGGTTTGGGTTTGGGTTTGGGTTTGGGTTTGGGTTTCAATGCATCATTGTTCTACCACTAGAACAATATGCTAGTTTACCGTAAGTGCAAGGCGGCGACTCCCGATGGATCAGCCCGATCAGGTGAGACAACCAAAGGGAGCCTGCGACCTGGTTGGCTCACCGCGGGCCCATGGGAAAGCGTCCGCCTGGAACGTCGGTAAACGGTGCCCTTCCACTCACCAAT
>NZ_JARIEA010000026.1 GCF_029267015.1 Sporosarcina ureae | reverse complement strand
TCGTTCAGTTTGTCGAAGAATTCTTCGTTGTTATCGGATTGGCTTAGTTTTTTCATGAAACGTTCGGTGAAGTCGTGGGAGTCTGAGAAGGTTTTTCTGATGGCCCACAGTTTTTCTAGGTTTTCTTTAGGGATGAGTAGTTCTTCTTTTCGCGTGCCGGAGCGACGGATGTCGAGTGCTGGGAAGATTCTGCGTTCGGCTAGGTTGCGGTCTAGGTGCAGTTCCATGTTGCCGGTTCCTTTGAATTCTTCGTAGATGACTTCGTCCATGCGTGAACCTGTTTCGATTAGAGCTGTGGCAAGGATCGTTAGGCTTCCGCCTTCTTCTATGTTACGTGCTGCACCGAAGAATCTTTTTGGTCGGTGGAAGGCTGCAGGGTCGATCCCTCCGGATAGTGTGCGTCCGCTTGGTGGAATCACTAGGTTGAATGCGCGTGCTAGTCGTGTGATGGAGTCCATCAAGATGATGACGTCGCGCTTACTTTCTACTAAACGCATTGCGCGTTCGAGTACTAGTTCCGCTACTTTCACGTGGTTTTGTGGTACTTCGTCGAATGTGGAACTGACTACGTCTGCTTTAACAGAACGTTCGATATCCGTTACTTCTTCTGGACGTTCGTCGATCAATAGAACGATTAGTTCAGCTTCGGGATGGTTGGTAGTGATGGAGTTAGCAATTTCTTTTAACAACATCGTTTTTCCCGCTTTAGGAGGAGCGACGATTAATCCACGTTGACCAAATCCAACAGGCGAGACGAGATCCATGATGCGTGTAGACACGTTATTTCTTGATGTTTCTAATTTAATTTGACGATCAGGATATAAAGGTGTCAATGCTGGGAAATGAACACGTTCGCGTGCGACTTCCGGATTTTGTCCATTGACTGCTTCGACTTGCAATAACCCATAGAAGCGTTCATTTTCCTTTGGTGGACGAACTTTACCTGTTACCTTGTCTCCGTTACGTAGATCAAAGCGACGGATTTGGGATGCAGAAATGTAAATATCTTCTGAACTGGATGAGTAATTGATAGGACGTAAGAAGCCATATCCTTCAGATTGAATAATTTCGAGGACGCCTTCCATGAAAAAGAAGCCTTCTTGTTCGGCGCGTGATTTCAAAATAGCAAAGATTAATTCTTTCTTTGTCAGTTTGCTATAGTTAGTAATTTTAAATTGCTTCGCTAGAGAGTATAGCTCTTTGAGCGTCATATTCTCGAGGTCCGCAAGCGTAATCATTGTCATCTATGCGTACACCACTCTTCATTTATTGTAGGGAAATTTGGCATAGTAAATAGAAAGGAAAGTACATTGTGTACTTCCTTTCCTTTAATAGCCGGACATTATGGATCTGAATAGTTTTTAGGAAATAGAGACCCGGCTGTGACACCGGGTGTTGAGGGAGTTAGTCTTGCATGACGAGAAGAGGTTTTTTCTTCATGCTGTGGCGACCTTCTACGAAACGAATAGTTCCTGATTTCGAGCGCATAACGATCGACTGAGTTCGGCAATACGTACCTTTAAACTGTACGCCATCCATCAATTCGCCGTCTGTTACGCCTGTGGCTGCGAAAATACAGTCGTCTCCTTTTACCAAATCGTCCATGTATAGTACTTTTTCTACGTCGATACCCATCTTGATGCAACGTTCTCTTTCTTCATCATTTGAAGGAATGAGACGTCCTTGAATTTCTCCGCCTAAACATTTTAATCCGACTGCTGCGATTACCCCTTCAGGTGCACCGCCTCTCCCGAATAAAATATCCACACCTGTGTCATCGAAAGCTGTGTTAATAGCTGCCGCTACATCGCCATCTTCGATCAATTTGATACGAGCGCCTGCTTCACGAATTTCTGCGATGATATCTGCGTGACGTTCGCGGTTCAAAACAGATGCTACTAGGTCAGACACTGATTTGTTTTTCGCTTTTGCTACAGCCTTCAAGTTATCTGTAACACTTGCGTCGATATCAATTTTACCAACCGCTTCAGGGCCTACTGCAATTTTGTCCATGTACATATCCGGTGCATTTAGCAAGTTGCCTTTATCTGCAACCGCAAGAACAGCTAGCGCGTTCCATCCACCTGCTGCTACGATATTCGTACCTTCGACTGGATCGACAGCGATATCTACAGCGGGTCCGTGACCTGTTCCAAGTTCTTCACCGATATATAGCATAGGTGCTTCGTCCATTTCACCTTCACCGATGACGACTACACCTTCCATCGGGATCGTATCGAATACTGTACGCATTGCTTCTGTTGCCGCGTCGTCTGCTTCGTTCTTCAAACCGCGTCCCATCCAGCGAGCTGCCGCTACGGCTGCTGCCTCTGTTACACGCACTAATTCCATTGATAAACTACGTTCCATAATGTTTTGTTCCTCCTGTTTGCGGTAAGGCGCGTATTGCGTATTACCTTTCTTTTGCCTACGTCCGCATCCATTGGCTACTTTCTAGATAGTGGATGTGTCGTTTGAGTCTATTATACACGTTTTGGCAATTTGCGTCACTCGGAAATCGAAGTCGGTGTGAGTACTTCCACTTTTCTAATATCCGCTCCAAGATTTTGTAGCTTCTGAACGATCTTGCCGTAACCACGTTCAATATGTTCAATTTCACGAACTTCCGTTTCTCCACTTGCCAATAATCCAGCGATTAACAACGCGGCTCCTGCACGTAAATCTGTCGCTTCAACCGTTGCCGCATGCAATGGAGTAGGACCTGTTATGATAGCTGATCGACCTTCTACACGGCCGTCTGCATTCATTCGACGGAGCTCATCGATTTGTTTAAAGCGTGCCGGATAGATCGTGTCTGTTAGTATAGATGAGCCTTCCGCTTGTGTCGATAATACACCGAACGGCTGTTGCAAGTCTGTCGGGAATCCTGGATAAACAAGAGTTTTCACATCCACCGCATGAAGTTTTTCAGTTTTCGGAATGAAAATCTGTTCTTCGCCGACTTCTACTTTTACGCCCATTTCGCGAAGCTTCGCTGTGACAGCTTCAACGTGCAACGGAATGACATTATCAATTGTGACGCCATCGCCAATTGCAGCAGCCAGAATCATATGCGTTCCCGTTTCGATACGGTCCGGAATGATGGTGTGTTTCGTACCATGCAATGTTTCCACGCCTTCGATACGAATAACGTTCGTTCCTGCACCTTTAATATTCGCGCCCATATTGGATAGCAAAGTTGCGACATCAATAATCTCAGGTTCTTTCGCTGCGTTTTCAATAATCGTTTTACCTTTTGCTTTAACAGCGGCTAGCATGATATTAATCGTAGCACCAACGCTGACGACGTCTAAATAAATTTTCGCACCGTATAGTTCTTCTGCACGCAAATAAATAGCGCCGTGTTCGTTTTCGACTTTTGCGCCTAGGGCTTCAAAGCCTTTTATATGTTGATCAATCGGGCGTGGACCCAAGTGACAACCACCAGGTAAACCGATGACCGCATGCTTAAACTTACCAAGCATCGCTCCCATCATATAGTAGGATGCACGAAGTTTTTTGACGTTACCGTTAGGCAATGGCATAGAAATGATTTCAGTTGGATCGATGGTCATCGTACCATCTTTCATTTCCACTTTACCGCCGATTTCTTCGACGAGCGCCTGCAATGTATAGACATCTGAAATTTCTGGAAGACCGGCAATCGTGACAGGTGAGTCCGCTAAAATAGCGGCAGGGATTAAAGCCACTGCGCTATTCTTCGCTCCACTTACTCTAATCGTTCCTTGCAGTCGTTTTCCACCTTTGATTTTATAAACGTCCATTTCAAGCTCCTTTTGTTCTATCACTTGTTCGTTCTAGTTTCCCAGTCTTTCAAAAACTGATCGATTCCTTTAGTTGTTAGTGGATGTGCAAACAGACTCTGAAGTACATTGAATGGAGTTGTCGCAATATGTGCTCCAGCAAGTGCAGCAGCCGTAATGTGCTGTGGGTGTCTAATAGATGCTGCGATGATTTGTGTATCCAAGTCATGGATCGTGAAGATATCTGAAATCGTTTCGATTAATTCGACGCCATTTTGACCAATATCATCCAAACGTCCGATGAATGGTGAAACATATGTCGCGCCTGCACGTGCTGCAAGCAATGCTTGATTGGCACTAAACACTAGTGTAACGTTCGTTTTGATTCCTTCTGATGCGAATACAGAACAAGCTTTCAAGCCTTCAGGTGTCATCGGTAATTTTACCGTAATGTTTTCTGCAAGAGCTGCTAACTTACGCCCTTCCTCTATCATACCTTCTGCATCTAAAGCGATAACTTCTGCACTGACAGAACCTGGTACGAGTGCCGTAATTTCTTTCAAACGATCATGGAATGAAATGTTTTCTTTCGCGACTAGGGATGGATTAGTCGTAACCCCAGAGATAATCCCCCAGCTGTGTGCTTCCTTGATTTCTTCAAAATTAGCCGTATCTATAAAAAATTTCACGTGTATTGTCCTCCTAGTTGTAGTTAATTCATCTAGCTAAAACGCAAAAGAAGGAGACGTATTGCGCTCCTCCTCTGTTCTATCTTCAATCTATAATTACGCTTGCTTCGAACTACCGAACTCGCGCATTTTACCAATTACAGTTGTTTTGATTGCTTCGCGCATCGGTCCGAGGAATTTACGTGGATCATACACTTCGGAATCTTCGTTTAAGATGTCGCGTACAACTTTTGTACCTTGAATCTGATTTTCTGTGTTGACGTTGATTTTAGACGTACCAAGTGAAATAGCGCGTTGAATATCTTTCGTCGGAATGCCTGTACCGCCGTGCAACACAAGTGGAATATCTCCTTGTTTCGAGATTTCTTCCATTTCTTCAAATCCTAGATTCGGTTCGCCTTTATATGGTCCGTGTACAGAACCAAGTGCAGGTGCCAGGCAATCGATACCTGTCTTTTCTACAAGCTCTCTACATTCAGCCGGATCTGCATAAATAACTCCGTCTGCGATCACGTCATCTTCCTGACCGCCTACTACGCCAAGTTCAGCTTCTACTGATACATTATGTTGCTTTGCGAAATCCACCACTTTTTTCGTGATTTCAATGTTTTCTTCAAGTGGCTTAGAAGATGCATCGATCATAACGGAAGTAAAGCCTGCTTCGATTGCTTCTTTACACTTCTCAAAGCTAGAACCGTGATCTAAATGAATCGCTACTGGCACAGTCGTACCGTAGTCTTCCATTAGTCCTTTGACCATCATAACGACTGTTTTAAATCCGCCCATATATCGTGCAGCGCCTTCTGATACACCTAAAATAACAGGCGATTTCTCTTCTTCAGCAGCTTGTAGAATCGCTTGCGTGTATTCCAAGTTATTGAGGTTGAATTGACCGATTGCATATCCTTGCTCTTTACCTTGAATCATCATTTCTTTCATCGAGACGAGTGGCATGTATAATTCCTCCTTGAGTTTCTACGATTTTTTATGTGTTTTAATTATATTAATTTCTATCCACTAGCATATCAAATTCATGCGATGATTACTACTATCAGACGTCTAGTAACTCCAACCTTTTTAACACGCTATCACGCACTTCGAATATATCGAATGGTTTGGTAAAGTGTTGTTCGATACCTAGTTTAGTAGCTTCTTCAAGCAATTCGGTTTCACTATACGCTGTCATCATCATGACAATTGCGTCTGGCGACAGGGTTCGGATTTCTCGAAGGACCTCGACACCATTCATGCCTGGCATCTTCATATCAAGCAAAATGCAGTCAGGTTGTTGTTGGCTAACCTTTTCCAACGCTTCTTTCCCATTAGATGCAAGCGCTATCATTATTCCCGTTGGTTTGAATATTTCCTCTAGTAATAATCGGATCCCCGGCTGGTCATCCACAATTAGTAAATGTTTCATATCCATCTCCCCCATCACCATATTTCCCCTGTTTAATTTTCTAAACTTCATTGTAACCCGACTATTATGGTCTGTATATAAAGATATTGCATTTTTAGCAAAATTATGTGTAATTCTATTTCCCTAGTTTATTTGTCTATGTACTATCATTCAAGAAAATTCCAACAACTCCTCTATTTTTCGTCAACTATTTTGCACTTCTTCCTTTTCTCCCATATACTGAGCTTTTGGAGGGATTTTCGTGAAAATATTAACTACACAAATTAGAGGTCTTCTAGAGAGAATTGCAGAAGGTCAAGAAGAATCGATGGAAGAAACTGCTCGTTTATTAGCGCAAGCAGTAGTGGGCGAAGGACGAATTGTATTAGCAGCTTTTGATGAATTGGAAGCTGTTACTGCGACTGCACTGGACGGTGTTGAACCGTTGGATGATGCAATTCGTTACACAAAAGAGTTGGAATTGACACCGGCCGACCGCGTGTGGTTGCTTGTGCGAAAGGCTGATCATCCTGCTGCGCTTGAGCTGGCACGTGAGCTGGCGGAGCAGTTTATTCCATTCGCTGTGTTGTCTGCCGATAAGGAAGATGACGACAACGAGCTCGCTTCTCTTGCGTATACGTATATTTCGACAGGGTTGAAAAAGGGTCTGATTCCGGGTCCTACCGGCGAAAGAATTGTTCAGCCCCATGCGCTTGCTGCGTTGTTTGTTTATGAGGCAGTGAAGCTGTCGATTGATGATATGTTGGCGGATGAGGATGAGGAGCTGTGACTTTGGGTAGGATGGAATTGTTGTTGGGGTAGGGATTTGCGCTTCAGAGGGGGACGCTTTCCGGAGGGCGTGGCTTGAGCCGCTTCCTTCGCTAAGTGCAAAGACGTGCTCCTAACGCTACGCTTTTACTCGCAAAAGCCGTACTTCGCAACGGCTCTCGCTACGTCCAGGGTCTCAAGGCACACGCTGATCCTCCCGGAGTCGCCCCCTCCTACGCTCCAATCCCTTACATAGTGAGTAGGTGACACTTTTTGTTGTGCATTGAAATAAGTGTTGTAACGGATTTTGAACTTCAATACTTGTACTTAAATAAGTTAAGACAAAACAATAATTCACACTACCGACAGTGAGGGATATAAGTACTTCCACTTTAAAAGTAGGATGGAAGCGGAAGTTGGGGGCCAAGTGCAAAAATGTGCTCCTAACGCTTCGCTTTTACTCGCAAAAGCCGTTCTTCGTTACGGCTCTTCCCGCAGGATCAGCCCGATCAGGTGAGACAACCAAAAGAGAGCATAGCGAACTGGTTGGCTCACCGCGGGCCCATGGGAAAGCGTCCCCCAACTGGAGCTTCCATCCCCTTGTACTCACTAACTATCCCTTACTTCTACCAAAATTCTAAATACCCAAAGTCAAAAATGCCCACAGAGGAAATCTTCTGTGGGCATACTTTTTAGTTTTTATGCTCAAGCGCCGCGCGAATGAAGTCGCGGATTAGTGGTGATGGACGATTCGGGCGTGATGCAAACTCAGGGTGGAACTGGCACGCGACGAAGTATGGATGATCTTTCAATTCCATAATTTCGATCAAGCGACCATCCGGGCTGATACCCGAAACGATGAAGCCTGCCTCTTCCAATTGCGCACGGTACGCCAAGTTCATTTCATAACGGTGACGGTGACGCTCGTACACTAACTCTTCACCATATGCCGCAGAAGCCTTCGTGTTATCAGACACCTTACATGGATGAGCACCCAAACGTAATGTGCTGTCCGCTTCGCGTGCTGTACGACAATCTGGGTGGAACGTTGTCATTTGGTGCTCAGTCTCTGTATCGAATTCGAGTGAATGAGCAGTCTTTAGACCAATCACATTACGTGCGATTTCAGTAGCCGCCAACTGTAGGCCTAAACTAATACCGAAGAATGGAATCTTCTGTTCACGTGCATACGTAATGGCCTCGATTTTACCATCGATAGCACGATCTCCGAAGCCGCCTGGTACTAGAATTCCGTCAACATCTCCAAGAAGTTCTGCTACGTTTTCAGACGTCACATCTGCAGAGTTGATCCACTTAATATCGATGTCGGCATCGAATGCATATCCAGCATGACGCATTGCTTCTACTGCGGAAATGTATGCATCTTGTAATTCTACATACTTACCAACTAGACCGATTTTCACTGTTTCTTTCAGTGATTTAACCAACTTCACTAGTTCTTCCACTTCAGAAAGTTCAGGCTGTGGTGTTTCAAGACCTAAGTAATCGACAACTAGCTGATCCATGTTTTGCTCATGCAAACGAAGAGGTACTTCGTATAATGTTTCCGCATCAAGAGCTTCGATCACTTCTTCTGACTTGATGTTACAGAATAATGCAATCTTGTCTTTCATTTCTTGTGGAACTGGATATTCGCTTCGCACCACGATCATGTTCGGTTGGATTCCGAGACTGCGCAATTCTTTTACGCTATGTTGTGTCGGCTTCGTTTTCATTTCACCCGCTGCATGCAAATAAGGAATAAGCGTGTTGTGGATGTACATCACATCATCTTTTGCAAGATCTGTCTTCAATTGGCGGATCGCTTCAAGGTACGGCAATGATTCGATATCGCCTACACTACCACCGATTTCCGTAATGACTACATCTGCATTCAAAGTTTGGCCGGCACGTTTAATCAACTCTTTGATTTCATTGGTAATGTGCGGAATAACCTGTACAGTTGCGCCATTATATTCGCCAGAACGCTCTTTACGCAATACTAGATCATAAACTTTCCCCATCGTTACGTTGGAGTAACGGTTACACTCGATGTCGATGAAACGCTCGTAGTGACCGATGTCAAGATCCGTTTCCGCTCCGTCTTCGGTTACGAAAACTTCACCATGTTGGTACGGACTCATCATGCGTGGGTCAATATTGATATAAGGATCAAACTTTTGGTTCGTTACTTTCAAACCACGATTCTTAAGTAAACGTCCAAGTGATGCTGCGTTGATACCTTTACCTAAAGAAGAGACGACGCCGCCTGTAATAAAAATATATTTTGTCATGTGTAGTGCCTCCATTTATTCTTTTTCCATGCTAGTAGGGTCGATATAAAATCAAAAAAGCGCCCCGTTTGTAGCGTAACTACAATAAGGAGCGCGTATACACGAATTCATGTGTCCTTTTCAGGAGCCCATCCAAATCTTATATTTTTGGGCACTAAAAGTCAAGTCCGATTATTTTTCTTCCTCATACTCTTCGTCTTCTTCTTCGTCGTCCTCGTCATCTTCTTCATCGATATCGAGTTCTTCTTCAGGAATCACTTCTAGGTCGTCGTCAGGATCGATTAAATCTTCCTCGATTTCAACTACATCCTCTTCATCTTCTTCGTCATCCACGTCATCGTCTTCTTCGCCAAGTTCAACGTATTCTTCATCGAAGATTTCTTCTTCGTCATCGTCTTCTTCAAGATCGTCTTCGTCATAATCTTTTTTCTTCTTTTTCTTCTTGCGCACTTTTACAACTGGTGCAGTTTCTTCTTCGATCTGGTCAACTGGGTACCATTCACGAAGTCCCCAACGGTTTTCTTCGATAGCTAGGAATCTGCCGTCGATGTTCAAGTCTGTATAGTATTGAAGAACTTTCTCCTTCAATTCTTTGTCCGTAATACCTGTAAGTTTACGGAACTCTTCCATCAATTCTGCCAATGTGAGGGATTCGCGGCGCTCTGTTAGTACTTGGTGCGTAATATTGATTAATGATTCTTCGAGTAGTTCTTCTTGCGTCATGTCATGGATATTCAATGTATCGCACGTCCTTTCTTCTATCAATCACACGCGGAACCGACCAAGTCAGTGAATGATTTGGCCGATCAACGTTTTTTATCTTGTAGCATATAAGCATAGTGTACATTATATACGTTATTTCTTCCAATATGCTACATTCTTTTACTTCTCTTTATATTTCTATACTCAGATATGGTCAAATACCCCAGGTAGACTGCCGCAATGGTGAAGGGGATTGCGCCGAGTCCGTTGTTGTAGAAGATGAGTGTGAGCGTAATTAAGAGAGTAATTATAATTGCGTGGTAGTACCATCTCACATTCAGCACGCCCCTTTTCTTCGTTGTTTCCATTATACTGACTAACTTGCTAATTTATCCACTATGAGTTGGAATGAATTTTCAGCAATTGTGTTGGGTTACGTCTGCTATTTGTAGTTGAATGGTGGAAATTGTGTTGGGGTGGGGATTTGCGCTTCGGAGGGGACGCTTTCCGGAGGGTTCGCGGCGAGCCAACCAGTCGCAAGCACCCTTGGTTGTCTCGCCGGTCGAACTGATCCTCCAGGAGTCGCCCCTCCTACGCGCCAATCCCTTGCAGTGCAAGGGGGTCGACACTTTTTGTCGTGCATTGAAATAAGTATTGTAATAGATTTTGAACTGTAGAACTTGAATCTAAAGAAGTTAAAACAAAGCAATAATTCACATACTACCTACAGTGAGTGATCTAAGTATCCGTACTATCAACGTAGGATTGAAACGGAAGATGGCGGCGAAGTGCATAGATGTGCTCCTAACGCTTCGCTTTTACTCGCAAAAGCCGTCCTTCGCTACAGCTCTTCCCGGAGGATCAGCTCGAAAGGTGAGACAACCAAAAGGGAGCTTGCGACCTGGTTGGCTCACCGAGAGCCCAAGGGAAAGCGTCCGCCAGCTGGAGTTTCAATCCCACGCACTCCCTATTGCACCAACACTTTGACTATCATTTTGATTTTGATTTTGATTTTGATTTTGATTTTGATTTTGACTTTAAACTCAAATTCAAACCCATTAAAAAAAGAGGATGCCGCCAGAAGGTTATGGCTTCTGTGGCATCCCCTTTTCGAGACGCGTTACATATTACGACGGTACTGCCCGCCTACTTCATACAAAGCGTTAGTGATTTGGCCGAGGCTTGCGACTTTGACGGTCTCCATTAGCTCCGCGAAGACGTTGCCGCCTGTGATAGCCACTTCCTGAAGTCTTGCAAGTGCCTGCTCCGACTTGCCCGCATGTGTTGACTGGAATGCACGCAGATTACTGATTTGAATCTGCTTTTCTTCCTGAGTCGCACGCGCAATTTCCATATTGTCGATATCTTCCTCAGACGGCGGATTCGGATTCAAGTACGTGTTGACGCCGATAATCGGTAGCTCGCCCGAATGCTTTTTCATTTCGTAGTACATCGACTCTTCCTGAATCTTACCGCGCTGATACTGTGTCTCCATGGACCCAAGTACGCCGCCACGGTCGTTCAGGCGATCGAATTCTTGTAATACAGCTTCTTCTACTAGACTAGTTAGTTCTTCGATGATAAACGCACCCTGTAGCGGGTTCTCGTTTTTAGACAAGCCGTGTTCTTTCATGATGATCATTTGGATCGCCATCGCACGACGAACAGATTCTTCTGTCGGTGTCGTGATCGCTTCATCGTACGCATTAGTATGCAGCGAGTTACAATTATCTTGCAACGCCATTAATGCCTGCAATGTCGTACGGATGTCGTTGAAGTCGATTTCTTGCGCGTGTAAACTGCGACCAGATGTTTGAATATGATATTTCAGTTTTTGACTGCGTTCATTCGCACCATATTTATCGCGCATCGTGATCGCCCAGATACGGCGTGCGACGCGACCGATTACTGTGTATTCCGGATCGAGGCCGTTTGAGAAGAAGAACGACAAGTTCGGTGCAAAGTCGTCGATATTCATTCCGCGGCTTAAGTAGTACTCGACATATGTGAAGCCGTTTGCGAGCGTGAAGGCCAGTTGAGAAATCGGGTTCGATCCCGCTTCTGCAATATGGTAGCCCGAAATGGATACAGAATAATAATTACGAACTTTTTTATCGATGAAGTACTGCTGGATATCGCCCATTAAGCGCAGAGCAAACTCTGTAGAGAAGATACATGTATTCTGTCCTTGGTCTTCTTTTAGAATATCTGCCTGTACAGTACCGCGAACTGTTTGGAACGTCATCTCGCGTACTTCCGTGAACTCTTCCACAGTTAACGTACGACCTAATTCTTCTTCCTTCTTGCGTACTTGCTGATCAACGGCCGCATTCATGAACATCGCCAGAACTATCGGTGCCGGTCCATTGATTGTCATGGAAACAGACGTCATAGGCGAACAAAGATCAAAACCATCATATAGCTTTTTCATATCTTCTAGCGTACAAATACTAACTCCAGACTCTCCTACTTTCCCGTAAATATCGGGGCGCTCGTCTGGATCTTCACCGTATAACGTCACGGAGTCGAATGCCGTAGACAAACGTTTCGCATCATCATCTTTTGATACGTAATGAAAACGACGGTTCGTACGTTCAGGTGTTCCTTCACCCGCGAACTGACGACGTGGATCTTCCCCTACACGCTTGAACGGGAAAACGCCTCCTGTGTACGGGAATGAACCTGGAACGTTTTCGCTGTTTACCCAGCGCAGGATTTCTCCATAGTCTTTATACTTCGGCAAAACCACTTTCGGGATTTTCAAACCTGATAGGCTGATCGTGTTGAGCGCCGTGCGTATTTCTTTGTCACGGATTTTGGTTACATATTCATCCTGCTCGTATGACTCGCGCAGTGGCCCCCAGTTTTTGATGGTGCGCTTCGTTTCGGATGTCAGTTGCTCTTCGACGCCCGCTTTCAAGCTGTTCAATGAATCCACTAGTGCTTCATTTGAATCGGTTTCTTTTACAGCTTCTATGGCACCTTCTAATTGGAACACGCGACGCGCCAGTTCTTCTTGTTCCTTAGATTTCGCATGGTAGTTGCGGATAGTAGATGCGATCTCACGCAAGTAATGGCTGCGGTCAGGTGGAATAATGACCGTTTGTTTTTGATTCGTGACGAAATCGGTATAACTTGTCGTCCAGTCGGAATCTGTTGCTTTATTTAGCTTATCGACAAGCGCCGCAAACAATGTATTCGTACCTTTATCGTTAAACTGGCTTGCGATCGTACCGTAGACAGGCATCGTTTCAAGATCCTTATCAAACAATAAGTGACTACGCTGATATTGCTTGCGTACTTGAATCAATGCATCTTCTGAACCTTTACGCTCAAATTTATTGATAACAATCAAGTCCGCAAAGTCGATCATGTCGATTTTCTCAAGTTGTGTCGGCGCACCGAATTCACTCGTCATCACGTACATCGATACGTCGGAAATATCCGTAATGCGCGCATCTCCTTGCCCGATTCCGCTTGTCTCGACGATGATTAAGTCATAGCCGGCTGCTTTTGTGACATCGAGCACATCATGAATGGCTGTTGTCAGCTCAGAGCGGGATCCTCGTGTTGCCAGACTACGCATGTAGACACGGTTATTGAAGATTGCATTCATACGAATTCGGTCACCAAGCAACGCGCCCCCTGTTTTTTGTTTCGTCGGATCAACGGAAAGAATAGCAACTTTTTTGTCAGGGAATTCGCGTAAGAAACGTCGAATCAATTCATCTGTCAATGAACTTTTACCTGCTCCGCCTGTACCTGTGATTCCGAGTACTGGCGTTTGCTTCGACATGGAGCGTGCATGATCAAGCAACTGCTCCGTCGCTTCGTCTTTATTCAAATGTTTTTCTTCAACATATGTGATTAGATTGGCTAGGATACCTGGTGTTTCTGCCGTCAGTTGTTCCAGGTTGGCTTCTTCGCTTTCGGGAGTCGTGGAGAAATCCGATAGTTCCATGATTTTATTAATCATACCTTGCAGACCTAGTTTTCGACCGTCTTCTGGCGAAAAGATCCACTCGATGCCGTAATCATGCAATTCTTTGATTTCCTTCGGGATGATGACTCCTCCACCACCGCCGAATATCTTAATATGGGAAGCACCTCGTTCCTTCAGCAAATCATACATATACTTGAAGTACTCGACGTGGCCACCTTGATAGGATGACATCGCAATTCCTTGTACATCTTCCTGAATGGCAGCGTTTACAACTTCTTCAACCGATCGGTTATGTCCGAGGTGAATGACTTCCGCTCCTGTAGACTGTAAAATTCTCCGCATGATATTGATGGATGCATCATGTCCATCGAATAAACTGGATGCCGTCACAAAACGAATATGATGTTTCGGTTTATATATTTCTTCAGTTGCCATTTGTCTTCCGCCTTTCGTACATGCCGACCGCCGCTATGAACTCGTCACAGCGGAGTCTGCAAGTGTTTTACTTTTCAAGCCCTTTAATAATTTGCTCTGTTTGTATATCGATATAGCGTTGCAATGAATATTCTTTGCGCAGCGCCCATCTTCTAAACGACCACATTTGGCCCGATACTAGAATATGGTGCGCCGTCAACGATACTTCATCCGGTCCAATACGTAGATTTCCTGCTTCCATGCATCGGCGGATGATCGTCTCGAATTGCTCAACCATCTCCAGCTCCTTCGTTAGAACGTAGCGCAACGCTTCTCTCGGCAAGGATTTTGACTCCTGATACATGACGAGGAACTCATCGGACATTTGATCGATCACTTCGTAATATCGCGAAATCGCCACGCGCAATCCTTCTATCGTTTTGTCATTCGTATCGAGTTCAGAAAGACGGATTTTGACTTCATTGTAAATATTGTCGCAGACGAGATATAGGACATCTTCCTTTGTCCTTATATACTCATACAGCGTCCCGATACTGAAACCGGCTTCTTTGGCAATTTCACGTGTTGTCGTGCGGTGAAACCCTTTGTTGATGAACAGCTTAACAGCGCCTCGACTAATTTGTTCGCGTCTCCTCTGAATAAGCTCTTCATCTTTGACAGTAGATTTCACTTCATGTTTTGGCATTGGGTAGACCCCCTGTTATTTCGTCAGCATTCGAGAAATGACGAGACGTTGAATTTCTTGTGTACCTTCATAGATTTGCGTGATTTTCGCGTCACGCATATAGCGTTCTACTGGATAATCTTTCGTATAGCCGTAGCCACCAAACACTTGAACCGCTTCAGTAGTCACTTTCATCGCTGTATCGCCAGCCATTAGTTTGGCCATGGCAGATGCTTTACCATATGGCAGATCATTGGATTCAAGCCACGCCGCTTGGTATGTCAATAGACGAGATGCTTCTGTCGCAGTTGCCATATCTGCCAATTTGAAGCTGATGCCTTGATTCGCAACGATTGGCTTACCGAATTGTGTACGCTCTTTTGAGTAATCGACTGCAGCGTCGAGTGCGCCTTGTGCAATGCCAACTGCTTGAGCTGCAATCCCATTACGTCCACCGTCAAGTGTTTTCATCGCAATAATGAATCCGTCGCCTTCTTCCCCAAGAAGGTTTTCTTTCGGCACGCGACAGTTATCGAGTACGACTTCTGTTGTTGGTGATGAACGAATTCCCATTTTCTTCTCTTTCTTACCTACAGAGAATCCTTCGAATGTGCTTTCTACAATGAATGCGCTCGTTCCTTTATGTTTGGATTCCGGATCCGTAACAGCGAAGACGATATATGTGTCAGCAATTCCGCCATTTGTGATGAAGATTTTCGAGCCGTTTAGCACGTAGTCGTCACCGTCAAGCTTTGCTGTAGTTTTCATGCCGCCTGCGTCTGATCCTGAGCCTGCTTCCGTTAGACAGTATGCCCCCATCTTTGAACCTTCCGCAAGTGGACGTAAGTATTTTTGTTTTTGTTCTTCGTTGCCGTATTTGAATAGTGGCCATCCTGCTAGAGATGTGTGTGCAGACAGGACAACGCCTGTCGATGCGCAGACACGGGATAGTTCTTCTACTGCGATGACGTAGGCTAGGTAGTCGCTGCCGATACCGCCGTATTCTTCTGGCCATGGAATGCCTGTGAGTCCGAGTTCGGCCATCTTGTGGAAGATGTCCATGTCGAAGGTTTCGTCTTCGTCTCGTTGTGCTGCGGTTGGCGCTACCTCTTTTTGTGCAAAGTCGCGCACCATTTTTCTGATCATTTCGTGTTCTTCTGATAATTTAAAGTCCATTGTTCTCCCACCCCTTGTTATGTTTGGTTAATAAAATTTCGGTTCTGATTACGTAAAGCCTTAATTTGGATAGTGGTTGGGGATTGGAGCTCCAGACGGGACGCTTTCCGCGGGCATGGCTTGAGCCTCCTCGTCGCTACGCTCCTGCGGGGTCTCAAGGCTCATGCTCATAACGCTTCGCTTTTACTCGCAAAAGTAATTGCTATTCCCGCAGGAGTCGCCGCCTTACACTCCAATCAACTTAGTATTTGCTCATAAAACTATTCAAGAATCGCCCCCATTTGAAGATTACAAAAACGATACTCGTAAAAATAAGATCAAGTAGTATATAACCGGAACAAGCGTTATAACAATCCCTACAATCCTCGTACGCTTCTTAAATTGTAATGAAAAGCCTATAATCCATAAAATAAATAGCAACATAAAGTACCATCTGTAAGTTGGTTTGTCAGTCTCCGCAATTCCTGGACCGCTCATCCACAGCGATAATAACAATACAAATACCCCTGAAATAGCATTCCATAAATGCCTTACCATTTTTTCCCCACTTCCCCACTCCTTGCTTTGTTTGCTATCAACATATTCATCCAACTTGGCCAGTTTGTTGAATACAGTTCTTATTGAAAACCAATCAAATTAGTACAACGAGTATAACAATAATAATTGAATAAACGTATGTTTATTCCTTTAATCATTTATAAAATGTGAGGTGGTAATCAACTGTCGCTTACTGGTACATTAGTTGTCATTCAGTGGTAAATAATATGTCAACGTTTGCACATACCCTACCTCTTTGGCTAGATCAATAAAAGGTTGCATTATCTATCGCGTCAGTTTTCAGATACAATTTTTGTTTATTTCACGAATTGAAATAAGCCCATTTCCCCTCTCCTTATAACCTTTAGAGGAATTGTAACATTTTTATATGGTCGGATATTTTTTCCCCATAATGTTTATCGCCACTTTTTTCAATTAATGATAGACTATATGTTGCTATACTTAGTTAGGAAGGAGTAAATTATAATGGAAAAACATCCAATAATAGATAAATGCAGTAATTTATTAAGCAAAGGAATAGAAAAATACTATCAGGAATCACAGGATTTGCTTGAGTTTCAAAATACTATCAAGGGAATTATTAAAGAACTTAGTAGTATTGGAAATAGTGATTTAAAAAAAGTAGAATTGTATGAATCGTATTTCCGTTTAGTTGGAAAATTGGTCGATAATTGTATATCTGTAAAAGATTTTGAATTAGGTTCATCTGTATATAAAAGATGTTTACCTGGATTTGAGGCTTCATTCTTCAATGAAACAGACATAAATAAAATCCGTAATATTTGGCATTCTCATTCTTCCTTTATTATGAATTACTTCACGATTCAGCATTATTTAAAAGGCTTTACTAATGAACAATGTTCTACTTTCAGTTTAATTATAAAGTGTTTTAGGCGACATAACAGTTACTTATCTACAAACAAACCTCTTATTATCGAAATGTTCATAGATACACATGAAAAATGGAAGGAAGAAATCACACCTGATGAGGAAGAAACCTTCTGGACTCACCTTGTTTTGTGGATGTTCCCAGATTTTATAAATGCACACCCCTCTAATCTCGAATTATATGAAAAAGCAAAAAGATTTTATGATTTATATAAAAAGACCAAGCGACTGAACCCTCTTGCTTATCGCATGCTGAATTATATGGTTCACATTATAGGAGTTTCAGAAAAAAAATTGACCTATTCTTCACTATTGGAAGCAGCTACGTCATTTTTAAAGAATATGAAACAACCATTTTGTGAACGACAGGGAGAAGAACTTTCTGTAGTATTCTCCCAAGTTTTGGAGCTGTGGACACCTACTACAGATAACACCAACCTTTATATCTTGGAGAATTTTATTAAGCAAATAAATTCAACAGTTTACAAAAAGATGACTTTTGGAGATTTATTCAAAGACAACCTTGTTATTTCAAGCTGGTTTGAAGAAAAGTCTTATCGTCTCATTTCTTTAATCTATCAAAGAGATTTACTATCAAAGAATGATATAGATTCCAATTGCTTTGAAATTGCATGCAGCTTACACCATGATAATAAACTAGATGAAGCAATACTTCTCTATGAAGAGATTATTCAAAAGGACCAAGCTTCAGGTGCTATTTATAATAACTTGGCTGTTATCTATCGTGATAAGCATAAGAATTTTGATAAAGCACTTGAATATTTAGAAGAGGCTACACGAATTGAGCCTGAGACCGAACTTTATCAAAAGAACATTAACGTAACTATGGACCTTATTAAGAAAGAAAAGGAAAGACCTAAGAAACAAATTGACAACTATTTCAAAAAGACGGATAAAAAGTTGAAAAGCATCTGCTTTACACTTTATAAATTGGAAGACCTAGAAATAGTCACAACGGAGGACATCGAAAACAGCACAAACTTTAAAGGTTCTTACCTGACAAAACTACTGAATGAGTTACAATCGTTAGACCTTATCCGTCATGATAAAGAAAAAGGTTGGAGACTAGAAGACCCTATTCGGGAAAAAGTAGAAAGCTATGTTGACCCAAAACTAGAGAGACAAATTATTAGAAACAATAAGGTTGTAATGTATCGCCCTATTTTCTATCATGAATCAGAAATTTCGTTGTATCGTGTGCTAACTGAATTGTTTCCACAGCATTTCGTTTTTCCTAATATGGACCTAAAAGCCATTATTCATGTTGAAAAAATCAGGAAACATCTTGATCACAACCATCTTGAATATTTGTTCAAGGCTCATGTGGACTTTGCCATTATTGATACTACCACTTATTTTCCGATTCTTACTTTTGAACGCGATAGTGATTTCCAGGATCGTGAGCCACACAAAACGAATGCTTTAAAAAAGAACGTCATTTTTGAAACAAGTGGCCTACCATTAATTCGCATTCGCTATAATTCCGCTATGGATTATGAACGTTTAAAAGAGGAAATTAAGCAATCAACTAAGGAATTCATTTTGGAAATAAGCGGGAATACGGATTCAGAAACCCGAAGAATCATTGAATCGATTGATCCAGCTAGATTTGGTATTTTAAATGATATTCCAACTGACGAGGATCTCAAGAATGCTTGGGAAAACATTGTCGGTCATGTCATAGCGCTCCATACGAAAATAATTGAATTAGACCAAAAACAATCCATTTTAAAGGTCACTTTAGAAAAGGATGTACAGCAGGTTTTGGAGCTAGGTGCCGATGGTATTAAAAGTAAACTTTATCAAGTATATCCGATGTTAAACTCCATTCAATTTTATTGGGAGTCAAGAGTGGAAACAGGTAATCAATGACTAACCCAGCTTCTTTAAATATAGGTGATTCTGGGGTGTCTTTTGTGCTAACTCCAAAACCCATCCCTTCATTCACTAAGTCACAGGTGAGTGACTAAATAACGATATTCTGTCACATCAGAGTGACAACTTGCAGCATCTTGATATCATCCAAACGCTAGGCTCTGCCTGTCTATCACATGAAGTGATAGCAGTTTTCCCTTATGCTCTTTCTAGAATTACTCACGATATTAGAGAACTTCAAAATGTTATCGCCAAGGACTGAACCAATGTATTAAGTGTTTAAAGCTAGTAGAAACGACAGTACAAAATCAAAAGTAGAATAAATAATAAAAGTGCTTCGTTCTAATAAGTTTCATTAACAAAGCACTTTTATATTTATATTTTACTGGAATTACTGATATTAGATAGGGAGAGTATAAGTGATATGCGCCCTCGCTTTCAGTGTGAGATTAGGTAGAGCCTGATATTTTCGTCGGGTCAAAATTTTGAATATTTCAGATGAATTGAGCCACTTCTGTCATCTTTATCACCAGTGATTACCACAGAACTTACCACCTGTTGCCACTGTATTTCCCAATTCGAAGATTTAAAATAGCGTAAGATAAAAAGCAGATTCCTGCATGTTTTGGGCGCGGAATCTGCTTTTTATATTCAACAATCGCACCCTTTTGCAGAAGATTAATTTATTGGAAACATTTCATTTTCCATCTATTCGAAACGAAATATTTGGCAGGTATTAGTTAATCATTCCTGAACAATATAAATATTAAAAGGGAGGTTGTGATCATGAAAAAACTATATCCATTATTTGCTTTATGCTTTTTATTAATTTTGGGCTTCACTGTTTCTGCCCAAGAAATAAAGTCCTCCAAAGCGCTAACTTATCATGGTGAAAGTGAAAATTGGTCTGGTGCATTTACAACTGAAGTCTTAAACGGTGTAGTCATCCAGGAGGGGATTTTAAAATATAAAGGGCAAGATATTGATTCCACAGGACAAGTTTCATGTAGCTATGAAACAACTGCTGGAGGACTTTCATCCACAAGTCGATTATCAAGTAGTGGAACTGATTCCCCTATTGGCGAAAAAGGAACCCAGAAAAGTACAGGTAAGGGAGGTAATATTAACTTATTTTCTAAAGTAGAAATAGTAAAAGTAACTGTTAAATGGGATGGTAAAGTCGAATCGTTTAATTTATATAAACAATAGAAATTAATCGACGGGTGACATCAATTTGGCCCGATTCTTGAATTCATACTTTATAGTAACTACACTCTGTTGCCTGGAGCGGAAGACGGAAGACTCCGAAGGGATCAGCGAAAGCCTTAACGAAGAACGGCTTTCGCGAGTGAAGCGCAGAGAGAAGGAGCACATCATTGTACTCGCCTTGAGACACCGCAGGTACTGCCTTAATTTCTGTAAAAGGCTCAGAAATAACCCTTCGCTGTTCGCTTGGCATAAGCCACGCCCTTCAGAAAGCGTTCGTAGGTACGGAAAGTTACAGTTTATATGCAATATTGTTTGGCCATTTTTGCTGAATATCAAAAATACTACAACCTTAACATCATTATACCAAAGATATCCACAAAAATTTTCAAAAGAATGAAAAAAAGCATCGCTAATTGCGATGCTAATTGCGATGCTACTATCACAGCTTTATTTTGATGTGAATTAATTGTCGGTTTCACCATTGCAAAACGGGATATTTTAGACGGGTTCACGTTCTTTACAAATAGAAATCAGGCGTTGATACATAGTCGTCATCCCTCAATAGCACTATTTCACAGCTCACCCACTGTTTCTAATAGAGCCGACTTTGATTCTGACAAGGAGGAAATCCATTTATATCCTGAATCATATAGAAATCGTACTTTTTT
>NZ_JARIEA010000077.1 GCF_029267015.1 Sporosarcina ureae | reverse complement strand
GTGCTTACAAAGATCTTACCCTTTTAATCACGCTAGTAAACCATGGATAGTGCATGGGATGCGGGTTATAAATTTACTGTGAATTCTTAAGTTGACAGCTATGGTGGCTTGAGCCGCTTCCTTCGCTGCGCTACGTCCAGGGTCTCAAGGCACACGCTGATCCTCCCGGAGTCGCCCCTCCTTCGCTCCAATCCCTTGCAATGTAAGTAGTTGATACTTTGTGTTGTGCATTAAAGTTAGGATTGTAACTGGTATTGAACTTGAACAATAACTTGAGCCCTAGTATTTGAACTTAAATAAGATAAAATAAAACAATAAGTCATATACAAACTACAGGGAGTGATCTAAGTACTCACACTATCATCCTAGGATGGAAGCGGAAGTTGGCGGCGAAGTGCAAAGATGTGCTCCTAACGCTTCGCTTTTACTCGCAAAAGCAGTTCTTCGCTACGGCTCTCGCTCCAATTCATTGCAATGCTAGTGGGTGATATTTTTTGTTGTGTATTAAAGTTAGTGTTGTGATAGGTTTTGAACTTCAGTACTTGAAACTAAATACCTTAATACAAAACAAGAATTCATCCCCTAACTACAGTGAGTGATCTTAGTACTCGCACTATCAATGTAGGATGGAAGCGGAAGTTGGCGGCGACTCCTGATGGATCAGGCCGATCAGGTGAGACAACTAAGAGAGCATAGCGAACAGTTGGCTCACCGCGGGCCCATGGGAAAGCGTCCGCCAACTGGAGCTTCAATTCCCTCGTACTCTCAAATTCACTCACTGTTCCATTGACACTGCCCTGCCCTTGAACTTAAGGGAGTTCAAACACTATTTAAAATAAGTAATCGAAGCAAAAAAAGAATGCCTTGGAGATGGTAGCTTCCAAGGCATCCATATTCAACTACTTCAACAACAACTGCTCAATCCCGCTCTCTAAGCGCTTATCCACTTCCTTCGCATCATGAATATGCTCCACAATCAACTCATGCGCAGAAGACTTTGTCGTTTTTTCACTTAATTCCTGAATGATATGAAAGCTTGATTCAATATCAGATACTGCTTCACCTAAGACATTGTGCTGAGCGTTCACTTTCTCGTGTTGGGCGACGGCTGCAGTTAATTCTGTCCCTACTTGTTTCAATCGGCTATTATCTGATTGAACGGCTGTCGGTTGTACTGTCACCTTCTCTTCCACTACGGGCCGATCAGGCTGTCGTCTAAAGATCCCCACGTTACGTTCCCCCTTTTATCCAGATTTATTTAAAACGATTCTGGATTCTGACCTGTACGTTCATCTCGATTTAATGCATTAATCAACGCCATATCAGAAAGCGTTAATTCGAAATCAACTACTTCACTATTTTCTTTAATCCGATCAAATGAAATCGATTTTGGAATGACAATCAATCCATTTTGGATATGCCATCTAATGATGACTTGTGCAACAGTCTTTCCGTGCTGAGCAGCAATCGCCATGAGTGTTGCATCTTCTAAGATTTGTCCCCTAGCTAATGGACTCCATGAAGTTACCGCGATTTGATGTTCGGCGCAAAACTGGCGCAATGGTTCCTGCGTTAGGCGTGGATGAACCTCTATTTGATTTACCATTGGTCGGATATTCGCAATCGCAAATATTTCTCGTAAATGGGCTTCATGATGATTGGAAACGCCTGTAGCTCGAATTAATTTTTCATCATATAATCTTTCAATTGCTCGATATGTATCCACATAGCTGCCTGTAACAGGCCAGTGTGTTAAATATAGATCTAGATAATTCATATCTAACCTCGTCAATGAACGCTCGAATGCACGTAATGTTTCATCATACCCTTGTTCGTCATTCCACACTTTGGATGTCACAAACAAATCTTCGCGCGCGATACCCGTGTTACGGATTGCTTCGCCTACAACTTGTTCATTTTCGTAAATAGATGCTGTATCAATTGCGCGATAGCCCAATGAAACCGCTTTCTCAACTGCTTGCATCGTTTGCTCCGGTTCTGTCATCTTATATGTACCTAAACCGAACTGCGGCATCTGCACGCCGTTACCTAGTATAACCATCTGATCAAAAATCGTTGACATAATAACTCCTCCTCTATGAACTCATAGTGTAATTGTACATTATTTTACAGGTTTTACGAATACATTTTCGATATAATAAGTTGATTTCTTTCCTAAAAACGAATATTATTGTCTATGGTCTTTACTATGTTCTTAATTTAAGGAGAGAATATACTGTGTTTCAATTAAAGAAAAATCAAACGACTGTCAAAACAGAGCTTCTGGCGGGAATGACTACTTTTCTAACGATGGTTTATATTGTCATCGTCAATCCTATTATTTTATCCGAGGCCGGGGTTCCATTTGACCAAGTCTTTTTAGCCACTATTATAGCCACTGTCATCGGTACACTTTGGATGGCGTTATTTGCAAATTATCCTATCGCCATTGCACCCGGTATGGGATTGAACGCGTACTTTGCTTCTGTCGTTATCGGATCAGACGGTCAACTCGACTACTTGACAGCTTTTTCTGCAGTATTTATTGCAGGTCTAATCTTTGTATTATTATCGATGACTTCTTTCCGAGAAAAACTAATTGAAGAAATTCCCGAAAACCTTAAACATGGGATCACAGCCGGAATTGGACTATTTATCGCATTCATCGGCCTGCGATTATCAGGATTAGTCATTCCACATGAGTCAAATATCGTGCAGCTAGGGGAACTTACCTCGCCTGCCGTACTATTGACCTTGTTCGGATTACTCGTGACGATTGTTTTGATGAATCGCAACGTCTATGGCGCTATATTCATTGGAATGATTGCAACTGGCGTTGTCGCATTTTTCACCAAGCAGTTACAATTCGACGGGGTTATGAAAATACCTCACCTGCCTGAAGGTATTCTTGTATGGAACCCAGTACTGGCGATGGGAGATGTTATTTCATACGGTTTATACGGTGTCGTCTTGTCGTTTCTACTTGTTACTTTATTCGATACAACCGGAACGATGATTGGAGTAGCCAAGCAAGCTGGACTCATGAAAGGTAAATCTTTACCTCGTGCACGCCATGCGCTTCTAGCTGACTCAGTAGCCGCCACAGTCGGCTCAATGGTCGGAACTAGCCCTACATCCGCTTATGTTGAATCGTCCTCTGGTGTAGCTGTAGGCGGTCGTACAGGATTGACTACTTTAACAGTTGCAGTGCTATTCATAGTCGCAGCATTTTTCAGTCCTATCGTTAGTGCTCTGTCTGGTGTTGCTGCGATTACAGCACCTGCTTTGATTATTGTTGGTAGTTTGATGATCGGCGCAGTGAAAAATATCGATTGGGATTCATTCGACGAATCTTTCCCTGCATTTCTTGTCATTTTGACGATGCCGCTTACTTCAAGTATTGCGACTGGTATCGCACTTGGGTTTATCACATACCCGTTATTGAAGATTACAAAGGGCAAGGGTAAGCAAGTTCCTATGTTGATGTATATCTTCGCGGTACTATTCACCTATCAGCTACTATTCCTGCCTCACTAAGATTTGTTAGGAACCTGTCACATAAAATGACGAAGATTATTTCATTTATATAATTTTTACGGTATACTGTACAAAGGACTATTGATTTCATAGGAGGTACAAACAATGAGACTAATTCTAATTATGGCCGTTTGTTTTGCATTCTTATCTGCAATCTTGACTGGCGGATACGATAACAAGCCAGGCGAATCAAAAACGAACCAAATGAAGTAAATAGAAGAGGGATTGGCCATGAGCCAATCCCCTTTTTTTTATGCATTATGTTAAATGTGCAAATTTCTGTTGACGAAGTGCTTCATAAATGAGGATTGCAGCCGTATTCGACAAATTCAATGAACGAATATGCTCATCGTTCATCGGTATGCGCAAACAACTCTCTTTATACTTCTCCGTTATTTCATTTGGCAAGCCGGTAGTCTCTTTTCCAAACACAAAGAAAATGTCCTTATCGGTATCCGAATAATCAAATGTATCATAGCTCGTCTCTCCGAATTTTGTAATGAAATAAAACTCGCCTTCCGGATACGCGTCTATAAACTCCTGAATTCCTTCGTGATACGTAATGTCAACATGTTCCCAGTAATCTAAGCCCGCCCGTTTCAACATTTTATCTTCAGTAGAAAAACCAAGTGGCTTTATTAAATGGAGAGCTGTATCAGTTCCCGCACAAGTACGTGAAATATTTCCTGTATTGGCAGGGATTTGTGGTTCGAATAATGCAACGTGAATCGTCATCTTACTACCTTCTTTCAATTTATGTGGAGCTGTTTCATAGCTTGTGTAATTTCACTTACTACAAACTCATCTTCTTCCGTAACCAAACTTTCAGTCAGCACTTCTTGCGCTTCTATCTTTCCAATCTCACCAAGTGCCCATGCCGCTGTTCCTCTAATCATCGGCCGCGGATCTTCTTTTAACAATCTCGTTAATTCAGGTATCGCTGCTTCGTCTTTGAAATGCGCTAAAGCAATCAATGCATTTCGCTGAATTGGATTCTTTCCGCGCCAAGAGCCTGACATATAGCCATACTGCTCTTTGAACTGTCGGTTGGATAAGGTCAATAGTGACAGCAACAAAGGTTTCACGAGCTCCGGCTCAGGCGTGAATTCCAGCTGGTGTGTGTGATTCATTCCTTTGTTTTTTGGACAAACCGTTTGGCAGGTATCACATCCATACAATCGATTCCCGATCTTATGTCGAAACTCTTCAGGTACAGGTTTCTTTGTTTGTGTCAAAAACGCAATGCAACGCTGGGCATCTAATTGTCCAGGCTGTACAAGTGCACCCGTCGGACAGACATCCAAGCATAAATTACAATCTAGACACTGATCTTCCATCGGCTCATCTGGTGCAAACGGCAAATTCGTAATAATCTCACCTAAATAAACATAAGATCCGAACTCCGGTGTAATGATGGAACAGTTCTTAGCCGACCAACCGATACCTGCACGTTCTGCTACTGCACGATCTACAAGCTCTCCTGTATCCACCATGGAGCGAAGTCGCGCATCTGGCACCTTAGTCAGAATAAATAATTCAAGCTGTGCTAGCTTGGCACGCAACACGGTATGATAATCTTCACCCCAAGAAGCCCTGCAAAACATACCACGACGTTCCCCTTTTTTCCCACGAGGACTATCTGACATTTTTGAGGGGTACGCAACGGCTATAGCAATAATACTCTCTGCTTGATCTAGCAATAATAAAGGCTCCGTTCGTTTCTCTATATCCGGTTCTTCAAAACCCGATTGATAGTTTAATCGTTGCTGTTGTTTCAGACGATCTTTCAATTTCATAAATGGAGCTGCCGTCGTAAAACCAATTTTATCTATTCCAATGGACGCCGCAAACGTTTGTATTTCTTGCTGTAACTGAGCGACATTCACCATTCTCCGCCTCCCTTATGATAAGATGAAGTAAAATTACAAGCAGGTGGTACTGATGCAACTTACTATTGATTCTTCTATATTCACGAAAATCCCTGATTTTAAATTAGGCATAATCTATTATAACAAAACAATCGTCTCTGCATCACCTCAGATGCTAAAAGGACGACTACAATTATTTCAAGAACAATTATATTTCGAACTACTTGACAAAGACTTCGCAGATTTTAAGGGTCTAGCGGAATGGCAATCCATCTGGACAACTCTTGGTGCAGACCTATCGACTAAGCCACCAGCTCTTCAATTACTCTTACAGCAGATCAAAGATCGACACTATACTTCTTCTTTCCATAGTGCAGAAGATCTGAACACGTTCTTTTCACTGCAATACGAAATCCCAACAGTTATTTACGATGCTGACAAAATAGCTGGAGATATTTTGTTGTCAGTCGGCAGCGCTGAGGACGGCTACGAAGGATTGAATAATCAATTCAATACCTTTGAAAATATCTTACTCCTAAGCGACGGTTACAGTCCATTTGGTAGCCCGTATGTCGATTCTATACGAACAGCCGTAACAGAGGAAACCGAAAACATCATTCAACTGCTTTTCATTCATCCTTCATTGGAACAAGAAAAAGCTCAACAATTAGCCGACGCTTGTGGTAAAATGTTCACAAGCATAAACGGTGGTGATTATCAAAGTTCTGTAGTGGATAGTCGAAATCCTAACTTTATCCTAACAAAAGAGGTGGAATCATGAATATAACATTAGCCGAAGGCATTAAATTAAAAAGTATTCTATCCAAGCAAATACGTGAGCTCGAAACAGAAGCCCAACGAGTGGCTTTCATAACGGTTGAAAAAGGCGCACCACGTCCAATAATTAGCCGAACATTACAAGACGTAGAAGCCGAGATGGAGCAAGTTAGACTAGATCAACGCAAACTGGACTATCTCATCTACGTAGCAAACAGCACAAATACAGTAGAGTTTGAAGACAAACAACTACCATTAGTTGAAGCCATTGAACTGGCTATCCAATTGCGTGCAAAGTCTTCTTACTATAAACAATTCTCTTTAGCGAGTAAAGAAGAAATACAATATGGTTTTGCCGAATCGACTACGATTTATCGTGTGGCATTGTTTGACCCAGAAGAATATCGATTGAAAGCACAACAAGCGGAAAAAGCAGCGCATCAATTATCGAATCGCATCAACATGAAAAACTATTCAATCGTTCTCGACTTCGATGGTGCTAACTACTTTTAACCTCAAAAAGGTGAGACTCCTTTTTGAGGCATAGAGTGGGGAATATGAACACAAACTTGCTAAAACCAATTACTTGTTACCCTTTACACATTGACCAATGACCCATTACCAACCACGTCCATGGCAATGAACCCTTAATTAGTAACACCCTTTCATATTTCTCCTCTATGGCCTGCTGCCTGTCATTTTGACAGGCAGCAGGTATTTTTGTATTTTGTCATTATAATAAGAAGGCGGTATCTAGCTAGCCTGAAGTAATCTGGAGAATAGTGATTCAGTATTTCTTGACGTCCCATCCTTATAAGCTTTAAATTAAATCACTGAATATCGAAGGATGTCTAAAAGTATTTTGTAAAGTATAGATATAGAACTTCTCATACCACTTTACAATTCAGATCACTTTATATTAGTTTGTTACGTTTGTTTCTCGTTCTGCACACCACTCGTGTGTCAGCATCTACGCATTGCTCTGTAAGCTCAATCGACATTGTACTGGGTAAAATAGATTTAAGCCCAGTACATGAGCCCTCTGTGGCTTGCTACACCATCATTCAAATAGACAATGCACTCTTACTTATTGCTTGAACCATAAAAAAAGAACACAGCATATGCTGTGTTCTTTTGGTGATACCCGAGGCCGGACTTGAACCGGCACGCCTCGCGGCATCGCATTTTGAGTGCGACGTGTCTGCCATTCCACCACTCGGGCACGTGTAAAGTAATTATATGAAATTAAAAGGCGGCAACCGGAATCGAACCGGTGGTAAGGGTGTTGCAGACCCGTGCCTTACCGCTTGGCTATGCCGCCAACATAGTGGAGCGGAAGACGGGATTCGAACCCGCGACCCCGACCTTGGCAAGGTCGTATTCTACCACTGAACTACTTCCGCAAAACTGACTGGGGTAGCTGGATTCGAACCAACGAGTGACGGAGTCAAAGTCCGTTGCCTTACCGCTTGGCTATACCCCACTAATGGGGCGGACGAGGGGAATCGAACCCCCGAATGTCGGAATCACAATCCGATGCGTTAACCACTTCGCCACGACCGCCATGTTATGATCACTTACAGTATAGTAATAGGTGTTAATTATTTTTAAAAGTATGGGGCGGACGAGGGGTATCGAACCCCCGAATGTCGGAATCACAATCCGATGCGTTAACCACTTCGCCACGACCGCCAGAATAATTATTATTTTTAAAAAATACAGGGGCAGTAGGAATCGAACCCACATCAAAGGTTTTGGAGACCTCTATTCTACCGTTGAACTATGCCCCTAAATGGTGGTGGGGGACGGATTCGAACCGCCGAACCCGGAGGGAGCGGATTTACAGTCCGCCGCGTTTAGCCACTTCGCTACC
>NZ_JARIEA010000034.1 GCF_029267015.1 Sporosarcina ureae | reverse complement strand
TCGTCTTCTCCTTCAACTTTTGATTTAGTCGTCAAGTTAAGAGTCATTTCTTTACCCGACGTTAGTTCGTTTTTTAATTCGATTGTCGCTTTAGTACCGTCTTCATTCGCTTTGAATGAAGCCAGTTCATTTCCTTCAATCTTTAGTTGTTCTGCTTTTAACGTGTGTAAGTTCTTACCTACTAATTCAAGTTCTTTTTCGCCAGTCGCTGTTACAGAAGTGATTTCAGATACTGCTGGAGCTTCTGGTTCTTCAGTTCCAGGTACTTCAACTTGAATAGTTTTATATAGGAATGAAGCAAACTGTCCACGTGTTGTTGTTTCTTTTGGTCTGAAGTTTGGCGCAGCTGGGTTTGTGATGTCGAAGAAGTCGAGTACGTCAATTGCCGTACGTGCCTCAGCTTTTGCTTTGTTCAAATCTACTACATCTCTATCAAATTTTTGTTCTTGAACATATGTTAGTAAGCTTGTCTTGTTGACTGAATCGTACGCACGAACCAATACAACCGCCATGTTTTCACGTGTAATCGATCCTGCCGCACCTAATGATCCGTCTTCATACCCTCTGAATACATCGTTATCTTTAACGATTGCAGCAGATTGTAATAGATCATCATTGGACTTGGAAGTTAAATCCGTGAAACGTGGATTCGTTTTATAGTCTGTTGGAATTGAGTAACCTTTAGATACAAGCCATTTTCCCATTAACTTTACTACGTCAGAACGCGTTAAAGTTTTATTAGGCTTGAATGAACCATCTGGGTAACCATTGATAACACCTGCTGCTGCTAGTGCATCAATCGCTTCCTTGTGTGAGTTCGTGTCGACTACGTCATTGAAGTCTGCTGCACTGACAACTGGTGCCACTGCTGATGCTACTAATGCCGCTGATGCTACACCTGTTAGATACTTGCTGTACTTCTTTTTTGTTTGTGATTTCATTAAATAATTTCCTCCTCATAATTTTGTAGAAACGCTAATGCTGGTTGGTTGCAGAGCAGCAAAATACCACTCTCCTTATCTTATACCCTCTTTATACTAAAGTAATCATTGAGACTACCAGAATAAATAACAGGATCTTGGAAAGAGTGATTACTAGCTACCCGCCTTAAATATTAACATACCTTTCCTGAGTTGGTAATGGGAAATATAGGATGCATCGAAGAGATTGTGGAATTACCAATCATTAGGAACTATACATCTTCCATGTTACATATTGATTACAACTGTGTAACTGTGTTCATATAAATTGAAATATAGCTCACCTGCATCATCCATCGCTTTTCGTGATACAATTCCAATATGAAAAAATTACTAGCATTTCTTATATTCACTAGCCTATTAATCGGACTGGCGATCTCATCCAGTCAGACGTACGAACAGCAATCTCTAGTTTCTACATTACAAGAGATATTGCCAAATGAGCCAGGTAAAACCACCTTGTCTACTCTAGAATTCTCCTATTGGAATCGAACTATTTCTATTGAAGAACGTGGATATTATCATTTTGTAGAATTTTTGATTAGAAAATCTACACACTTCTTCGTATTTGGTTTTTTAGCCTTAGTCATATACTGGCTCTTACCAAAAAGAAAGGGGCGCTTACTACTAGCCGCCTTTTTCACTTTCCTTTTGGCTTGTGCTGATGAACTTCATCAGTACTTTACAGGAGGAAGGACTGCAACGATGCAAGATGTGTATTTAGACATGACTGGTGCTATAGTCTTCCTTCTAGTTTTGACTTGTGCTCGTCTGATCAATCGCCTACGCAAAAGGTAGTTCTATAGAATTATTTTGGTTTATTGTATTTCTTATCTTTTTATGAGCATACTAATCTGTGCTATGATATCGCGAAATAGGAGGTTATCTAATGCATAACTCGAGCGATCAGCTAATTCTATCGCTTAGCTATATTTCAGTTCAACGGGTCGTAGATCGCGTGGAACAAACTACACAAAAAACGTATCATTCCATCTGTCTTTTCCAAGATCGTATCACCACTTCTTCTAGAACATTTCTTTTGAAGCATGTATTCGACCTATCCTACAGACCATTTTCCGGACACACGGGATTATTTTATCTTCATACGAATGAAGGTGTGTTTACATTTGAGATTGAAGAAGAACCAGAATACTTTATTTCATTATTTAAACAGATTCAGTCAAACTAAGAAATTATATTGAATAAACCAACGTCCTATTTCATATTTTGAATTAGGACGTTTATACTTTTAAGATATCGGGTATAAACAACTATCGACTATATATAAAAAAGACACTATTGATAGAATATTCATCGAATATGTAATATTTCAATACACTTTTAAAGTAATTAGATGATATAATAGTATTAATAATTTATATCATCCATTAAATCCTTTGAACTATAATCGATACTATTACTTCCTATTATGGAGGAGGGCAACTATGAACAGGGAACATGAGATAACTGCCATTTCTACGGGCATTGATCATGCGTTGAACACGGGTAAGTATTATGAAGCAATCGAACTTGCAACTCAGTTATTAAATAAAGCTGAATCACATTCTATAGATGAAGTGATTTTAACCGCACATTACATTTTAGCTTCCACGTATTACTACATTGGCAATTTCGAAAAAGTTCTTTACCATATTGAAAAACATCACGCATACTGTCTATTGAATGGAAACAAATCTGATTGGATGCGTTCATATTATCTACAATATCTTGTTAGTCAGTTTGCTTCGGATTACGATAGAGGCGAGCGAGTGTTAAATGATATGCTCTCGAGCGCACTTGATTTAAAAGATCACACGCACATTAGCATGGCGTATGGCAGACTAAGCCACATACACAACAAAAAAGGTGAATATGAACAAGCGTTAGAATATGCAAGTCTTGGATTACGCTATGCTCAGTCAGGAGAAGCGGAAAGAGAACTATACTTAATCCAAGCGCATTTATTTCTAATGGAATCAGCTTTAAATTTACAGGACGCTCACTTAGCCCTAAATAGTATTAACTATGTGAGCGATTTATCCGATCTATCCAACTGTCCTCGCGAGAAAGTTTTTTATAAATTTTTGAAAGCAAGAGTTCATGAATTATTAGACGAGCCCGAAATCGCTTTTCACTATTATACAAGCGCAAAAGAAAATGATGGTTTGTTGAATGATTATGCCTCATTAAAAGACATACAGCAAAAGAGAATTGAATTAGCTGAAAAAATTTGTGACTTTGATGAACTGGCTATCATCCAAAAAGAATATATTGAATTACTACATGAAATGGAGCATATAAGTTGGGTTAAAGCAGCACTCGAACTACAAATCCGCTTACAAAGCGCTTCATGCAAAACAAAAGAGAATATAGATTACTTATCGGGCCTTTTTAACAGAAGGTATTTGGAAGAAACTACTGATTTGAAGCTAAAAGAGGCATTAAAAACTAGAAGTTCCGTTGTCTGTATAGCTTTTGATATAGACAATCTTAAATCTATTAATGATACGTTTGGTCATCTCATGGGAGACGAAGCGATTAAATTTGTCGCGCATACTTGTTCTAATGAAATAAGAAAAGAGGATTTATTAGGACGGTTTGGCGGAGATGAGTTCGTTTTGGTCATGCAAGATATCTCTTTAGAAGATGCTAAGAGAAAAGCTAATTTACTGGCCGAAAAAGTCATGACACTATCAGCCAACTCGGATATTTTACCCATTCCTTTAACTATAAGCATTGGTTTAGGTGATAATACGATGCATAATGTACAAAGTTTTAAGGATTTATTCCATTTAGCCGATCTCGCTCTTTATCAAGCGAAGAAGAACGGGAAAAATCAAGTTATGACGTATGTATAACATTAGCAAAGAGCTCTTCAAAAGGATTAATATTTATAGTTTTAAATAATAGGAGTACTCCTTAATATATTTTTTAAAACAAAAAAGCTCACAATGGCATAACTGCTAATGTGAGCTTTCGATTTATTAGTTCAATACTTTTACTTTTACATTTTTACGTCCCCATTGGTAAGCACGTGATTTATTTGGAATGAATACGTCGATTTTCTTACCTTTGATAGCACCGCCAGTATCTCCAGCGATTGCATATCCGTACCCTTCAACGTGAACTTTTGTTCCTAATTTAATAACTCGTGGATCTACCGCGATTACTTTTAAATTCGGGTTTTTTCGCAAGTTCAATCCTGTGCGTGTAATACCTGAACATCCATTACAATGAGCTGTATAAGCAGTTGCGCTTACCATAAGTTCTTTAGATACACTCGCTCCGTTTGAACGGGATGGTGTGTTTTGTTTCTTTGGTGTGCTAGCAGCCACTTTAGAAGACTTCACCAAACGCAATTTTTGATTTGGATAGATAACTGTTGATTTCAAGTTATTCCATTGCTTGATATTAGAGACCGACACTTTATGTTGTTGAGAGATTTTATATAGTGTGTCACCTTTTTTTACTGTATGAACTGATGCTGCAGCGGATGTTTCGTTTATTCCGCTTGTGAATACTGTGATTAACATGGCTACTGTCAATGCAAATAATAACTTCTTCAATATGCCACCCCTAACGATTTAATAGCCTTAGCTTACCAAGTTTATATTACAGTTTGATTACAGAGCTGAAACAATACGATGACAACCGTAAGTCGAATGTTACAATTATCGTGTTTTCCGTATGAATTAAAAGTTTATTTAGGTATTTACTCATGAAAATAGTATTACATTTTGATACCTGATCGGATTTGTATGTTTTGTATGAGCCACAATGGGTAGGTTTATCAATAGTATATGAATAATAATATATTTAATTGAAGGAGGAGCTCTCTTATGAAGAAACGACATGTAGTGGGAACGTACGACACGGACAGAGAAGCAATTGCAGCTATCGAAAACCTTAAGCATTTTGGATTTACTGCAGATGAAATCTCTATCATTAGTAAAGACCCTGATCAGTCAGAGTATGTAGTTGAACAAACAGAGACTCACGCTACTGAAGGAGCAGCAACCGGTGCCGCTACTGGTGGTTTGATTGGTGGATTCGGAGGGATCTTGACGGGTATTGGGGCTCTAGCTATTCCAGGCGTTGGTCCAATCATTGCAGCAGGTCCTATCGTGGCAGGTATTACAGGTGCCGCGGCGGGAGCAGGTATAGGGGGTCTTGCTGGAGCTTTAATCGGCATGGGAATACCTGAAGAAGAAGCCCACCGTTACAATGAACATTTTGAATACGGTAAGATATTAGTTCTAATTGATTCAGACCTTTATGATCCAGTTACACATACGCATTCAACCGATTCAACTGTTGAACATACGCATACACATGTAAATACAGAATCTAGTCCACTGATTGATCCGAACCCATTTGCTAAGGACCACAGTTATGATCCATTAACAGATCCAAAACCAGCTAATAAAGATCACTTATAATAATTCACCTAAAAAAGTCTCTTAGGAGGCTTTTTTTATTGTACATATTGAGTAAATTGGTTTCTATCCTACTATATAAGGGAAAGTATGAAGTACAATAACTATTTATAAACAAGTGAGGTGCGCTTGATGCCAGTGACCCGTGATCAAGACGACGTTTCACGAGCGATTATACAACTGATCAAAGATGGCAATATGGAGTCTTTAAAAAAAGCTATTGACGAAATGAAGCCTGAAGAAGTGGCTGATCAGTATAAACGATTGCCCCGAAAACGTCATACTGTGTATTTAGAAGTATTGGATAAAGATAAACTAATTCAAATGCTGGCTTTTTTATCAAAAAGTGAACAACTGAGAGTACTTGAATTAGTAGGTCCCATTCGTTCTACAGAACTTTTAGACGAAATGAAAAGTGATGATTTATCCTATCTATTATCTGATCTTCCAGACAAACAAGTGGAGAAACTGATAGCTAAAATGCGTCAAGAAGAAAAAAAGAATATCCGTAAGCGCCGAAAGTACCCAAAAGATTCTGCTGGACGAATTATGATAACAAGCTATGTGTGGATACATCAGTCCTATTCCGTTGAGAAAACGATTGAAAAGCTCAAGCATTACGAAGCATTTGCTCACTACTTGAACTACGTGTATATCATTAATGACGAAAAACAATTAATTGGTGTGCTGTCATATCGCGATTTATTACTCGCGGAGGCAGATGTTTGTGTAACGGAAATTATGGAAACAGGTGTGGCAAAAGTTCTCGATACAACTGATCAAGGTGATGTGGCCAAAATGATCGGACGCTATGACTTTGTATCACTACCTGTCGTGAATGAACAAGATGTGTTAGTTGGAATTATTCGTACGGATGAAGTACTCGATTTAGTTGTTAGAGAAGCAAATAAAGACATAGAAATGTTATTTGCTTCTGGTAAATCCATCGACTTCAATACAAAACCACTTATAGCTGCCTACCGCAGACTCCCCTGGCTCATTCTGTTGCTGTTTATCGGATTGGTTTCGGGAAGTATCATATCTAAATTCGAAGACACACTTAACGCCGTGGTAGCTCTTGCGTTCTTTATGCCGATGATTGCAGGTATGACAGGCAATACAGGTACACAGTCCCTAGCAGTCGTAGTGCGTGGGCTTGTGTCTGAAGATATGACCATGAAAAGATCACTTCATTTAATTTTCCGGGAGCTAATTGTTGGAATCATATTAGGTGTAGTGTGTGGTGCCTTAATTTCAGTGATTGCTTATATATGGCAAGGCAGTTTTACACTTGGATTAGTAGTTGGCTCTTCTTTAGTCGTCACACTAATTATCGGAACGATTGCAGGTACTGTCATTCCGTTGTTTCTTAATAAATTCAAAGTAGACCCTGCAGTCGCTTCAGGTCCTTTGATTACAACTATTAATGATATATTATCATTGTTGATTTATTTCGGTATTGCGACCATGTTTATTTCAAAACTAATGTAATTGAATATTCTGATTAGTGCGTATAAAACAAAATGAAATAGCATAATATAATGTAATGAAAGGTTCGTGTAAGGTGTTTGTAATATATCTCAGTTTCATGCCAAAGACTACAGATAGATGACATTTTTCACAGTTTGATGATTTGCGTTTATTACGTTTTTGATAGGTTATACTACTAGTAACAGCAACTGCACAAATGGATTTGGGTTGAAGTTTGGTGCAGCTGGATTTGTGATAGCGAAGAAGTAAAGTCGAATAGTTTGTACCGCTTCGTCGAAGAGCGTGTACATAATCAAAGCTCCGCGGCCATGGGTTGACCGCGGAGCTTTGTTTTTATTTTGCTGTTTATATTTGATGACAAAAGGGAATTTGTGAAACAGGAGGTGTTTACAGATGCCATGGAGTAAAAGTAATTATCCTACTTCACTGAAGAACCTAGATTCTAAAGTGCGAGAGAAAGCCATTGAAATTGCCAACGCGTTGTTGGATGAAAACTATTCTGAAGAGCGCGCGATTTCCATTGCGACGGCTAAAGCACATGAGTATGTAGAAGGCAAAAGCGAAGGTCGTCCTCACTATGAAGTGAAACCACGAGAGAATGAGTGGGTTTTTCGTAAGACCGGAAGTGACCATGTGATGTTCAAAGAAGATACTAAATCAACATTGCTCGAAAAAGCTAAAAAATATGCCAATGAACACAATGGTATTTTAAATGTCTTCCACGCAGACGGTTCGCATGACAAAACATTATATGAATAACTGTAAAAACTCAGTGCCCTTATATTAAGTAAAGGGCACTGAGTTCATGTTTCATCACTAGGCTCTGGAGGATACGTCACTACCCCATCGTCTAACACAATCGGTTCAGCTCCCCACTTCCCTACTTCGTGATCTTCAATTAGCGTTTTTTCCTTAGGTCCATCAATAATATGTTTTACATTCCACCCATGTGTAGCAAGCCAATTACTAATTAATAAGCGATGGCACCTTGCGGGATGACGCTCTGAACAACATATTGCGACACGTTTTACTGAAGCTTCTTTCATCAATTCGTCGATTCCTTCTTGGAATTTAGGTGTTAACGTGTAATCTGCATAATTGTGGAAAGATTGATTATTCCATCCTTCATTGACTTCATTATCAATAGTTTTGGATTTCCTTCTACGGCCTCCCAATTTTCCACAATGTCGATAGGCAATGTCATGCGCGGGTAACCATTCTTTCATTCGATCCTCATGGAAATGTGGGAATTTGCGACTGCCGGGAAATGCACGAACGTCCACTAGCTTCTTAATACCGGCATCATCCAATAACTTTAAAAACTCTTCTTCCGTATGTGTGGAATGCCCAACTGTATAAATTTCCATAACTACTCACTCCTTATATTTCTACTATTCCCTCGGATTCAACTATAATAACCTGCTTTCCGTTTTTGCTACCTACTACTCTTTGCAGCACAATAAAAGCACGGGCTCTTCGTCTCCTAGTTTCTACATCTGAAATTCGGGAAAAGATATAGTAAAAAGGAAGTGAAGACTGTGCTTTATTTCAAACGAGCATTGTTTATATATAACTGTTCCGCCGGAGAAGATGACATGGCACAAAAGCTTTCTGAAACGCTCCACATATTTGCGCAAGCAGTCGACGAACTCATTGTACTGAATACAGCTTCTGAAGAAGAACTCCAACAAGCCTGTGTGAAATATAGTGATCAAGTCGACTTGTTCATTATACTCGGTGGTGATGGTACTGTTCATACATGCATTAACAGTATTGCGTCACTCTCTGCACGACCGATCATAGCCATATTGCCTGGTGGTACGTCAAATGATTTTAGTCGATCTTTAGGTATCCCCCAGCCACTGAATGAAGCAGCCACTGAATTACTTAACGGATCAATCATCGAAACAGATGTCGGCAAAGTGGGTGAGAGCTACTTCATGAACTTTTGGGGCATCGGCTTAGTTACTGAGACGTCAGAAAACATTAAGCCCGAAGAGAAGAAACGTTTTGGTTCAATTAGTTACGTGCTCAGTACATTGCGCACTCTCAAACAAACAAAACCTTTCCATTATAAAATTCGATCTACTAACACGGAATTAGAAGGCGAAGCCATTTTATTGTTTGTACTTAATGGGCGCTTTATTGGTACAACCGAGTTACCTATCGCGCCATTGTCTCCATTTGATGGCAAATTAGATCTACTGATTGTAAAAGACACTAACTTCGCTGCCTTTAAAGAACTTTTTGCATTACAAGATCCTCTCATCGAAAATGAACAACTAGCTGAACTTGAATATATACAAATAGAGTCTCTAGAAATAATAGATCCTATTGGGAGTAAGGTAGATATGGACGGGGAAATTTATGAAGAAACTACACAGAGTATCACTGTATTACCTGGCCATTTACAAATGATACAAGTTAATAGTTAGTAAAAAGGTAGCCGGAGATTGGTTCTCCAGCTACCTTATCAGCGTTCTATTTCCAATATCGGTTCATTCGAATTCGCTATACCCGCCAATTCATCACGCAGTAAATAGGCTCCGAGCATGCTATACACCGTTCCGTTACCACCGAGTCCAATTAAATAATAGATATGTGGTTCAAATGGATGGCGGCCGATTACTGGCAATTCATCTGTCGATTCACCGAACAGCGCAGTCCATTCGTATTCAAAGTCCAGTTTCTGATTCGGAAACAAGTCTTGTAATTCCTGTTTTAATTGTGAAAATTTCTGATCTATCGCTTCTTGTGAGTCAGGTAGTGTGTCCATATTCTGATCCAAACCGCCCGCCACGATTCGATTTTCATCTGTTAAGCGCATATATAAATAAGGTCGTTTCGTTTCCCAAATCATCATACGGTCATGCCAGAATGACAAATCATCGATTGGCTGAGTAGCAATTGCATACGTCACTTTTAAGTCTTTCTGAGGGATCGACATATCGGGAGTCGGTGCATAACCCGTCGTGACAATAACAGACTTTGCCTGAAATTCTCCATCTGTCGTTTTTATTAGTACGCGTTCTTCGGTATCCTGAATTCCCAACACTTCAGTATGTTCAAATATGTCCATACCCTTTTCATACGCATAGTGGATTGCACCCATGCATAAACGTAGAGGGTTTACTTCCGCATCCCCTTCTGTCACAATCGCAGCTGGTTGGGAAAATGGAAAGTGCGCTTCAATATCTTCTGGCTCCCAATACTCTACAGGGAAATCATATTTCTGTAATGCTTCGAACTCCTTGCGCAATCTTGCTACATCTTCTTCCGTACTCGCATAATATAAGCTTTCACGCGTATGGAAATTTACATCAAACGGTGCATGTTCCGCTACGTCTTTCAAATTCTTCATCGCTTCTTTGCAGCCTTTATAAAACTCCACAGCCTTCTCTTCACCAATTTGCTCCATCAGTTCGTGTAACATAATATCATTGGAGAATTGCAATAACCCGGTATTGGCAGACGTACTTCCTCCACCTACGTCTTCTTGTTCAATCAATACAATAGAGTAGCCTTCATTCGACAAAACGTACGAAGTGAGTGCACCTGACATCCCACCGCCTACTATCGCCACGTCATACAACTCTTTACGCTCCGTTTTCGGAAAACCTTCTTTTTCAAATGTCGATTCCCAATATAATGATCCTGTATGTAACTTCATCATGAGCTATCCCCTGTCTAATCGTTTTTACTCTATTTACCCACTTAGACAGGTCGGATAAACATAGACAATCGAGTAGGAGGGAGTGATTAACTCCCGTCCTCTCACACCACCGTACGTACCGTTCGGTATACGGCGGTTCAATCAAGATGAATAACGTAGAGCTTCATAACGACCCATCAGACTTTTGAGCCCTTGGGAACTCCAATAGGAGTTCCCAAGGGTTCTATGCAGTATGGGGCTACTTGAAATACGCCAGTAACTCTTACGAGTATTTCCCCACTCATAGGCCTGTCCTTTCGATACGCCTAATCCAATGAGTTTTCTCACCTTTGTACGCGGCTTCTTCCAAGCTTTCCATACACACATGCGTAATCTTCTTCGAATCCATGCTTCAACTGTTTTGAACATACTCGGGGTATCTGCCAGCGCAAAGTACCCACACCAGCCCATAAGGTACTGGTTCAGTTTCTCAATCCGGTAAGACAGCGGGTAAGGTTTCTTCCGAGACGTGATCTCACGGATTTTACTCTTCATCCGTTTGATACTCTCTTTCGCAATCCGGACTTTCGGCTCTTTACCGCTGGTAAAGCTGAATCCAAGGAATTTCCGTCTCCACGGACGGCCTACTTCAGACTTCTTCTCGTTTACCTTCAGTCTCAATTTCTGTTCGATGAAGGACGTGACGGAGTCCATGACCCGTTGACCTGCTCTTTCTGTTTTTACATAGATATTGCAGTCATCGGCATAGCGCACAAACCGGTGACCCCTTCTTTCCAACTCCTTGTCCAATTCGTCTAAGACGATGTTGGATAGGAGCGGGCTGAGAGGGCCGCCTTGCGGTGTTCCTTCTTCACCGTCCGTTACCACACCATGAATCATGACGCCTGATTTCAGGTATCTTCGAATTAGTTTCAGCAGACACTTATCCTCGATTCGCTTCGCCAGAGTTCCCATGAGCCGGTCATGGTTTACTTTGTCGAAGAATTTCTCCAAGTCGATGTCGACCACCCAGCGATATCCTTCCGTCAGATAACCCTTTGCTTCTCGAACCGCGTCATGTGCGCTCCGTCTTGGACGGAATCCATAACTATGGTCAGAGAAAGTCGGGTCATACAGGACATTCAGGACCTGGGCAATCGCCTGTTGAATGAAACGGTCCATTACGGTAGGGATGCCAAGAAGCCGTACACCGCCGTCAGGTTTCGGGATTTCGACCCTGCGGACTGGCTGCGGTTCGTAGGTTCCCTTGAGAAGTTCCTGCTTTAGCGAGTCCCAATGTTCCATGATATGTCTTCGTAGGTTTTGTACGGGCATTTCATCCACACCGTGGCTGCCTTTGTTTCGTTCCACTCTTTTCAGGGCGGTCAGCAGGTTCTCCCGTGATAAGATTCGTTCCATCAACATGCGTTACACCTCTCTACGTAAACAACGTTTCTTCTTATGCCAGTCTCTGCTCCACCATCTTGAAGTCCCCAGCGGGATTCACCGCGTCCTCCTTCAAGTATGCCTATCGGTTCTCTGTGTTCCATACAGAGGACTGAATGCCAAGACGTTGTTCTCTCTCAATTGTTCGGCCCTTCCCATTCGTTCTCGAGATCGAATAGTACTATGGCTTCTGCTGACTTCTGACGGTTCAGCTGTCTATCACTAGGCAGGTTACCAAGTGTACTTGGCGTGTCCGTCAGACCTCCCCAGGTAAGAACGCAGTCTTTCCCTCCACCTATCTGCTTCATTTACTCGATGCAACCTTCGGCAGAAAGGGCTTTGTTTTGTTTTGCAAACTCACCCAATTGCATCTAGCCTTATATGAAGTTCGTGTTCCTCAGACCGGAGGTTTGCCGCTCGCTTCCTTCAGATTCCGCGTCACCACGGACACCCTTGCGTTAAGCTAACTGTTACTTCCGCCTTCACAGTTCGGGACTTGCACCCTATAGACTGCGCCCATGCTGGGCGCACAAAAA
>NZ_JARIEA010000078.1 GCF_029267015.1 Sporosarcina ureae | reverse complement strand
ATCACCAGCAGTGATTTGTCTTTTACGCTTGATAAAACCGGTTTCCTTAGCCAAAGCATCCACTCTTTCAGGATGGATCAATGAAAGTAATTGTTCAAGCATGTCAAAATGATGGTTGATAGACATAAAAAGAACTCCTTTCAAAAATGATGGTATGTATCTTTACCATCTTTTTGAAAGAAGTACACCTATTTCTTAAGTTGACAGCTATGGGCTCAAGCCACGCCCACCGGAAAGCGTCCCCTCCGAAGCGCAAATCCCCACCCCCTCTCAATCTCCGCCTCTCCTACTCCAACAAAAAAACCCACTCAACAGCATCACACTGTCAAATGGGTCTTAATCCTATTTAAATCTCCTTCAGTTCCGCAATACGACGCTCAACCGCCGCATACTTCTCTAAATAATCCGCTTCCTTCGCACGCTCTTCCTCAACAACTGACTCAGGTGCCTTCGCAGTAAAACGCTCATTCGACAACTTGCCTTGAACCCGCTTCACTTCACCTTGCCACTTGCCAAGCTCCTTCGTCAAACGAGCCAACTCTTCCTCAATATCAATCAATCCCTCAAGCGGTAAATACAACTCTGCCCCCGTCACGACCGCCGACATCGTCTTACCTGGTGCATTCACCTTCACGCCAATCGTCAACGTCTCCGGATTACAGAAACGCTCTAGATAGCTACGGTTCTCTTCCAGTACCGCCACTGTCGTCTCATCTTTCGCCGAAATATACAAATCCACTTTGCGACTCATCGGTGTATTCACTTCAGCGCGAATATTACGTACTGCTTTGATAATATCCACCAATAACTTCATATCCGAAGAGCGAGACTTGTTCATCATCGTTGCGTCCACTTCAGGCCACTTCGCTACTGTGATTGACTCGCCTTCATGTGGAAGGTTCTGCCAGATCTCTTCAGTAATGAACGGCATCAATGGGTGCAATAAACGCATCGTGTTATCTAGAACATGCGCAAGAACCGAACGTGTCATTTTCTTCGCTGCTTCGTCTTCACCGTATAACGGCAACTTCGCCATTTCGATATACCAGTTACAGAAGTCTTCCCAAATAAAGTTATATAACGCGCGGCCCATTTCGCCAAACTCGTAGCGGTCTGACAAGCTAGTTACTGATTCAATCGTTTCATTCAGACGAGTTAAGATCCATGCATCTGCAACAGACTTTTCTCCTGACAAATCGATTTCTTCATACTTCATTCCATCCATATTCATTAACGCGAAACGGGAAGCATTCCAAATTTTATTGGCAAAGTTCCAAATCGCTTCTACTTTTTCCGTAGAATAACGTAGATCTTGTCCTGGTGAAGAACCTGTCGCAAGGAAGTAACGCAATGCATCTGCGCCATATTGCTCGATTACGTCCATTGGATCCACACCGTTACCAAGTGATTTAGACATTTTCCGCCCGTCTTCCGCACGTACTAAACCATGGATCAAGACATCCTTGAATGGACGCTCTTCCGTGAATTCAAGTGCTTGGAAGATCATGCGAGACACCCAGAAGAAGATAATATCATATCCTGTAACAAGGGCATCCGTTGGGTAATACTTTTTGAACGTTTCGCTATCTACGTCAGGCCAACCCATTGTCGAGAATGGCCATAGAGCAGATGAGAACCAAGTATCGAGTACGTCATTGTCCTGTGTCCAGTTTTCTTCGTCTGCCGGTGCTTCTTGACCCACATAAATTTCACCTGTTGTGTTGTGATACCAAGCTGGAATTCGGTGGCCCCACCAAAGTTGACGAGAAATACACCAGTCGTGCACATTTTCCATCCAACTTAAATACGTTTTCTCAAAACGCTCAGGAACAAACGTCACTTTTTCTTCTTCATTTTTCTGCAGATTGATCGCTTGCTCGGCAAGTGGCTGCATATTAACGAACCATTGTGTAGAAAGATAAGGCTCCACTACTGCGCCGCTTCGTTCTGAGTGACCGACAGAGTGCATATGTTCTTCGATTTCAAATAACACATTCATCTCTTGTAAATCCTTGACGATTTGCGTACGACATTCGAAACGATCCATACCTTCATACTTACCTGCTAGTTTATTCATCGATCCGTCTTCATTCATCACGAGAATACGTGGTAAGTTATGGCGATTACCTATTTCAAAGTCATTCGGGTCATGCGCTGGTGTAATTTTCACTGCGCCGCTTCCGAAGTCCATTTCTACGTAATCGTCCGCCACGATTGGAATTTCGCGTCCAACGATTGGTAATGTAACCATTTTCCCGATCAAGTGCTTGTAGCGATCGTCTTCTGGATGAACCGCAACAGCCGTATCACCGAGCATCGTTTCGGGACGTGTTGTCGCAATTTCAATTGAACCTGTGCCATCTGTCAATGGGTAACGCATATGATAGAATGCACCTTGCACATCTTTATGAATGACTTCGATATCAGAAATCGCTGTTTTCGTTGCAGGATCCCAGTTGATGATATATTCGCCACGATAGATGAGCTTTTTCTCATACAATTTAACAAACACTTCACGTACCGCTTTTGAAAGACCTTCGTCGAGGGTAAAGCGTTCTTGTGAGTAGTCAAGTGCCAAACCAAGTTTTGCCCACTGTGCGCGGATATGGCTCGCGTATTCTTCTTTCCACTTCCAAGTTTCCTGTACGAAGTTCTCACGTCCAAGATCGTAGCGAGTTTTGCCTTCAGCGCGAAGTTTTTCCTCAACTCTTGCTTGTGTCGCAATTCCCGCATGGTCCATTCCTGGCAACCACAATGCATCATACCCTTGCATACGTTTCATGCGGATGAGCATATCTTGTAACGTTGTATCCCAAGCGTGACCTAAGTGAAGCTTCCCTGTCACGTTCGGTGGTGGAATGACAATCGTATACGGTTCTTTCTCGCTTTTTACATCCGATTCAAAATACTTGCCTTCAAGCCACCACTCATAACGTCCTTTTTCAACTGCCTGCGGATCGTATTTAGTCGGCATTGTCAATTCATCAGTCATTATAGTTCCTCCTTCAAATAAAAAGGGATACAAAAAAGCCCCACTCATCCCGGTAAAAGGACGAAGGAGCTCGTGGTACCACCTTTATTTATGAACGCTAAAAAGCATTACATCTTCATGATTTGGTAACGGTCTTCACCGGTTCCTGCTACTAAAATTTCACAGAAACTGCTCATAGGGGACTTCCATATGTTGTTCCCAGGTACGTCCCACCTATCGTACCCTCTCTAAAGAAAACGGTTCACATGTACTTGCCTACTCTTCGCATTTATATTCTTGTCTTTCATCATTATAAGCGAAGCATACTGTGTCCGTCAACTGAATACTAGTCGATAAGGAAAGGATGGTGAACGATGCGAAAAGGTTATAACCCCTACTTGTTGCCGCCGTGGCTACGGAAAACGAGATTTTACTGTAAGGGCTTTATCATCCCGTTGACCGTGTTCCAATTAGTGCGATTACTCATTGTCCCGACAACCGGAGACATATTATTATTTTGTTTACTCGCTGCTTTGTCTTTCTGCTTCTACAAAAACATTATTTGAATGGAAGATCTTTCTCGTGACATCGTCATCCATTTCGGCGATGTATAAGAGAAAGTCTTCCATTTCATTGTGGACTTGCTCTAGCGCACGATCAGCATTAGCGAGAAATTGCATATGGGAAGTCGATGCAGCTGTCAATTGGGGTTCTGCAGGTTCTTCTACAATTTCAACTGGTTCTTGTACAGGCTCTTGCACGGGTTGTTCCTGCTTCAAGTGTACCGTCCACTCCAAGTTTAATCCGCCATCTTCCTGTGATGTAGTTTTAACATCCTGTACTTCCAGTTGCAGGTTTCCATCGAGTTCAACTGGTAAATCTACATTCAGTGGCACGGCATATTCAAAATATCCTTTGCTGTTCTCCACTTCGACGTCGTTAATAATCAATAAGTCTTCCGCTGCGAGCTCCACCTGCTTGTCTGCGTCAAACACGACGTGTGCCGCAATATGATAAATCCCTTGCAAACGAATCGCTTCTTCCGTCCGTTCTTCCGTAAATCCAGGTGTCACCTTTACCTCAGCCGATTCTGCAAATGCCCCGTACTCAGCAGGGAAATAAAAAGATTCTTGTAATGTCCATTGATGCGTCGTCATATTTGCTTCACTCCTTTTCTTAACTCAGGCTACTATATGAAGAAAATACGGAGTTTAGAAGTGAGTATAGTGTAGTTTAAGAATGAAAATAAAAAAGCGTCAAGCAACTATCTGCCTGACGCTCCGTAATTATCTCTTAAGTTTCGCAAACACCGTATGGAATGCTTCCACAGTTTTAGCGATATGCTCTTCTGTATGGGCTGCTGACAAGAACATTCCTTCGAATTGGGAAGGTGGCAAGAAAATACCTTCTTCTGCCATCAGACGGTAATATTCTGCGAACAGTTCCAAATCTGATGTTTTCGCTTTATCGTAGTTATTGACGCGTTCATTTGTAAAGAAGAACCCAATCATAGAACCTGCACGATTGACAGTATGCGGAATATTATTAGCTTTCGCTGCTGCGCGGAAACCTTCTTCCAATTGATCACCAAGCTTAATGAAATGTTCATATGTTTTCGGCGTTAACTTTCTCAATGTTTCAATTCCCGCTGTCATCGCTAACGGATTACCAGACAATGTACCTGCCTGATAAATAGTTCCTGCTGGTGCAACATGTTCCATAATCTTACGTGAACCGCCATACGCTCCTACAGGCAGTCCGCCACCGATTACTTTACCTAGACATGTAAGATCCGGTTTGATGTTGAAATGACCTTGTGCGCATTTATAACCTACACGGAATCCAGTCATCACTTCATCGAAAATGAGCAAAGAACCGTTTTCTTCTGTTACTTCACGTAAGCCTTTGAGGAAGCCGTTATCCGGTCCTACAACGCCCATGTTTCCTGCAACCGGTTCTACAATAATTGCAGCTAAGTCGTCTCCGTACTCTTTAATCGCCAATTTAACACTTTCCAAGTCGTTATATGGAACTGTAATCGTGTTTTGCGCAATCGATTCAGGTACTCCAGGGCTATCTGGTAAACCTAATGTAGCGACACCCGATCCTGCTTTAATTAGCAAAGAATCCGCATGTCCGTGGTAGCAACCTTCGAATTTCAGGATTTTATTACGCTTCGTATAGCCACGTGCTAAACGAAGTGCACTCATTGTCGCTTCCGTACCTGAAGATACCATACGTACCATTTCAATGGATGGTACACGGTCGATGACAAGCTCAGCTAATTCATTTTCTAAAAGAGTTGGTGCTCCGAAACTTGTACCAGTTTCAGCTACTTTTTGGATTGCTGATACTACGTCAGGGTGTGTGTGTCCTAGGATCAGAGGACCCCAAGATAGAACGTAGTCAATATATTCATTGCCATCAATATCCTTAATGATCGCTCCTTTACCACTTTCCATAAAGATCGGATCCATATTGACTGATTTGAATGCACGAACTGGTGAGTTAACGCCACCCGGCATTAAATCAACTGCTTTTTTGAATGCTTGTTCAGATTTCGTATATGATTTCTGTCCCATATTACTTCTCCTCCAACCAGCGAGCAGCATCTTTTGCATGATACGTCATGATGATATCTGCGCCTGCACGCTTCATACTTGTTAACGTTTCTAGTACAATTTTCTTCTCATCTACCCAGCCGTTTAATGCAGCCGCTTTGACCATTGCGTATTCCCCACTGACGTTGTACGCCACGACAGGCAATAGTACATGATTCTTTACGTCGCGAATGATATCAAGATAAGACAATGCTGGCTTCACAATAAGGAAGTCTGCACCTTCAAGAATATCGGATTCCGCTTCACGCATAGCTTCCATACGGTTTGCTGGATCCATTTGATACGTTTTACGATCGCCGAATTGTGGTGTGGATTGTGCTGCTTCACGGAATGGACCGTAATAAGCAGATGCATATTTCACCGCATACGACATAATCGGAATGTTTTGGAATCCTGCATCGTCAAGTGCTTGGCGAATAACTGCAACAAATCCGTCCATCATATTCGAAGGCGCAATGATATCTGCTCCTGCTTTCGCTTGGCTGACTGCCGTCTTCGCAAGCAATACAAGGCTTGCATCGTTATCTACATCATTGTCGTGAATAACGCCACAGTGACCGTGATCGGTATACTCGCATAAACATGTATCCGCCACTACGACTAATTCTGGATGACGTTCTTTTACAGCACGTGTAGCACGTTGGATGATTCCTTCATCGTCATACGCTTCAGATCCGGTAGCGTCTTTTTCATTAGGAATACCGAATAAAATAATCGATGAAATACCGAGTTCAACTACTTCATCCGTCTCTTTCAATAATAAATCAATGGAAAACTGATCTACGCCTGGCATCGAAGCGATTGGATTACGTACGTTCTCGCCTTCTGTAACAAAGATAGGATAAATGAAATCCGCTGCTTTAATTTCTGTCTCCCTTACCATCGCACGCACTGTTGGGTGTGTACGAAGTCTGCGATGACGCTTAAATTCTATTGGATTCATTTGAATTCTCCCTTTCGTTTGGCTAGTTCATGAACTAGCTCGACTAATGTATACGTTTCAGGTTTGACGTGAACAGGCGCACCTACTTTTAACAATGCACGTTCCGTAACATGTCCGATCGCGCAAACCGTAAAGCCGAACCACGTCGTTTTCGGTGCAATACGTGAAGAGAACACTTCCACCGCTGACGGGCTTGCGAACAAAACAGACACCTGATTTTTGTGAAGTATAAAACGACTCAATTTATCTATTTCACTCGTTGCACTTTTGGTCTCATAGACTGTCCATTCCGATACATGAAACGGCAACTCCTCGCGAATCAGACTTCCCGCAAGCGTACCTTTCAAAAAGACCACGTGCAACCGTTCTGATTTTTTCGGATTAAACTGTTTGACGAAAACATCTGCACTAAATACGCTCGGAATGAAAGACACGGCAAAACCAAGTTGATCTAGCGCAGCAGCTGTTCGCGTTCCGACTGCAGCAACTTTTCCATTGTACGTATCAGCTGTTACATTGAACCGCATCATTTTCGCACGGAACGCAGCAACTGCTGATTGACTCGTAAAAATGAGCCAATCAGCTTTCATTGCTTGCTGCAATTTTTGCTGATCAGCCTTCTTCTGTATTTCTCCTACTTCAATAAGCGGAATGGAAATCGGAATGCCACCGTACTTTTTCACGAGTTCAGCAGCTTCCGAAGATTTTGGCGTACCGGTGAAAATAACCGTTTCTCCTGCTAACGGTAATGCGTTACGCATCCATCTCTGCCTTCACTTTCTCGATAACTTCAGCAGCACCTTGGTCACGTAAAATTCTACTGACTTCTTTACCGACTGCAACAGGATCTGTTCCTTTCACCGTTTCACGGAACACTTGAATTGCATCCGGAGACGCGATGAAACCTGTCATTTCTACTTCATTCCCATCATACTTTGCAAATCCTCCGATTGGTACTTGGCAAGAACCATCCATTTCGTTAAGGAATGTACGCTCAGCCTGTAGCTCAATCCATGTGTTCTCATCTGTTAATTTCGCTAGTTCATTTAGCAATTCTGTATCGTCTTCCCGACATTCAATTGCTAATGCACCTTGTCCTACTGCTGGAATACAATCTTCGAGCGATAGGTGTTCTGTGACGATGTTATCATCCCAGCCCATACGCTTAAGTCCCGCCGCAGCTAAGAGGATTGCATCATATTCGCCATCTTGGAGCTTGCGAAGACGTGTGTCAATATTGCCGCGGATCCACTTAATTTCAATATCCGGACGTAACATCAACAACTGTGAACTGCGACGTAAACTAGAAGTACCGACAACCGCTCCGATTGGTAAGTCCATGAAGCGAACATGATCGTTTGCGATGTACGCATCACGTGGATCTACACGTTTAGGGATACAACCGACTGTCAAGCCGTCAGGAATTACTGCTGGCATGTCCTTCATGCTATGTACCGCAAAATCAATTTCTTTGTCAAATAATGCTTGCTGAATTTCTTTTACGAATAATCCTTTACCGCCAACTTTTGACAACATGACGTCCAATATTTGATCGCCTTTCGTCACAATCTCTTTCACTTCAAACTCAAATGGCGCACCCGCTTGCTTCATTTGTTCGATGAACCAATTCGTTTGAGTTAATGCCAGCTTACTTCTACGTGAACCTACAATAATTTTTCTCACAAAACTCTTCCTCTCTTATATCCATAAATGAAATTGTGACAGCGTACTGCCCAAAAAGAAATTAACAACTGTTAAGAGAAATGCAAATATCGTCATCCAAGCGAACTCCACTGACTGGAGCTTGCCTTTGTAGTTGTAATAAACCACTGACGAGTAGATGAGCAATACCGCAAATGATCCCATGATTTTCACATCAAACGGAGACCAGTCTTCTAGCGCTACATACGCCCATTGTACACCAAACAATAAACTAACAAATAAAATCGGGATACCCGTGTAGATCGACATTTTCATGCCCATCATCGTTTGATGCAAGTTCGGCAGACTAGAAAACCGCTTACCTAGCTTCTTACTTTTCAATACGTTATATACAATCAAATACAATATCGCGAAAACAAATGCTAATGCGAACACCGCGTACGAGAGGATTGCTGATGTAATATGAACAAATAACACTTCTGAAATAAGCGAATCACCCACAGTGGACGCTGTATATTTTAGATTGGAAAACACGTGAATCATTAAAAAAGCAAAACCAATGATATTTGTAAAAAACACCATAAAGTTCACTTTATAAATCAACTGAAAGACGATAGATAGTGTAACTAGTAACCATACATAAAAGTAAATTCCTTCAACTAGCGATAGTACGGGAAAACGTTTCATTTCATAAATGTAAAAAGATAAAATAATCGTTTGTGTAACCCATACAGAAACGATGAGCCAAAAAGCAGTACGTTGCACGACTTTTGACTTTTTAAAGTAATCTATTAAGTAAAAAACAAGACCGAGGGCATAAAGAACAATCATGAATTCCTGAAGTCTTGCGACGGTTAAATCAACCATATGCTATTCTCTGCCTTTCGAGCGAAAACCTCTCTTTTGCTAGTAAGGAGTGTTCGTTTATATTGTCTCAAATGAGAGGGTGTTACTGCAAATAATTGCATCCAAAGAAAGCATCTTTCTCGTAGTACCACGAATATTTATACTTTTTTTGCATATTTAACTGCAATAAAAAAAGTGGGCCTGTATCGTTCTTGTGAAAGACAGATACAGAACCACCTGGAATTAGTGTTGATAATTTAAGTTCGTCACATCAACAACATCTGATTTTTGATCAGCACGTTTTTGAAGACGTTCTTTTGCTTGTAATGCCAGCTGTTCCTTTTCTGTTACGACATCTTCAGAAATCCCAAAGATTTGTTCGAAAAGTGCGAGTTTCTCTGCTGCTTTTTTATCAGTAGATAATTCTTTAGCTTGTAAAATAGGCTCTTTCAGCAATTGATTGATAATCGATTTTGTATGCTTGTTCAGAACTTTCTTTTCACGTTCTGTTAAATCCGGCATTTTATTTTCGATGCTAGCCATTGTTTCACTTTGAATGCGACTTGCCTTCTTGCGCAATGCAGAAATCATTGGCACGACACCGAGTGTTGTTAACCATTCTTTAAATGCAACTACTTCTTGTTCAATCATTAAACCGATCTCATCAGCTGCACGCTTACGTTCGGCCAAGTTTGCTTCGACAATGCCTTGAAGATCATCGATATCGTACAAGAATACACTGCTCAGTTCACCGATTTTCGGATCAAGATCACGTGGTACAGCTATATCCACCATAAATAGCGGCTTGCCTTTACGTAATCTCTCTACAAAATTCATCAATTCATAATCGATGACATATTCAGTAGCACCTGTTGAACTAATTAAAATATCTGCTTCAAGTAAGAGGCATTGTAGCTCTTGCATAGATTTTGCTTCACCGTTAAATTTCGCCGCCAAGATTTCTGCTTTAGAAAACGTACGGTTGATTACAGTAATCTTCCCGACACCGCTACCTTGCAAGTTCTTGACTGCTAATTCACCCATCGTACCTGCTCCAAGAATGGCAATATGCTTATTCTTTAAAGAACCGAAGATCTTCTTACCTAGTTCTACGGCTGCATAGGAAACTGACACGGCATTTTCACCAATTGCTGTGTCGGTATGTGCTCTCTTCGCTGTTGTAATCGCTTGTTTGAACAGTTCATTGAATACGGTACCTGTTGTACCAATATTTTGTGCAGCAAAGAAACTACTGCGAACTTGTCCTAGTATTTGCGTTTCACCCAGTACCATCGAATCAATGCCTGCAGTTACACGTAATAAGTGTTCGATTGCACCATCTTCTTCATGAATAATCAAGTGACTGGAGAAGTCTTCAATAGGAATCGAAAACCAATCAGCAAGGAATTTTTTTATATAATAACGTCCTGTATGAATCTGGTCGACTACCGCATAAATCTCTGTGCGGTTACAAGTAGAAATAATAATGTTTTCTAAGATGCTCTTTTGCTGTTGCAATGTTTGCATCGCTTGTGGCAAATCAGCCTCGACGAATGATAGCTTCTCTCTAATTTCGACAGGGGCGGTTCGGTGGTTAACACCGACAACGACTGTATACATTAGGTGCTCACACCTTTCGGAATCTTTTCGTACATTCATTATAACATACATAGCGCTTTAGTCGGAATGCAAATTGTGAACATCTTTTGAAGCCATAATGTAGCAAATACATCAAAACTATCGTATTACTTACATGCGACTTTCAATTTCATGCCACGCTTCATCCATCCCTATTCCCTTTTCAGATGAAAACAAGATCAACGGCTCATGGACTTCCATGTTAAATGTTGTACGAACTACTTTCTTATGCTTCTCCCATTTACCTTTAGGAATTTTATCGGCTTTTGTCGCAACGACGATTGTAGGGATATTATAGTGAGCAAGGAAATCATGCATCATGCAGTCATCTTTTGTCGGTGGATGGCGCAAATCGACAATTTGCACTACCGCACGTAACTCTTCACGTGACGTAATGTATTGCTCGATCATGCCGCCCCACTTTTCTTTTTCTGTTTTAGACACTTTCGCATAGCCGTAACCAGGTACGTCAACGAAAAATAATTGTTCTTCAATTTTATAGAAATTGAGTGTTTGAGTCTTTCCTGGTTTCGAAGACGTACGAGCTAAGCTCTTACGCCCGATCATTTTATTGATGAATGAAGACTTTCCTACATTCGAGCGACCGGCTAACGCAAATTCAGGATAGCCTTCTGTTGGATATTGTTCAGGTCTAACCGCACTCATAATCATTTCAACGTTATGGACTTTCATTTCTTTTCCTCCAAAGCGATATCGAGTACTTCATGAGCATCCGACACGAGTTTAAATGTTAATTCTTTTCTTACACTATCTGGAATATCATCTAGATCACGTTCATTATCAGACGGGATGATGATCGTGCGAAGACCTGCACGGTGGGCACTTAGTGTTTTTTGCTTCAGTCCACCAATAGGCAATACTCGTCCACGCAATGTCACTTCACCTGTCATACCGACTTCACGGCGTATCGGGCGTTCCGTCAATGCAGATACTAGTGCCGTTACGATGGTTATACCAGCGGAAGGTCCATCTTTTGGTGTAGCGCCTTCCGGAACGTGTATATGGATATCCCACTTTTCATGGAAATCCGGATCTATATCAAATGTCATAGCTTGAGAACGTACATACGACAATGCTGTTTGTGCAGACTCCTTCATAACATCTCCAAGTTTTCCAGTCAGCAATAATTTACCTTTACCTGGTGATAAGGATACTTCAATTTGCAATGTATCTCCGCCTACTGATGTATAAGCTAACCCTGTTGCTGCTCCGACTTGATTGACCGTTTCTGCCTGTCCGAATCGAAACCGTTTTTTACCAAGTAATGTTTCCAATGTTTTCGGGCTCACAGTCAAGCTTTTCTTATCACCGGCGAGGATCTGACGAGCAGCTTTACGACAGATGCTGGCGATTTCACGTTCCAATGAACGCACACCTGCTTCTCGCGTATAATAACGAACAACTTCCAGTACGGCTTCATCTTGGAAGCGTAGCTGGGATTTCTTCAGGCCGTGTTCTTTCATTTGTTTTGGAATCAGATGATTGATGGCAATCGTTTGTTTTTCATGCTCTGTGTAACCTGGGATCGATATGATTTCCATGCGGTCACGTAACGGTCCAGGAATAGCCCCCAAATCATTTGATGTAGCAATGAATAAGACACTCGAGAGATCATACGGCTCTTCTATATAATGATCGCTGAAAGTGCTGTTTTGTTCAGGATCCAGCACTTCTAACATAGCAGACGATGGATCACCTCGGAAATCATTCGACATTTTGTCAATTTCATCGAGTAAGAAAACTGGATTCACAGTACCCGCTTTCTTCATACTTTGAATAATACGTCCTGGCATGGCACCTACATACGTTCTACGATGACCTCGAATTTCTGATTCATCCCGAACGCCCCCTAAAGACAAGCGTACAAATTTGCGTCCTAATGACTCGGCGATTGAACGTGCCAATGATGTTTTACCAACCCCTGGAGGTCCGTCTAAACAAAGGATAGGCCCACGTAGTGAATTGGTCATCTGACGTACTGCTAGATACTCAAGAATCCGTTCTTTAACGTTTTCTAAGCCTTCATGGTCCCGATTCAATATTTCTTCTGAACGCTTCAAATCCAATTGGTCTTTTGTAGCATCTGTCCATGGCAGCATGATCAGCCACTCGATATAGTTACGGATAATGCCGCTTTCTGCAGAAATAGAAGGAATCTTTTCATAGCGTTCTAGTTCTCGCTCTGCCGCTTCCCTTACAGATTGAGGCATATTCGCTTCCTCAATTTTCTTATTCAGCTCTGTAACTTCAAGACCTTTACCGTCTTTATCGCCCAGTTCTGTCTGAATTGCTTTTAACTGCTCGCGTAAATAGAACTCTTTTTGTGTACGTTCCATTGCTTCTTTTACACGTTCATTAATCTTCTGTTCAAGCTCCATAATTTCCTGTTCATTATACATACGACTGATTAGCCATTCCAAGCGTCCAGGTATATCGATCATTTCAAGCACTTCTTGTTTCGCTGTTAATTTTAACGGTAAATTCGATGCGATCATATCCGCTAATCTTCCCGGTTCTTGAATACTCTCAACTGTTTCGAGTGTTTCTTCGGAAATGCGTTTACTGTTTTTCGCGTATCGTTTGAATTGTGCAACGAGTGAACGCATGAGCGCTTCTGCCTCAGCATCTTTTTCTTCGTTCTCTTTGAAGCATTCCACATTCACAACGGGATATAGGTCCGCTTCCTCGTAACCAGACCACTTCGCTCTATGTACCCCTTCGATCAATACTCGATAGGTACCGTTTGGCAATTGCGTCATCGATTTGATATTCGCCAACGTACCAATGGTTTGTAAATCATCTTTTTCTGGATTTTCTAAGCTTAAATCTTTCTGCGTTGCTAAGAAAATTTGATGATCACCTGCTAAAGAATGTTCAATAGCAAAAATCGAACGCTCTCGACCTACATCGATATGTAAAAGCATCGTCGGATATACAATCACTCCGCGAAGTGGCAATAATGGGATGTTCTGTTTTTGAATCGTCGGCATGATAAGCCACCTCCAAATAAATTATGTCTAAGTATGTAAATAGTTCATAAATAAAATCTTATGTAAGAAAAAGCCGACTGCCGAACGTATAGGATACGCATCGGTGGAGCCGGCCCTTTTGCCATTTCGGCGTTATGCAGTATTTTTTTCGTTATCTACTTCATAAACTGATCCGTCTTCTTTATATAAGAGCGGAGTAGATGTCCCAGTAACGGAATCTTTAGTAATGATACATTTCTTTACTTCTTCAAGTGAAGGAAGATCATACATTACGTCCAACATGATATTTTCGATAATCGAACGAAGTCCACGAGCACCCGTTTTACGAGCAATTGCTTCTTTCGCGATTTCGATTAATGCGTCGTCTTCAAATTGAAGTTCAACATCATCTAATTCGACCATCTTTTGATATTGTTTAACGATCGCATTTTTCGGTTCAGTTAGAATTTGATACAGTGTATCCGCATCTAGTGTATCGAGAGTTGCGATAACCGGCAGACGACCGATAAACTCTGGAATCAAACCGTATGATTGTAGATCTTCAGGAATCAATTTAGCCAATAGGCTATCTTGTTCATTGATTTCTTGCTTCGATTCAGAACCGAAACCGATGACTTTACGTCCAATACGGCGTTTAACGATATCTTCGATGCCGTCAAATGCTCCACCGACAACAAACAAGATGTTCGTTGTATCGATTTGCAAGAATTCTTGATGAGGATGTTTACGACCGCCTTGTGGTGGTACGCTCGCAACTGTTCCTTCCAAAATCTTCAGTAAGGCTTGTTGTACACCTTCACCAGATACGTCACGTGTAATCGATGCGTTCTCAGATTTACGAGCTACTTTATCGATTTCATCGATGTAGATAATTCCTTTTTCAGCTTTATCGATATCGAAGTCCGCTGCTTGAATTAATTTCAAGAGGATATTCTCTACGTCTTCCCCAACGTAACCTGCTTCAGTTAATGAAGTCGCATCTGCAATCGCAAATGGTACATCCAAAATACGAGCCAATGTTTGAGCAAGTAAAGTTTTACCGCTACCAGTTGGTCCAATTAAGACGATATTGGATTTAGCCAGCTCGACTTCATCAATTTTACTACCTGAATTCACTCGTTTGTAATGATTGTATACTGCTACTGCGAGTGATTTCTTTGCACGATCTTGCCCGATGATATAATCATCGAGGATACTTTGGATCTCTCTTGGTTTTGGAACGTCTTTTAGTTCAAAGCCTTCTTCAAGGCCGACTTCCTCTTCCACGATTTCCGCACAAAGTTCAACGCATTCATCACAAATATAAACACCTTGACCAGCTACTAGTTTGCGGACTTGCTCTTGAGATTTCCCGCAAAAAGAACAGCTCAAGTTATCGTTTTCATCATTAAATTTGAACATTATGCTCACCCCTATTCAAGTGAATATACTACAAGATTACTTTTACTTAATCAACTAATTAGAACTTAACGACCAACACAACCAGCCTGATATGTATGGTTATTTACGCTCTAGCTTATGGAGTTTAGAAAACTCTATACATGAAGTCTTTTATTTAAGAAAAACAAGGTACGGGCAAACCGTACCTTGTTTTATCTATATAGAAAGATTAGTCGACGATTTTAGCGCTGTCAACAAGTAGTTGAACTGTTTTGTTGAAACGAAGATCGTTTTCAAGTACAGATGTGCCACCAAGAGTAGTCTTGATTTGCTCAACGTCCATACCGAATTGCTCAGACATCTTTTCAAGTTCTGCATTAATATCTTCTTCAGGTACTTCAACATTTTCAGCAGCACCGATTGCTTCAAGTGTTAACGAAACGCGTACGCGGCTTAGTGCGTCGTCCTTCATTTGGTCGCGAAGTGTTTTCTCATCTTGACCAGAGAACTGGAAGTAAAGATCCAAGTTCATGCCTTGCATTTGTAGACGTTGTTCGAAGTCCTGCATCATACGATCCGTTTCTGAATCGATCATCGCTTGTGGAATTTCCATTTCAGCGTTGCTTGCAGCCTGTTCTACTAGATCGTCACGAAGAGCTGTTTCAGAATCATTCTTCTTCACTTCTTCAGCTTCTTCTTTCAACTTCGTGCGTAGCTCTTCTACTGAAGAAACGCTCTCGTCGATTTCTTTCGCTAACTCGTCATCAAGTTCAGGAACTTCTTTAGACTTGATTTCGTTAACTTTTACTTTGAATGTAGCGGGTTTACCAGCTAGTTCAGCAGCATGGTATTCTTCAGGGAAAGTGATTTCAATATCCTTTTCTTCTCCTGTTTTCATGCCTACTACTTGTTCTTCGAATCCTGGAATAAATGAACCAGATCCAACTTCAAGTTCGTAGTTTTCTGACTGTCCGCCTTCGAATGCTTCGCCATCAGCGAATCCTTCGAAATCGATTGTCGCTGTATCGCCTTCTTCAACAACGCCGTCTTCTTTGACTACCATTTCTGCTAGTGCTTCTTTACGTTGTTCAAGCTGTGCTTCAACTTCTTCGTCTGTTACTTCAACTGATTGACGAGTCACTTCAAGACCTTTGTATTCGCCAAGTTTCACTTCTGGCTTAAGTGCGATAACTGCTGTGAATACAACCGGCTCGCCTTTTTCTAACTTTTCGATGTCAATCTCAGGTGCAGCGATTGGATCTACATCTGCTTCGTCTACTGCTGCAGAGTATGCTCCAGGTAGCACGATATCGATTGCATCGTTGTAAAGTGATTCTTCACCGTACATTTGGTTGAACATTTTACGTGGCATTTTTCCTTTACGGAAACCAGGTGCTTGTACTTTCTTTACTACTTTTTTGAATGCTTCATCAAGTGCTTCGTTGAAACGTTCTACAGAAACTTCAAACGTAAGTTTCCCTTCACTGCCTTCTAATTTTTCCCATTTAACTGTCATATGTATGACCTCCAAATCATTTGCAATACTTTTATTTTTATTTTAATCAATTATACCTTCGCATGACTGTATCTAAATTTTTTCTGTACTTCCTAAAAAATCTTCGACACTCCTTGAAGGCTTTACCTGAATCAGCTCATTTTGTTGTGCCTATTACAAGCGACAACGTTACTGAATACAGATAAGCAGTTGACAACCATTTTAGTATAACATAGTCTATTCATCTTTCAAGAATTAATCACTGTTAGCTTTCCATTTCTTCATCCACCGAACGTATGAACGTTAGCAATGAAGATTCCTCTGTCAGCTTACCGTATAATAACTGCTTCGTATACGCTACATAGGCGCCCGCCACCTCTTCCGCTGTATAAGGACCCCAGTGGAACGGAAACAGCAACACACTGTATTTCAATATCAAATTCACTACTAGCTCACTCGCTGTAGGATCTTTCTCAAATTGTGCCTTTGCAAGAAACTGTACTTCCCCAATGAATTGATCTTCTTCTGGGGACACGAGTCTCGATGGATTCGTCTCTGTCTCAAAGTGATACTTGCGAATAGCTAACGTTTCTTGATATCCCGTTTGCTGCAGTAACAGTAACGCATATGTTTTCACTACAGGTAATGTATCCTCTGCTTCAATGACATCCACCAACAGCGGAATATACGGTTGTAGTTTCTGATGTTGCAACGACAATAAAAATTCTTGTTGCTCCATTGATCCCATTTTATAAAAATGGCTACTTGTAATGGAAGGCTCCTCAATAGAAGGTTCCTCATAGCGCTCGGATAAACGCCCATTTAATTCGCGTAAATATTGAAACTTTTTCAAGCTGCTTTCTGGAATCATTTCCTTTTCCAAAAGACCTTGTATCGTCAGCTCCACTTCATCGTATTGCTGGAGTTGGATCGAAATCGAAAGATAAAGCTCGAGTAATTCTATGTAATCGCCTGCCTGATTTTGCATAGCAAGCAAGGCAAATTCTTTCGCTCGTTGATATTCTTTCATTTCGTATAAGGAAATGGCCAGGCCATCGAAAACCGAATAATCTTCCGGATCAATTTCCAATACAGATTCAAAATGGCTGATCGCATCTTCATGCAAATCACGATCCATTGCCTCTCTACCATCTCGGTGAAGACGCTCGAGTGTTCCAGGAAAGACTACCATATTTCCTTTTCTAATGACTTGTCTACGCTTCTTTTGCACTGTACTCACCTGCCTGCTTTGTTACTTTCACTATATCACAGCATTCTAAACCGATTCCAGCTTGACGCAATGAATGAAGGGAGACGGTTATACTGACGACTGATCCGCCACATACCACTTTCGCTCGTCCACTTTGCAAATAACAGGTCGGTCTGAAGTGGTGCCAATGTATTCTCCGTCAGTGTGGCAACCTACCATTCGATCAGGTTCAATGATGAACGTATCACTCGTATAAGTAGAAACTCCCTTTAACCTCGTATGACTTCCAGTAAAGACGGTTAAAAATACGGCGAGGAATTTCAGCGTGGATATGGAATGAACGACTGTCAGCTCAAACTCCCCATCGTCATAAATAGATTGCGGTGAAATTTTCATGCCGCCACCGTAATATTTTTGATTACTCACTGTGATCATCCAGACTTTACGGAACATACGAATATCTGAGCCTATTTGGATTTCCGCGTTAAAAGGTTTGAAAGCTAGTAAACTCTTTGCTACCGTCAATGCATACACTACGCTACCTAGCTTCCATTTATTCAATGTCTTTTTAATAGTAGATTGACTAGCTGCCAGTGAAATATCCGCATCCAAACCAAATCCACTATTACTCGCAAAATAGCGTTGATGAACAGTGTCTAATTGAACCGATCCAAAGTCTACCGTTTTTCTCTTAATCGGTTTGATTGCGATATAGTTTTCAATTTCCTGCAAATTAGTAAACGCAGGAAATTCCCTCGCGAAATCATTACCCGATCCTGCTTTCATGACCCCGACGGTTACATGAGGATAGCCTACCACCCCATTTAGCACTTCGTGAATCGTGCCATCTCCGCCTATCACGATAAGCAACAATGACTCAGAAGTTTGTCCAGCCAGTTGCTTTGTCAGTTCTATCGCATGACCACGCCGCTCTGTCAGATGAAATGAATAGTTAATATTCTTCCGCAGGCTCGCCCACACTTTAGCCCCTTTACCGTCTCCAGCCTGTTCATTGATAATGAAATGCACTTCCATGTGTACCGCCTCTTTCGAAAGCCTTTTCATCATAGTAGCAGACTGCCAAAAGACATACTAGCCAATTTATTAGACGATTTGATACTTCACTTGTAGACTTGCGCTGATCGTAATAGTACCGGATTCGATCGGCGTGCTACCTGTATCCGCCATGGCCATCGCACGAAATGCAACTGGCTGAGACGTATGCTGTTCTTCAATTTTCATTGGAATCGGCTTATTTTGTAATTTCAATGAGGTACCGATTGTAATCATTTTTGTTTCAGCGTCTGTAAGGGCTAGCGCCAAAGCTTGTTGGTATCGATCATCCTGATACTGCATCGTGAATTCAATACTCCCCACTTGATTGACACCATTTTTGACCGCAAGATCGACTAGTTCACCGGTGCGTGACAGTTCGTTGCTTGTAATCCGGATGGAATTGATTACTTCGTAGCCTTGAAATCGCTGTTCGCCATTGACGTATTCATAGACTGGTCGAATTTGAAAATCTATTGTTTGAATGGACGATTCTTCAATTCCTACTTTTTGCAGTGATTGGATGACTTGATTCATACGATTAGCATTTTCTTGTTGGATATCCTTGAGTTCCGTTCCTCTTGTTGTAACAGATAACACCATATGAACCGTATCAGGTGAAACTTTCACCGCACCTTCGCCAAAGACAGTAATAGTTCGTGTTTCTTGTTCGTTATACATACAAAACACTCTCCTTTTTTACAGTACTATCATTTCTATGCAACACCATTAGCTATTCATACTTCATTTATGGCTTAATTACTCGAACGAGAACAAAGACTTCATCATAACTTATAGGAAAACAGTTTAGGGGGGGTTCCCTATGAGTGAAAATGAAAAACAGATTGCTAAATTGGCATTGCTTGGTGAATCCATCGGCTTGTTCGGCCAAGCGATTACAACATTAGCTGCCTATCTCGCATTGGAAGAAGAGGAGATTGAAGAAGATCAATTGGCTAAAATGCAGGAACAAATTGATTTTTTGCTGAATGAGATTACTACGATGAAGAAATAAAGAAGAAAAGAGCTGAATACGAAAATAATCAGCTCTTTTACAACTTTATATGCAATTTCGTAAGATTATTTTAAACGTCACTCCGCTAGATAGCTTTACTAGATCGATAGACCCCTGATGTTTCTCAGCAATCTCTTTAACAATGGATAGTCCTAAACCATGAGCACCAGCCTCACCTTTAGTAAACGGCGTGAATAGTTGGTCTTTAATAGAAGAATCGATAACCTGCCCATCATTATGAAAATAAAGTACAGCCTTGCCGTCTTCCTTTACACACCGGATCGACAGGAGCTTATTTGCATATTTCATTTGATTATCTAGCATATTTTCGATGAGTATTTCTAATTCATGTTGATAGCCAATAACCGTCAACTGTTTAGCAAGTTGCAAATCAATCGTTAAGCCAGATCCGTGTACGTTTAGATTGGTGACGACTTGTTCAATCAATTCATCCAACTGGACAAGCTGGATATCTTGTCCGGATTCCAATTGTTGTGCATTGGATTTCGCGATGAACAGTAGATCTTCTACTCTATTCTCAATTCTAATTGCTTGATTAGTGATGGTGTCTAATGTTTCTTCTATCGTTCCTTTCGGATAAATTCCGTCTTTTGCAGACTCTGCATAGCTAGAAATAATCATAACGGGGGTCTTCAGTTCATGTGAAATGTATTGCAACATGGACTGCTGGGCTAAATCTTTTTGTTTTAAATTATATTTCATGGCGGAAAAAGAGGAAGCCAGATCTTGAATATCTGCGTCTTCAGTTTCTAGTACAAGTTCGGTGTCCCAATTCCGCGTATCAGTCTGCATAATATATTGTTTTAATTTATGGATATTATGATAGAGCTTATTCGTGATCAATCGTGTAAGTAATACAGATAGAATAAAGATGAAGACGGTAATAGCTAAAAACCACACTAACATTTTGGGAAGTATTTCGCGGTAGATGTCTTTTACAATAGAATACTTGTACACCTTTTCTCCGTTTTCATAATCCAAATCAATTTTATATAATAGATACTTCCCATCGATCTTCTCCCTATATACTTCACTTTCTTTCATCTGCTCAACTGATTGATCGAGTATATGTTCCGCTGTCAGCTGACCATGAATGGCTTCCACTATATCGATACTGTGGGCAGTCACACCTAAAATCCATTCATTATATACACCTCGTTCTTCATTCTTTTCATACGTATATTCATCAATGATGCGATCTTCAAATATCTTCCCGAAATAATAGTATGACCAAAAGTATACGATCGCGACACTAGCAATACTCATTAATGTAATGAATACGGCCAGTAGAATAGTCATCTTTGATGCAAGCCACGTCTGACGTTTTTTCATATATTGCACCGGTAGCCAAAACCGTAGATGGTTTCGATATGAAAGTGAGGCATCTTCTGACGAATTCTTTTAATGTAATTGTCTACCACTCGTTCACTACCAAAGTAATCTTCTCCCCAAACTTGCTGGAGTAGCAACTCTCTAGGGATTGCTGCTTGATTATGTTTCACAAAAAATTGAATGATATCAAATTCTCGACTTGTTACATCCAGCCCCTGACTATCCAGCAAAATCATTCTTCGTTTTTCATCTATTTTATAAGGACCCACTTTTATAAGTTCCGTTTGATCTGTTCTTGATGTAGTTTGCAAGATTTTCTTCACGCGCAACACTAATTCTGCTGGCAAAAAAGGTTTAGTTATATAGTCGTCACAACCAATTTCAAATCCGATCACTCGATCTATACTCTCACCTCTTGCAGATATTAAAATTACAGGGGTATTGTCATTGAGCTTTTTAATTTCCTTTAATAATTCAAATCCACTACCATCCGGAAGCATGATATCCACTACCCAGCAATCCACATGTATAAGGAGTTTGTTTTGAGCTTCTTGCAAATTAGTGCACGACAAGACATTCCAACCATTCTTCTCCAAATAAATGGAGAGTACTTGCAATAGATCTTGTTCATCTTCAACTAGACAAATTGTTTGCATCTCGCTCTCCCCTTTCGTTTTAAATAGTACTTTAAGTATACAATTCTTCTATACAAATGTAGAGCCATCCTTTCCGCTGACATAATTAAACACATTTCGCACATCAACGAATACATTTTCATGAAAAAATGTACATATTCACTCTCTATCATAGGAAACAGATCACTTGATGCAAGAAGAAAGTAAGCGCATACAAGACTATGAAACAGGGAGGTTTACTATGGAAAAGAAAAAGTTCAAACTACCCACGGCCTTTACTACATTGCTCATTATTACATTCGGTATTGCATTTTTGACGTTTATTATACCTGCTGGTGAATATGCATACAACGAAGACGGAACACCGATTGTCGGAACATACGAGCAAGTAGAATCAAATCCTCAAGGTTTGTGGGATGTTTTCTCCGCACCCATCAACGGATTTTTTGATGCAATTGATATTATTATTTTCGTCCTAGTTCTTGGTGGTTGTTTAGGTATCGTATTTGAAACGAAAGCAATCGATGCCGGTCTATCCAAAGTCGTGTTTTCCTTAAAGGGACGCGAGAAATTAATGATCCCCATTTTAATGACAATTTGTGCAATCGGCGGGGCTACTTATGGGATGGCGGAAGAAACGATTGCGTTCTACCCAATTGTCGTTCCTATTCTTCTATTAGCCGGTTACGATGTCGTTACAGCGGTCATGGTCATTTTCCTAGGAGCTGGAATTGGTGTAGCGGGTGGAATTACTAATCCGTTTTCAGTTGGTATCGCTTCGAATTTAGCAGGTATTTCAATAGGCGATGGAATCTTTCACCGATTATTGCTCTTTTCATTGTTCCTCGTATTCGGCATTTTCTTCGTGATGCGTTATGCGGCTAAAGTAAAAAGATATCCAGAGAAATCCATCGTATTTGATATCAAAAGTAAAGTGGAAGCGCCTTTTAAAAAAATCGATCCAAATGATGTGGCAGATCTAACAGGAAAAAGGAAAGCAGTACTAGCTGTATTTGGCAGTTTCTTTCTCATCATGATTGTGGCACTCATTCCGTGGCAGGATAAGTTTGGAATTTCATTATTCAACACATTGCATGACAAGATCCAACAAACCCCTGTACTCGGTGTAGTTTTAGGACATATTAGTCCACTCGGAGAATGGGGGTTCGGTGAGTTAACAGTTTTATTCTTCCTTGGCTCTATTATCATCGGAAAAATGTACTCGTATAAAGAAGATGAAATCGTCCGCTTGTTCTTAAATGGCGCAAAAGATTTGATCAGTGTTGCACTCATTCTAGCAGTAGCAAAAGGAATCTCTGTAGTGATGACAAACGGAATGATTATAGGAACTATCTTGAATTTCGGAGAACATCTATTAGCAAATGTTAGTAGCTCTGTTATTGCACCTCTTGCTTATTTGTTATATATACCGCTAGCATTTCTGATTCCTTCATCATCAGGGCTTGCCACAGCGACCATTCCGATACTGGCACCGCTCGCAGACTTTGCAGGCGTGGACCGATCGTATATTGTAACTGCGATGCAAGCTGGGGCTGAAACGATGAATTTATTCTCCCCGACACAAGCCGTTTTAGTTGGTGCCTTGACGTTGGCGAACATTCCATATGAACGCTGGCTGAAACATATTATTCCATTCGTACTTGGTATTATATTGATCACGACTGTCGTATTAGTCACGTTGTCTATTATCTAACTTATAGGAGGAGTTCATATGAACAAAATCTCAATTATCGGAGCAGGAAACGGTGGCTTAACGGCCGCTTATCATTTATCAAAACTTGGACATAGCATTTGCCTATATGATTCACCGGAGTTCGACACACAAATTACTGCGGTTAATAAACAGGGCGGCATAAAAGCACTAGCAGAAGATCACGGAGCCGAAATGATGTTTGCTGGTTTTGAGAAAATAGACTATGCAACAACTGATATTAAGGAAGCAATGGAATTTGCGGAAATGATTATCATGATTTGTCCTTCATTCGCACAGGAACTGTTGTTTAAACAAATGCTCCCCCACTTACAAGATGGACAAATCGTTTTTGTACTACCTGGAAACTATGGCGGATTAGTCTTGAATCGAATGAAAAACGAATCCGAACAGAAAGATGTCAATATTACATTTGTAGACGGTATCAGTATTCCTTGGGCAACGCGCATAGTTGAGCCAGGCGTCTTGACCATCATGGGACTGAAAGAGTTTTTATCCGTCAGTATTTTCCCCGCTGAAAATGCGACGAATGAAGTGAAGCAACTGATTACGGAATCACTACCTGTTCCCGTTGAGTTTTTGGACAATCCAATAGTCGCCGGATTAGAAAATATCAACTTTGGTGGACATCCCTTATTAACGACATTAAATATGGGGCTGCTTGAGAATTTTGACGGTGATTTCAACTATTACAGAGACTGCTGTAGCCCAGCTACCGCCAATGCCGCAGCAAAAATGGATAAAGAACGATTAGCTGTTGGAGAAGCTCTTGGATTTTCATTGAAGACTGAATTAGAAGCGATGAATGCCTTGTATGGTTCAAACTATGAAACGGTTTATGATTTCAATCGTGACTCCACAACACATGGCAAGATCAATAGCGCACCGAACAGCTCTAAAAACCGATATGTAACAGAAGATGTACCCTATCTTCTCGTTCCATGCTTCGAATTAGCGCAGGCAGTTGGTATACGTGTACCTATCGTAGAGTCTTGCATCCATATTGCTTCCGCTTATAATGATACTGATTATTTTAATACGGGCAGAACATTGAAAGATATGGGTTTAACTGCAGAAGAATTAAAAAAAATCATAAAGTAACTAGCGAAAACACCGGATATCCCTACTGGATGTCCGGTGTTTTTTTGGTTTATATCGTTTCAAATAATTAGTAGGTCATTAAAAAAAGCCCTCGATCTAGTACGACCGATGAGCTACGAATACTCGTGATTATATTAAAACGTAATGAATCCCTTTTGCACGGCGAATCCACCTAATGTAAACAAGGCGATGACAACGAGTGTAATGATGAATAATCGATTATTTCTGTCCAAGACGTCACCTATTTCTCTATCGGATAGATTATATTGCTAGTGACTTCATTCTATCCTATCAAGTTCTGAATAAGCAATCTAATCTTCAATCAATTTCTTTCTTTAATTGATTTAAAAAAACTACCATGAATTCATGTCGTTCTTCCGCCAGCCGTGTACCTTCTTTCGTTACCATCAACTCTTTCAATAATAGTAACTTCTCATAAAAATGCGTAACCGTAGCCGTTTCTTTCTTGCGGTATTCTGACTCTGACATATCCATTCGTGCTTCTTCTTGCTGATCATAGAGTTTTCTACCACGCGCACCTCCAAATGCAAATGCACGCGCTATTCCCACTGCACCGATCGCATCCAAACGATCAGCATCCCGAACGATGGCTCCATTAATCGAAGTGAGTTCTTTTGCGTTGCCTCCACTGAATGAAACACTTTCAATCGCAGACAGCACTTGATCCGTAATCGATTGCGTCGCACCTATTCTTGCAAGCAATTCCTCAGTCGTTGCCTCATGCATCTTTTCATACTTCGTATCTTCGACATCATGTAACAGAACAGCTAGTTTAACGACTAGTTCATCAGCATCCGGCTCTGTTATTAAGATTTTCTCTGCATTTTTCATTACGCGGTCAATATGATCGAGATCATGGCTTGCATCAAATTTATTATAAATCCCTTCGACTTCCGATCTGCACTTCGCTATCATTTCTTTCATTGAATCCAACCCCTTTTTTATCGTGTAAAAAGGAAAGGTTGCCAAGGTGGCCCCTTTCCTTTTGTTATATTCAGTGTACATTATTTCACATAACTTGTCAGATAGCCGTACCCTTTAGCTTCCATCTCGTCTAGAGGTACGAAGTCTATCGCTGCGCTGTTTATACAATAACGTAATCCACCACGATCTTTAGGCCCATCAGGAAAGATATGACCAAGATGACTATCACCTGCACGACTTCTCACTTCAGTTCGCACCATATTGAAACTTTTATCTATATGTTCCGTCATAACTTCTGGAATGATTGGCTGCGTAAAACTCGGCCAACCACATTGCGAGTCATACTTATCCGCACTTGAGAATAAGGGTTCTCCTGTAGCGACATCTATATAAATGCCGTCTTCAAATGTATCCCAGTACTCATTCGAGAATGCCGCTTCCGTATTGTTGTCCTGTGTCACTTGATACTGAGCTTTCGTCAATTTCTTTTTCAATTCTTCATCGCTCGGCTTCGGATAGTCCGCAGCGTCAATTACAGACGGAATGTCTTGATCTTCAAGTGTATCGAACTCTACATGACAGTATCCATCCGGATTTTTCTCTAAGTAATCTTGATGATATTCTTCTGCCAGAGTATAGCTCGTTAACGGCTCTACTTCTGTAACAATTTTATCATCATAACGCTCTTGTTCTGTCGCAACAACTTCATCAATGATTATTTTGTCGTCGGGATTCGTATAATAAATACCTGAGCGATATTGTGTACCACGGTCATTTCCCTGTTTATTCAAAGATGTTGGATCCACAATCATGAAAAAGTGCTCCACAATTGTTTTCAAGTCTGTACGCTCTGGATCGAATTGCACATGCACTGTTTCCGTGTGACCTGTTTTACCTGTAATGACTTCATTGTATGTCGGGTTTTCCGTTGTGCCGTTCGCAAAGCCAGACGTTACGTCATACACGCCATATACTCTTTCCATATACGCTTCCACGCCCCAGAAACACCCTCCAGCCAAATAGATGTCCTGAAGTTTTTCTTCATCAAATGTTAGATCTTCGTTCGGATTGGCTGGATACTTAGAATCTGACGAAGCAGTCAGTGAACCTAGACTAGTGGATGAATCTGAATTTCCTATGCCACATCCTGCGAGCAGCAAGATGCAAACTAAACTAAGTATACATTTCAGCTTCATAATAAAGTACTCCCCTCATTAATTAATTTGTGACATAGCATCGATAATTTGGTCATTCGATAAGTGTCCTGGTTGTGAGCGAACTAGTTTTCCTTTTGTATCAATGAAAGCAGACGTTGGATACCCTTTCACGTTGAAGTCTTGCACTAGGCTGCCACCATCATTTAATAACACCGGCAAATCGTCTACATTTTGAACACCTTTGAACCATCTTATAAAGTCATCATGTTTCTTTTCATTATTATAACCAGGTGCTACTACAGTCAGCACTTCGAAATCAGTAGATTCTCTAGCTAGTGTATTCACTTCATCGAGACCTGCTAGACAGATAGGACACCAAGAAGCCCAAAACTTTACATACACTTTCTTGCCTTCATAATCCGCAAGACTGACGGTTTTTCCATCAAAGTCCTGTAAAGCAATGTCATTCGCGCTACTCGCTGTATCAGAAGACGAACAAGCACCTAAAACGGCAACAATTGCCAATAACATAATGAACTTTTTCAACATGGTGAATCCTCCTTTTCCCTATTCATACAATTAGTATAAAATAAATACATGGTACAACGTATGGAATAAGACTTGGAAAAACTTTAAAATGAGGGAATACCGACATTTTCCGACAAAAAATAGTTCTTCATCTATAACTGTTGACAATTTGTCAACAAGCATTTATTATTTTGAGAGCGAAGATATATTTACGTTGTCTTGGAAAAAGGAGGGATAGTATCATGTCAGAAGGAAGCCTTGGTTTGACTATAGGGCAGTTATTGCGTGATGTGTTAGATGAACGTTCATTGTCCATGCGTAAACTAAGCGAACTTACAGATATTGATACTGCGACGATCTCCCGAATCATTAACGACAAACGAAAAGCAACACTCGATCATCTGGAGAAATTTGCGACGATTTTAGACATCCCATTAGCAAAGCTACTTCAAGCGGCAGGTTATCCAGTTAATCAAAAAAACACAAAACGGTCAGCTTATGACGAAACCATTCAACAACTGGTTGATACATCAGAACTTCTATCTGCGGATATCTCCATTGAAAAAGTAGAACTCCAATTGACAGGTTACGAAGCGTATGTCCAGACGAATGAAGGAAGAGAAAGAATTTTACATGACTTTGATAAGAAGTTAAAATTGGCTGGCGGAGTAGGTCCATTCGTCGATCAAATGAAGGAATTATTTACACGGTTCAAAATGCAAGATGTTGCAAAACGTGATCTTGCCATTATCGGTAGCGCATTATTGTATTTTATCGTTCCGGTTGACGTCATTCCCGATTATATATTCGCGGTCGGGTATGTAGATGATGCGATAGCAGTTCAAATTGCTTCAAGCGTACTAACAAAAAATTCATAATCTGATGAGTAGGTGGCACTATTGGAAAACAGAGAGACAGAAAAGCGTCGTAAGAAAAAACTTAAAAGAAAATATAAACGTGTAATCTTTATGATATTCACGTTGCTACTATTAGCGGGTGGCGGATATGTCGCTGCGCAATATTCAAATGGCCTATCTTTTGCGAATGATGGTAAAACCAATGATATACATACAGAACTTAGCGATAGCAGTAATACATTTTCTGATAGCGATTCGGCTTTTGATGATTTTGAAGGCGGAGAATCACAGTTCGGTGAAATCAATGTGTTGCTGATCGGTGATGACGCAAGAGGCGACGAAGAAGACACTCGTTCAGATGCTTTGATGATCGGTCATTACGACCAAACAACCAATCAAGTGAAGTTAGTCTCTCTCATGCGTGATACATACGTTGAAATCCCCGATCACGGCATGGAAAAGATTAATGCAGCCTATGCTCTTGGTGGACCCGAATTAGTCCGTAAAACTATTAAGCATAATTTTGATGTAGACGTACAATATTATGCGATCGTAAACTTTGAAGGTTTTTCAAAAATGGTTGATGTAATCGCTCCTGAAGGAATTGAAGTAGATATTCCTTATGAAATGTCACATGGTATTGGCTTAACTCTCTATCCTGGTCAACAGAAACTAAATGGTGACCAATTACTTGGATATGTGCGATTCCGTCACGACATCCATAGTGATTATGGACGGGTCGAACGGCAGCAAGAAGCTTTGTCGAAGCTTAAAGATGAAGCGATTAGTTTCCAAACGATCGTCAATTTACCTAAGTTATTGGGCGTAATGGATCCTTATATTAATACAAATATCGATAAAAAAACGATATTCTCAATCGGTAAAGGTATGTTAACCGGTGATAAAGATAATAAAATGGAATCACTACGTATTCCAGTCGAAGGTTCATTCGGCGACTTACGTACAAATGTAGGGCAAGTGCTTGATATTAATCTAGAACAAAACAGGCAAGCATTGCGGGAGTTTTTATCTTTAGAGGATAAAAACGAGCAAGATGGTGAGTATGTTGAAAATCTTGAAGAAGACCAGAATACGGACTATCAAGAAGAAACAGAAGAATATACTTCTAATGAAAGAAACTACTGAGATTCCGCAATGAGACATCAATAATTTGATACTAAAAAGAAGTTGTCTATAAAAGACAGCTTCTTTTTTTGCATCATGCAAAAGTACCGAGGAAGCATTGGATTCAAACATACGGCGTAGTATATGAAAATATAAAAAAGTGCACTTAGGAAGTTAGATTTACATACTAACTTCTCAAGTGCACTAAAATTATAGACACGTATTTGACGTCCCAGAAGGGATTCGAACCCCCGACCTACGCCTTAGGAGGGCGTTGCTCTATCCAGCTGAGCTACTGAGACATGATAAAAACGAGAAACACTTCGACTGTACATCGTATCAAAGTGTTCTCATGAATTATTAATCGTTGGCCGTACCATCATAATCTTCATTGAACCATAATTGTTCATCATCATCCACATCGCCATTGTAGTTGATCAAAATCTCTTCTCCAGCTTTAATATCTCTATACGCAAAGAAATCAAATGTGTGGTTGTCGAAATTAATGTCATATGTCGCGTTAGGTTCGTAGGAATGATTGAATAACATTCCGTAGCCAAGTAGTACCGCTGTATGGTTGGCTCCATACTCAAAAGCATAATCAGCAAGAACCGTTTTTTCGATATGTTGATGTTGTTCGTTTGGATAGGAGATCACAGGCGCTTCGTGTAATAGCTGCCCTTCTTTGATATCGCATTTCGCGAACACACCCCTATTGAATTCGCCTTCGCCAATTGGAGAAAGTTTTACTTCTATCATATCTTTCACCTACTCGCTTGTAAATTATACTTGGCTAGTATACCATTAATCCGGCTAGATTGCTGATTTCTTTTCTCGTAATAAAAAATGTTTCTCTTCTTTTCGAGCAAGACCTACCGTTATAGAATGATAGGGTCTATTCATTACAACGACTTTCTAATCCCATCTCCCACTACTGATTCAAGAGCACAACTTTTGACCATATATATATAAGTAATTATTGATTTTCAGCCTTCCAAAAATACCCTATAAGTAGATTCCAACATAGACTATCATGTATCATATAGGCATCATGATAAAAGTGAGGTTACATACTATATGAACAAAAAACAATTAAGTTGGGCAGCTGTTGGTGCAGCTGTATTATTGTTCGCGTTGATTATAGCGATCGTAAGCAACAAAGAGTCAACTGAAACTGTAACGAAAGAACCTATGATTACTGGCACTTCGACACCGGACACATTTAAGGAACCTACTGAGGAGCTTGTACTTCAAGAAGAGGCTAAGAAAGAACAGTCTGAAATAGAAGCCCCTGATAAAGAAGGGCCAAATCGCGAAGAATCAAAAAATGAACAACCAACAAAGCCTGATACAGATTCATCTAAAAACGTTCCAAGCACACCACAAGCACAACCGTCAACATCTGCACCCAAGCCAACCGAACCACAAAAACAACCTACGTCGGCAGCTACGACCCTAATAAAAGATGGTACCTATCAAGTGGGGGCTGATATCGAACCAGGTGAATATCTCGTTTTTTCTAACGGTATTACGCTTCTCGAAAACACAAAAGATCAATCGGGGAATCCTGACAGTATTGTGTTCAACGTTGCATTAGATGGTCGTTCCCACACGTATGTAACACTATTGCAAGGAGAATACTTCACTTTAAAAGGTGGAGAAATGTATCCTGTAGCTTCTGCACCTGATATTAAACCAGCTGACGGAATATACAAAGATGGACAATATAAAGTAGGAACAGATATCCCTGCTGGTACACATACTTTGAAGGTGGATGATCAAAACGATATAGGTTTTTATGAAATCAGTAAAAACAGCAGACAAGATATGATAGATCTTCTCGTAAGTGATGTAGTAGAAGGTGAAACGTCTATCAAGGTAACGGATGGTCAATATTTGACGATAAGAAATGCGTATCTAGAAGCACACTAAAAGAACACACAAAACCATCACTGGTTTTGCGTGTTCTTTCGCTTTTATACTTTTCGAACCTTCAACACCCACCAAATTAATACGAATTGTAACGGAAGTCGAATCCACAATGCCACTGCGGGCAAATCATAATTTTCTGCTGTGAGTGCCATATAAATATTAACTGGTAATACAAGAACTAAAAATACCGCAATTAAAAAACCGGTAACATAGCGCGTTCTCTTCAAAAACAATCCGATAGCCAATGCAATTTCCATTATACCTGATATGTAAACAATGACTTTTCTAAATGGTATCCATTCGGGCATGGCCCCTGTAAAGAATGACTCCAATGCAAAGTGTCCAATTCCTGCTACAAAAAAGAATAAACAAAATGCATATAATGCAAATTTTTTCATAAAGTGATCTCCTTACTTTCCTCTACCTTGCTTGTGCCCTTTAAAGCGCCCTCATAAACCTCATTTTATTAGATTATTATATCAGAATATAATATGAGCTACTACTGATTTAAATTCATTAAAAAAGTCTACGTTCCTTAAAGGAACGTAGACTGCCAAGTATAATTAATTAAAATTATAAGCTGTCAAGATTTTCTCCCTATCCATTACTACATCATTGAAGTATTCATACAAAGAAATGCCAAGGAATGAACCTGAGATATTGACAATATTATCAAAACCACTATTTTGTAACGCCATCAACGCGTTATAACTGCGTTGTGAAGATCGGCAATGAACATAGACCGGGACATCCTTTGGCACTTCATTCATGCGATCACGCAGCTGGCTGAGTGGTATGTTTATCGCATTCACTAAGTGACCATTCGCAAATTCGTGCTCTTCACGCACATCAATAATTACAGCGTTTTGCTCTACCAATTCACGCACTTCGGATACATGAACTTGTTTAAAACGACCATATAATATATTCAAGGCAACAAGTGCTGCGAGATTGACGACGTCTTTAGCTGTGCTATACATAGGCGAATAGGTCAACTCTAGTTCTTTGAGATCTTCCAGCGTTCCACCCATTGAAATGAGAGTTGCGATGACATCAATCCTCTTATCCGCATTTCCTTTACCAATTGCCTGAGCACCTAATACTTTTCCTGTTGGTACTTCAAATACTAATTTGAAGTGAAGTGGATTACTGTTAGGCATCAATGAAACTTTATCAGCAGCGATGATATACACGCTGTCATGTTGGATTCCTGCTTGTTTCGCCATTTTTTCATTGAGACCTGTAGAGGCTGCTGCCAAATCGAAAATCTGTATACTCGAAGAGCCAATGACACCTTTATTTTGATGAGGAATCCCATACATATGATCCGCCGCGGCACGCGCCTGACGCTGTGCAGGTCCTGCTAGAGCCAATCTTGTTGGTTTATGAAGAAGACGGTGATAGACTTCAATCGCATCACCAACAGCATAGATGGAATTGTCGCTTGTTCGGTAATTAGCATCTACTTTTATACCGCCAAGCTCACCGATTTCCAAATCTGCTTCTTCCGCTAGTTTTGTTTCAGGACGAACACCAATCGCCAAAACAACGACCTGTGCCTCGATTTGTTTACCCGAATTCAACGTAACGTCTGTATCAGTTATTTTAGCCAAACCATCTTCTACTATTACATCGATTCCTTTATCGATCATTTCCTTATGCAGAATTTGAACCATATCATAATCAAAAGGCATCATAATTTGATTAGCAAATTCAATCAATGATACATTTCGTCCCGCGAGCTTTAAGTTTTCCGCTACTTCAACTCCGATGAATCCTCCGCCAATTACCACAATATTATTGATATCTTTTGTTTGAACATAATTTTGCAGATGCTCTATATCTTCCACGTTGCGAACTGTAAAGACATGTTTTGAATTGGCACCTTCTAGATTCGGCACTATCGGACTCGCTCCAGGGGATAGCACTAGTCGATCGTAGCTTTCTTCATACCTTTCACCTGTCAGCATATTCAAAATGGTCACCGTTTTTTCTCTTCTATTAATCGCTGTTACTTCTTGTCTGACACGCGCTTCGATATTATATTTATTTTTAAATGCTACTGGATCCATTAATACGAGTTTATCGCTATCTTCCACAATCCCACTGAGATAAAACGGTAAAGAACAGTTGGAGAAAGATACGTGCGGTCCTTTTTCAACCATAATTATTTCCGCTTGCTCATCCATACGTCGAATTCGCGCAGCTGTGGATGCTCCCCCTGCTACTCCGCCAATAATAACAAACTTCATTTTGCCATCCCCTTATTTTGTAATTAACCTTAAATAAACTATATACCCCCGCGGGTATATAGTCAATAAATTGATTTAGGATTCAAGGCTTATTTAAGGTGTAGGAATTAATTTGACATATCTGCCAGCAAACGTCTTAGAACGACTAATGTTTCTCTTCTCAAAACGTGAGCTTTTTCAATTGATATCTCAGCATTCTTATCAAAAGATGAATCACGCACAGTATGTACCCAACGCGTCATATATTCTATAACTTTTAGTTTATCTGCATCCGCTTTTAATAAGCTTGTACCGTTTGCTCTTAGATAACGATAAAGACTTCCGAGCGTAATAGAGTGGTAGTATTGCTCACTGCCGATTTCAACAGAAGTTAACCCTGTTTCAGGTATCACTACGTCTAGTAAAGGCATATTCTCTTTTTCTGCCTTTGCTTTAATCAGAACATGACTGAGGAACTCTTCTACTGCTTTTACATAATCTGCGATAACAAAAGCGATCTTCTGACTCGGTTGCTGATTGTCTAGTTGCATGTCTTTAGTCAATTCATGCCACTTTGCTTCAGCAGAAGGCAATAGACGTTTCACTTCTTGTGATTTTACTAATCGTGATAATTGAGAACCTGCTTTTTCAAAACGTTCTTCTTCTGATTTTGTGAAAAGTAACGCACTATGGGAGTGCAATGATCTAAAGGACTCTTCCAACAAAACCATGGCCTGCTTTTGGTCGATTGGTTTCAGATCGTATTGTTCTGCCTTTTGTATGACCGCTTCTACCTCAAGGGATAAATCATCCAAGTAAAATTCTGTCAAGAACTCATCCAATTGTATCAACGCATCGGAAATCATGATTTCACGGTATGTGATCCCTTCGTCAGGTATTAATGACAGAACACGATTTCTCAACTTCATGCCTTCATTGCCCAGTTCCCAACCAATTAGTAAATTTAGCGCAGGTTCTTTTGTGTTCCCTTCTTCAGAAGTCAATGTTTTATCTGCTTTATAAAAACAAATCATTGCATTTAATAAGTTTCTTAACATCGCATCTTGATCTTCAAACGGCAACTCAGAAAAATTCGCTGTACACATTTCTTCAATTTCGCATTCATAAAAGAAGAAGTTGAAATCGGCCTGGATAAAGGAATCTTCATTGATTTTCCCACCATGTTGCTCTTCAATAACGTTCTTCATTCGTAAAATATACTCGGAAATCTTCGTTAATTGGGAAACGATATCCCCTTTATATTTCTCGATACGGTATTGAACCGCTTGCAAATCACCATGAAGAACATGTACGGCATGATAATCATGTGCAGACTTGGAAAGATTCACTAAACTAATGACACTCGGGATATCATTCAAATCAAATAGATCGTTAAACGTAATATAGAATTCCAGCCCAACGCGATGCATGTCCTTATATTTCATCATATGAATTAAACGCTCACAAAAACTCCGCTTTGTGGCGAAGTCAATTAATGTATCGTTATGTACGACTTGCAGAAATAGGTCATACAGATTCATGATGGTTTTTTTCGTAACACTTTCCAAAATATCCGGATTTCGTGTTTTCTCCATGAGAACACAAAGCTCATTAAAGTATCTCGCTAGCGTCTGCATATGATCGGCACGGGTATGAATCAATGTTGCACATAATGGATAGATCTTTTGATTGAACAACTCCCAAGACTCTGCCACATGTCCCTCATTGTTAAAGAAATAGAACCACAGATGATATCTCCAATCTCCTTTGGCCTTCGTGTCCTGATCCAGCTCAAAGGGATCGAATTCTTCACCATAAGCCAGCGCGAGCAGCGTTTCATTATATTGACTCGCTAGCGTAATTTCACTCTCATACAAGTCAGATAGTTCTACGAGCAATGCATACCGGTCATCATCCCTGCATTCGTTAATTACTTTCGTAAACGAAGGATGGTCGATGACATGACAAACATCCAAGTGACGCCCTTTTAGCAACCACTGACGTAGCATATAATCCAGAAACTCTTCCGAATCCAAATACGCTCCAAAATGTCGTGCTGAAAATTCCTGATAAATATCCAAACTAATTCCCCCTCTACATCTAACACCCTGTTGAACTGTACGAATAACAAACTCTATCCTAGAAATAATAAAGTTTGAGCTATCCCTATCATATCGCGATTTCCTTTTTTTCTCTACCTAGAAATCACAGTTTGGAAAAAGCTAGCTCAACAATGATATAAATTCATTTTATTATAGACAAAAATATAGAACATTCCATATTCCACGGAAATGCTCTATATCTTAAAAACTTTTTATACAACTTGATATATTCAGAGTGAATGCAGGGATTTAATTCTAACAGAAAATTATTTTACTCATATAAAACACTCCTATCAGAATAGTTACCTTCAGTATACATAGGCCGCGGCATTTAAAAACCCCAAATGGAGTCACTTTTTAAAGTGTCAATCATTTGGGGTTCAGTTCATGGTGACGCGGTACTTGTCACCTTCCATCACACCGGATAAACCGGATGCTTGCGGTTTGTAAACTGGATATATTTCGTCGCATATGCTTCGTAGCGCGTAATCAGCTCACCGCGCAGTGAGTCTGCGGGGACGATACCGTCGATAATCATTTCTGAAGCTAAATGGTAAATATCGATATCTTCTTTGTATTCGTTACGCTTCTCTTCAATATAAGCTGCTCGCTCTTCTTCAGGCAACGCGGCGATTTTATTTGCGTAGACTGCGTTGATAGCTGCGTCCGGCCCCATAACAGCGATGGAAGCGGTTGGCAACGCTAAACACGCGTCTGGTTCAAATGCCGGGCCTGCCATAGCGTACAACCCTGCGCCATATGCTTTGCGGACGATGACGGAAATCTTTGGCACTGTCGCTTCTGCCATTGCAGAAATCATTTTCGCACCGTGGCGGATGATGCCTGCACGTTCTACTTTAGTCCCGACCATGAATCCAGGAACGTCGACTAAGAACAGTAGCGGAATGTGAAATGCATCGCAAAGGTTGATGAACTTAGCCGATTTGTCAGCAGAGTCGTGGAATAGCACGCCACCTTTAACGCGCGGTTGGTTCGCGATAATGCCGACTGCTTTTCCATCGATGCGCGCAAGGCCAGTAATGAGCTCGCCTGCAAACAGTTTCTTAATTTCAAAAAATGAATCTTCATCGATAATCCCTTTGATCAAGTCGTGCATATTAAACGGAGCATTTTCATTTTTAGGAATGATTTCTTCAAGTGTCTTATCCAGCTGTTTCGGCGACACAGCATCATGTACAGGCGGCTTTTCCGAAAAGTTTGCCGGGAAATACGATAAATATCTTCGCGCCGCCGCGATTGCGTCTTCTTCGTTTTTTGCTAGCACATCGCCGCAGCCTGAAGTTGAACAGTGCATGCGCGCGCCGCCCATTTCTTCGAGCGTTACTTTTTCGCCGATGACCATTTCTGCCATGCGCGGCGATCCAAGGTACATCGATGCGTTTTTGTCGACCATAATGACGATATCGCAAAACGCTGGGATATACGCACCGCCAGCAGCTGACGGTCCGAACAATACGCAAATTTGCGGAATGCGGCCAGACAATTTCACTTGATTGTAGAAAATTCTACCTGCACCGCGGCGACCCGGGAACATTTCAACTTGATCCGTAATCCGTGCGCCTGCTGAATCGACTAAATATATGAGCGGTACATTCAATTTTTCAGCAGTTTCTTGGATGCGGATAATTTTTTCCACTGTCCGTGCGCCCCATGAGCCTGCTTTAATTGTGGAATCATTCGCCATGACGCAAACAACTTGGCCGTTAATCTTCCCCATGCCTGTTACAACGCCGTCAGCAGGAAGATCGCCCGCCATGCAGTTCGCGAATTGGCCGTCTTCGATTTCAAGATCTGAATCGAATAGTAATTTCAAGCGATCACGGACGAATATTTTCCCTTGTTCTGCATTTTTTTCATGGTATTTTGATGCGCCACCTTCTTTAATCTGCTCTACTCTTTCATTCAATGCTTGCTGCAAAGATTTCGTATCTGTAGTCATAGTCCTGCCTCCCTTATGATCATTCCTCATTCGCCAATGTATATAGGCTTGCGTTTTTCTTTGAATGCCTGCAGTCCTTCGAGTCGGTCTTTGGAAGGAATCGTCACTTCATAGGCGTTCTGTTCGATGGCGAGTCCCGTCTGCAGTTCGACGTCATAACCGTGGTCAATCGCGAACTTCGCCTGCGCGACGGCAAGCGGCCCGTTCGCTGCGATTTGTCCCGCGACAGCAAGTGCTTTATTCATCAGCTGATCAGATGCCACAATATATTCAGCGAGTCCGATTTCCAATGCTTCTGCCGCTTCGACTCTGCGTGCTGTGAAAATAAGCTCTTTCGCTCGTCCTTTGCCGATCAATCTAGGCAGTCGCTGCGTACCGCCGGCTCCCGGAATAATACCGAGCGAAGTTTCAGTCAATCCGAACTTTGCCGTCTCTGCTGCAATACGGATGTCACATGCCAGCGCCAGTTCTGTACCACCGCCAAGTGCAACGCCGTTAATTGCAGCGATAACCGGCTGCGGCAGTGATTCAATACTGTTAATTGTCTGGCGGATCAATGAAACTGTCTTGCGGACATCGACCGGATTCATTCCTGAGCGTTCTTTTAAATCAGCGCCCGCACAAAATGCTTTTTCACCGGCACCTGTTATAATAACTGCGCGGATCTCCAGGTCGTAGCGACATTCTAGCAGCGCATTGTAAAGTCCGTTCAGCATCTCGACTGACAATGCATTCGCCGCTTCGGGACGATTCAATAAGATGATCACAATTCCGTCGTCGCGCCTCTCTACTAACACTTTATTCCCCATTCACTCACGTCCTTCGCTTATCATGCGCACCGGCAGCCTGCAAGTTTTTACTAGGAAGTGCATAGCCGATTTTTTCTTGAATAAACGCGGATGCCGCTAAAATCTTTTCTTCATCGACACCCGTATGAATGCCCATACTGTGCAGCATATACAATAAATCGTCCGTCGCGGCGTTGCCTGAAGCACCCGGTGCGTACGGACAGCCCCCAAGTCCGCCAGTTGAACTGTCGAACACCGTAATGCCCATATCAAGCGAGGCTAGGACATTCGCTAAAGCAGTCCCACGCGTGTCATGGAAATGCATCGCCAATTTGTCTTCCGGAAAACGTTTCAGCAACACGTCAAGTACTTCCTGGACTTGACGCGGATTCGCAACGCCGATCGTATCGCCTAACGACAATTCGTCAATACCCATGTCAAACAGCGATTCCGACACCCGGACTACCGCTTCTGTATCAACCATGCCTTCGTATGGACAGCCAAACACTGTAGACACATAGCCTCTTGTCTTCTTGCCCGCCGCATTCGCGTCTTGTACAATTTCTTTTAATACAGGCAATGTATCCGCGATCGTCTTATTAATGTTTTTCAAATTATGTGTTTCGCTTGCCGACATGAACACAGCCGCTTCATCGATATTGGCCGCAAATGCTCGTTCAAGCCCTTGACGGTTTGGGACAAGTGCTGAATAAGTGATGCCCGGCTCCCGCTGAATGCCCGCCATCACAACACTTGCGTCCGCGAGTGCCGGTATCCATTTCGGATTAACGAAAGACGTCACTTCAATCGATGTCAGGCCGCTTTTGGACAACTTATTAATCCAGGCAATTTTGTCTTCTGTCGGAATGAAGATTTTTTCGTTTTGCAGTCCGTCGCGCGGTCCTACTTCTTTAATCGTAATCGTTTCAGGCCATTTCATCATTTCATCTCCTTCTACAGGAATTATTCAATGACTGCGATGACGTCCCCTTCATTGACAAATTCGCCTTCGTTCACTTTTACCTCTTTTACGACTCCATCAAAATCAGTAGCAATCGGTATTTCCATTTTCATCGATTCCAAGATTGCGATGTCTTGGTCTTCTTCTACTTCGTCTCCTACTTTGACGAGTACTTTCCAAACGCTGCCTGCCATGCTTGCAGTAATTTCAGTCATACTAATTCCTCCCAGAGTCATTTCGTCTGCTTTTGTTTTTTCTTTTTCTTTGTCAAATATTTTTCTACGAATTCGGTCGTTGTATCTCCCAAACGGAATGCTTCATGCGCTGCTACTTCCTGAAGCATAGGAATATTCGTCTTGATACCTTCTATATGGTAATTCGAAAGCGCTTCTTGTAGTCGTTCGATTGCTTCGTCGCGGTCTTTGCCTTTGACAACGAGTTTCGCGATCATCGGGTCGTAGAACGGTGTGACGACCGACTCACCGTGGACTGCCAATTCGTGGCGGATGCCTGTTCCTTCAGGCAGCTTCAGTTTCGTGATCGTTCCGGGTGAAGGGAAAAATGTTTTCGGATCTTCTGCGTAAATCCGCACTTCAATTGCGTGCCCATCGCGTTTGACGTCTGCCTGCGCAAATGAAAGTGTTTTCCCGGCGGCGATATCCAACTGTTCTTTTACTAAGTCAAGCCCAGTAATTTCTTCCGTGATCGGGTGCTCGACTTGCAGCCTTGTATTCATTTCAAGAAAATAGAAGTTTTGATCTGCGTCGATTAAAAACTCGATTGTTCCGGCATTTTTATAGCCGATGGACTTCGCTGCTTTAACCGCCGCTTCACCCATTTTTCTTCGCGTCTCTTCCGAAATGAATGAAGACGGTGCTTCTTCCACGACTTTTTGGTGGCGGCGCTGGATTGAGCATTCGCGCTCCCATAAGTACACTGTATTTCCTTCGTTATCCGCTAAAATCTGAATTTCAATATGGCGTGGTTTTTCAACGAATTTTTCAATATACATCGCACCATCCCCGAAGAAATCAGTAGCTCGTTTTTGATTACCTTCAAAGGCTTTGCTTATTTCGTCAGCGCCGTAAACGACTTGCATACCGATTCCGCCACCACCTGCAGATGCCTTCAGCATAACCGGGTAGCCAATGCTTTCAGCCACTTCGATTGCTTCTTCCGCGTCTGCTAGCGAACGAGTGACACCCGGTACGACTGGAACACCGGCTTTTTCCATCGCCTTGCGGGACGCGATTTTGCTGCCCATTTCAGAAATGACTTCAGGTGAAGGCCCGATGAACACAAATCCTTCCTCTTCGCAACGTCGCGCAAATTCCGCATTTTCCGAAAGCAGACCATAGCCTGGATGGATGGCTTCTGCTTTTGATTGATGCGCTGCTTCTAAAATTTTATCGATTTTCATATAACTTTCCGTTACACGCGGTCCTCCGAGCAAATATACTTCATCCGCCTGCTTGACGTGGACAGCTTCCGCATCTGCTTCCGAATAGACACCGACCGTTTGAATGCCGAGAGCTTTGCATGTACGCATGACACGGGCCGCTATTTCCCCGCGATTCGCAATCAAAATTTTCTTAAACATGATGTTCACCCTTTCAATTAATCATGTAATCTAGCCTTTTAAGAAAAGAGGAGGCTGGCTGTAAAGAGAATCGCTCCACTATTCATTTTATTTGTCCTGCAGGTTTCGCTTCCATAACGCTCTGAAGTTCCACAACTGTCGACGGATCTTCAAGACCTGTCACATCGCCTGCGACACTGCCTGTTGTAACGATTTCTTTAATTAAGCGGCGCATAATTTTCCCACTCACTGTTTTCGGCAGGGAGTCAGTTACAACGATTTCTTTCGGCTGGGCTATTTTTCCGATTTGGCGGATGATGTTTTCTTTAATCCGCTCTACAACTTCTTGCCCATCTGCTGCATCTTCAGAAAGGCGGACAAAAACGAAAGGCACTTCTCCTTTAATTTCATCCGGCACACCAATGACCGCGCATTCCGCCACACCTGCACATTCAAGCACAGCACTTTCCATTTCCATCGTGCTCAAACGGTGACCTGCAACGTTGAACGCATCGTCGGAACGGCCGACTACCCAAATATAGCCGTCTTCGTCGATCAGCGCGAGATCGCTTGCATAGTAGCTACCGTCGACTTGGCTGTAGTATGAACCGTAGTAACGTTCCGGCTCTCTCCAAATCGTTCGGCACAGCATCGGAAACGGCTGTTTAATGATCAAGTTGCCGAGCTGCCCGGCTTTCACGGGTTCGCCCGCTTCATTGACGACATCCAACACTGCGCCCAAAAATGGTGAGCCGGAAGAGCCGGGTTTCATCGGCGTCAACCAGGCTGCTCCTGCAATCGGCGAGCCAGCTGTTTCAGTCTGTCCCCACGTGTTGTTAATATAAACTTTTTTCTTGCCGAGCACTTCATATGTCCAGTGCCACGTCTCCGCATCGAACGGCTCGCCGACGAGTGCGATCACGTCAAGGCATGATAAATCAAACTGCTCAATCGGCTTCTCGCCCATGCTTTTCAACATACGCAGCGCTGTTGGAGCTGTAAATAGTTTGTTGACACGATATTTTTCAATGATTTCATAAAAACGTGTCTTCTCGGGATAATCGATCGCTCCTTCGTAAACGACTGTCGTGACACCGTTCGCAAGAGATCCGACGATACCCCAAATATGCATTGTTAGCCAGCCGATGTCGGCCGTACACCAAAACACATCGTCATCGCGATGGTCGAGATGATATTTTGCGTAGACATAGTTCTGCACTACGAATGCCGTCCCTGAATGCACGATCCCTTTCGGCTTGCCCGTTGTGCCACTCGTATAGAAAACTATGCCGCTTTCATTTGCTTCAAGGCGCTCGGGTTCGCAATGGATGCTCGCTTTTTCCGTCAACTCATGCCACCAGTAATCTCGGCCTTCTTGCATATCGATATCAATACCCATGCGATTGACAACGATGACCGCTTCAACTGAAGGAGTAGACGGCACCACTTGATCGACTTTTTCTTTCAATCGAATTTCTTTGCCCCGGCGTATTGTCGCATCTGCTGTGACAATGACTTTAGGTTCAAAGCTTGCTAGCCGATCGGATAAAGAGCGCTCAGAATAGCCAGAAAAGACTGCGTTGTAGATCGCCCCGACACGGAAACAAGCGAGCACCGCTATGACTGACTCCGCTAAGTTCGGCAGATAAATCGCAACACAATCACCTTTTTTCACACCGAATGACCGAAGTACATTGGAAAAACGGTTCACTTCCGCAAGAAGCATCGAATACGTATAAAACTTCGAATCGCCGTTCTCACTTTCCCAAATGAGCGCCGTCCGGTTACCAGCACCGTTTTGTATATGTCGGTCGAGTAAATTGATACTCGGATTCGTAATACCATCGACGAAAAACTTGAAATCAGGGAGTGTGCCACTGATCGTCTCTGTCCACGGTTCATACCATTCGAGCTCACGGGCCTGCTGATCCCAAAATGCCGCGGGATCTTCTTGGGACTGCCGGAGAAGTTCTTGGAAAGCTTCTGCGCTGCCGATCGACGTCGAGCGCGCCTTTTCTTCACTAGGATAAATAAGTTTACTATTTGCCGCTAACTGTAAAACTCGTTCAATATCCATTCAATCGCCCCTTTGTTAATTCATTAAAAATCTTTCACAAATCAGCAGCCGATCTGTTTTGCAATGACCATGCGCTGAACTTCGGACGTGCCTTCACCGATTTCTAAAAGTTTCGCATCGCGGAAGAAACGCTCGACTTGATATTCTTTAATATAGCCATAGCCACCGTGAATCTGCACTGCTTGATCGCAGACCCGCATGCACATTTCGGAGGCAAATAACTTTGCAAATGCCGCTTCTTTTTTGAAAGCACGGCCTTGATCTTTCAACCAAGCAGCTTTATACACCATATTGCGTGCCAGTTCGATATTCATCGCCATATCCGCGAGTTTGAACTGAATCGCCTGGAAGTTCGAAATACTTCTACCGAACTGCTTTCGTTCCTGCGCGTAATTTAACGCCTTCTCGTACGCTCCTTGTGCAATGCCCACACCCATCGCGGCGATGCCAATGCGTCCGCCGTCAAGCGTCGCCAAAAACTGTTTGTAACCGTTCCCAATTTCACCAAGAAGATTTTCTTTCGGCACACGGACATTTTCCAGAATCAATTCCGTTGTATTGGAAGAATGAAGTCCCATCTTTTCGTAGTTTGCGATAACCGTAAATCCTGGTGCATCAGTCGGCACGATAAATGCACTGATACCGTTCGTACCTTTCGAACGGTCTGTAATCGCCGTTACGGCAAGATGTTTCGCATAACTCGCATTCGTAATGAAACATTTCGAACCATTTATGACCCACTCATCGCCTTCAAGTACAGCTGTCGTTTCTGTACCGCCTGCATCGGACCCAGCATTCGGTTCCGTCAATCCAAACGCCCCGAACGATTCGCCCGTACAAATCGGCGTGAGATATTTCTCTTTTTGCTGCGGCGTACCGAATAAATGAAGTGGCGCCCCGCCAAGTGAAATATGCGCAGAATACGTGATGCCTGTCGACGCGCAGACACGGCTCAATTCTTCTGTAACAATCGCAAAACTCGTCGTATCCGCTCCGCCGCCGCTGTATTCTTCCGAGAATGGTAGCCCCATCAAACCGAGCTCAGAAAGCTTTTCAAAAATCTCTTTAGGGAATTCTCCTGTACGATCGCGCTCATCTGCTCCTGGTGCCACTTCCGCTTCCGCAAACTCGCGAACTAGCTTACGCACCATTTGTTGTTCATCCGTCAAATCAAAATTCATATCCAATACCCTCCATTCTTTCATTTCCGCAAATTGTTCTGCTAATACTTAAATTGCAAACGCTTTCATCTATACGTATACTTTCAATAGACCGGCTTTCATTTTATTTCCAGTTCACTTATAATTATAAACAATAAGAAAAATCAATTCTATGTGTGAATTTCTGAAAGAATTTGTGTGTTTTATACAAAAAATATAAATACTATAAGATTAGGATGATAGATTATGCAAGACACGTTAACTCACCGTCAGCTCAAATCTCTCGTACATGTTTCCACTGTTATTAACTCTTCATTAGAAATTGAAACGATTTTCGATTTGATCATTGGAGAAGCAATTTCTGCAGTAGATGCAGCAGGAGGCGGTTCAATTTGGGTTTTCGACCAGCAGAAACAGCGCTTGATGGCCAAATCCGCGCATGGCTTGTTTTATCCACAAATCTTTAAATCGATTGAATTAAGCAACGGCGAATCTATGACAGGCATGACATTTCAAGCGGAAAAAGGACTAGTGTTTAAAAACGAAGAAGAAATAAAACAGGCACTCGATACACTCACTCCTAACAACCGAATGCTGCTCGATGAATCGATTCCCGATAATTTCCATTTCACTTCGATCATTTCATCGCCGGTTTTATTGAAAGGAACATGTATAGGCGTCATTACGCTCGATTCATTTGATAAATCGCTTCATTTCAAAAATGAGGATATGCAGCTGTTAGAGGCGATCGCCCAGCAAGCCGCCATCGCGCTCGAAAAATCGAATATTTATTATGAAGAAAAAAAGACTGTTCAGCAGCTGTCGCGCTCGATTGAAACACAGCGCAACATTGCCAACCTCGTCGTCAACGGAGAAGGAATACAATCCATTATCGATTATATTTACAAAACAATCGGCGAGCATATTTTCTTATTCGATGAAATAGGCGAACTGACCGCTTCGGCCTGCCGCACGCCTGTTACAGAAGAGATGAAAAGCGAGGCGCGACGTTTTGCGAAACAGAACGACCAGTCGTCTAGCAGCCCGTACAGCGTCTCTGAAATCATGCTAGGCCACGAAAACTATCAATTCATTGCGCTATCGCTACAATCGAAAATGAAGACGCTCGGCACACTCATCATCGTCTCAAAAGATCCAATCGGACAAGCCGGAATTAACGCGCTCGAACACATCTGCACTGTTATCATACTCGAGCTAGTCAAAGTACAAACTGTCTATGAAACACAGCAGCGTCTACAGAGCGAATTCATGATAAAAATTTTATCCGGTCAAGCAATGGATGAAACATTAAGGAAGCAGGCAAAAAATCTACAATTCGACTTGAACCGCAACTACATCGCCGTCAGTCTCAATGTCGAAAACAAAGACAAATTGCAGCATGGTGCTATCAGCGAAAACGTCATCAACAATCTGCTACAAACAACGAACAAATACTTCCTGGGAAAAAACTCGCAGGGTGCCGCGCTGATCGATCAAAACAAACTTGGCGCCTTATTCTCCTACCCTGCTAAACTGCAGGCAACAAACCAAGTAGGCAGTATTAAACGACTCGCCTTGCACTTGCAACAGGAAATCGAAAAAACATACAGCGAACTCGACATCACTATCGGCATCGGCAGAATGAAATCAAACCTTGCCGCCGCCCATGAATCATTTAAAGAAGCTGAAAAATGCATCACATTCATGAAAAGCTACCATTTCGAAGAACGTGCCCTGTCCTACACAGATCTCGGTATCCAGCGCTTAATCTTACAAAATTCAGAAGAAGAACTACTGGATTTCGTCCACGAAGTCATCGGCTCGCTAATTCAATACGAACAAACCCGCAAAGGGGACTTGTTGCAAACACTACTTACTTATTTTCGTCAAAATCAAAACATCAAACGAACCGCTGTCGCCCTTCACGTCCACACCAACACACTGAACTACCGCCTGAAACGAATTGAAGAAATTCTTTCAGCCGATCTGACTGATGGCCAGCAATTATTTAATATTCAGCTAGCGGGAAATATTTACCGTTATATTGTACGGTGACAAGAGGACAGACTCCTTGTCACTGTTCTCATCTAAATAGCCAGGTTGCACAACTCCCCAGTTCTTTTACACAATGAATTTTGTAAGCATAAACATTTTCTATAGGGGAAATCAATATAGGCATTACGGGTGGCAACCTGCCAATCACCGCCCTGCCCGCATGGAGGAATTTTAAAATACTAATTGCGGTGATACCTCACAATAAAAAGCGCTGTAAACGTCATTTCTCAACGTTTACAGCGCTTTTTATATTATCTTACCATACATTTTATAACGTCCCAGGAGGGATTCGAACCCCCGACCGATGCCTTAGAAGGGCATTGCTCTATCCAGCTGAGCTACTGAGACAAACACCTGCAACCACAGGCACAAGAACTATTATATGCATAATCCAAAGATAAGTCAACACTATTTCATAAAACTATTTATTAAATATAATTTGGTCTACTAATTCGTGGTTCATGCTATAAAAACTCACAGTATAAGCATCGTCGATTTCAATGACTGCGTACGTCGCTGCCCTACCGCCACGTGGTTGCGTCGTGCTTCCTGGATTAACGAATAATACACCGCTGATCATCTCAGCTCCATATAAATGCGAGTGACCAAATAATGCAATAGTAGCTTGTTGCTCGGCTGCAGCGTAGGAAAGAGTCAGCATAGAGCGTTTGACGTCGTGTTCATGGCCGTGGACAATGAATACAGTCTCATCGCCCACTTTCTGTACTATAGTTGCTGGAAATTGCTCATCATTGTCACAATTACCGCGAACAATATGGATTCCATTAAGCAAAGGATCCTTTGCAGATAACTCACTGTCGCCACAATGGAATATGGCGTCTGCTTGTAATGATTTAATCTGCTTCACTGTATTTATGTCGCCATGTGAATCACTTAAAACAATTAGCTTCATTTCATTTCACCTAGCCTCTTAATAAATTCAGGTAGCCGTTCTTTTAACTGAGCTAACGCCGCTCCACGATGAGAGATGGCACTCTTCTCTTCTGCAGATAGCTCTGCCATAGTCTTTTCTTTACTCGGCACATAAAATATTGGATCATAACCGAATCCATTCGTTCCTTGTCGTTGATCAGTAATGAAACCTTCGCAGCTACCCGAATAAGTAGTGGTTTCGATAGTAGGACCCGCAATCGCTAGAACGCACCGAAAACGAGCTTGACGCGCTGTTTCAGGTACTTCTACAAGATTAGCTAGCAACTTATCGATATTCGCTTCATCGTCTGAAGGCTCGCCTGCATAGCGTGCAGAGTAGACACCCGGTTCACCATTGAGTGCATCAACTTCTAGTCCACTGTCATCTGCAATTACTACTTTCCCTAGTAAATTTGCAACAGTCTCCGCTTTTAGAACGGCATTTTCAACGAAAGTGGTACCCGTTTCTTCTACATCAATTGATTCTTCTATATCTTGCAAGGTCAGTACAGTGATACCCAAAGGGCGAAAGAGAACTTCAAAATCTTTCGCCTTGCCTTTATTATTCGTTGCAATTAACACTTCTTTCATTGCACTTCGCCTGCCTGTTGTCCAATCTTATCCGCCAACTCACCTAACACTTCTTTTTGAATCGCAATCAATTGTTCAATTCCCGATTCAGCCAGCGTCAATAAATCATTCATTTCCGCGCGAGAAAAAGTAGCTTCTTCGCCTGTCCCTTGCAGTTCCACGAATTGGCCTTGTCCCGTCATTACCACATTCATATCAACGTCAGCCGAAGAATCTTCTACGTAGTCCAGATCTGTGATCAATTGACCATCAGCCAGTTTCCCTACGCTTGTAGCAGCAAGGAAGTCACGAACTGGGAATATAGGCAGCTTCTTTTCGATTTGTAATTTATTCGCAGCAATGACCAATGCAACGAATGCACCTGTAATAGAAGATGTACGTGTTCCTCCATCGGCTTGAATGACATCACAGTCGATCCAAATCGTACGCTCACCAATAGCATCTAAATCAACTACCGCGCGTAAAGCCCGTCCAATCAAACGCTGTATTTCCATTGTACGACCACCGACTTTACCACGGGATGATTCACGAATTGTCCGTTGCCCTGTAGCACGCGGCAACATAGAATACTCAGCAGAAATCCAGCCCTTTCCACTATTACGCATAAATGGCGGCACTCGATCTTCAATCGTCGCTGTACAAATCACTTTCGTATTTCCAACTGAAATCAGTACGGAACCTTCTGGGTGAATCAAATAATCTTTCTCAATTGTTACTGTACGAATATCTTCTGTAGCTCTTCCATCATGTCTCATGTGCTTCCTCCGTTATAGTTCATATATTTGTTGTGACCGGTTCATCAAGTCTACATTCAACCTATCTTACCATAAACACAACAAAAAACCCGAAAACAACGTACTGTTTTCGAGTCCTGTCTTCTATTTTAAAGCGTCAATAAGCGTACGTCAGGTTGAGGAATGGCAAGCCAATCTTCAACAATGACTTGAAACTTATCCTTCGAGCCTGTTGTATAAAATATAGGTTCTTCAGCTGAAACAGACAACGTGTTTGCCGCTTCAAGAATACGCTCCACGTCAATCACAGTCTCCACTGCTGAAGAAATAACATTTTTTTGATGAGAGAAATGGGCTTCAATATGATCTTGTAATAATGGATAGTGCGTACAACCAAGTATAACAGAATCAAACGAATGGCTATGCAAAGGCAATAATGTTTGGTCTACAATATCTCTTGCTGCCTGCGTACGATATTCGCCGCTCTCTACGATTGGTACAAACTCCGGACATGCAAGCGAATGAACAATTGCTTGTGGTCTCAGCGCATGTATTGCTTCATCATATGCTTTACTCTTCACGGTGCCCATTGTCCCAAGCACAGCGATTTCGCCTGTCTGCGATGCGTTAACAGCCGCTCTGGCTCCGGGTTGAATAACTCCAACTACGGGAAAGTCAAATTGTTTTCGTACTTCTTCTAGCGCGATAGCAGTCGCAGTGTTACATGCAATAACGAGCATTTTTATACCCATTTGCGCTAAACTATTTACCATGTCCATCGTAAATTGCAACACGTCTTCCGCAGGCCGAGGACCATACGGACAACGTGCATCATCGCCGATATAAATTATAGGTTCATTCGGCAAATATTTGCGTAACTCTCTAACTACTGTAAGTCCGCCGACTCCTGAATCAATTACTCCAATAGGTGCATTCAATGTAATCCCTCAATCTCTTGTCATCTGTTCGTGCAATTTTGCCAGCAATCCTGAAAACTGCTGAATTTCTTGTTCATTTGAGTTCACAAGGACATCCTGTAAATACTCTTGTCTCTTCTGTATAACCTCTTCAATAATACGTATACCTTCAGGTAATAAATGAACGCGGACAACGCGACGATCGTTTTCATCTCGCACTCGCTTTACTAGTTGATTATTTTCCATTCGGTCTACTAAATCAGTCGTTGTACTAAAAGCCAAGAACATTTTATTGGATAGTTCGCCGATTGTCATATCCCCATATTCCAGCAGCCATTGTAAAGCGCTAAATTGAGGAGGTGTAATCGTAGAGTTTTTTAATATTTTTCGTCCTTGCTCCTTGATAATGGATGCAATGTAACGTAGATCTTTTTCCATCTTTGCGATATCCATTGATACGTTTTTCTGTTCATTCAACAAAAAATCAGCTCCCTGAAATGAATCCTATCTTTTCATTGTACCGTTTTCGTTGATGAACGCAACAATTTTACAAGCGATCTTTTGCTAGAGAGGGAGTGATCGACACGGTTTGCACAAAACTAGACAATGATCCTAGGCGGATAGTACTTTTAGTTCAGCCGAAGTTCTCCTAAACGTAGTAACTCAACAATAGCCTGTGCTCTGCCTGATACGCCTAGTTTTTGAATCGTATTCGAAATATGATTTCTTACGGTTTTCTCACTAATAGTCAGCTGTCCAGCAATTTCTTTTGTTGTAAAATCGTCTACTAGCAAAGTGAAAATTTGTCGTTCCCGGTTTGTTAATAAAGAACGGTTTTGCATTTCATCCAAGATGCGCCCCTCCTCTTTACGCTTTCACCTTAAGATATGTAAGCGCAAGGGCGGCTGTGTAGGCTTTTAAGAGTTTTTCAAGAACACTAACTTTTCTTCTTCAGTCCAAGCAACAGGTTTACCGTCTTTTCTTCCCACTTGAACAATTGCGCCTCTACCCGTACACACAATTTCATTACGCTCATTTTTTGCCATGTAGTGCAAATCTACGGAACTATTGCCCATAGAATTAGCTTTCACATAGATTCGAAGCTTCTCGTCAAAGTATACTTGTTTGACGAAGTCGCATTGTAAATCCGCAACGATTGGTATTGTTAGACCTTTTGGGTCCAACCATTTCGCCATATGATTCAGGTCTTTTAAGTATTCGATGCGTGCGTATTCAAAGTACGCGAATACCTTCGTGTTGTTTAGATGCCCATACATATCCGTCTCCGAAAATCGTACAGAGACATCAGCGTGAAATTCAAACCCTCGTTCCCATTGCTCTGCATCTTCAATATAACTCGCTCTCATCTACATATCCCCCTTTTTCTACAAATGAATGACTATTCATTCTTTCATTATATCAAAATATGTATGAACGTCAAATGACGTAAAAAATGTTACTGTGTGTGAATGGATTTAAATTCAAAAGTGAATGCTTAAGAATAGTGAGGAAGTTTGGAGTACGAGGGGATGGAAGCTCCAGTTGGCGGACGCTTTCCTAGTTGGCTCACCGCGAGCCCTCTAGGAAAGCGTCCCCTCCGGAGTGCTAATCCCTAACCCCAACACCGTTCTCCCAATCCATTAAGAAACAACAAAAAAGCTGTCGCAGGAAGTCGTAGAGTTACGACTTCTTGGACAGCTTAGTTTATAGAATTTAATCTACTTGGTGGTCACTTCCGAAGAAGTTCTTGAACATTTGGATCGTTGTTGCTCTACCAATTGCACCAAGAGAAGTTGTCAAAGGAATTCCTTTAGGACAAGCCACTACACAGTTCTGCGCGTTACCACATTCAGTGATTCCGCCGTCTCCCATTACTGTAGCCAAACGCTCATCTTTGTTCATTGAACCCGTTGGATGGGCGTTGAATAAACGTACTTGTGACATCAATGCAGGTCCCATGAAGTTCGTCTTGTCGTTAACGTTCGGACAAGCTTCTAGACATACACCGCAAGTCATACATTTAGACAATTCATATGCCCACTGGCGCTTACGCTCAGGCATACGAGGGCCTTCACCAAGATCGTACGTTCCATCAATCGGAACCCAAGCTTTGATACGCTTTAACGAATCAAACATGAATTCACGGTCAACAATTAAGTCACGAACGACTGGGAATGTGCGCATAGGCTCAAGTTTAATAGGTTGTGTCAACTGATCTACCAATGCAGTACATGACTGACGAGGACGACCATTGATAACCATTGAACATGCTCCACAAACCTCTTCCAAACAGTTCATATCCCAGTTAATTGGCGTAGTCTTTTCACCTTTTGCATTTACAGGGTTACGTCTGATTTCCATCAAAGCCGAGATTACGTTCATATTCGGGCGATATGGAACTTCAAATCTTTCAGTATAAGGACTTGAAGTGGCAGTATCTTGACGTTGAATGTCAAACACGACAGTTTTTGTAGCAGTTGCAGTTGCACTTGCTGTTTGTTGTTCGCTCACTTTTTATCAATCTCCTTTCTTCGCTGAGTAATCGCGGATACGTGGAGGAATGATAGAAGTATCTACTTCTTCATAAGATATAATTGGTGCAGATACTCCGTCAAATTCCGCAATTGTTGTTTTCAAGAAGTTCTCATCATCACGATTCGGGAATTCTGGCTTATAGTGCGCGCCACGGCTCTCGTCACGATTCAATGCACCTAAAGTGATTACACGTGCTAAATATAGCATGTTCTTCAACTGGCGTGTAAACATAGCTCCTTGGTTAGACCAAAGTTGTGTATCTGTAATGTTAATGTTTTCATAGCGCTCAAGTAACTCGACAATTTTATCGTCTGTCTGCTTCAACTTATCATTGAAACGAACAACCGTTACGTTGTCAGTCATCCATTCGCCAAGCTCTCTGTGAAGAACGTACGCATTTTCTGTACCGTCCATCTTAAGAGTGTCTTCCCATTTCTGTTGTTCTTCTTTAATTGCATCTTCGAAGATCGTTGCAGGAAGTTCATCAGCAGTACGCTTCAGATGCTTCATGTAATCAATTGCGTTTGGTCCTGCGACCATTCCGCCGTAGATAGCAGATAGCAATGAGTTCGCACCTAGACGGTTTGCACCGTGCTGTGAATAATCACATTCGCCCGCTGCAAATAAACCTGGGATGCTTGTTTGCTGGTGATCGTCAACCCATAGTCCACCCATTGAGTAGTGAACAGCCGGGAAGATTTTCATCGGCAATTTACGTGGATCGTCTCCTGTGAACTTTTCATAAATCTCGATGATTCCACCGAGTTTAATATCAAGTTCTTTAGGATCCTTGTGGGATAGATCCAAGTACACCATGTTTTCACCGTTGATACCTAGTTTTTGGTTTACACACACGTCGAAGATTTCACGTGTTGCGATATCCCGTGGAACTAAGTTACCGTAGTCTGGATATTTCTCTTCCAAGAAGTACCATGGCTTACCATCTTTATATGTCCAAACTCGTCCACCTTCACCACGTGCAGATTCACTCATTAGACGAAGTTTGTCGTCTCCAGGAATTGCTGTTGGGTGAATTTGAATGAATTCGCCGTTTGCATATTTTGCACCTTGTTGATAAACGATGGAAGCTGCAGAACCTGTATTGATTACAGAGTTTGTAGACTTACCAAAGATAATCCCAGGGCCGCCTGTTGCCATGATGACAGCATCCGCTTTGAATGCTTCGATTTCCATTGTCTTCATGTTTTGAGCTTTGATACCGCGGCAAGTTCCATCTTCGTCTTTGATGATTCCAAGGAACTCCCAATGCTCATACTTTTGAACAAGTCCTGCTACTTCATGAGAACGAACTTGTTCGTCAAGAGCATACAGTAACTGTTGTCCTGTAGTTGCACCCGCATACGCTGTACGGTGGTGAAGTGTACCACCGAAACGACGGAAATCTAATAAACCTTCTGGTGTACGGTTGAACATAACACCCATACGGTCTAATAAGTGGATGATTCCAGGAGCTGCTGCCGTCATTGCTTGTACTGGTTTTTGGTTCGCTAGGAAGTCTCCACCGTACACTGTATCATCAAAGTGAATGTCGACGGAGTCGCCTTCACCTTTCGTGTTTACAGCACCGTTAATGCCACCTTGGGCACATACGGAGTGGGAACGTTTTACTGGAACTAGCGAAAACAAGTCAACCGGTACGCCAGCTTCTGCTGACTTGATGGTAGCCATTAGTCCAGCTAGTCCTCCACCGACGACAATCAATCTGCCTTTTGCCATTATTGTTTCACTCCTCAATTATACGTAATTTCATTAGTTGTTTTAATTAATTATACAAATGCTAGAAGTGCTTGAACTCCAATTACAGAAAGTACTAGGAATACAACGATCGTAATATAAGATACGATCTGTTGTGATCTTGGTGATTGTGCAATTCCCCAAGTAACACAGAAAGACCATAGTCCGTTTGCTAAGTGGAAAGTAGCAGAAAGAATACCTACCATGTAGAATACTAGCATAAGTGGATTCGATAAGATATCCGCCATCATGTTAAAGTCTACTTCAGTACCAAGCGCTTTTTGAATACGAGTTTCGTATACATGCCATGCGATGAAGATGACTAGGAATACGCCTGTGAACCGTTGGAGCGTGAACATCCAGTTACGGAAAGTGCTGTAATGGCCCACATTGTATTTCGCTGAAAAAGCTATGTACACTCCGTAAAAAGCGTGGAACATGAGTGGAATATAAATAATAAACCATTCCAAGAACAAGACAAACGGCAAGTTCCCCATAAAGTTAGATGCTGTGTTGAATGCTTCTTCACCGCGCGTTGCAAAGTGGTTAATAACTAAGTGTTGGGCAACAAATAGACCAACTGGAATAACTCCAAGCAACGAGTGTAGACGGCGTAAGAAAAAATCTGATTCTTTCGACAAGTCTTTTACCCTCCCTTATTTCTGAGAATATACTGTAATGATGCGATTCTCTATTTGGTCCGCATTCACCAGTATCTCTCTTCGTGGTATAATATGATAACATGTACATTGTACTCCTCTGTTTGGGGCAGGTCAAGATGCTGTCTACTTTTTATACTATATTATGACTTTTCCAATAATGTCGTTTTACTACATTATTAACCACATGATCCGACAGTTGCCGACAATGCAAGAAGCTGTTAATGACGCTCTTTCAAACAGGTTATCATGACTTATTAATCGAAAGTAATTTAGGCTATAATCCAATTTACATTTTAAACTACTGATATCTGACTATTCCGAAAAAATGTGGCGAAATTGAAACATGTTTTTGCTTTTAGAAGATTAAAGTACTTTACTATAGAAAAGCCCTTGACTACTCAGTCAGGGGCTTTTGACTATCTTCCGGTCTTTGGAAGTGAGCGATCAAGTCATCTGCAACTTTTTTAGGCATTCCAGACTCTTTCAATTGTTCAGGTGTCGCTTCACGTATGGCTTTCACTGATTTAAAATGCTTCAATAGTTGTTGCTTACGTTTTGGCCCAATACCATCAATACCATCTAAGGAAGATGTTAGTGATGATGCGCCTCTACGTTGTCTATGGAACGTAATAGCAAAGCGGTGAACTTCGTCTTGAACACGTTGTAATAAATAAAATGCTTCACTCGTTTTCTTCAATGGAACGATTTCAGGAGGATGACCATATAGCAACTGAGCCGTATTATGCTTATCATCCTTTGCAAGACCCGCAATAGGAATCGATAAGCCGAGTTCATCTTCAATGACTTCTCGGGCTATTTCCATTTGCCCTTTCCCACCATCGATCACAATCAAATCCGGTAAAGGCAATTCTTCTTTTAATACACGTGCGTAACGTCGTCTAACTACTTCTCGCATAGCTCCATAATCATCGTGAGCTGCAGCTGTTTTCGTTTTATACTTTCGGTAATCTTTACGATTCGGACGTCCATCCACAAATGATATCATCGCGGATACCGGTTCCACTCCATGTGTATGAGAGTTATCAAATGCTTCTATTCGAAGAGGCGTACTAATATTCATCGCTTCTCCAAGTTCTTCACAAGCGCCAATTGTACGTTCTTCTTGTCGCTCAATTATTTGGAACTTTGCATTCAATGCAATAGACGCATTTTTGGCAGCAAGTTTGACAAGTTCTTTTTTCTTTCCACGTTGCGGTATTAACACGGTTGTATCAAGCAATTGATCTGCTAACGCAAAATCAACGGTCTCTGGAAGAAGTACTTCTTTAGGCAATAAATGTTGGGCTTCTCCATAGAAACGGCCTAGATACGTCAGTAATTCTTCTTCAGGATCTCTATAGGCTGGGAAAATGGATACGTCACGTTCTATCATTTTACCTTGACGTACGAAGAACACTTGAACGCACATCCAACCTTTATCGACTGCATAGCCGAAAATATCTCGGTCAGTAAAGTCGTTCGCATTCATATTCTGCTTTTCCATAACAGTTTCGATATTTGTGATTTGATCACGATATTCTTTCGCGCGTTCGAACTCCAACTCTTCAGCTGCTTTATTCATTTTTTGCTCGAGCTCTTTTTTAACTTCCTTATAACCACCATTTAGAAATCGTGTAATGTCCGTAATCATTTCTGTATACGCCTCTGCAGGTACCTCTTTGATACAAGGCGCCAAACATTGTCCAATATGATAGTACAAACAGGCACGCGTTGGGATACTTTGACACTTACGGTATGGATACAGTCGATCCAATAACTTTTTGGTCTCATGCGCCGCAGTAGCATTTGGGTAAGGTCCAAAGTATCTACCCGATTTCTTATTTACTTTACGAGTAATAATCAATTTCGGGTGTCTTTCATTGGTGATTTTCAAGTAAGGATAAGTTTTATCATCCTTCAGCATAATATTGTATTTGGGATCGTATTTCTTAATCATGTTCAATTCCAGAATCAAGGCTTCAATTTCAGAATTGGTGACAATATATTCAAAATCCTCTATTTCTCCGACCAATCGCTGGGTCTTGCCATCGTGTGATCCCGTGAAATAACTGCGCACACGATTTCTCAACACTTTTGCTTTCCCTACATAAATGACGGTGCCTTGACGATCCTTCATTAAATAGCATCCTGGCAATTCGGGGAGGATTGAAAGTTTATGTTCAATAATTTCATTCATTATTTTCACCTACTAAAAGACCGGGTGCTAAAGCAGCCCCGGTCCAATGTATTTATGCGTGTTTTTCAACTAGTTGTGCAAGTGCTTCTTTAGGTTGGAAGCCTACTACCTTCTCAGCTACTTCTCCATCTTTAAAGAGTAGAAGTGTTGGGATCGACATGATGCCGAACTGGCTAGCAGTTGCTTGGTTGTCATCAACGTTTACTTTTACAATGTTCGCTTTTCCTTCTAATTCACCTGAAAGTTCTTCAAGTACAGGAGCGATCATTTTACATGGTCCACACCAAGGTGCCCAAAAGTCTACTAGTACTACGCCTTCTTTTACGTTTTCAGCAAAGTTCGAATCAGTTGCATTAATAATTGCCATTATTATTTCCTCCTTAGTGTTTAACTATATTCGTATTATATCACGGAGGTATAGAAGGGGCTAAAAAAATGCCTGTACCAAAACATTAGCTGACTTTGATCTTTTTAATTTCTTCAATCATCATCGGAATGATCTCGAAGATGTCACCTACGATACCGTAGTCTGCAATTTTAAAGATGTTCGCTTCTGGATCTTTATTGATCGCGACAATGACTTTCGAGTTAGACATACCGGCTACGTGCTGGATTGCTCCAGAAATTCCAGCTGCGATATACAAGTCTGGAGTAACAACTTTACCCGTTTGACCAATCTGTAGTGAATAGTCGCAGTAATCTGCGTCACATGCTCCACGTGAAGCACCTACCGCACCGCCTAGAAGATCAGCCAATTCTTTTAAAGGCTCGAATCCTTCAGGTCCTTTAACTCCACGACCACCTGCTACTATTACTTTTGCTTCAGATAAATCTACGCCTTCTGTTGATTTACGTACTACGTCTTTGATAACAGAACGAAGATTTGTAATATCTACAGTTTTTGCTGTGACGTCCCCTGAACGGCTTGCATCGTGTGCTAACGGCTCGATGTTGTTCGGACGGATTGTGATAAATTGTAAACCTTCTTTAATTTCCACTTTTTCAAATGCTTTGCCGGAATAGATTGGACGGATGAATTCTGCATCGTCGCCTTCTCCTTCAATTTTCGTTACATCTGAAATTAAACCTGTTCCAAGCTTACTTGCAATTTTGGGTGATAAGTCTTTACCCATAGCTGTGTGACCGAATACTACGCCGTCCGGAGACTCCTCTTCGTAAACTGCCATGAATGCCTGACCAAAACCGTCTGGCGTGTAGTATTTCAAGTGTGGGTGCTCAACCGTTACTACACGGTCCGCTCCATAATGAATCATTTCTTCACCTAGTGACTGAACTTGATCGCCAATAAGAACAGCGACAACTTCTCCACCACCTGAAATATTCTTTGCTGCTGCAATTGTTTCAAATGATACGTTACGTAGTTCTCCATCGCGTGCTTCACCTAAAACCAACATCTTCTTTGACATAATGTAGTCCCTCCTAATTACGGTTCTCTATATGAATTAAAGTACTTTCGCTTCGTTGCGCAATAATTTTATAAGTTCTGCCGCTTGATCTGCTGGCTCTCCTTCGAGTACACGCCCTGCTGATTTAGCTGGTGGCAAGAAGACTTCCTTCGTTTCCGTCTTCGCTTCTACCTCATCTTCCTCTAGATCTAGGTCATCAAACTCTAGGTCTTCGAGAGGTTTCTTCTTTGCTTTCATAATCCCAGGTAAAGAAGGATAACGCGGTTCGTTCAGACCTTGTTGTGCTGTAACTAGAAGTGGTAGGGATGTTTCAATAGTTTCTGAATCCCCTTCTACGTCTCGTACAACTGTTGCGTTCGTTCCGTCTATTGTTAATTCAGTAATTGTCGTAACATAGTTAATCCCAAGCAATTCTGCTACACGTGGTCCTACTTGCCCTGAACCACCGTCGATAGCTACGTTACCCGCAAGAATCAAATCAGCATCTTTGTCTTTTAAGTAATCTGCAATGACTTTCGCTGATGTATATTCGTCAATATCATCAATGTCGTCTTCAATATTGATGAGTACTGCTTTATCTGCACCCATTGCCAATGCCGTACGCAATTGTTTCTCTGAATCTTCGTCACCGATCGATAATACAGTTACTTCCCCACCGTGTTCATCACGTAGTTTAATAGCTTCTTCTACTGCGTACTCATCGTATGGGTTGATGATGAATTCTGCACCATCTTCAGCAATGGCACCGTTTGAGATTGAAATTTTTTCTTCCGTATCAAATGTTCTTTTTACTAATGCATAAATGTTCATTAATAGAACCTCCTATTCGATAATTACTTCCCTGTAAATGTAGGTTGACGCTTTTCAATAAATGCTTGAATACCTTCTTTTGCATCTTCAGAGACAAATACTTCTCCGAATGACTTTGCTTCTGCTTCCACCCCATCATAGAATGACTGGTCTTTTGAATAAGAAAGCATATGCAATGCATGCTTCACTGCAATCGGACTCTTTTGAGAGATCTTCTTCGCAAGCTTCAATGTCTCAGTTGAAAGTTCTTCATCTGAATACGCATGATTTGCAAGACCCCATTGTACTGCATCTTCGCCTGAAATCGGATCGCTCGTCAACATGATTTCTGTCGCTTTTGCTACACCAACTAAGCGTGGCAAACGCTGTGTTCCTGCAAATCCAGGTATTAGCCCGAGTTGCAATTCAGGTAAGCCGAGTTTAGCACTTTTCGTAACCAAACGGATGTGGCATGCCATTGCCAACTCCAAGCCGCCACCAAGTGCTGCACCATGAATGGAAGCGATTACAGGTTTAGGGAAGTTTTCTAAGCGTTCGAAAACTTCTTGACCTTTACTAGATAGATTCGTGAACGCTTCACCCGTGTGCACTGTAGTGAATTCTTTAATATCCGCACCAGCTGAGAAGAAACGACCTTCTCCATAAAGAACAATAACACGAATCTCGTCGTCATGCTCCACGCTAGTTAACAGTTGATCCACTTCTTCAATCAATTTCGAAGACAGTGCGTTCGCGGGTGGATGGTCAATTTTCGCTAATGCGACATAACCGTCTTTCTCCATGTTAATCAATGTCATCTACTATCTCTCCTTTAGTGCAATGCTTACTGCTGCTTGTAGCCATGTAGTAGCATATCGCTAACTTTAGGCGCTAAGCTGACTAAATTAAACTTCTGTTCGTTCATCACCCAAGAGGTAATCGTCTCATCCATTGTGCCAAATAACATCTGTCTTGCTAGTCTGAGATCTAGATCAGGAGATAACTCCCCTTTCTCTACCCCTTCTTCAAGCAAAGTATCCAACAAAACCATATATTCTTTCAACACATTATTGATTTGGAATCGCAGATCTTTATTTGACTGTCTGAGTTCCAATTGTGTGACGATCGCTAAGTGAGGATCTTCTTGCAGCACTCTAAAGTGACTTTCTACAACCAATTGCAATTTTCCTGCAATGGGAAGGTCTTTTTTTAATATCTCTTTAATATTCTCTACGAAAATCGCCATTTTTTCCCTGAATACGGATATAAGAATATCTTCTTTATTTTTAAAATACAAATAAATCGTTCCATCGGCGACTCCAGCTTCTTTAGCAATTTTCGAGACTTGCGCTTGGTGGTACCCATTTTCTGCAATAACAATTACTGCAGCATCTACTATTTGTTTATATTTAGGTTTTGTTCGCTTCATTATGTTTCACCACCAAAAAAGAAAATATGAATGATGGTTCATTCATATTTTCATAGTAATATTATTTTGTGTTTTAGTCAAGCATTTTGTTACGAACTTTTCAATGTATTCTGATCTTCTGTTAATTTCTTTCGTTCTTCTTCTACTAATGTTCTGCGTAGAATTTTTCCTACCGCCGTTTTGGGAAGATCTTCACGGAAATCATATTGCTTTGGAACTTTAAATGCTGCTAGTTGTTTTCTGCAATACGTATCTAATTCTTTTTCCGTTACCGAATGTCCTTCTTTTAAAACAATATATGCCTTAACTGTTTCACCCCGGTATGGATCTGGTACTCCTGCGACGATACATTCTTGAATAGCTGGATGTTCGTAGAGGACTTCTTCAATCTCACGTGGATAGACATTGAAGCCACTTGCGATAATCATATCTTTTTTACGATCCACTATATAAAAGTATCCGTCTTCATCCATATACCCTAGATCTCCAGTCAAAAACCATCCATCACGGAAAGACTCTTGTGTATCATCGGGTCTATTCCAATAACCTGTCATGACTTGAGGTCCTTTTACTGCAATTTCACCAATTTCTCCAACAGGCAACGGTTCTGTAGACCCTGGTCCTAGTACGCAAGCATCCGTATCAGGCCAAGGAACGCCAATAGAGCCACGTTTCTCAAGTCCATCCCACACAAAGTTTGCCATTGCAACCGGAGATGTTTCTGTTAAGCCATACCCTTCTACAAGTTTTCCACCTGTTACCGCTTCGAATTTCTCTTTTACTTCAATTGGTAAAGCAGCTGATCCGCTAATACAAGCTTTAATAGAAGATAGATCGTATTTCTCTAGATCCGGATGGTTCAACAAACCTATATAAATAGTAGGTGCTCCTGGAAATAGAGTCGGTTTTAATTTGTCAATATCTTTTAACGCAGTCTTAAAGTCGAATTTAGGTATAAGTACCATTTTATGACCCTTCATTACTGCAAAGATCAGTACAGTCGTCATTCCATAGACATGAAAGAATGGTAGAATACCCATAATCGTTTCTTCGCCATCCGTCGTTTTGTACAACCACGCACTACACATTTCAGTATTGCTGATTAAATTGGAATGTGTCAACTCCACGCCTTTTGGTGGACCTGTAGTTCCTCCAGTGTATTGCAATAAAGCAATATCGCCCGTCTCATAACTTACATGAATCGGATCTGCACTCGTCGTTTTCATTATTTCAGTATATAAATGATGAATACCACGATGTTCCACTTTCACAGTGATCTTGTGTTCTTTCTTCTGAATAAATGGATAGACTAGATTCTTCGGGAATGGAAGATAATCTTTAATCCCCGTTATAATAATATTCTCAAGCGCTGTTCCATTCATTGCTTTCGTGACACGCGGGAACAAGATATCAAGTGAAATAATGACTTTTGCACCCGAATCGGATAGCTGATAATGTAGTTCACGTTCTGTATATAGTGGGTTTGTCTGAACAACAATTCCACCTGCATAGAGAATACCAAAGTACGCAATGGCACCTTGTGGACAGTTCGGAAGCATGATGGCTACGCGGTCACCCTTCTCTACCCCCAGCTTTTGCAAATAGGTAGCAAATTTCAACGCAGACTCATGAAATTCTTTGAACGTGATGTCTTTCCCAAGAAAATGTATTGCCGTTTTGTTGGCATATTTCTTGCTGGACCTTGTTAAATAGTCTTGCAATGGAATATTTTCGTATTCCAAATGCGTTGGGATTTCTTTTGGATAAGTAGCAAGCCAAGGTTTTTGTGTCATCTTCACAACTCCTTTACAATATTGTAATTGTTTGAACATTCCTTGTTCATTAGTATATCGATAAACTATTTAGTTTACAAGATAAATATGAAAGCGCTTTAATTATTTGGTTAAATACCTCTTAATCTATGTTAGTGTGATTGCCATTATGCATTTATTCATTTGGAGAGGGTGTTGGGGTAGGGATCAGCGCTACGGAGGTGACGCTTTCCTAGAGGGCTCGCGGTGAGCCAACCTATCGCTGCGCTCTCTTAGTTGTCTCTCCTGTCGAGCTGATCCTCTGGGAGTCGCCCCTCCTACGCGCTGCCCCCTTGCATTGTAAGTGGGTGATACTCTTTTTGTGCATTAAAATAAGTGTTGTAATAAGTGTTGTAATAGGTTTTGTAATCGATTTTGAACTGTAGAACTTGAAACTAAAGAAGTTAAGACAAAACAATAATTCACACACTACTTACATTGAGTGATCTAAGTACTAGCACTATTAAAGTAGGATGGAAGCGGAAGTTGG
>NZ_JARIEA010000059.1 GCF_029267015.1 Sporosarcina ureae | reverse complement strand
TATCCCCATCTGAAGGGCAGGTTGCCCACGTGTTACTCACCCGTCCGCCGCTAACTGAAAGGAAGCAAGCTTCCAACAGTTCGCTCGACTTGCATGTATTAGGCATGCCGCCAGCGTTCGTCCTGAGCCAGGATCAAACTCTCCATAATACTGACAGACAATCTGCAGCGAATTACGTCGTCGATTTCAGTCGGTCAGTCGGTCACGTACCTGAGTACGCTCCCTCCTTCTCTCCTTCATCTCCTAGTACTTCACTACACCTTGTCAGTCAGTTACATGAAAAATCGATTAGCTCGAGTTTCATTTGCTGGCATCAATTAAGATACTCATTTTGTTTATGTCACTGGCAAGCCAGGCACAAACTGTATTTCATTAACGTTTTGCTGTTCAGTTTTCAAGGTTCATAAGGTTAGTCTCTCGTAAGAGGCAACTTTCTAATATTAACATCTCATCGTTTCGTTGTCAACACTTTTACTTAAAAAGTTTTTCTTGTTAAGTTTGATGTTTTCGCAACTGCTCAATGCGACGCTTATAAATATACCACCGTGTTTAAAGGAATGCAAGCTTTTTCACCATTCTTTTAAAAAAGAATGGTGAAACCGCGTACCTACAATGAAAGAAAGATACAAACCACCTATACAATGATGATTTAAAGACTTCGTAATCTCTTTAGTTGTTTCTTTATTTAGGGTTTGGTGTATTAAAAGACCTTAACAATGGATATTTTTCTGTTAGATGATAAGTCAATATGGATGCCTGTATCTAAAACCTTCACTATCGGACGCAATGGAAAGTCTCTGTGTAAATAAATAACTTCGGCTATCTCATTGGTCGTTAGTTTTAATTTGGTTCCAATTGAAAGCTTGTTGATCAGTTCGTGAAGTACTTCAATTACTTTCATATCAAACTTGCCAAATTCCTCTTCTCTCATTAACTCAATTACTTTGAAAGAACTCTCCTTTTGTCTGTACGGTCTTTCCGACACCATTGCGTGGTATACATCCGCCACTGAAAGTATTTGGGAGATTTCTGTAATCTCTTGCCCTTTCAGCCCTCTCGGATAACCACTACCATCGAAACGCTCATGATGCTGGAGAATTGCTACTTTCATTTCCTGCCGTACTAATGAAGAGTCGTTAACCATTTGGAAACTATGAATCACGTGTTTCTTTACTTCATTCAATTCCTCGCCTGTTAGAAACGCGACTTTATCAATAATTTTCTCATCTACTTTAGCCATACCGCTATCTGCTAATACGCCGGCTATACCAATTTGTAGTACTTGTCCTCTTGGGTATCCCATAGCATCACTTATTAATGCTGCTAGAATCCCTACGCTAATAGAATGATGTGCGCGATAGTTTTGCATGGAGGAAAACTCATTTAGTCTTCTAACGTATTCCTTATTTTCTAAAAAGGCTTGAATTACCGGTAAGACAATTGTACGCACTGCCGCGACGTCTAGTTTCTTACCTGATCTATAATTGATAAATTCTTTTCTGTATGATTCTACTGCCTCGTCATATAATGTTTCCATTGATCTTGACTTTGGAGGTGCACTTTGATTCATCAGACTTTCAACTTCTGGTGTTAGTTTTACTTCCGTTATTTGCTCTACAGGTCCTTGGTCTGTTTTACTAAGTGCCTTTGACTCAACCAAAACGCGGGTAATACCAAATGAATGAAGAATTTCGAAATGCTCTAGCATTAACTTAGTGTCTTTAACCATAATCGGGTTTTTCGTATTGACATACAGGTCCTCTTTTAGAAAACTACCCGGCCTCAATTCACTTACCTCTTTGTAAATATCCAACGTTTTCACCTGATTTCTTGTTCGCTCTATCTATTATCATATAATATTCTCAATTATATGGATAGATGTCTGAGCAAATTTTCCTATTGAAAGTAAAAAAAAGTTATTGGAGGGGTAAATTAAACCTCTCCAATAACTTTTGCTTATTCTTCTGAATCTAGTTCAGTATCTATATCTGTATCTGGCAATACCTGTTCAGATGTTTCCACGTGATCATCAAGCTCTTCTTCAAGGTCGTCATCTTTTTCCACCTTTGCGACTGTTGCTACTCGTTCATCATCAGCCAAGCGAATAAGTCGTACTCCTTGTGTAGATCGACCAAATATAGAAATATCACTGATCGACATACGGATTAAAATCCCGTGAATCGTAATTAACATTAAATCTTCTTCTCCGTTAACCGATTTCATCGCGACGATACCGCCATTTCGATCTGTCATATGCATAGTTTTTAGTCCATAACCGCCACGTGATTGAGATCGGTACTCACTTTCAGGCGTACGTTTACCATACCCCTTCTCAGTAACTACTAGGATGTCATCTCCAGCATCTACAATATCCATGCCAATTACTTCATCCTCGAGACGCAATCTGATACCGCGTACACCTGCGGCAGTTCTGCCGAGCGGACGGATAGTTTCTTCGTCAAAACGAATCATCATACCTTGTTTTGTACAGATCGCAATATCTGACGTTCCATCAGTAGACCTAACGGATATCAGTTCATCTTCTTCACGCAATCCTAGTGCAATTAAGCCGTTCGCACGAATATTGGCATAGTCCATAATCGACGTTCGTTTAATAACACCTTGTTTTGTCGAGAAGAACAAATAATGATCTTCAGTAAACTCGTCAATTGGGATCATGGCCGTAACCTTTTCACCTTTTTGGAAGTCTAGCAAGTTAATAATCGGCAAGCCTTTGGCAGTACGGCTGTATTCAGGAACTTCATAGCCTTTTTTACGGAATACACGGCCTCTGCTCGTAAACAATAAAATCGTGTCATGCGTAGATGTATTTAACAAGTGCTCTACAAAGTCATCTTCATTCGTACCCATACCTTGAATTCCACGACCGCCACGTTTCTGACTGCGATACGTATTGGCTGGTAGACGTTTAATATACCCTTGATGAGTTAATGTCACAATGGAGTTTTCCACTGGAATTAAATCTTCATCTTCAAGCATTTCAGAACCGCCCAGCATAATCTCCGTTCGACGTTCATCAGAAAAACGCTCTTTAATTTCAGTCAATTCTTCACGGATTATTTCAATTAATTTTACTTCATCCGCTAAAATCGCACGCAATTCGGCAATAAGTGTCAGCAACTCCTGGTACTCAGACTCAATCTTATCTCTTTCCAATCCTGTTAGGCGTTGTAAACGCATATCGAGAATAGCTTGTGATTGACGATCGGATAACTCGAATGTCTCCATCAAGCTTGCCTTTGCTTCCCCTGTCGTCTTAGACGCGCGGATCAATGCAATGATGCGGTCAATATGATCAAGCGCTATACGTAGTCCTTCTAAGATATGCGCACGGTCTTCTGCTTTATTCAAATCAAATTGTGTACGGCGACGAATGACCACTTTCTGGTGTTCTAAGTAGTGGTATAGAATTTCTTTCAATGGCAACACTTTTGGTTGCTTGTCTACAAGTGCCAACATATTGATACCAAAACTAGTCTGCAAGGCAGTTTGTTTATACAGGTTGTTCAATAAAACGTTGGCATTGGCATCGCGTCGTACTTCAATGACAATTCGCATCCCTGTGCGGTCAGATTCATCTGCCAAGTGCGTAATGCCTTCAATCTTCTTATCGCGCACGAGCTCCGCAATCTTCTCGATTAACTTTGCTTTGTTCACTTGGAACGGTATTTCATTGACGATAATCGTTTCACGACCGTTTGTAGCCGTTTCGATTTCTGCCTTTCCCCGGATAATTAGGGAACCACGGCCTGTTTCATAAGCACGACGAATTCCACTACGTCCAAGGATCATACCGCCCGTTGGGAAATCTGGGCCAGGAATAATCTCCATCAGTTCCTCAGTTGTAATTGCACTGTTTTCTGCTAAGGCAAGTACAGCATCGATCGTTTCCCCTAAGTGATGGGGAGGAATATTTGTTGCCATTCCTACCGCAATCCCAGATGTACCGTTTACTAGTAAGTTTGGATAACGGCCTGGTAAGACGGCAGGCTCTTTTTCCTGCTCGTCATAGTTTGCTTGGAAATCAACTGTATTTTTATTGAGATCGCGTAGTAATTCCATTGCTATGCGAGACATACGAGACTCCGTATAACGCATTGCAGCTGCGCCGTCTCCATCCACAGAACCAAAGTTTCCGTGTCCGTCCACTAGCATGTAGCGATAACTGAAGTCTTGCGCCATCCGTACCATTGTGTCATAGACTGCACTATCACCGTGTGGGTGATACTTACCAATAACGTCCCCTACAATACGTGCAGACTTTTTATGTGGTTTTTCCGCGGTAATTCCGAGATCATGCATAGCATACAAGATACGGCGATGTACGGGTTTCAAACCATCACGAACGTCTGGAAGCGCACGAGAAACAATAACACTCATCGCATAGTTCAGAAATGATGTTCTCATCTCTGTATTAATATTTATTTCCTGCACTCCGCCTTTTGGCAAATCTGCCATGTTGTCAAGCTCCTTTCACCACTTATATCTATAATTTTGATCGTTGCTAATTCATTCACAATCAATCAAGTATCGATATTTTGTGCGAAAACTGCATTGTCTTCAATGAATTTTCTACGTGGCTCTACTTCATCACCCATTAGTTCTTCAAATGTTGCATTGGCTTCTATTGCATCATCCATACGAACTTGCAAGAACGTACGCTTTTCAGGATCCATTGTTGTTTCCCATAGCTGTTCAGGATTCATCTCACCTAGACCTTTGTATCGTGTAATGTCTGGTTTTGGTGAAGCTGGCATTCTGCTCAAGATTTCTTGCAACGCCTCTTCGTCATAACAATACTCTTCCTTTTTCCCTGCGCGCACGCGGTAAAGCGGTGGCTGTGCAATATATACATAGCCTGCTTCGATCAACGGACGCATGAAACGGAAGAAGAAGGTTAATAATAACGTCCGGATGTGGGCTCCATCCACGTCAGCGTCTGTCATAATGACAAGCTTGTGGTAACGGGCTTTATCCAAGTTGAATTCAGGTCCGATTCCTGTGCCGAGTGCCGTAATAATCATACGAATCTCTGCGTTTCCTAGAATACGGTCCAAACGCGCTTTTTCTACGTTGAGGATTTTCCCTCGTAATGGCAAGATCGCTTGGAAGTGACGGTCACGACCATTTTTTGCAGATCCTCCAGCCGAGTCACCCTCAACAATATACAATTCACTGATAGCTGGATCTCTTGAAGAACAATCTGATAGTTTACCCGGCAAACTCGATATTTCTAACGCCGATTTGCGACGTGTCAATTCACGAGCGTTTTTCGCAGCCATACGTGCTCTTGCTGCCATCGTACTCTTACCAACTACTTGACGCGCTACCACTGGATTTTCAATTAAGAAACGTTGCAGTGCTTCGGAAAACAATGAATTGGTAATCGTACTAACTTCTGAGTTACCTAATTTCGTTTTTGTTTGACCTTCGAATTGAGGATCAGGGTGCTTAATGGATACGATAGCCGTTAGTCCTTCACGCACATCATCCCCTGTCAGATTGTCTTCTGACTCTTTCAATAGGCCGTTCTTACGTGCATAGTCGTTAATCACTCGAGTTAATGCCGTTTTGAAGCCTTGCTCGTGTGTACCGCCTTCATACGTATGGATGTTATTCGCAAATGACAATAGGTTTTCTCCATAGCCACTGTTGTATTGCATAGCGACTTCAACAGTAATCCCATCACGTTCGCCTTCGGTATAAATTGGATCCTCAAAGATCGGTTCTTTATTTACGTTCAAATGCTGGACGTATGATTTGATACCGCCTTCGTAGTGAAACAATTCTGATACAGTTTCTTCACCGCGCTCATCCGCAATGGTAATACGTAAGCCACGATTTAGATAAGCAAGTTCACGTAAACGTGTTGCCAATATGCTGTACTCATATTCCGTTGTTTCCGTAAAGATTTCAGAATCCGCCTTGAATCGAATTGTAGTACCGGTTTCATCCGATTCACCAATGACTTCAAGTTCTTTTGAGACGGGTCCTCTTGAAAACTCAATCGCGTATAGTTTATTATCACGCTTAACATAGACTTCCGTCTTCTCTGACAAAGCATTGACAACTGAAGATCCTACGCCGTGTAGACCACCAGAAACTTTATATCCACCGCCACCAAACTTACCGCCAGCGTGTAATACAGTCATGATGACCTCAACAGCGGGCCTACCTGTTGACTCTTGAATGCCTACTGGAATCCCGCGACCATTATCAGCTACACGAATCCAGTTATCCTTTTCTATGGTTACTTCAATGTGATCACAGTACCCAGCGAGGGCCTCGTCAATACTGTTATCTACAATTTCCCATACAAGATGATGAAGTCCTTTCGCACTTGTAGTCCCAATGTACATACCGGGACGTTTGCGGACAGCCTCGAGGCCTTCCAATACTTGTATCTGACCTGCATCATAATCGGTCTGTATGTCCTTATCTTCAATTGCCAAGGTGTTCACCTTTCCTTTCCAAACCTATCAAACCGTACTAACCTATTCTCTACGTGAGACTGATCCGTCATGCACTTCAAAAATAGCTGCTTCCTGAATCGTATTATGATCAATTCCTGCGATATTGGTTGTCGTCACAAATGTTTGTACTTGTCCTTGCATTGTACTTAGTAAATGCGATTGTCGATAATCATCCAATTCCGATAACACATCATCTAGCAATAAAATCGGAGTTTCGCCCACTTCTTGCTTTACTAGCTCAATTTCCGCAAGCTTTAAAGAAAGAGCAGTCGTCCGTTGCTGCCCTTGTGAACCGTACGTTTGAATATCGTACCCATTGACAAAAAACTGCAAATCATCACGATGTGGACCTATTAGTGTAAGCCCTCGTTCTAATTCGCGTCTTCGTACACTCTGTAACTGATCAGCAAAAATTGTTTCCATCTCCTTGGCAGTCTGCCCAGAATGGAGATCTTTTAAAGTCCCATATGAAACTTCTAGTGATTCAAGACCACGTGAAATCCCTTGATGAATGGGGTTTGCCCATTTTTGTAGCAATTCCATGAAATAAAAACGTTTTCGAATAATTTGAACTGCCACTTGAATATACTGTTCTGTGTAAATATCGAACATAACATCCTGGAGATCCAATTTACCTCGATTTGCTTTTAACAAGGCATTGCGTTGTTTTAATATCTTTTGGAAATTGACCAAGTCATGCAAATAGACTCTCGAGATCTGTCCAATTTCCATATCTAAAAAACGCCTGCGCAGCTGTGGGCTGCCTTTTACGATATTCAAATCTTCAGGCGCGAACATGACTACATTCATCTGGCCGACATACATACTCAAACGATTTTGTTCCAGATGATTAACTCTAGCTTTCTTTCCCTTTTTGGAAATCGTCAGCTCTAACGGCATATGTCCAAATTTACGTTGGACGTCCCCTTCTATTTTACCACACTCTTGTTCCCAACGTATAAGTTCACGATCATTTGATGTGCGATGAGATTTTGCCATGGCTAATACGTAAATAGCCTCCATGACATTAGTTTTCCCTTGTGCATTTTCGCCGATCAACACATTCATTGTGGGAGAGAATTCTAATTCCAGAGATTCGTAATTTCGATAGTTCGATAATTTTAGCCGATCAATATGCATCCGACTGTCCAGATTCATCCAATGACAGTTTGAATTTTCCTGCACCCGGGATATTTACTACATCACCGTCATATAGTTTCTTACCGCGTCGTTGTTCTGGTTCGCCATTTACATAGACGACATTTTCACCTAAAAACCATTTAGCCATTCCGCCAGAGCTGATCACGTTAGTCATTTTTAGTAATTGTCCAAGCGTTATATATTCAGTATTAAACTGTACTGTTTCCATTTTTTTATCAATCCCTCTTAAAATATTCTGTCCCTCTAGTTTACCTAACTTTTCGCAATAAGTAAAAAGGTAGCCAACATGTTGACTACCCTTTTAAAAGATATTTTCTATAGTTCCGGGTTAAAACGTTCTAACCGGTAAAATTAGTTGTAATATTGCTTCGCTATCAATTGATTTTAAGATGAATGGTCGCATGCTGCCAGTAAAATGAATCTTAAGATCCTGACCATCAATTGCCTTCAATGCATCCATCATATACTTTGCACTAAAGGAGATTTTCAAAGGTTCACCTTCGATATGCACAGCTTCTACCAGTTCTTCTACATTTCCGACATCTGGAGAATTTGAAGAGATTTGCACATGTGGACTACCGTCTGTTGAGAAGTGCACAATATTATTCCGATCTTCACGCGCTAACAAAGATGCACGGTCAATTGCTTGCAACAGATTACGACCATTAATTGTTATGGACGTTTTGTATTCGGTTGGAATCAGACGTGACGTGTCAGGATAATTGCCCTCTAATAGTCTTGAATAGAACAAGACATTGTGCAACTTGAATAGTACTTGCTGATTGGCAATGAAGATTTCTACTGCAGTCGAGTCGTCAGGCAATATTTTGCTAAGTTCCTGAAGGCTTTTACCCGGAATTACTGCATTGAATGGTGAACTCGCTTGAATTTCAGGTGTTACAATTCGTCTAGCTAATCGGTGACTATCAGTCGCGATGCAATACAACTCTTGCTCTTTCATGATCCATTGAACGCCGGTTAGAACTGGACGCGTTTCTTGTTGAGATACAGCAAATACAGTTTCACGAATAAGCGATTTCATCAGATCCGCCGGCATTTCAAAGCGTTCTGCATCTTTTACGTCTGGCAGAATGGGATATTCGTCAGCACTTTGGGCAATAATATGGAATTCAGACTGACCAGAACGAATATGTGTTTTCATTCCATCACGTAACTCAATCATGACTTCATTAGTCGGGAGCTTACGAATAATCTCGTTGAATACTTTTGCTTGTAATACTAGTGTACCAGGTTGGATCGTTTGAATGATTTGTGTACCATCCTCTTCGACTGGAATGAAAGTGGATATCGTGATATCTGAATCACTTCCAGTCATCGTCAATCCCTTATCAGTAATTTCTAATTTGATTCCTGTCAAAATAGGTGTTGTCACTTTTGAACTGATTGCTTTGATAACATCGCTCAATCCATCCAATAATCTATCTCTCATAATTTCAAACTGCATATCGATACCTCGCTTATATAATAATAATTAAGTAATTAAAAATAGTAGTAATAGTAGTAGGGCCTGTGGATATGTGGAAAAGCCTTTTGAATGTATGAGAATCATAGTTTCCCACATGTGCATAACAAGTGGACGACCTTGCACTACTTGTCCACAGTTATCCACAACTCATTAGGCTCTTCCTAAAACCTTTTTAATATCTTGTACATCTTGTTGTAGTGATTTGTCTACATCAAGTTGTTTCGAGATCTTTTCATGTGCGTGAATAACAGTGGAGTGATCCCGACCACCAAATTCCGAACCAATCTTCGGCAGTGATGAATCTGTCAGCTCTCTTGAAAGAAACATTGCAATTTGTCGTGGAAATGCAATAGCACGTGTTCGTTTCTTCGCTACAAAGTCTTCTAATCTAATATTAAAATGCTCACCGACGGCCTTTTGAATGTCTAGAATCGATATAATCCGCGGACGTGAGTTTGGAATAATATCCTTTAATGCTTCAGCTGCCAAGTCTGTGGTGACATCTGCATTTACTAACGAGGAGTACGCAACCACACGGATTAATGCACCCTCTAGTTCTCTAATATTTGTATCAATTTGATTGGCAATGTATAGCATGACGTCGTTTGAGATGTCGACTAAACCATCTGCTTTAGCCTTTTTGCGTAAAATTGCAATTCTCGTTTCAAGATCAGGCGGTGCAATATCTGTAATCAGTCCCCATTCAAAGCGAGAACGTAAACGGTCTTCCAGTGTGGGGATCTCTTTTGGAGGTCGATCACTGGAAATGATGATTTGCTTTGATTCTTCATGCAGCGTATTGAATGTATGGAAGAATTCTTCTTGCGTTTGTTCTTTTCCTGCCAAGAATTGAATATCATCAATTAATAGCACATCTACGCTGCGGTATCGGTCCCTAAAATCACCGGCTTTATTATCACGTATGGAGTTAATAAACTCATTCGTAAACTTTTCAGATGACAAATAAACTACCTTTAGTGCGGGATTTTGTTCCAGTACATAATGACCAATTGCATGCATTAAGTGCGTTTTTCCTAATCCAACGCCTCCATAGATAAAGAGTGGATTATAGGCTTTTGCGGGTGCTTCTGCAACTGCAAGTGAAGCAGCATGAGCAAAGCGGTTTCCTGACCCAATGACGAATGTATCAAATGTATACTTTGGATTTAACATGCCAGCTGAATTGGCCATAGGCGCTCTTTCTACTGGCTTAGGCTCTGGCTTTGGTAATTTAATATCGTTCTCCGCCATGTCTTGCGGGACGATAAACTCAACAATTCGATCTTCACCCGTTAGTTCGGATAGAATCCCTGTTATTAGATGGACGTAATGTGTTTCAAGCCAGTCCTTAGCGAATGAGTTTGGAACAGAAATAGTTGCATGTTCTGCTTCATACGTCAGTAACTTTGTTGATTTCAACCACGTCTCAAAACTAGGCTTCGAAACTCTAGCTTCAATATTCTTCAATACTTGTTCCCATAAACTCGATAGATTTTCCAAACGTGTGCCTCCTTTACAATGAAATATTAAAAAGCCCTGAATCCGCTTATACACAGTATCCATGGCTGTGGATAAATATTATCGAAACATGTTGAAAAAACTATCCACACTGTATTCACATATGTGGATAAGATTTTAGATATAAATTATATACACAACAAAAGCTTTCTAATTGTAACAGGGAAAATGAATATTGACAAGGGATCTGATGATTTATGCACAACTCCGTTAACTGTGCATAAAGTGGTTATCCACAGGCTTGGATATGTGAAAAACTTGTCGACAATTGCCGGTATAAGAAATCCACAATTTTAATCCATTAACAATTCATCCAGAGCGATATCATGGAGTGTTGTGGATAAGTCTATATGGTGATTAAAAGTATTGAGTGCGGATCTTAAACTAAGGAATAGAAAAACATTGACATTCTTTTACTGGATGGCTATACTGTTCAAGACTGTCATAGTAGGAAAAGAGACAATCAAAGCAGGAGGTGTCTTACGAAATGAAACGTACATTCCAACCAAATAAACGTAAACGCGCTAAAGTTCACGGCTTCCGCCAAAGAATGAGTTCGAAAAACGGACGTAGAATTCTAGCAGCTCGTCGTCGTAAAGGAAGAAAAGTTCTTTCAGCATAAGGCCACTGACATCAGTGGTCTTTTTTTTAGCTATTGGACTATTTCTTAGTGACTGCCAAGTCTCTACCATTAGAGGATCAGCAGACTGTGGCGGAAGAAAATTAAAGCAGGTGCCAATATGAAAAAAAGCCAGCGAATTAAAAAAAATAAAGAATTTCAAACAGTATTTAAAAAAGGAAAGTCTTTTGCTAACCGACAGTTTATTGTCTATACCTATAAGAAGGAAGACCAGGAAGAGTTCAGAATCGGCTTATCTGTCAGTAAAAAGGTAGGGAATGCCGTCACACGAAACCGGATTAAACGATACATCCGACAATCGTTCCTGGAAATGAAAGATGAGGTCAAACCTGATCTGGATTATGTTATTATCGCGAGAAATCAAGCCGCTACGCTTGATTTCCATACGGCCAAGAAAAATCTGCGACATGTACTAAAAATCGCAAAGGTGTTTAAGTAAAGTCTCATTAAGATGTAGAACGATTAAAGCCGTCATGTTACACTGAAAAAAACTTAATAAATGATCTTGCGACTGTTTGGGGGAAAAAATGTTGAAAAAGAAATTAGTGTTCCTTTCACTACTTGTTGTAGTCGCTGTCTTCATGGCAGGTTGTACCGAATTCAAGGAGCCGATCACGGCCGAAAGCACAGGTATCTGGAACGAATATATCGTCTGGCCGCTCGTCACATTGATTATGAAATTCAAATCGTGGTTAGGTACATATGGACTGGCCATTATCGTCGTTACAGCAATCATTCGTACCGCATTGCTTCCATTGATTATTCAACAAACGAAAAGTTCGAAGCGCATGCAGGAAATCCAACCGCAACTTAAAGCGTTGAAAGAGAAATATAAATCCAAAGACGCGGTGACCCAAAAGAAGTATCAAGAAGAAATGCAACAAATCATGATTAACGAAAAGATCAATCCAGTTGCAGGATGTCTACCGGTTCTCATTCAGATGCCAATATTTATTGGTTTCTATCATGCGATCAGCCGGATGAATGCAACGCCAACAATTGAACTGGGTAATTTCTTCGGAGTTGCACTCGGTTCACCAAGTATTTTATTTGCTATCATTGCTGGATTGTTCCAATTGACCGTTCTACGTACAGGACCTGCAATGGATAACCCACAGATGAAGATGATGATGTATATTATGCCATTTATGATCATGGTATTCGGTTCATTCTTGCCAGCAGCACTTGCTTTATACTGGATTGTCGGAAATATCATTTCATTGCTCCAAAACATTTTCATCTATAAGCCGTTCGATAAGCCGAAAAACGTCGAAGTAGAGAAAGCGGGAGGGAAAAAGAAATGAAACAACTTACACAAAGGGCAGCAACAGTCGAGCTAGCAATTGAATCAGCTTTACAGGACCTGGGTGTAACAAGAGATGAAGTAGAGGTACAGGTAGTGGAAAAGGGCAGAAAAGGATTTCTTGGTTTTGGCTCAAAACAAGCCGAAGTGCATGTAACTGTATTAGAGAAATCAAAGCCTATCCCTAAACCTGTGGTCACTCCGGTCACTGAACCGGCACAGACGCTAGCAGATGACAGTAAAGAGCCATCACCTGTGACTGAGGCTCGAGAAGTTGTTCAACAGCCTGAGGCTAAAGCAGAGCCTGTGATGGATGAAGAAGCCGAACCTGCACAAAATACTAAGATTTATAATGAAAAAGAAGCGATTGAAGAAACTAAGCGATACATCGAAGAGATGGCTGAAGGAATGGGTATTGAAGATTTGGTCATCACATATCAAACAAAAGGGAAGTATATTAACTTCCAACTAGAAAGTGAAAAGGCAGCGTTCTTAATAGGCAAAAGAGGCCAAACGCTTAATGCAATCCAGCAATTAGCACAGCTCGTCGCCAATAATGTAACGAAGCAATTCAAGATTGTAAGAATTGATGTAGCGGATTACCGCGAGCGCCGTGAGCAGTCACTAGAACAGCTGGCGGATCGCATGGCAGACCGCGCAGTACGGACGAAACGTCAAGTGGCGCTTGAGCCAATGCCTTCCTACGAGAGAAAGGTCATCCATAACGCATTATCACTCAGACTCGATGTCGAGACATTCTCTGAAGGAAAAGATCCATACCGACACATCGTCATCAAAGGAATCGAATAAAACGAGCCCCGTGGAAGCTTCTACGGGGTTTTTTAGTGCGTGTAAGTAGGGAATCGTGCGCTAGGAACTTTCACTTCTAGCCGAGTACACTTGTCACGGGAGCTTGCGACTAATTGTTTCACTGCATCCTATCTGAAGCGTAAAGCCCACCACGATAGACATGCAAGCCACTCAAATACTCTCTAGATTTCTTGCATCCTTTCTTGCTCCTATATTATCTTTTCAGAAAGTTTCTACACGAGAAATCTTGAAACGACAGTGTTCTTTGTCGACTGCTAGCACATGGTAAATTACCATGACGCTTGGTTCAAAATTCCTGAATTTATCCACATTTTTTTAAATTCGCGTGCTAGGAGATTCCGACGATTTATGATAATATAGGTTGTTAGAAAGTAGTATTCGCTATAAAAGATATGCACATGTGCACAACGAAGCCAGGAAGGTGAAAAACTTGCATTTTGATACGATAGCCGCTATTTCCACTCCTATGGGAGAAGGAGCGATTGCCATCGTTCGTCTGAGCGGCGATGACGCATGGAAGATTGCAGACCGTATATTCCAGTCACCAGCAGCGAAACCACTCTGCGAACAACCATCGCACACAATTCATTATGGACATCTGCATGATCCCGCCACTGAGGAACTAGTGGAGGAAGTTATGGTGTCGATCATGAAAGCACCAAAGACCTTTACACGTGAAGATATAGTGGAGATCAACTGTCATGGAGGCATCACTTCAGTCAATAGAGTACTTCAATTGGTATTGACAGAGGGGGCTAGATTAGCAGAACCCGGTGAGTTTACCAAGCGGGCATTTCTGAATGGTCGAATTGACTTATCCCAAGCGGAAGCAGTTATGGATTTGATCAGGGCCAAAACAGATAAAGCCATGAACGTTGCACTGAATCAGATGGAGGGGAAATTATCCCACTTGATCGGCGAATTGCGACAAGCATTACTCGAAACACTTGCACAAGTGGAAGTTAATATAGATTATCCGGAATACGATGATGTTGAAGAAGTGACAATTCCTTTGATGGTTGAAAAAGGTACGTGGGTAATGAATGAGATTGATGAGTTATTGCGTACATCATCACAAGGAAAGATCTTGCGTGAAGGATTATCTACCGTCATTGTAGGACGTCCGAACGTTGGAAAGTCATCGCTACTTAACAGCTTAGTGCAGGAAAACAAAGCGATTGTTACGGATGTTGCGGGCACTACCCGCGATATTATAGAAGAGTACGTCAATGTTCGGGGAGTTCCTTTACGTCTTGTCGATACTGCAGGAATTCGGGAGACAGAAGATATTGTCGAGCGGATTGGTGTGGAACGTTCTAGGAAGGTACTGAAAGAAGCGGACCTCATTCTATTGATGGTGAATAGTTCTGAAGTGTTAACAGATGAAGATGAGCGATTATTTGAAGCTGTTGCCGGTATGGACATGCTCGTTATCGTCAATAAAACAGACTTGCCAGCAAAAATTGATCTGGAACGAGTCTATGAATTGGCAGGAAGAGATCGCGTGATTACTACTTCCATTCTGCAAGAGCAAGGTATTGATGAGTTGGAAGAAGCGATTGCTGCACTGTTCTTTGAAGGTTCATTGGAATCCAATGACTTAACGTATGTATCCAATGCTCGCCACATTTCGCTACTCAAGCAAGCGCGTAATACGATTGACGATGCAGTACAAGCAGCACAAGCAGGAGTTCCTATTGATATGATTCAAATAGACGTTACACGTACGTGGGAAATTCTCGGTGAAATCATCGGAGATACCGTTCAAGATAGTTTAATTAAAGAGTTGTTCTCAAAGTTCTGCCTCGGAAAATAATGATTTTATAAATGGGAAGGATGAACGAACATGCCACAATTTGAAGCAGGCACGTTCGATTGTATCGTCATTGGTGCTGGACACGCAGGCGCAGAAGCAGCCTACGCATCAGCCAAGATGGGCGCATCGACATTAGTTTTAACAATGAATTTAGACATGATTGCTTTCATGCCATGTAATCCCTCATTGGGAGGGCCTGCAAAAGGCATTGTAGTGCGTGAAATAGACGCACTTGGCGGCGTGATGGCAAAAGTCATAGATAAGACGCATATTCAAATGCGTTTATTGAACACAGGGAAAGGTCCAGCAGTGCGTGCTTTACGTGCACAAGCAGACAAAGTATTGTATCAGCAAGAAATGAAGCGCATTCTAGAAGAAGAACCGAATATGACACTTCGCCAAGCGGTCGTCGAAAAATTGATCGTAGAAGATGACGAAATAAAAGGCGTAGTGACACAGATTGGTGCCATTTTCCGTGCAAAGACTGTCATTATTACAACAGGTACATTTTTACGCGGGGAAGTCATCATCGGAGATCTCAAATACTCGAGTGGACCGAACAATCAAATGCCATCCATTAAACTGGCGGAGCATTTGCAAGAACTTGGTTTACAGACGGTTCGATTTAAAACGGGAACACCGCCACGTATTAACAGCAATACGATCGATTACAGCAAGACAGAAATTCAGCCAGGAGACGACGTACCGCGTTCATTCAGCTATGAAACAACTGAATTCATTACGGATCAGCTGCCATGTTGGTTAACGTATACAACTCCGGAAACGCATGAAATCATCAATGAAAACCTTCATTTATCCCCGATGTATTCGGGCATGATTAAAGGAAAAGGACCTAGCTATTGTCCATCCATTGAAGATAAAATTGTACGTTTTGCGGACAAATCACGTCACCAGATTTTCCTCGAGCCTGAAGGTCGTAATACAAGAGAAGTATATGTACAAGGATTGTCAACAAGTCTTCCCGAGCATATACAACATCGCTTGATTGCAAGTGTACCAGGACTTGAAAAAGCTGAAATGATGCGCGCGGGTTATGCAATTGAGTATGATTCCGTCATTGCTACACAATTATGGCCAACGTTAGAAACGAAAAAGATTAAAAACTTGTACACAGCTGGCCAAATTAACGGAACTTCCGGATATGAGGAAGCTGCAGCACAAGGATTGATGGCGGGAATCAATGCAGCATGCAATGTACTTGGCAAAGAAGAAGTTGTGTTGGGTCGAAGTGATGCATACATTGGCGTACTCATCGATGATCTTGTCACTAAAGGAACAAGCGAACCATATCGTCTATTGACGTCAAGGGCGGAATATCGTCTATTACTACGACATGACAATGCCGATATGCGTTTGACGGAGATTGGTTATCAAAATGGAATGATCAGTGAAGAGCGCCATAACAAGTTTTTGGCGAAGAAAGCACAAATTGATGCGGAGATTGAACATTTACGCAAAACATCAATTAAACCGACAGACGAAGTTCAAGCAATTATCGCTGAAGCAGGTGGAGCAGCACTTCGTGAACCGATGAAGGCAGCTGATTTATTAAAGCGACCTGAAATGAAGTACAGCGAATTGTGCAAAGTGGTTCCGCCTCTTGAAGAAATTAGCGATGAAGTGGCAGAGCAAGTTGAGATCTTCATCAAGTATGAGGGGTATATTGAGAAATCCATGCAACAAGTAGCAAGAATGAAGAAGATGGAGAATAAGCGGATTCCTGAAAACATTGATTATGATGCAATTTCAGGTATTGCCAAAGAAGCAAAGGCCAATCTTAAAGAAGTACAGCCGTTGTCGATAGCGCAGGCATCACGTATTTCGGGTGTCAATCCAGCAGATATCTCGATCTTACTTGTCTATATTGAACAGGGAAAGATTGCGAAAGTATCCGGGTGAGTATAGGACTGGCACTTAAGGGTATCAGTCTTTTTGAAAAGGAATGAGAACATGACGGAAGAACAGTTTTACGAAGCGCTACAAGAGAAAGGCTTTGAATTATCTGATACGCAGAAACAACAGTTCAAACGTTACTTTGAAGTACTCGTTGAGTGGAATGAAAAGATGAACTTAACGGCGATTACGGATGCACCTTCTGTATATCTAAAACACTTTTATGATTCCATCACAAGTGCATTTTACGTGGATTTCACGAAGTATGAATCAATTTGTGATGTAGGAGCGGGCGCAGGTTTTCCGAGTATCCCGTTAAAGATTATCTATCCACATCTTCACGTAACGATTGTAGACTCCTTGAACAAACGTATTACATTTTTAAACCATTTAGCAAGTGAATTAAAGCTTGAAAAAGTGGCATTCGTCCATGCAAGAGCAGAGGAGTTCGGTCGCAATCCGAAGTATCGTGAACAGTTTGATGTAGTGACTGCGCGTGCAGTAGCACGTTTGTCGGTATTGTCGGAACTCTGTATTCCACTTGCCAAACAAGGTGGACTCTTTGTTTCCATGAAAGGTGCAGATGCTTCCAATGAAATGGCAGATGCTACACGTGCTGTAAAACTACTTGGGGCAGTTTTACAGAATGAACATGCATTCCTTTTACCGGAAGAAAATAGTGAACGCCACATTTTTGTCTTTGAAAAGAAGAAGCAGACACCGAAGAAATACCCAAGAAAACCGGGTATACCTAATAAAACACCGATTACAGCAGACTGATTTAAGGGAATGTTTCACGTGAAACAATTGTATAGAAGAGATAAGAGGGAATAGTTCCGAAAAGGTGGTGCAGAGGTTGAAAAGTACTTTTTCGCGTTTTTTTGGTGGGGGAGAAAAGATGGCTACGATAGAAGAAGTTAGAGTTCAGCATCTGGAGAAGGTAGCACAGATAGGTATTGATACAATTATACCGAATCAATACCAACCACGGGCAATTTTTAATGAAGAAAAGATTGAAGAACTTGCTAGAACGATTCATACACATGGCGTTATTCAACCAATTGTCATTCGTACAAAAGATGACGGATCATACGAAATCATTGCTGGGGAACGAAGATATCGTGCGATGCGTAAGCTTGGCTGGACAGAAGTACCGGCAATTGTAAGAGACTTGGATGATAAAGAGACGGCCTCTATTGCTTTAATTGAGAACTTGCAACGCGAGGAACTGACGGCAATTGAGGAAGCACATGCTTATGAACGTTTACTGGAACTGCATGAACTGACACAGGAAGCATTAGCACAAAGACTTGGTAAGGGGCAGTCTACAATTGCAAATAAGATGCGCTTATTGAAGTTACCTGAATCCGTTCAAACAGCGATCTTGAAAAAGGAAATATCTGAACGTCATGCACGCGCGTTATTACCGTTAAAGGAATCCACACTTCAGATGGAAGTGTTGGAAGAGATCAAAATGAATCAATATAACGTTAAAGATCTAGAAGCCAGGATTAAAGAGATCTTGTACCCAACTGAATCAGTTGAGAAAGTGCAACCTGCAAGAAAGCGCGGACCTCGACAGAAAGCTGTCAGTAAGGATGTTCGTATTGCGGTAAATACGTTGCGCGAATCACTGGCACTAATGGCCAAGAGTGGAATTGAAGTAGAATCCGAAGAAGTAGATTCTGAAGAATACTACACAATCACGGTAAAGATATGTAAAAAGTGACGTATGAAAACTCTTGCTGACATACTAGCAAGAGTTTTCTTATATATCAATAGAGTTCGTACAGTGAAGATGATAAACTGAAATAGACCACATAGAACACATTTTTTGTCAGGTGTTTTACACATACGAAGCAACTAGTAAAATTTTGGTGTACTATTAAGATAAATGAATTAGGAAAGAAAGCAGGTGCAAGAGTGGGTAAGATTATTGCTATAGCAAATCAAAAAGGAGGAGTCGGCAAAACGACGACTTCTGTAAACTTAAGCGCATGCCTTGCCCATTTAGGCAAAAAGGTGCTCTTAATTGACTCTGATCCACAAGGAAATGCAACGAGTGGAGTCGGTGTAAACAAAGGCGACGTGCAAGATTGTATTTATAATATTTTAATTGACGATGTGCCGGTACGAGATGTTATTTTTCCAACGGATATCGAAAATCTTGAAATTGTTCCTGCGACTATTTCACTTGCAGGAGCTGAAATTGAGTTAGTATCAACTATTTCACGTGAAGTTCGCATGAAACATGCAATTCAAGACATTAAAGATGACTATGACTATGTCATTATTGACTGTCCACCATCACTTGGTCTGTTGACGTTGAATGCACTGACGGCTTCTGACTCCATCATCATTCCTGTGCAGTGTGAATATTATGCGCTCGAAGGACTTAGTCAATTACTGAGCACAGTCCGTCTCGTTCAAAAACACTTGAATGAATCGCTCTATATTGATGGGGTATTATTGACGATGTTTGATGCACGTACGAATTTAGGTATTCAAGTTATTGAAGAAGTAAAGAAATACTTCCAAGACAAAGTGTACAAAACGATCATCCCACGTAACGTTCGTTTAAGCGAAGCACCGAGCCATGGTAAACCCATTATATTATATGATCCACGATCCAAAGGTGCGGAAGTGTATTTAGAGCTGGCAAAGGAAGTGGTGGAGAATGAGTAAAGGTCTAGGTAAAGGTCTTAATGCATTATTTCCTCGAGAGTCATTAGAAAAGGTAGAACTTTTACGCTTGAAAAGTATTAAAGTCAATCCATACCAGCCACGCAAAGAATTCAATGAAGAGTCCTTGATTGAATTGAGCGAGTCCATCAAAGAACATGGCGTTCTACAACCTATTATTGTCCGAAGTGTAGGGACACAGTATGAAATAGTAGTAGGGGAAAGAAGATTCCGAGCTTCTGAATTGGCAGGTAAAAAGGAAATTCCGGCCGTTGTACGTGATCTAACAGATGAGCAATCAATGGAAATGGCTATTCTGGAAAACCTGCAGCGTGAAGATTTATCACCAATTGAAGTGGCGGAAGCCTATCAAAACTTAATGGAAAGTCTAGAGTTAACGCAAGAACAACTTGCCTTTAGACTCGGCAAAAGTAGACCACATATCGCCAACCATATCCGTTTACTAGCATTACCGGAAAAGGTCTTGAAAGACATTTCCCAAGGAATACTATCTATGGGACATGGTCGGACGCTTCTTGGTTTGCGTAAAAAAGAACAAATCCTAGCTATTGCTGAAAAGATTAAGACGGAAGGGTTAAATGTCCGTCAATTAGAGAAACTAGTACAACGTTTAAATGAAGATGTTCCACGTGAAACAAAAAAGGAAAAGAAAAAAGATATATTTATTGAAGCCCAGGAAACTACATTGCGTGAGCAATTCGGTACAAATGTTACTATCAAAAAAACAAAGAAAAAAGGTAAAATTGAAATCGAGTTTCATTCAGATGAAGACTTCGAACGTATTCTTGAATTATTGAACGCAGAGCGATGATACAAAAACCTATTTTGCTTTCATTGCAAAATAGGTTTTATTCTTGAAGAGAACTTGGACGTGACATCATGATATTGTTTGGATCGCTGTTTAATGTGTTTACGATTATAGTGGGTACATTAATTGGTAGGTTTTTATACGCAATACCAGAACGAATGAAAGAAACGATCATGTATGGAATTGGTATGGCTGTCGTAGCTATTGGATTGCAAATGACATTTGAAACAACACAAATTGTCATTGTCATTCTTAGCATTGTCATAGGTGCAATTCTTGGTGAAATCATTGATCTTGATCAAAAGGTTAATCAATTGGGGCATTGGATTGAAAAAAAGTTACCTGCCAAAAAAGCAGGGCCGGGTATTGCTCAAGGATTTGTAACGGCTACATTGTTCTTTTGCGTAGGCTCCATGGCGATCATCGGTGCTATTGATAGTGGTCTGCGTAACGATCACAATGTATTGGTAATGAAAGGAATCCTGGATGGATTTACTTCCATTATCTTCAGTTCTACTTTAGGAATAGGTGTAGCTTTTGCAGCCGTACCTCTATTCATTTATCAAGGAAGTATAACTTTCCTAGCTACATTCCTCAGTCGGTTTGTCCCTGATGAATTAATGGAGTTATTCATCTCTGAAATGACCGCTACGGGTGGCTTAATGATTGCAGCGATCGGATTAAATTTAATCGGCTTGACGAAAATCAGGGTAGCTAATTTCATCCCAGGGATTGGTGTAGTTGCGGTCATCGTAACGATTGTATACGCCTTTTGATGGCTGACGATGATGTGCTAGTTGCAAGGCTCGACCAATCATACGACTCATTTCAAATGGCAAATGTAGCCGAGTGCTTTGTAAGACAGCTTGCTCCATGAATCCACCGATATTAACGATTCCTTTGATTGATACATCGCCAACAGGTGGTAGTTCCTTACCAACTGCTTTGCCAGGTGCAATGGGTCCGCTATGAAACAATAGATCACCAACTGCGTCCTTTTTACTTAGACATGCATCAATTGCGACTACGAATGCATCGGGATACATGGATTTTGTTAACTCGATACGTTGCTGCAAGTTAAGTGCGTGCAACGGGTCTTGCAACGTGCCGACTACCTTGTAAGGGAATAGACTTAGTTCAGACAAGTAAGAGCCGGTCAACGGCCCAAGCGAGTCGCCAGTAGAGCGATCCGTTCCAATACAATAAAATATGATTGGTTGCTGTTTGAAAGGGATATGTTGCGCGAAGTAAGAACTTAATTTCCACACGACACCGGTTTCTTTACTGGAAATTCGGTAATGATAGGAAGAGGATTCAGCTCTATACATAGGATGACACCAGTCCTTTGTGATTATTTACGCTGAAGAGTATTCTGCTCAGGTATTGTTGTGCAGTATGTCCTCGGGTGAACTGGTTTATACGAAAGGAGGATTTCTTTCAATGGCAACAACTTCTGCTACAGAAGAAGCGAAAGAAAGCCTAAAAGGTTTAGAAGCAGCAGTGCAACAAGTGAAAGATACGATATTCAGTGCCGACTTTTGGCTCTCTACCGGAATTTTTGCTATTCGCATTCTCTTGATTATTGTGGTGGCAGGTGTAGTAGTAAAAGTAGGGCAAGTATTAATAAGGCGATTCTTCGCTATTAAATTAAAAAGTCCGATGCGCAAAACAGAACGACGTGAAAAGACCATGATCAAACTTTTGGAAAATGCATTGAAATACATTGTCTATTTCTCCGCCATACTAGCCGTTCTGACAGAGTTCAAGATAGACGTAAAAGGTCTGCTTGCAGGTGCAGGTGTACTTGGTCTTGCTGTCGGCTTTGGTGCTCAAAGTTTAGTAAAGGATGTCATTTCAGGGTTTTTCATCATTTTCGAAGATCAATTTGGAGTAGGGGATTATGTACGTATTAACTCAGGTGAAGGAACGGTCGTGGAAATCGGTCTCCGTACAACAAAGATTGCGTTGTACGGCGGTGAGTTATATACCGTACCGAATGGACAAATAGGTGAAGTTGTCAACTATTCTGTTACCAACTCCATGGTATTGCTTGATCTTGCGTTATCCTATGAAACGGATATTGATCATGCAGAGGAATTAATCAAGGAATTTTTGAAACGATTGCCGAAAGATCGTTATTCAGAAGTGATCGGAGTACCGGAAGTATTAGGTGTACAAAGTATGGAACCGTCCAGAATCCTTTTGCGTATAGCTGCAGAAACAGAGCCGGTAGCCAACTTCAACGTAGGCCGCAAACTTCGTCAAGACTTGAAGAAGTTCATGGATGAGAATGGGATCAAAATTCCTTATCCAAAAATGGTGATCCGTGATGAACACAAGGAAGGGGATTCATATGATGGCGGACAAAGAGTTTAATTTGCATGACGTGGTGGAGATGAAAAAACAACATCCATGTGGAACGAATGCATGGAAGATTATTCGCATGGGTGCGGATATTCGAATTAAATGTGAAGGATGCGGACACAGCGTCATGATTCCGCGTAATGAATTTGCCAAAAAGATGAAAAAGGTTCTACTCAAGAACGAGTCGTGACAGCACATGGACAATCTTACGCATTGTCCTTATAATGAAATGGTTGACTAACGAATAATGTAAGCTTTGGATAGATAAGAAAGGTGTGGGAATAATGGCGTTAACAGCTGGGATTGTAGGTCTTCCGAACGTTGGGAAATCCACTTTATTTAATGCAATAACAAAGGCAGGAGCAGAGGCGGCGAACTATCCGTTCTGTACGATTGACCCGAACGTAGGAATCGTTGAGGTGCCAGATGAACGTTTGGATAAACTGACTGAGCTTGTCACACCAAAAAAGACGGTGCCAACTGCATTCGAATTTACAGATATTGCAGGAATCGTAGAAGGTGCAAGTAAAGGTGAAGGACTCGGTAACAAGTTCCTTTCACATATTCGCGAAGTAGATGCAATTTGTCAGGTCGTCCGTTGTTTCGTAGATGAAAACATCACGCACGTATCAGGAAAAGTAAGTCCAATCGATGATATCGAAGTCATTAACCTAGAATTGATTCTAGCGGATATGGAAAGCGTAGATAAGCGTTTGGCGCGCGTTTCCAAAATGGCGAAGCAAAAAGACAAAGAAGCGATGGTGGAAGAGCCAATTCTACTGAAATTACGTGATGCATTTGAAAACGCCATGGCAGCACGTTCCGTTGAATTGACAGATGATGAGCTTCAAGTCGTTAAAGGCATGCACTTGTTGACGATCAAACCGATGTTGTATGTAGCGAACGTTTCAGAAGATGAAATTGCAGATGCAGATAATAACCCGTATGTACAACAAGTTCGTGACTTTGCAGAGAAGGACAATGCAGAAGTAATCGTAGTATGTGCGAAGATCGAAGAAGAGATGGCTGAGCTTGAAGATGACGAGAAGGAAATGTTCCTTGAAGATCTAGGTATTAAGGAATCAGGTCTTGATCAGTTGATTAAAGCGACGTATAACTTACTTGGCTTTGCAACATACTTCACGGCAGGCGTGCAGGAAGTTCGTGCATGGACATTCCGTAAAGGCATGAAGGCACCACAGTGTGCTGGCGTAATCCATACCGACTTTGAACGCGGGTTTATCCGTGCAGAGACGGTAGCGTACGACGATTTAGTAGAGCACGGTTCTATGACAGCGGCTAAGGAAGCTGGCAAGGTTCGTTTGGAAGGTAAAGAATACATCGTTAAAGACGGCGACGTTATGCTGTTCCGCTTCAACGTGTAATACAAAAAAGCTGATTCTCCTCGTGAGAATCAGCTTTTTTTGGTTTTGAGTTAGTAAAGTTAAAGATATACAGCAATTAGTGAGTACGAGTGGATTGCAATTCCAGCTGGCGTACGCTTTCTAGGGACGCAACCTTGAGCCATTTTCTATCCTACTGCCAGCTTCTTCATTTTATTGAGCAGGATAAACATATAACTTAGGCAACTCGGGATCATCCTTCACTAGTGCATCATCGGGAAACTTCTTCAGTTCCTTATACATAGCAAAATCTCCGGCAGCTCCACCGATCAGCATCGCGCCTAACAGCAACAGCACGCCGTCATTGAAGTACAACGCCAGAACAGCAGGCAACACACCTGTCATCCAAAATGGCAATAATAACGCTTTGCGAATACCTTTATTGTCCATCAACTGATCTGCAGTAGCATACGCAACGCCCATCTTCAAATTGACACCATATGCCATGTTCTTCCACGGCACATTACAAAAAATACGGAAACCAAGCAAATGGAAAAACTCATGTATGATAATTAATAAAATATATCCAACCAAAGCATAGACAACATACCATACCGAAAACGTCAAAGATAATCCACCTTGTAGCAGACTGCGAATTATTACTAGTCCTATGAGCGGTAGGAAAGTGAGCCAAAGACTTTGCTTCGCTATTTTCTGTAAATCGAGCTCGACAATCACAGGCTGTTGTTCTTCCATGTGAATCACTCCTTATTCCATCCAGTATAGTATATTAGGGGTTGATATTTCAATTGCGTTGTGATAACATGTACTGATGTGAGTAATATTAAATTTACTTACTCCTTGCCCACTTGTAAAAGTAGGGCCCAAGTCCATAAGGAGGTGACTATTGATGAGAAAGTACGAAATTATGTACATTATGCGCCCAACTCTTGAAGAGGACGCGAAAAAGGCGTTGATTGAACGTTTTGATACTGTCCTAACTTCAAACGGAGCGGAAATCATCGAGTCGAAAGAGTGGGGCAAGCGTCGTCTTGCTTACGAAATCGACGACTTACGTGAAGGTTACTACCAATTAGTAACTGCTAACGCTGGTGCTGAAGCAATCGATGAATTTACACGTCTAGCGAACATCAACGAAGGTATCATTCGTCATATGACAATTCGTGTAGATGCGTAATCTGATATAAAATGTAAAAATCTATGATGAGGGAGGTTTGATTCTGAATGATAAACCGTGTCGTTTTAGTTGGTCGATTAACAAAAGATCCTGAGCTGAAGTATACACAGACTGGAATCGCTGTAACTCGTTTCACACTTGCAGTGAACCGTGCGTTCGCTAACGCGCAAGGAGAGCGAGAAGCCGATTTCATCACATGTGTTGCTTGGCGTAAACAGGCTGAAAACATCGCGAATTACTTACGAAAAGGAAGTCTAGCTGGAGTGGATGGCCGTATACAGACGGGCAGCTTCGAAGGTCAAGACGGTAAGCGCGTTTACACGACAGAAGTTGTTGCGGACAGTACTCAATTCCTGGAGCCGAAGAGTTCTAATACAGAACGGCAGCAGACACCATCTTATGGTGGTGGAGCACCATCGTATAATGCACCTTCTCAAGACCAGGGACAAGGATACAATAACCAGCAATCCTACCAACCGAATCAGCAAAATATGACACGTGTCGATAACGATCCATTTCAACCAGGCGGCGGTCCGATTGAAGTAACAGATGACGACCTGCCATTCTGATAGAACGGTTCACTTGATAACGTAAATAGGAAGGAGGACAACAATTATGGCACCACGTCGTGGAGGTCGCAAACGCCGTAAGGTTTGCTACTTTACTTCTAACCACATTACATACATCGACTATAAAGATGTAGATTTGTTGAAGAAGTTTATCTCTGAGCGCGGAAAGATGTTGCCTCGTCGAGTTACTGGTACAAGCGCTAAATACCAACGTAAATTGACGGTAGCAATCAAACGTGCACGCATCATGGCACTTCTTCCGTTCGTATCTGAAGAGCGGTAATATATAAACCACCACTGACTGAGTTACTCAGTCAGTGGTGGTTTTTTATTTATGCAGAAATGCATTAGTAGATCATTCACTACATATCCACTTTACTGGAAACGGCAACTACCTGTATTTTTGATTTCACGTCGAATCGTGATACAATTAAAAGGATGATTGTAGCTTTATATGAATTAAGGAATGTAACACTTTGTCCCCCTAATTATGGATTGGCGGCAAAGAAGCAATGAATGAATTGAGGCGTAAATATGCAAGATCAAGCAAGTAGAATTACGTATGGTGCGATGATGGTAGCACTCTTCGCCATATTACTGGCAATGACTTTGTACGTGCCATTACTTGGATTATTGACAATATTGCTAGTTCCATTGCCCATTACGATTTATCGTTTGCGTTATGACCGAGTCTCCACGCTGATGGTTGCTATGTGTACATGGCTTATCACATTATTGATTGGCGGATTTCTTTCCATCCCAGCAGCGATTGTATTGAGCGCAGTTGGATTCATAATTGGTGATACTGTTCGGACAGGTAAGACAAAGCTTTATGTATTTATGGCAACAGGCGTCACGTTGCTCATCTCATTAAGCTTATTGTATCTCGGTACTGTCTGGTTCATGAAAATTAATCCGATTGAACAGTTGCTACAACAATTTGAAGCTATACAGCAAGAAGCGTTTGTAATACTCTCTGGAATGGGAAATTCAACGAAGGATATGGAGCGGACTGTGGCAGAGGCGTTTACGTATTATCAAACCATTGTGCCTTCGCTGTTTATTTTATCTACCTTCGTGGTGGCTTATCTATTTATCATGCCCATCTTAGCAGTTGCAAAACGTCTACGTTTTGAAGTTCCTAAATTTGCCTCTTTCCTTAACATGCGCCTGCCATTTGCAACGGTAGTAGCCTATCTGGTGTTGCTATTGATTTCCATCTTATCGCAACCAGAACAAGGAACGACATTTTATCTAATGGAGGCAAATGCCATTCTCATCTTTAGATTCTTATTCTTCTTACAAGGTTTGGCGTTGATTTATTATGCATTGCGCAAGATGAAGCTTCCATTGATCGTCAATGTGCTGGCTACGTTATTTGCCATGTTCCTAAGTCCCTTCACCGTTATGCTAGGTGTTTTGGATATCGCCATTAACATTCGTACATGGATAGATAAAGACAAGAGAGCGTAGGAGATGAGACAGTGAATATATTTTACAAAAAACGAGCGATACGGATTCCGCTAGCCATCTTATCACTTCTTGGCGGAGTAGGTTCTGTACTCCTGATGCTATTGAACTTTTGGGTCGGCCTGTTTTTTGCGCTCGCCTATGCGCTCGCACTTGGGGTTGCTTGGAAAGTTGAAAATGATAGCTATCTGGAAACCGAGAAGTATATTGAAACCCTATCCTATCGAATGAAAAAGGTAGGAGAAGAAGCGTTACTGGAATTACCCATTGGGATTATCTTGCTAAATGATAAGCAATTAATTGAATGGATCAACCCATTTATAAGCTCTATCTATCCAGACAAAACTTGGATTGGATCACAACTTTACGAGATGAACGAATCATTCCGTCAAGTAATTAAAGAAGACAGTGAGCAAGACGTTATCGTATTAAATGATCGCTCCTATCGTGTGTACTATAAGCCAGAAGAAAAGTTACTCTATTTATTTGACGTAACGGAGCGCGTAAAGATTCAATCTCTTTATTATGCTGATAGAACGACAATCGGAATTCTATTGGTTGATAACTATGATGAACTATCTCAGACGATGGATGATCAAACACGAAGTCAGATGAACTCCCTCGTTACGTCATTAGTTAATCAATGGGCGGATGAGTATGGAGTATTTGTTAAACGAATATCATCTGAACGCTTTTTAGCTGTCTTTAACGAAGGAACGCTTGAACAATTGGAAAGAACCAAGTTTGCATTGCTTGATACGATTCGCGAGAACACGTCTAAACATAGTGTACCTCTTACGATGAGTATTGGGGTAGGTACGGGAACAACGTCGCTTACAGAGCTTGGAGAGCTTGCACAGTCGAGTCTTGACTTGGTTCTAGGTCGTGGCGGAGATCAAGTAGCAATTAAACACCATGATGGAAAACTGAAATTCTATGGGGGTAAAACAAACCCTGTAGAAAAACGTACGCGTGTGCGTGCACGCGTTATCTCACATGCTTTACGTGATTTAATCCAGGATAGTGACCGCGTCTTTGTTATGGGTCATAAAATGCCGGACATGGATGCGATCGGTGCATCAATCGGTGTACGCAAGATGGCACGCATGAACGGTGTAGAAGGATATGTTGTCGTTAATTTTGATCAGCTCGATGCCAGTGTCAGTCGTCTGATGGATGAAGTACAGCAAGATGAAGAACTATATGATCATATGTTAATGCCTGAAGAAGCATTGGAATTGATGACAGAGCGTTCGTTAGTCGTTATAGTCGATACGCATAAGCCGAGCATGGTTATTGAAGAACGTGTGCTGGAGAAGGCGCAGAAAGTCGTATTGATCGACCACCATCGACGCGGTGAAGAGTTTATCAGTAATACTGTGCTCGTCTATATGGAGCCTTACGCGTCTTCTACGGCGGAACTTGTGACTGAATTGCTCGAGTATCAGCCGAAAAACGAAAAGTTGACGATGCTGGAATCCACTGCCATGCTTGCAGGGATTGTGGTGGATACGAAAAGTTTCACACTTAGAACGGGTGCTAGGACATTCGAAGCTGCTTCCTATTTGCGAACGCATGGTGCAGACACGATACTAGTGCAACGTTTATTGAAAGAAGACATCACGACATATATTGAACGTTCAAAACTGATTGAAACCGTTGAATTTGCAGGGAATGGAGATATTGCGATTGCGAAAGGGCAAGAGGACGTTGTACACAGCTCCGTACTGATTGCTCAAACAGCAGATATCCTTCTAACGATGCAAGGCATCTCAGCGTCATTTGTCATCGCGAAGCGTGATGATGGGAAAATTGGTGTCAGCGCCCGCTCATTGGGCGAGTTGAATGTTCAAGTCATAATGGAAGATCTGGGTGGTGGCGGTCACTTAACAAATGCGGCCTGCCAATTAAGTGTAGATACAATAGATGAAGCTATAATTATGTTGAAGAATACACTAGATCAATACGTAGAGAGGGGAAATGAATAATGAAAGTTATTTTTTTGAAGGACGTTAAAGGAAAAGGCAAAAAAGGTGAAGTGAAAGAGGTTTCAACAGGCTACGCACAAAACTTTTTATTGAAAAATAATGTTGCGGTTGAAGCAACGCCAGGTAACTTAAGTAAGTTGCAAGGTCAGAAGGAACGCCAGAAGAAAGATGCAGCTGCAGAGTTGGCAGAAGCTAAAGAATTAAAAGAGCAAGTTGAAAAATTGACTGTAGAGCTACAGGCTAAAACTGGCGAAGACGGTCGTCTATTTGGTTCTATTACGTCCAAACAAATTGGACAAGCATTGGAAAAGCAAAACAAAATTAAAGTTGACCGCCGTAAGATGGAATTACCTGAGCCAATCCGTGCACTTGGCTTTACAAATGTTCCGATCAAATTGCACCCTGATGTAACAGCTACACTTAAAGTGCATGTTACTGAAGAATGATAAGGAGATAATAGCTTGAACCAGATGATCGAGCGCACACCTCCGCATAACAACGAAGCAGAGCAGTCAGTTCTTGGGGCAATATTTTTAGAGCCACAGGTACTGATTACCGCATCTGAAATATTGTTGCCGGAAGATTTTTATCGGGTCGCGCATAAAAAGATTTTCGAAACCATGCTTGTATTGAACGACAGAGGTCAACCAGTCGATTTGGTGACAATCGCCGAAGAGCTCAAAGTGAAAAATGAGCTCGAAGACGTCGGAGGCATTTCGTATATTACAGAGCTTGCCAACGCGGTTCCGACTGCAGCAAACATTGTCTATTATGCAAATATAGTGGAAGAAAAAGCTTTGTTGCGCAGATTGATTCGCGTTGCAACTGATATTGTGGAAGATGGCTACACCCGGGAAGACGAAGTAGAAGCCTTACTTGGTGAAGCCGAGAAGAAAATGATGGAAGTATCCAATCGAAAAAACGCAGGTGACTTCCGTCATATTAAAGATGTACTAGTAGAGACGTATGACAATATTGAATTATTGCATACACGTAAAGGTGATGTAACGGGTATCCCAACCGGATTCCGTGACTTGGATAAGATTACGGCAGGCTTCCAACGTAATGACTTGATCATCGTGGCGGCTCGTCCTTCCGTCGGTAAGACTGCGTTTGCGTTGAACGTGGCGCAAAACGTGGCAACCAAGACAGATGAAAATGTTGCGATTTTTAGTCTCGAGATGGGAGCCGAACAGCTCGTTATGCGTATGCTCTGTGCAGAAGGAAACATTGATGCGCAAGTGCTTCGTACAGGGAACCTTGAAGCCGATGACTGGCGCAAGCTGACTATGGCGATGGGATCGTTGTCCAATGCGGGTATTTTCATTGATGACAGTCCAGGTATTCGTATCAATGAAATACGTTCAAAATGCAGACGACTTCAACAAGAGCACGGTCTAGGTATGATCATGATTGACTATTTGCAGCTGATCATGGGAAGCGGACGTGGCAGTGATAACCGTCAGCAAGAAGTATCTGAGATCTCCCGTTCATTGAAAGCCTTGGCACGTGAATTGAAAATTCCAGTCATCGCACTATCTCAGCTATCACGGGGAGTAGAGCAACGCCAAGATAAGCGACCTATGATGTCCGATCTTCGAGAATCTGGAAGTATTGAGCAAGATGCCGATATCGTCTCCTTCCTCTACCGGGAAGACTACTATGATAAAGAAACTGAAATGCAAAACATGATTGAAATCATTATTGCCAAGCAACGTAACGGCCCAACTGGTACTGTCACCTTGGCATTTGCAAAGGAATACAATAAATTCCTTAATATTGACTGGAGTCAGCATGAATCACCTCCGTCTTACGAATAAAACAGCACGCTCTTCTTCTACGACTGTAGGAAGAGCGCGCTGTTTTTTCATTGTTCCAAGCTAGCCACCCCTATCTGAAAAAGTGCGAATTCACACAAATCATGATAGAGTTAAAGGATATGGAATGATATATTTCAGCTTTAGAATAAGGTTGTACCCATAGAAAAGATCGTTAAGTGTTCGTTGTGCTGTATAAGTGTACAACGTTTAAAATTCATTGCCAATTATGGCTAGAAAGGAAAAAATCATGCAAAATAAAACAATATTTATTGTAGACGATGAAAAACCCATCGCAGACATTATAGAATTCAATCTGAAAAAGGAGGGCTTCAATGTCTTTTGCGCATACGACGGTGAAGACGCCATTAATCGCGTAGAAGAAATCCAGCCAGACCTAATGCTTCTAGATATTATGCTGCCTAAACGCGACGGCATGGAGGTGTGTAGAGAAGTACGGAAAAAACATGATTTCCCTATCATCATGCTGACTGCAAAGGACTCGGAGATTGATAAGGTTTTAGGGCTTGAGCTAGGTGCAGACGATTATGTAACCAAGCCGTTCGGAACAAGAGAATTAATTGCCCGCGTAAAGGCTAACTTGCGTCGTCATGCAAGAACGATCGCAGAGGACCAGGAAGAAGAAACGAACGATATAACTGTAGGACAACTGGTCATCCAACCTGACGCATACTTCGTTCAAAAGCGTGGTACTACAATTGAACTAACACATCGTGAATTTGAATTACTGTATTACTTGGCAAAACATATTGGTCAGGTAATGACACGTGAACACTTACTACAAACTGTATGGGGCTATGATTATTTCGGTGATGTACGAACTGTTGATGTAACGATTCGACGCCTTCGTGAAAAGATTGAAGATACACCAAGCCATCCAAGCTGGATTGTTACAAGACGCGGTGTAGGCTATTACTTACGCGATCCGGAACAGGAGTAAACCACTATGCATAAGGTAGGTTTTTTTCGATCGATTCAAGTCAAATTTGTCTTGATCTATGTCTTGCTTATTCTTGTGTCTATGCAGATTATTGGGTTATATTTTGCTCGTGAACTGGAACAAACACTAAAAGATAATTTTACGAATTCGATTGTAGACCGGATGAATTTAGTCGAGTTCAGTGTAAAAGAAGAACTCATAAAAAAGCGAAGTGATAACGACGTCACACTTGAACAAAGTTTAAAAGATGTCTTAGTCGAATTCACTTCGGATGATATTATTGAAATACGTGTCATCAACTCCAAATATCGAATTTTGGCTACAACTTCATACGAAAATCAGATGAAAGTTGGCCAACATTCAACTAATGATAATGTGCGTAAGTCCATTACATCAGGGAGTATAAAAGACATCATCACGCTTGATCCAAAGTCACATAATCGTGTACTTTCGTTAGCCCAACCGATTGAAAATGGCAATGAAATTATAGGATCACTCTATGTAGAAGCCAATATCGAATCAGTCTTCAAGCAAATTGAAGAAATCAATCGAATATTGGCGGGGTCAGCAGCCGTATCTCTCATCATTACGATCATAGTAGGGATCTTCATTGCAAGAGCATTCACCCGACCTATTTCAGACATGCGGAGACAGGCACAGGCAATGGCGAAAGGGAACTTCACCCGAAAGGTTAAAGTGTATGGAACGGATGAGATGGGTCAGCTGGCCATCGCATTTAATCACTTAACTAACCAGCTGCAAGAATCGCAATCCACTACTGAGAGCGAAAGGCGGAAATTGGCATCTGTTCTGGAAAATATGACAGACGGAGTCATTTCAACCGATCGTAAAGGACGGGTGAGCCTGATTAACGACTCTGCCCTACAAATGCTTGGTGTAACGAATGATCTTGTGATTAATCGACCAATCGCCAGTATTCTAGGTATTGATGAGGAATATACATTTGAAGAATTAATTCAAATGAAAGAATCTATTCCACTCGACTTCAGTACAGAAGACCAAGCGTACATTTTGCGAGCGACAATCTCCGTCACGCAGCGTGAAACGGGGTTCGTCAACGGCTTGATCATCGTATTGCATGACAATACAGAGCAAGAAAAGATTGATATGGAACGTCGTGAATTCGTATCGAACGTTTCTCATGAATTACGTACACCGCTCACAACCATGCGAAGTTATCTGGATGCATTAGCGGAGGGTGCTTGGCGAAACGAAGAAATTGCACCGAACTTCTTACGTGTCACGCAAAATGAAACGGAGCGAATGATCCGTCTCGTCAATGACTTGTTGAAACTATCACGTATGGATAGTAAAGAATACGAATTGAATAAAGAATGGGTAGAATTTAACCGATTCTTCAATGCGGTTATAGAGCGTTTTGAATTCTCGAAGTCGCAAAATGTCCGATTCACACGAAATCTGTATTCAAGTAGTTTATTTGTAGAGATCGATACAGATAAGTTAACACAAGTGTTAGACAACATTATTTCTAATGCCTTGAAATATTCACCAGATGGCGGCGAAGTACGCTTCGGTGTAACCGTCTCGGGCGATTATATTAAAGTGATGATTTCAGATGATGGAATGGGTATTCCAAAATCTAATGTCAATCGAATCTTCGATCGTTTCTATCGTGCCGATCGTGCGCGATCACGTGCACTGGGCGGAACCGGTCTCGGTCTTGCAATCGCTAAGGAAATGATTGTAGCGCATAAAGGAGAGATTTGGGCGCAGAGTGAAGAAGGGAAAGGGACAACCATCTTCTTCAAGCTTCCGTTTGAACAACAAGAGGATGGTGAGTGGGATTGAAGTATATTGAACCAATTAAATCCATTGTATTACTGTTGCTCGTCTCGCTGAGCGTGTTGTTCACTATTGCAGTCTGGAATTATTCGCCGAATTATGAACCGATGGAACAAGTGCAGACTGTTGATATCTCCATTTCCGAAAAGAAAACGATTGATGAGATTATTAAACCGTATAAAATGATTACCAATTTAAAAGATCAAGTATTGGGCTCTGTGGACGTAGAAAAGATGGATACCATTCTGAATGAAATTAATTCATGGGAAATGTCTGAACTACAGTTGGTGAGTCAAAAAATGAATAAGTTCGAGATTGCACAAATCCTTCGTCAACCTAGTCAAATGACACTGTACTTTCCAGGTGAGGTACCTATGCTCGTCTATGACAATGTATTGCTAGTTGATGACGCCAATATCCCTGAAGCGACCTTTAATCGTCTAGTGGTCGACTGGAGTCAATCCACGCAAGCGCCAGTCGTTCACTTGTTAAGTGAGGTAAGCGGTCTGCATTATAAGATACAAGTGACGCTACCGAATAAAACAAATTTTCTACGCAATGTAATAGATGTAGGCCAATCATTTGATGAATATGCAGAAATTGACCGTGGCAATGCATCGTTTCTAGCTGTACCGAATGATCCTGTGACGATTGCGCGCAATACGTATATTCAGGAAGAAATCAATCCAAATAAATTCCGCGATGCTTTGTTCAGTGAATCTAATAATGCAGTTCGGCGTAATCAAGTGGATGCAACGCATGAAGAGTATGGGGATGATCATGCATTCTTGAATATCGACACTGAAATTAAAAGATTAAATTATGTCATGCCTGCTGTAGAAAGTCAGGAAATTGCGATACCATCTGAATTGCTGTTGAATACAATAGATTTCATTAATGAGCATGGTGGTTGGACGGATGAATTTCGATATGCCTATATGAATCCGATATCTCGTTACGTCCGGTTCCAGCTATACGTCGACGGCTTACCTGTTTTTAGCGATCAATCCGGCACGAATGAAATTACGGAAACGTGGGGAAATGGCCGTGTGTTCAAATATATTCGACCTTATTACAAATTGGACTTAAAAATCGAGTCGAAACAGAACGAATTGCCCTCAGGAGTGGAAGTAGCGGAAGCATTGCGTGAATCGCAAGAGGTAGATTTTGACTTAATTGAAGAAATCACACCGGGCTATTATATGATTCAAGACGTCGAGCAAGAATTGATTGTTTTAGAACCTTGCTGGTATTACCTGATTAAAGATAACTGGTTACGCTTCGCTCCGGAAGAATTGCAAGGGGGTGGCATGATTGGATTGGAATAGAACTAAAACCATTTTTATCATTGTCTTTTCCATTCTGAACGTCTTCTTGTATTGGCTCTATCTAGATCGGCAATTAGACGTGGGAAATATGCAGGTTCTCGGTAAAACTTCCGTGGAAGATACTTTGAGGTTGGAAAATATTACGTACGAACCAATTCCCTTTACTAAAAAAGAAGTATCGTATCTTTCCGCGCATGTCGTAACATTCTCGAATGATGATTTGAAGAAACTAACTAATCAATCGTTCGTCTTAGTCGAAGAATCGCGGTTACTGTCCCATATGAAAAAGTCTGTTAAAGTGATCGATGACAAAGGCGAATACAATTTTGAAGAGTTCTTGGGGAAGTATGTGCTCAAAGGAGAAGATTACGTGCTATGGGATGTAAACGAAGAAGACCAGAATGCTGTATTCTTCCAACAAGTCAAGAATGAAACCATCTTTTACAGTCCCAATGCCATGCTCATCATGCACTGGGATAAGGACGGAAAAGTTACACATTACGAGCAGCGTATGCTCGACGAGTTCTCAAGCTTTAATCAGAAAAAGAATTTACTATCACAAGATGATGCGGTTTCTTCACTTGTTACACGTAGTTTATTGAAGCCGGATTCCACTGTCATGCAAGTCAAATCAGGTTATTCGACACTTGTTCAGCTAACAGAAACGCAAGTATTTGCACCGACGTGGAATGTTCAGGTAAAATTGAAGGATGGAACTATTGAACAGCACTTCGTCAATGCGATTGAAGGAAAAGTCATCGAGTTCCAATCGGATATGTTAGAAGAACAAATAGAATAGGAGTTTTCTACATGCGATTTAGCATTTTGGCGAGTGGCAGTACAGGCAACTCGTTATATATAGAGACAGATGAGCATGCTTTTCTCGTAGATGCCGGCATGAGCGGTAAGAAAATTGAAGGTTTGCTCGGATCGATCAATCGCTCGATGAAACATATTGACGGCATTTTCGTCACACATGAACACAGTGATCATATTAAAGGAATTGGCGTACTCGCCCGGAAGTATAAAACACCCATCTATGCCAACGCAAAAACGTGGCAGGCGATGGACGGACTAGTAGGAGAGATTCCTGTTGATCAGCGTTTCCATTTCGACATGGAAACGGTGAAAACATTTGGTTCACTGGATATCCAGTCATTTGCTGTATCCCATGACGCAGCAGACCCGATGTTCTATACGTTCAATGAAGGCGATCGTAAACTGGCAATCATCACCGACACAGGCTACGTTAGCGATCGTATGAAAGGCCACATCCAAGGCGCTGACAGCTTTGTATTCGAAAGCAATCACGATGTCAGTATGCTACAGATGGGACGTTACCCATGGTCGATCAAGCGTCGTATTTTAAGTGACGTGGGCCACGTATCGAATGAAGATGCAGCCGTTGCAATGAGTGAAGTGGTTGCTCAAAAAGAATCGCATATTTACTTAGCTCATCTTAGCTTGGATAACAATATGAAAGACTTGGCGCGCATGAGCGTAGCACAGACCCTTGAAGACTGCGGCATTCGTGCAGGGGAATTTGTCCACTTGCATGATACGGATGCATCAGAATCTACAGAACTTGTGCTAGTCTAATGAAAATGCGGAAAGCCTTGCTAAATTAGTGAGGCTTTTTGCATTTTCAGATAGTCATTGGGGTACAGTACATGTAGGAATACTTTCTGATAAGGAGGAAATGCGAATGGACGATGAAAGAAGAGAAGAAGGAAGAGAAGAAATGGAACAGCAACGCCCCATTCCACCGTTTGAAACGAAACGCGAACCAAAACGTAGGGGCGGTTTTTGGCCAGGTTTACTCGGAGTCTTATTGGGCGGAGTCATCGTATTTTCAGTCATGACGTATGCAACCGATTCATCAGATACTAGTGATGTTGCAACGTCTAAAACAACGGAAGTCAAAAGCAACTCGGAACACGCCCAAGTATCAATGGACATTTCAAGCGAAGTTACGGATGTGGTAGGTGACGTTGCAAATGCTGTTGTCGGTATCACAAATATCCAGACAGTCCAAGACTTCTGGTCTTCCACAACGTCTACTCAAGAAGCTGGATCGGGTTCTGGTGTGCTGTATAAAAAAGAAGGTGACAAAGCATATATCGTCACCAATCACCACGTCGTAGAGAATTCTGAACAACTCGAGATTAGTTTTGATGACGGGACAAAGGTCGAAGGAAAGTTAATTGGCAGTGATCTGTGGACGGATTTAGCGGTTGTCGAAATTGATGCAGAACACGTTGATACAGTGATAGAATTCGGTGATTCCGATGCGTTAAAACGCGGAGAATCTGTTATTGCGATCGGTAATCCATTAGGACTTGGCTTTGCGGGATCCGTCACGGTTGGCGTAATCTCTGGTAAAGACCGATCCATTCCAATGGATCTCAACAAGGATGGAAACGTTGATTGGCAAGCAGACGTCTTGCAGACAGATGCAGCGATCAACCCAGGGAACTCCGGTGGTGCTTTAATTAATATGGCAGGTCAATTGATTGGGATCAACTCCATGAAAATCTCTGAGGCAACAGTAGAGGGAATCGGACTGGCTATTCCAATCAATATTGCATTACCGATTATCGAACACTTAGAAAAAACAGGACAAGTAAATCGTCCTACAATGGGCGTATCGTTACTTGATCTTCAACAAATCCCTATTCAGCAACAGCAACAAACGTTGAACTTGCCTGAAAAAGTAACAGAAGGTGTCGTCGTAACAGATGTCATGCCGAATTCATCGGCAATACAAGCTGGAGTGAAGAAATACGATACAATCGTTCAGCTGGATGAAGAGAAAGTGACGGATATGGTCAGTCTACGTAAGTATTTGTATAATCAAAAAGAAATTGGTGATCCATTGAAAATTACAGTTTATCGAGATGGAAAGAAACTGGACTTGGAAATGGTATTGAAAGACGGAAACACATTCTAAGAGAATATACATTGTCCACATAGTGAACAACTTCTCGTCCACATCAGGCATCTAGCGAAAATGCGCTACGATGCCTGATTTTTTTATGAAGTTATCCAATTGTGGATAAAATCAAAATAATGTGCATAATATTGTGTAAAATAAAATGTGTAATAAATAGTAAATAAATTTGAAGTGACAAGTGTTAAAGCCTTACAGAACAGTAGGTTGGAGCATTCGAACATTTGAAATAAAAAGTATATTTCTATTCAAAATAAATAATGGTTGAAAAGTTATCCACAAAGGTGTGGTATACTAATTAAAGAATTTCACATGTAGTAGGGAACAAATAATCGAACACAATATGTAGATAGGCCTGTGGATATGTGCATAAGTATTGTGGGTAACTTTTAGAGAGTGAGTGGATAAACTGTGAATATATCAATTGTCACCGTGGGTAAGTTAAAAGAGAAGTATTTGAAACAAGGAATAGAAGAGTATACAAAACGCCTAAATAGCTACGCAAAAATGCAATTAATTGAAGTGGCGGACGAAAAAGCACCAGAAACACTTAGTGATGCTGACATGGAAATTGTCAAAAAGAAAGAAGCCGATCGAATTTTGGCGAAGATTGCACCTGACGCACACGTCATTGCACTAGCAATCGACGGGAAAATGAAAACTTCTGAAGAATTTGCAGCTAGTATAGATTCGTTGATGACATATGGTAAGAGTAAGATTGTCTTTGTGATTGGAGGATCACTTGGATTACATAGTAGTGTGTTGCAACGTTCGAATGAGAAGTTGTCGTTTTCTAAGATGACATTTCCGCATCAGTTAATGAAGTTGGTGTTGGTGGAGCAGATTTATCGAGGGTTTCGGATTATTAAGGGGGAGCCGTATCATAAATAGAAATAGAAAATCACACTCTTTATAGCAGGCTCGTACACTTCCCAGATTTTTGAATAGGTTGCCTGAGGCTTTTAAATGCTAAAAACTAGAAGAGAAAGGTTTATGGAACAAACCTTTCTCTTCTAGTTTTATTTACGAGTTAAAGTCACTTATTTTAAATTGGAGATATATTCTTTTAATACAAGATAAACATAGTCTTGATTGGCTGAAGCAGTTTCTGGATTATACTGTCCGTTATTAGTTTTGTTATTTGAAAGAATGCGTATTCCTAAAAAAGGAACGTTGTAACTATCAGAGATCTGTGCTGCTGCAGCACCTTCCATTTCTTCAACGGAAGTACCGTACTTTTCATGGAACCAGTTTATGCGGTCTACTTCGTTATTCCAAAGATCTGCAGATCCAATAGTACCTTCAACAACTTTACCTTGTTCATATTGATCTTTAACCGCATTGGCTGCTGCTAATAATTCAACGTCGCCATCAAAGTAGCGAATCTTCTCTGCGTCGGGATCCTCTCCGGCACTGCCTTCGGAAGCCATAAGGTCCATAGGCTTCCATAGCGATGGATCCATTCCTTCGTTTTCTTCAGCAGACTCAGTCTTCATAGAACCGATATTGACAGTTCGTTTTCCTAACACTATGTCAAATACATGTAAGTTCGGGTCATGTCCGCCTGAAGTTCCCTGGTTAATAATAGCGATAGGGTTGTACTTTTCAATTGCTAATGCAGTAGCGGCAGCAGTGTTTTCCATCCCTTTACTAGTCTTCGTAACAATTACAGGATAGTCATCGATAGTTCCTTTATAAAAAACAAAGTTTCCCGATTCCTCAACTTCTGTATCGCTTAATTTCTCAGCAAACTTTTCAGCTTCAATAGGCATGGGTCCTTGAACAATAATCGGACGTAGTTCAGTTTCAACTGTATTTTTAGTAGTTGAGTTACAGCCCGAAACGATCGTTGCTAGAAAAACCATACATACAATAAAACCAACTAATTTCATGTTCCTCAAAGATAATCTCCTCATTCCTGAATAATTACAATCGAATAGTATCCCTAGCAAATTACTTTCCCTAGTGCATTGTATATTTCATTTGGCCAATCAGTACGTATCGTTAAAGTATAGTATGACGGCGCTTGAAATTTACTAAGTGTTAAGAGATTCCTATTACTCACTATTTTTATGCAGAATTTAGTAAAAAGCACTATTGCAATGAATACGTTATGATTATAGCAGAGGCTTTTTATGCTTTCAACCCAAAACACGAACAATTAACTTGTAAATAATTACATTGTACGTTATATGGTGCAGATAACATTAAAATACTTGAATGTACTGAAAGGAAAATTCTAAATAACGAACGATACAAGCAAGATCAATGCTATTAGGATGTAATTAATAGTAAGATAACGATGTATATAAAAACATTTCTATTACTGCGTTTTAATCTTGTAAACATTGCCATGCTGTATGTCAGTAAGCAGATACAACCAAACAAAAATGTGTACGAAAAGTATAAGTAAGTATAGAATAGGCCAGTTGGCATTTCGTTGTAGGAAGGGTGATAAATTTGTTTAAAGCATACGCTTGGCTGACACTTTGTGTAATGGTGTGGGGCAGTAATTTTGTTTTTGGAAAGATGTTGGTCCAGGACTTTTCCCCGGCTCTTCTCACTTCGCTCAGACTATTGTTTATAGTGCTTTTTCTGATTGGATTATCTTCATATAAATTACATGTGAAACGATTGAATAAATATGATTTACTAGCAGTAATTTTTCTAGGTGTTTTTGGCGTTTTTATTAACCAGTGGTCTTTTTTTGCTGGATTAGAGACGGCTGATCCAACAACGTCTGCATTAATCTTGGCAACTACGCCCATTTTAACTGGTGTTTTAGCAGGTATTTTTTTAAAAGAAAAATTAACAATTCGTATGTTACTTGGATCTATTGTTGCGATCATAGGTATTTTCTTTGTCGTAGCAAAAGGGAGTATATCCTCTATACATATCGATAAAGGTTTATGGTGGATTGTAGTTACGATGATTACTTTCGCCATGCTAATTATCGTGACGAGACTCCTTTCCAGTAGAGTGGATCCGCTTGCAATTACTTTATATTCAAATATTGTCGGACTAGCTGTGTCGGTTCCTTTTATTTTTTTACTTGATACGCCCATACGAATGAGTGTAAAGGTCGCAGATTGGTCATTTCTGATTGTTACAGCCGTTGTAGTACACGGTATCGCCATGTTGATTTGGAACTACAATATTAGATATGTTGATGCTTCAAAGGCCTCCATATTATCTAATTTAGAACCTTTTGTAGCGATGATAATGGGTTTGATCTTGTTGTATAAACCAATAACGGGGTCAGAAATTGTCGGTTCACTATTTATAGTGGGAGGAGTAGTGCTGTCTACATATCAGCGAAAAAAATTAAAGCTGGTGGAAGTAACGAAGCCTGCAGCAAGAAAACTTTAAGTTGTACTAGTCAATTCATACAATATTAACGTGTTTAAAGACCAACAGTAGAAGTGAGTTATTCCTTATACGAAAAACGGCCTCTTTCTTTGATGCAGACAGACGTTCTGCAAAAGTAAAGGGGCCGTTTCATTGTGTGATTTTAAGTTAGTTCTGGGAATAAGTAATATAATATATCCGTCGTCACTCGACGTGATTCACCTTTATACGGGTAAATATGCATATACATCGATGGATTGAAGTTCGCTTCAATAATGCCATATGCACCTGGGTTTGCTGCTGGGACATCAAGGTCTTCGATAATTAAATCGATACCACTGATTTTTGCACCAAGGGCAGCTACTGCACCCACCGCAATCTCTTTATAATCATTTGAAATACGGTCCGTTACATCAATGGAGTCTCCGCCCGTACTGACATTGGAATTCTCGCGTAAATAAACGATTTCTCCGTCTTTTGGGATCGAGTCCAATTGATAACCTTGACCTTTTAACATCAAAACCTCCAATTCACCAAGCTGGATCAGCTCAAGAGGTGTGCGGTGATCTGTGCCGCGTAATGGGTCCTGATTCTTTTCTGTGACTAGTTCTTTGATCGTTTGCTTCCCATCACCTGTAACGTTAGCAGGTACACGTAGCATCACGGCCAGTACTTTGTCATGTAACACGAAGAATCGATATTCCGTACCGTTTAAAAACTCTTCTAATAAGATAGAGGAATCTTCGGCAAATGCAATGTTGATGGCGGATTCATAATCTTCGTAGCTGGCACCGTCTTTAAAGATGGATATACCAAGCCCGTAGTTAGTTGTTTTCGGCTTCACTACAAACGGTGTCTTAGCAAACATCTTATAGGCACGCAAAGCATCCTCTTTATTATTAAACTCTTCACCACCTGGAACATGGTAACCTTTTTCGTGAAGAATTTTCTTTGTCACGGTTTTATTTTCCATAATTAAAGTAGAAACATACGTATCTTTACTCGTCATATTACCGTTTTTTACGTATTCAATATGATCCCGCAGTTCCAGCTTCAAGAATTGATCTTGACGATCCAAGACTTCTACTTTGATCCCTTTTTGGAACGCGTCATACATCATAATCTGCGTGGATAACTCCATGTCGGTAAAGCCTGTCAGTTCATATGGCTTCTCCCATAGCTTCGTATACGTTTCCTTCGCGATTTCTGTAGCTACTTGGCCTTGACTTGTTTTTTTACCCTCTGAATAAAGTCTTCCCGCCAGCGTTTTGGAAGGATCAGCAAGCATCTCTCGTAGATTCGCAAATAATGAGTCGGAAACAGGGAAGTCCAGATCTTTTGATAACTGTTCCATCCCGTCAACGAGTTCATGCGCTTCCGCTTCAAACTGTGTATGTGACAGTGGATGCTCAAGTGCGACTATATCATTGCGAGCATCACCAACCTTACCCCACTCATCACTTTCCGGGTTTTCATCTTTCTGTAAAAGATAGAGCAGGAAGACATGCAGGAATTCCGCTTGCTCATAGCTAATGCCATTCGTTTCAAACGGATTCAAGTCGATATTTCGTAACTCTACGTATCGCACGCCAGTATGCTTGAAGTCTGCTACGCGATCACTGCCGCGCAAACGCATCGCCGTGTAAAATTCTTTTTCTTCTACTAACAACCCTCTATTAACTACGGAAGATAAGTCCGAAATGTATTTCTGGATTGTGCTGAATGATACATTTACGTCATCATGATTCACATAGCCAAAACGGCTGCTTCGAATACTTCTAACCGGTTCTCCTGGTTTATCGTCGCATCCATAGAAGTTCTCTTCACTTGTAGGAGAAGCGCCATAGAAATACGTGACGAGCCAGCGGTAGTACAAGTAGTTTCTCGTCAATTTCAAATAGATGTCTGTTTTGAATTGCTGATAATTCTCGATATCTGATTGTAAACCAAATAACATACGGAGCAATTCGTCACTGAATTCGAAATTGAAATGAATTCCGCAAATCATTTGTTTGCGGCGGCCGTATGAATTGGCCAAAGAACGACGATAGAGAACATTTTCAAAATTGTTCAGCTTCGCAATCGTGATGTCTTCCTCTTTTTCAGGAAGGGCAGGAGGCATGCTTAATGGCCAGAGCATTTCTTCCTTGCCCATGGAACGATAAGCTACGTCATGAATGCCTGATAGATAATCGAATAATTCTTCCAGTGTATCTAGAACAGGTGTGATTAGTTCCATTTGTGTTTCTGAGAAATCACGTTGAATATACGGATGTTCGTCTCCCATTCCGATATTCGCAGGGTGGTCGGTCGTTGCAAGATGTCCATTTAAATCTACGCGCTGACCTTCTTTTTCTATACCATAACGAGCTTTCAGAACGTATGGCTTTATACGTTCGTCAGCTAACATTTTCTTAAGATCCATTGTAACTATCCCTCCTATGTAATATATTTTTAAGTCCGTTCCTCTATCTTAGTTCATATACCCTTAAAAACAAAAACATCCACACTGCCTAGCAATGTGGATGTTTAAACTTGTGAAGAGAAAGGAGAAGGCACCGTTGATCGACGCTGCAGGTGGACGCTTTCACATGGGCGTGGCTTGAGCCTCCTCGCTTCGCTGTCGGGCCACAAGCCACGTCCTCCGAAAAGCGTCCTCCTCTGGAACGGAAATCCCACGCAGTATCCTATTTCAACTCTCTAAGTTTATTCAATTTATCCCAAGTTCTTCATATGGAAATCAAAGTGTTCCTCCAGGAAAGAAGAGATGAAGAAGTAGCTATGGTCGTAGCCTTCTACTTTGTTATATTCCACTGCTTGATTATGCTGCTTCGCATTTTCAAGGAACGTTTTCTCATTTAACTGCTCCGGATAAAAGCCATCTGCAGTACCTTGCGTAATAAGAATGGGTGGAATACCTGCTTCCTTCACTAACTCGGCAGTATCCCACTCTTTCCACGTCGCTTTGTCTTCACCTAGGTACGTCGTAAATGCTTTGATTCCCCAAGGAACATCGCTTGGACTTGAAATGGGAGAGAACGCGGAAATCGCTTTGAAACGGTCTGCATTTTTCATTCCAATCATCAACGCACCATAACCGCCCATTGAGTGACCCATAATACTTTCTTTTCCTGAGAAGTTAGGCACAAGAGTAGCTGCAATTTTACTTAACTCCTGTGTTATATACGTATACATCTGATAGTTCTTTGCCCAAGGCTCTTCCGTAGCATTCAAATAGAAGCCAGCACCTTGTCCAAGGTCAAACGCCTCATCGTCCGCTACGTCTTCTCCGCGCGGTGATGTATCTGGAATAATAACCGCGACTTGAAGTTTTTCAGCTAAGCTTTGGAAACCGCTTTTCTGGCTGAAGTTATCATCTGTACATGTTAATCCTGAAAGGAACCAAATTAATGGAATTTCCTTTTGTTCTTTATTTGACGGTAAGAAGATACTAAATGTCATATCACACTTGAGGACTTCTGAATAATGGTTGTACTTGTTTTGTTCCCCACCAAAAGATCGTCTTTGCTCAACGCGTTCTACATTCATGATCTCACTCTCCATATGTTAGTATTGATCGAATTGATTCACCTTTATGCAGTAAATCAAATGCTTCATTGATATCGGTAAAGTTTAGTTGGTGCGTAATGAACGAATCTAAATCAATTTCACCGTCCATGTAGTCATCAATCATCCCTGGCAATTCAGTTCTTCCTTTTACTCCGCCAAATGCAGATCCGCGCCATACGCGACCTGTAACTAGTTGGAATGGACGTGTATGAATTTCTTTACCAGCACCTGCGACACCAATAATGATGCTCTCGCCCCAACCTTTATGGCAGCATTCAAGAGCGGCTTTCATGACTTCGACATTACCGATACACTCAAAGCTGTAATCTACTCCACCATCCGTCATATCTACAATGACTTCTTGAATAGGCTTATCGAATGTAGAAGGGTTGATGAAATCTGTTGCGCCCATCTTCTTCGCCAGTTCAAATTTATCTTCATTGAGATCAACCGCGATGATGCGGCTCGCTTTCGCTTGCTTTAATCCTTGAATAACGGCTAAACCAATAGCTCCTAGACCGAAGACTGCCGTAACAGCACCTTCTTCTACTTTCGCTGTTTTATGAACAGCTCCAATGCCTGTAGTGACGCCACATCCGAATAGACATACTTTATCGAGTGGGACGTTGTGGTCTTCTACTTTAACTAGGGAGATTTCAGACACGACAGTATACTCACTGAATGTACTTGTTCCCATGTAGTGATAGATGGGTTCACCGTTGTAAGAGAAGCGTGTAGTACCGTCAGGCATTAATCCTTTACCTTGTGTTTCGCGAATTGCACCACATAGGTTAGTTTTACCGGATAGACAGAACTTACATTTTCCACATTCAGGTGTGTACAATGGAATCACGTGATCGCCAGGTTTAACGGAAGTAACTCCTTCACCTACTGAAACTACGACACCAGCACCCTCGTGACCTAATACGGCAGGGAATACTCCTTCCGCGTCATCGCCCGATAATGTATATGCGTCTGTGTGACAGACAGAAGTGTAAAGAATTTTGACTAATACCTCATTAGCTTTTGGTTCTTCTACATCGATTTCTACAATTTTAAGTGGTTCTCCAGGTTTGAATGCTACAGCTGCTCTACTTTTCAAATGAAGCCCTTCTTTCTTTTGCTTTATAGTGTTTACATTTCTATCATTACATATTATAATTCACCATGCAATACTGACTCTTTTGTCACTATGAACATGAATAGTATAGAAAGAAGTGAAGCAATATGGTCATTCATTATAAAGATAAACAATATTTCACTAGTAAGGATTTAGCTTTATCCGTCATTGGTGGACGTTGGAAAATTGCGATTATCTGGTGCTTGCTACACGAATCGCCATTACGACTAAGCGAGATGCAGAAAAAGCTTCCTGACGCCAATCAACGCATGTTAATCAGACAGTTGCGTGAGTTGGAAGAGGATAATATTGTGACACGCTACGTTTATCCTGTTGTGCCACCTAAAGTGGAATATCAATTAAGTGAAACGGGTCTGCTATTAGAACCAGTCGTGACATCGATTTGTAATTTCGGCGACCAGTTTTTGCAAACGATAGAAGTAGAACAAACAACAGTCGACTGAATGAGGACATTCTATAACCAAACAGGCTATACTAAGAATCACAGCAATATACTAGAGAGGGAACAGGTGATCACATGAATAATAATGACATTTTAAGTAGACTGCGCTATGCACTGGATTTAAAAGATTCTGCCGTTGTAGAAATGTTTGCATTAGGCGGACTGAAGACAAACAGAGCAGAAGTTAAAGAAATGCTAACAAAAACGAATGAGGATAGCACGGATGAAATGCAAATGAATGAATATGCCAAAGAAATTGACAACATTACGTTAGAGTCATTTCTTAATGGACTCATCATTTCAAAAAGAGGAGTACCTGAGAACACAGGAAATGCTCCTCAACCATTTTTAATGTCTGAAGAAGGCCATCGTAATGTAAATAATATTTTGCTGAAAAAAGTGAAAATCGCGTTAACGCTAACAAGTGAAGATATGCTAGATATTCTAGAAAGTGTAGGCGTGACGATCTCTAAAAATGAACTGAGTGCGGTTCTTCGTAAGGAAGGGCACCGCAATTACAAACCATGTGGAGATCGATATGCACGTAACTTTTTAAAAGGGTTAGCTATTCGTTATCGCGATACAGACACCGAGAATTAATAGTATATAATGAAAGATAAAAGTTAGGAGTGTTGGAGAAATATGTTCAAGCGTAACAAAGCATTGTACTTTATGATGAGTGTACTGGCATTGGCCATTCTTTTAGTAGGTTGTGGAAAAGCGACTGAAGAAGAACCAGCAGAAACAACTACTGAGACGCCGACAGAAGAACCTAAAGAAGCGGTAGATTACTCGGCAGATGTAAAAGAAAATCCAGTTGTAACCATTACAATGGAAAATGACGAACAAATCGTCTTGGAATTAGAGCCGACTGTTGCACCGAATTCAGTAGCAAACTTCATTTCGTTAATTGAAGACGGCTACTATGATGGGTTGATCTTCCATCGCGTCATTCCAGGTTTCATGATCCAAGGTGGCGACTCTTCGGGTGACGGAACAGGCGGACCTGGTTACTCTATTGATGGAGAATTCACTTCGAACGGCTTTGAAAATAATATGAAGCATGAGCGCGGTGTCTTGTCGATGGCTCGTGCACAGGACCCGAATTCCGCAGGTTCGCAATTCTTTATCATGACAGATGAAACGGCTTCTCTGGATGGCGAGTATGCAGCTTTTGGTAAAGTAATTGAAGGCATGGAAACAGTAGATGCTATCGTGGCTAATGAAACAGACGCTATGGATAAGCCTGTTGAAGAGCAAAAGATGAAGACGGTTGAAGTAGATACGAAAGGCTTCGATTATCCTAAACCAACTACACATTAATACGGAATGAAAAACGCAGTAGCCCATCATATAGGGCTATTGCGTTTTTACTAGTTATGACGTCTATATTTCCCGGGAAATCAATACGACATATGATTCACAGTACAAGAAAATGAGCTACTCTTTTTTAATTTGCTTTAACGTAGCGACGATAAGAAAGCTAACAATGACCAGTAACAACCAAGAACTTAATTTTCCAATTCCAACTAGATGCCACGTCTCACTCTGGTTTGGATAGGTCCATGCACCAAAGAAAGTAGCAATGTTTTCAGCAATCCAAACAAAAAATCCTATAAGAACAAATGAAAGAGCTAACGGCATTCGATACGATATATTGTTTACCCGATAGCGTACCGACGCTCGCCAGAAAATGATGAGCACGAGTATGGACAACCACCAACGCATATCAATCCAATAGTGGTGAGTGAAGAAATTTCCGTAGATGGCAATGGATAGCGGAACGACTGTGTAGAAGGGAGGCCATTGAATGAGTTGTACATCAAGTCGACGCCAGGCCTGACACAAATAACTTGCTACACTCGCATACATAAAGCCACTGTATAAGGGGACATCTAAAATTTTGAAATACCCTTCCTCGGGGTAAGACCATGAACCCATATGTACTTTGAAGATCTCCAAAGTAAGACCGATTATATGAAAGAGCGTAATTACTTTAAGTTCGTCCCGGGTTTCAAGACCCGAACGTAGCATCCACCACTGAGTGGCTATAAAAATAACAAGCAACCAATCATACCTTGGCAGGAATGGCAGAGAGATAATTTGTGTTAGTGCAAGTGAAGTGAAGATTATGACAGGGAAGATACAAGAAAGTGCTTGTTGCCAGCCAAACGTACTAAGTTGTTTTATAGCATGTACGACTCCTGTTTGTATACGGTGCGAATTCATAAACCACCACCTGCTTTTCTTAATGTAAATTAGTAGGACGCAGATATAATAGACAAAGTTCATTTACAGGTAGACGTTTCACGTGGAACATAGTAAATCAAAGCGGGAGGGGGATGGGTCTTGAGAAGATATGTAATCGATGCACATATTCATATGGATATGTATGAAAAAGATCACCAAAGTAAGATTTTGAGTGAGTTGGAACGAAATGATGTAACGGCACTAGTTTCGGTCTCGAATAATCTAGAGTCTTCTGTACGACAACTAAACCTTGCAAAAGCAGATGATAGAATCAAACCAGCAATTGGTTATCACCCCGAACAAGCTTTGCCGACGGAACAAGAAGTTTTATCTATTTTACGACTAATTGATGATCATGCAGAAAGTCTAACGGCTATTGGAGAAGTGGGGTTGCCTTATTACTTGAGACGAGAACGGCCGGGCTTGGATTTAGCTCCTTACGTACATTTGTTAGAGTGTTTTATACGTAAGGCAGGACAACTTGATTTACCAATCGCTTTACATGCGGTGTACGAAGATGCGGAAATAGTGTGTGAGTTACTGGAAAAGTACTCAGTTTCACGCGCCCACTTCCACTGGTTCAAAGGAGAAGATCGTGTTTTGCATCGTCTTGTTTCAAATGGCTATATGATTTCAGTAACGCCTGAAGTGGTATATAGACCAAAGATCCAACAATTAGTAGAAAGTGTTCCACTCAGTCAATTGATGGTAGAAACTGATGGCCCTTGGCCCTTTGAGCAGATGTTCAAAGATACGTTAACGCACCCCTCTATGGTCCATGAGAGTATGAAGAGCATAGCAGCCATTAAAGGGGTCGGTCTAGAAGAAGTCTATGAAGAAATATATTCTAGAACACAAGAATTTTATAGACTATAAAACAGAGATACGTCGCTATGACGTATCTCTGTTTTTCAATAGCTTTAATCTTCATGTACAAATTACAATAATTTTATGTGGTGTAGTTTGTGCAGGTATGCTTCTCGTTGCCGAACTGTACAGCACAATCAAATTCCGGTCGGCTATATTTCCTGTGAAATACTGACCATTTGTAGAAAGTATTTCAGTTTGAGGGGATAGATTTAGCTGAAGTGTTCCATCGCTACTTTGTAAGCGACGATTGAAGGAGTCTACTTTAACATTTTCTCGTTTAGAATCCTTTGACATAACTATGGCTCTAAATTGAGGAGGATAGATCATAGGAGTGGCGGCGTCCGCATCATAAAATCCTGTAACGCGATCACCAACAAGAATTTTCACTTGATGAACGAAATAAGTTGTTGGTTCTACTACAAAGTTAACAACGTTTCCGCGACCATTATCGACTGTCATTAGCATGTAGCAACCTGAGTCGTTGTTTTGCCCGGTGTAAAAATCATTTATTACCATTACGACACCGCTAAAAGATTCAAGATTCATTGTAAAACTCCTTTCATTCTCAACTCGTATCTATCTAGACTATGCAAAGCCTTCTAGTTCGTGACTGATTAAAAAGGCTGAAATATAAATTGAAAAAATTTTCCAAAATATGATTGACAAAGAGGTCAATAAAAGATATATTAAATGATAACTGTTCTCATTTATCTCTTAAAATCGTCACATAATCGTCATAAAACAATAGGCGTTTGAGTGCCTTCCTTTCATGTATGAGGCTATTTATGAGATACTTTAGAAGTAGAAGTCTATCCGACAATTGGCAATCAATTATTGGATTTATGTAGCATGAAAAATGACAAGTGAGAGGAGATTATGTACAAGTGAAAAAAACATTTTTGTACTTTTTAGTTGTAAGTTTTTTCGTGCTGACAGTTGGCTTGCCACAAGCATCCGCTAAAATAGCAGACGGTACCCAGCAATTAAACTATCAAGTAAACCAGCCAGACAGCTCTAATGCATCTATTGCTAATGATTACTTTCAAAAGCCAGCACTCGTCACCGTAACGAATGGTTCTGCCATCGTACAGCTTACTCTTAAGAATAGCTCATGGATTACGAAGTTTGAGCCAGCGGGCGGTGCAGAAGTAGTCAATGAAGACCTTAAAGCCGATACAAGAGTTGTAGAGTTTAGTGTAAGTGACATTTCTAAACCAGTGAAGATTCCTATGAAAGTAGATGTTGAGGATATCAATTATCACCACGAGTATACAGTTGATCTGGTGTTTGAAGAAAAAGCTGCCGTGACACCACCAGCTGTAAAACCTCCTGCAACAAATACGACGCCACCAAGTACGAACACGAATACGAATACCAATACGAGCTCAGGTACTATAACGAAAAAGCCTACTACAAAAGAGCCAGTAAAGAATCCACAAACTAGTGATTCAACGCCGTACCTATTAATCTTTGTATTAGCAGGTTCTGCATTTTTATTGTATAGAACTAGATTCCAAAGAAAACAGGGGGAACAGTAATTATGACGAAAAAAACATCATCTCGCGCAACGAAAGTAGTACTTGCTTCATTATTAGCAGCTTCTATCGCTATTCCAACAGCAGCATCCGCTAACCCGATCAGCACAAGCGATCAAGCAGTGTCGGCTTTGAAACAGACAATTGCTGTCGATCAAGTAGTTGACTTTCATGTTTATAAATCAGGTACAACTACACCAGAACCTGCAATCAGCAGTCACCTTGTTCCACAAGGTACGTTGGTAGAAAAAGATGGAGTAACATATGCGAAGGTAACGGTTGCAGTTAAATCAGCTCCTATGATTGCAGGCTTTCAAACGAAACAAGGAGAAGAGTTTGCTGATGCAACGGAAGTTAAAAATACGGACGGCACAACGACTTATACTTTCCCAGTAGTAGCGGATGAAATACATTCAGCCAAAATCCATGTTGTATACGCACCTGCTAACATGGACAAGTGGTATCCATTCGATTTCAAAGCAACAGTCGCGAAAGCAGACACAGATGCAGAAACAATTAGTAAAGTAAACGTAAAAGTTTACAAAGATGGAACAAAAGAAGAGTCTATCATGAAGGATTACATGTCCTCGACAGCTTCCGTAAAGAAAGTATCCGATGGTAATGAAGTAACTCTTACTTTCCCTAAAGGCGGTTACATCCACGGATTCAAAATTGCTGGCAAGGAAATTCCAATTGCAACAGATGACAAATCAACAGGGGCACGCACATATACATTTAAAGTAGCAGACCTAACAAAGTTAGTGAATGCTGACCTTCACGTAATTGTAAATGAAGGACCTGTTAAGTATGATGCAAACCATAAAGTACAACTGGACTTCACTAATGAAGTGAAACCAAACCCAACACCAATCGTAAATCCATTTAAAGATATTGACAAAGACGGCAACAAAGAAGCAATCCTTGCGTTGCTTGATAAAGGGATTGTAAAAAGCGCGGATAAGTTCAATCCACGTAACAACATCACACGTTCACAGTTTGCATTAATGGTAGCTCGTGCGTTAAATCTCGACACAACTAAAGATGTTGGATTTAAAGACTTAGGTAAAATCACAGATAAAGAGCGCATCAGCGCAATCAATGCTCTAGCAGAAGCAGGCATTGTACAAACGAATGAAAAGTTCAACCCGAATAACACATTGACTCGCCAGCAAGGTGCTTTGATGCTGTACCGTGCAATTCAATTTGCAGAAGGTAAAGAAATCAAAAAAGGAGATACAACTCTTCCGTTCTATGCAGATGGAAAAGTCATTACAGATCCTGAAGCGAAGCAAGCATTTGCATTGTTATACGCAGAAAAAATTATGACAGGCGCAAAACAACCGAATGGTAAAGTTTTGATCAACTCTGGCGATTCTCTACAACGTACACAAATGGCTAAAATTCTAAACGGTTCATTGAACTTCATGAAAAAATAAGAGTAAATACAGCTACTTCCTTTCGCTTTTTTACATGCGGAAGGAAGTTCCTGTCGTTTTACATGATATGTAAAGGAGTGTACGTTTGAAATGAAAAGAATTGTGTGGTTGCCTCTACTTTTGCTACTCATCTCAGCGTGGCTTCCTTTTCATTCTGTAAATGCAAATGAAAGCAAAACTAACGCAACAGATGTCTATCAAGTTGAACTAAATTTTCTATCACATGAAGCAGAGGATACAGATGTCTTATTTACTAAGCAGGCTACGTTAACTGTTAAGGAAGATCGCTATACGTTATCGATTTCAGCGAAAAATGATCACATCCTAACGCATATCACTGCCATGCAGCAAGGGAACAAAATGAGTACCCGACTGAATAGAGCAGAAAATTTAGTTCAGTTTGATATAAAGGATGTACAACAAAAGATTGAACTAGCAGGAACGTATAGATTAGCGAAAGAACATGCACAGCAAACATTTTCTTCTGAACTCCTCATCGAGCAACAGTCATTGCCAGCGTTTGATCAAAGCCAACCGATACAGTCAATTCAGGCAGGTGACGATACGATACACTATCAACTGCTGTTAGCTGGAAAATTGTCTGCAATGTATGACTATGTCAATCCAGTAATTCGTATCATTGAACGTGATCATCGATACTATTCACAGTTGGAGATTCTTCATCCTAGCAAGGTCAAGGGATTTACTGTGGAGCAGCAAGGAAACTTAGTGGAACCTAAAATAGTATCGCAAACCGATACACGTATTGTGCAGTTTGAAGTAGAAGACTTCCAGAAGGGGATACGCGTTTGGATGAAAGCGGAGAACCCTGTTAGTTCGCATGTAGAAGAAGAGTTTTTACAAATTGTTTTCAACCAGCAACAAACAGCGAAGTTTCTACGTAAGGAAGCTTCAAATAGTAAAGCTGTTTCTTCATTGACTAAGCGAGTAGAGCAACCTGCAAAATCTACTACTGCAGAGAAACCATCTAACGTTACGAAAAAAGATGAAAAGTTGGATAAGTCATCCGAAGAAAAGCAGCCAGTACAGACAGACGTACCCCCTCTTCTGACGGAAGAAAAACTGGAGTTTGATCGTACAGTGGACGATGCGAAGAAACAACCAGATCAAGTCGTTGCACAAGTAGCAAGTGAACCTGAAGAGGTAGCCATGAACGAGGAGACCGATCAGACAATACCGTTTGATATGTTGAAAATCGGTGTATTATTGTCATTGTGTATGCTGTCGGGTATTTTATTTTTACGCAGGCTGACAAAGAAAAACAGCGTAATAAGTGATAAATAACGAGTGGAGGATTACATTGTGCAAAAAAAATGGAAATATATACTGCTGATGTTGGCAATCATGACAGCAGCGATTATCGCAGGATGCGGTAATGATAAAGAAGAAAAGGCTGTTTCAGCAGATGACGCAGTGAAGAGTGAAACAGAAAAAACAAGTGATCAGCGAATTATTGCCGGTACTGTCGTTATTGCAGAAATTCTCGACAAGTTAGACATAGACGCTATCGCTATTCCTGAATCTGAAAAACAAATGGCAAGCCGTTTCGAGGGACTTCCTACCATTGGTAATGCCATGACGCCTGATATGGAAATCGTGAAATCTTTGGACACGACAGATTTCTTATCTGTTTCTACATTGGAATATGATCTTGAAGATGGGTTTGAGCAATTGAATATACCCGCCACATTTTTGAACTTTCAAAGTATCGATTCGATGATGGAGGAAATCCAAGGTCTTGGAGTGCGTTATGGTCGTACAGCACAAGCAGATAAATTAGTAGGGGATCTAGAGAAGAAAATTGAAGCAGCGGAAGTTGTGGCTGCGAACCGTAAAGGGCCGAGTGTTTTGATCTTACTCGGTATTCCAGGTAGTTATTTAGTAGCTACAGAAAATTCCTACGCAGGTGACTTAGTGAAACGTGCAGGGGGAACGAATGTAATGGCAGGGCAGGATCCTGAATACTTATCGTCCAATACGGAGTATCTTCATAATAGTAATCCAGACATTATCTTGCGTCTATCACACGGCATGCCGGATGAGGTCGTGGAAATGTTCAACGAAGAGTTTCAAACAAATGATGTATGGAAACATTTCGATGCTGTGAAAAATGGTAAAGTGTATGATTTAGAAGAAGAGTTATTCGGTACAACGGCTTCATTGCAAGTACCTGAGGCATTAAGTGAGCTAATGAAGATATTCTATCGATAACTCGATGAATTTCGTTTGAAAAGGAAGTCCGTCATGAAAAAAAGAATAACTAGTTATATAATCGTATCCCTGTTGCTTGTCGTAACTATCGTGTATTCAGCTACGACAGGCAGCATCAAAATGGGATTCTTTGAATTTTTTGGTGCACTCTTTGAACAAGGTAACAGTCAGATGGAAGCGATTCGTGATTTGCGATTTCCGCGCATGATTGTCGCAATATTTGCAGGGGCGGCATTGTCGGTATCGGGTGTCTTGCTACAGTCTGTCATGCGTAACCCGTTGGCGGATGCAGGGATTATCGGAATATCTTCCGGTGCGGCATTTGTACAGTTATTCATTATTTCATTCTTCCCGGCGCTCTTTTTCATGACGCCTTTATTTGCATTTATGGGCGGTGCATTCGCTTGTTTTCTAGTGTTTGCTCTATCGTGGAAATCAGGTCTTAGCCCGTTAAAATTAATTTTAGTTGGAATTGCGATCAATGCTATGTTCACAGGTCTCACTGAAGCTTTCATCAGCTTTGGTGGTTCATTAAACGTCTCAGCTTCCAGTGTCATCGGTTCAAACTTGACGATGCGTACATGGAGTGATGTCTCGACGATTGCGACGTATGGAACGATCGGATTGGTGCTAGCTTTTGCATTATACAGCTGGTGTAACTTATTGGTGTTGCAAGATAAGACAGCAAAAAGTATTGGCTTCCATGTCGCCCGTGCCCGTTTAATTATAGCGGCAGTAGCAGTATTATTGGCAGCGATATCGGTTGTAGTGGCAGGTGTGATTTCATTTGTTGGATTACTTGTGCCACATATTGCCCGTAGGTTAGTAGGGTATGATCACAAAGTGCTCATACCGTTCACTGCACTTTTGGGGGCGTTGATTATTCTACTTGCAGATACACTAGGGCGCACAATAGTAGCGCCGCTTGAAATACCCGCCTCAACGCTGATGGCGATTATCGGTGGACCGTTCTTAATATTCTTACTGCGAAAAGAGTGACTTGTTATGGAAATGAAGCGCATTGTTGTATCGCATGATAATATAACGAATCATTTGGATGACGTTTCTACGTCTATTTCTAAAGGGAAAGTTACAACGATTATCGGCCCGAATGGTTGTGGAAAATCGACATTACTCAGCGTTCTATCGAGAAGCAATATGCCGAAGTCGGGCACAACTTCACTCGAGAATCGTGACTTGGTGATGTTTAAGCCGAAAGAATTCGCAAAAAAACTAGCTATTGTGTATCAGCAGAATGACGTGCCAAAAGACTTGACGATTGAAAAATTGGTCAGCTTTGGCCGGTTACCTCATAAAACATTATTGCAGCGAAATCAGCAAGAAGATCAAAACGCTATAGATTGGGCATTGTCCGTCACGAATCTGACAGACAAGCGGCATAAAGACTTAGAAGCATTATCTGGCGGAGAGCGTCAACGTGTATGGATTGCCATGGCACTTGCACAACAATCGGAAATACTATGCTTAGATGAGCCGACCACCTATTTGGATATTTATTATCAGATTGAATTATTGGAGCTCGTAAAATCACTAAATGAAGACTATGGATTGACGATTGTCATGGTATTGCATGATATCAATCAGGCAATTCGATATAGCGATGAAATTATTATGATGAAGAATGGTCGTATTATTGCAGAAGGTCCACCGCGTGAGGTCATTACAAAGGATGTCATTAAAGAAGTGTATGGAGTCAATGCCGTATTCAAGGAAGATGACGAATTAGGCCTTTACATGATGTCCCTTGGCATTTAGGAGGGAAGCTGATGAAGAAACGTCTGTCGAAACTGTTGCCTTTCGTTTATTTGGCAGTCTTTCTCTACTCAGGCTATTTACTCGTACAGTATTTGTACACTTACGTGGAATCAGCCAGTTCGTTAAAAGATACGCAACAAATATATGAGACAGCCCTTGAAGATACAAAGCAACTAGCTGTAGCAGAAGAAACGTCACAAGAACATTCGTTAGGTGAGTATTCAATGCGTAGGCAATTTGAAAAATTGTATAAAGTGAACGAGGATATTGTCGGATGGGTGTCTGTGGAAGGTACCAAGTTACATAACCCCATACTGCAAGCTGAAGACAATGACTATTACTTAAATCGAAACTTTACTCGAGAAAGTAGCCGTGCGGGAAGTGTCTTTATGGATTTTCGTAATGATATCCAAGACATGAGTCAAAACACGGTACTCTATGGCCATGCAATGAGAAATGATACGATGTTCGGTAGCTTGAAAAAATTCGGTGAACAAGACTATGCAGATGAACACCCTATTATTTATGTCGATACGTTATATGATGGCTATGATATTGAAGTCTTCGCAGCCTATGAAACGACGATTGATTTTTATTATATTGAAACAGATTTTCAGACGAATGAAGAATTCAGTGAGTTTTTAGGAGAAGTTGCAGCACGGTCGCTAATCGATATGCCTGTTGAAGTCGGACCAGAAGATCGAATCGTCACGCTGTCTACGTGTAATAACTCTGTGAATAGTAAAGATAAACGATATGTAGTGCAAGGAAAACTCGTGAAGCGCTGACATACATTGATAATATGAAGAGTTGCTCTTAACGAGTAGCTCTTTTTAATTTCTTTAAGGATTCGTCTGATAATGATACGATAGATGAAAACAATGAGGTGGGGGACTTCATGGACTTAGAGCAACTACAAAATAAATTATTCGAGAACAAATCCTTGTTCATTGGGGAAGAGACAGCATTCCGTTCAGCCGTTATTATTCCGTTAGTAGAAGCGGAAGGAGAATGGCATGTGCTATTTGAAGTGCGTTCTTTCACGATGAGAAAGCAACCGGGTGACATTAGCTTTCCGGGCGGCAAAATAGATATAACAGATGCATCACCCATGGAAGCGGCTTTACGAGAGACACAGGAAGAGCTCGGAATTAATCCGAAGACGGTGCAAGTACTAGGAGAGTTAAGTCCATATATAGCATCGCCTTCATTCGTTGTCTATCCGTTTGTGGCAGTGGTTGATTACAATGAAATTATTCGTAGCTATAATAAAGACGAAGTGGAAGAAGTGTTTGCGATTCCACTGGACTGGTTGATAGAACATGAGCCCTATATGCATACAGTAGCAGTCGAAACAGCACCACCGGATAATTTCCCATTCGAAAAGATCATGAACGGGAATCAATATAAATTTAGAAGCCATTCACTTGAAGAATGGTTTTATGAGTATGGTAATTATACCGTTTGGGGTTTGACGGCTAGAGTGTTAAAGCATTTCATCGAGATCATGAAGAAATAAACTGGAATGAGGATCGAGTATGAAACAAAAGAAGTCGTGGAAATTTAAGTTATTTATTGGACTCGCTATTTTGCTATTGATCATTGCGGTTGGTTTCTTCGCGTTTGCTAGCTTTTATTATAAAGCGCAGTCTTACGCAGAAGATAATTTGCAATCAGATTCGGAAGTAACAGTCAAAAATGAAAAAGAGTTGGTGTTTGAACCGACTTTGAATAAAAAGAATATCGGTTTTATTTTTTATCAAGGTGCAAAAGTAGAGGCAGAAGCCTACGCTCCGATGGCAAAAGAGCTGGCAAAAGAAGGTTATACTGTGGTCATTCCTCACTTGCCGTTGAAAATGGCCATCTTTTCACCTGATCGAGCGGATAAAGTAATACGCAAGCATCCTGAAATTACTACATGGGCGATTGGTGGGCATTCTTTAGGCGGTGTCACGGCATCTGACTATGCATTACGGCATGATAAGATTGCTACGCTAGTGTTGTTGGCTTCTTATCCTGGGAGTCACACCGATTTGAGTGAAACGTCGGTGGATGTTTTGTCGATTTGGGCGAGTCGTGATGAAGTGGCAGATGCGAAGGCTATTAAATCGGCGAAGGCTAGTATGCCTAGTGGTGCGAAGTTCTTGGAGATAAAGGGCGGTAATCATGCAGGGTTTGGTGATTACGGCGAGCAGAAGGGTGACGGCAAGGCTACTATATCGAATGAAGAGCAGATGACTCAGACGACTACTGCTATTTTGGAGTTACTTGATACATTGAAGTAAGTTAGTAGGGCATATTCAGTAGCGGGCTTAACGACGTTACATCCTGAACTATTTTAAAAAGCTGTCCCGGAAATCGTAATCACGACTTCTGGGACAGCTCTATCTAGTGTTTATACAATTTTGCAATCAGGCTACTGTTAATGTAACGGCAATATTGTCTCTTGTAGCTTTAGAGTAAGGGCAGACTTGGTGTGCTTTTTCTACTAGTTCTTCTAGTCGTGCTTTTTCGATGTCTGTACCTTTTACTTGTAGTTCTACTTCTAGTTTGAAGCCACCGTCCGATTCGTCTTTACACAGGCTAACGTTTGCCGTGACTTCGGAAGAGAATTTAACACGTTCTTTGCTTGCGACGAGTTGAAGTGCGCTGTCAAAACAAGCCGCGTAACCCGCAGCGAATAATTGCTCGGGGTTAGTAGAGTGCTCTAATTCTTTCGCTCGTTTTGTTCCAGGCATTGCCGTATCGAATTCAACTACTTGGTCGGAAGATGCAACATGACCTTCTCTTCCTCCGTTAGCAGTTGCTGTGGCTGTAAATAGTTTTTCTGACATGAAATCACTACTCCTTGTATAGATTTTTTAGTCTCACTCCTTTGTGTACCCGTTTTTTCGTTTTATATGTACCATTTATTTAATTTTTTCCAGATAAGTGTGGTAGCTTCATCCAACGTGTTGAATCAATTTATTTACATCAGTTAGGAAGTGGGGACGAAGAATGAATAAGAATGATATTGCAGACATTCGTAAACGATTTAAATTAGATACAGATCTTCTAACAATCACTGATATTTACCATGTGTATATTAGACAGGAAAGCAGTGAGATTTATCATGAGGAAAGCCAGGTCTTTGCTTTACTGGACCGTGAACAACAGGAATTATTCATGACGAACTTCAAGAAAGTACTTGGTGGTAAGCTAGGTATGAAGTTATTTGAAGTGAAGTTCGAACGTCAGGAAGAAGAGCATAATGAGGAACACGCGCAAAAGTTATTGTATGAAGGTTTGCAGGCAGAAGAAGTAGATAATTGGAAAAATGAGATGCAGCATTTGGCATTGAAGATGGTGAAAGACATTCAATATGAAAAAGATCTTGTCATCACATTTGTTCGTGGGAACTACTTTAAGAAGACTAAGCGTAACAGTGAAGAGACGGAAATTGATATGCGTGATGAAGTGTTTACGACACCGTTTATTCTATGCAGTATGAATCACACCGACTTGCCGAAGCGCTCTATCGTATTTGATTTCCAAGAGCGTGAATTTAAATCGAATACGATGCTCGACCCTATCATTAATCTAGCATCACCAATCGGCGGCTTTCTCTTCCCTTGCTTTACAGACAATTCAGCTGATGTAAACCATGTCTTGTATGCAGCGGGTAAAGCGAATAAGCCGGATTATGCCTTCATAGAGAATGTCTTGAATGGAGAAGAAGTAGTTACTGCCGCCGACGATAAAGCTGTTTTCGAGGAAATCGTTAAACAAGTAGTGGGTGGCGAAGTAGATACGGAAACGCTAGGAAATGTCTACGAGGCAATCTACAGGTTGACTGTAGTGGATGAAGAAGAGGAAGAACCGGAAGAGCCACCAGCAATTGATGCGAAGCAAGTAGAGCGTGTGTTGAAAATGAGCGGTGTCGACTACGTCAATACAGAAGCGGTAGAAACGGCTTTCCAGACTATAGTCGATAACACATCTTATGAAATGAAGGCGGCTCACATTGTCCCGAGCTATACATCGAAGTCAATCAAAATTGAAACCAAAGTGGCCAATATTTCAATCAGTCCACAAGACTTGAAATATGTGAAGCAGGTCAATTATGATGGCAAGCAATGTATTTTGATTGAAGTAGAAGAAGATACGATTATTGAAGGATTTAAAGTGATTTCAGAAGATCTATTAACATGAAATTTTTCATTTCTTAAATAAAAAGAAAATATAACAGAATTCTGACACTTTATTGTGATTATCTTCACAAACAAACAGACAAGTCTCTTTAAACCTCGTTATATTTGATGTATACTAGAAAAGATGGTAGTAGTTGTATGGTCAAACCAAGACAGAATAAAGTGCTCCTAGTACGCGCCATGTATGCTGTGACGCCTTATTTAGGAACATTTACGTTTCTGTAAATTTCACATATAAGGAAGGTCAAAATGAGTAATAGACAAACTAAATCAGATGTTATTTTAATTGGTGCCGGAATTATGAGTGCGACACTAGGAACGATGCTAAAGGAATTAGCACCAGACTGGAACATCTCTTTGTTCGAGAAACTGGATAGAGCAGGTGAAGAAAGCTCGCATGAGATGAATAATGCAGGAACAGGTCACGCAGCATTGTGTGAACTGAATTACACTTCTGAAAGACCGGATGGTACTGTAGATATTGCGAAAGCGGTTAAAGTAAACGAGCAATTCCAGCTTTCTATGCAGTTTTGGTCACATCTAGTAGAGAAAAAATTAATTAAAGATCCTGAGCAATTTATAATGCCACTGCCACACATGAGTCTTGTACAAGGTGAAGACAATGTGAAGTATTTGAAGAAGCGCTTTGAAGCTATGACAGCAAATCCACTATTCGAAGGAATGGAGTTTTCCGAAGATCCGGAGAAGTTGAAAGAGTGGATTCCATTAATCATGGAAGACCGTACTGTCAATGAAGCAATTGCTGCAACAAAAATTGATACAGGTACGGACGTAAACTTTGGTGCGTTAACTCGTATGTTAATCGAGCATATGCAAAAAGTGGGCGTTGAAGTGAACTATGGTCATCAAGTGGAAGACATCAAGCGTACAAGTGATGGCGAATGGGAATTAAAAATAAAGAATAATAAAGATGGAAAACTCGAATTCCACAAAACGAAATTTGTTTTCATTGGTGGCGGAGGCGGAAGTCTTCCATTGCTTCAGAAAACAGGTATTCCTGAAAGTAAGCATATTGGTGGATTCCCAATCAGTGGGGTCTTCATGGTTTGTAAAAACCCGGATGTTATTGCAAAGCATCATGCAAAAGTATACGGTAAAGCTAAAGTTGGTGCACCGCCAATGTCTGTTCCACACTTGGACACTCGCTATATAGATGGCGAAAAATCCTTGCTGTTCGGACCATTTGCAGGCTTCACACCGAAGTTCTTAAAAGAAGGTTCTATGATGGATCTAATTGGTTCTGTAAAACCTAATAACTTAACGACTATGCTAGCATGTGGTGCAAAGAATATGTCGTTGACTAAGTATTTGGTAGAACAAGTAGTACAAACAAAAGAACAACGTATCAATGAACTGCGTGAATTTATTCCAGACGCGAAGAGTGAAGATTGGGATTTATGGACGGCAGGACAGCGTGTACAAGTTATCAAGGACACTCCAGATAGCAAAGGTACGCTACAATTTGGTACGGAACTTGTAACAGATAAGGATGGCTCAATTGCAGCATTGCTAGGAGCTTCTCCGGGCGCATCTACTGCAGTAGCAGTTATGCTGGACCTTATTAACAAGTGCTTCCCTGAGCAAGTAAGCGACTGGGAGCCGAAGTTGAAGGAGATGATTCCTTCATTTGGTAAAGCATTAGCAGAGCATCCTGAATTATTGAAGGACATGCATGCATCTACTTCCAAAACATTGAAACTAACAGAGAATGAGCTGGAGAAAGAAGTAGTTCATAACTAATAGTTAGAATCACAAAACTCTACTACGATAGGATTCGTAGTAGAGTTTTTTAATGAATTAACTGTTATATACACTTAACCCGTTTAGTTCTAGAAAATGAATAGTAAGTATAAATAAACAGTACCCACTGCTTTTGCAGTGGGTACTGTTTATTTAAACATGGAGACCTTTTTTAACATAGCGCACACTGGGATGGCAATCGCTATTCCCACTGCACATTGCACTAGATCACCTGGTATGGAAGCAAGTGGGATGATTAAACTGTTGTAGAGGATACTTTCCCCTACGTAGTAGCCTGCAACAGTGAATGGTGTGGAAATCAGCATGGCGAGTAGGTTGAATTTGAAGCTTGTTCCTTTACGGCCGTTTGACCATGCAACTTTACCAACAATATACCCTTGCAAGCCACGTGTCAGGATAGTGATAGGTGCCCACAATGCCCAGCCACTGACAAGGTCGAATAAGCCCATTCCGATAGCTCCTGCGATCATTCCTTTTTTAGGTCCGAATAAAATAGAGACAATGAACAACATGGCAGTACCCAGGTGAATCAGTCCGCCGTTTCCAAGAGGGAGCTTAATATTAAGTAAAAGTGTAGCGACGAACACGAGTGATGCAAGCATAGACGTCAGTATTAAATCAAATGTCTTTGTTCGTTGCGTAGGATAACTTTGTGTTTTCTGCATGGTCTGTACCGTCCTCACGTATAAAAGTATTAGATTTAGAATAAAGGGAATCTGATACTTTAAAAAGAGTCAATACAAGATAAAGTTTAGTGGTCAGAATAGAATGGATACATAGTTATGATTTTGAATTACGAATAAATACACTCTATACTAAAGAAAAAGGAAGTGAGCTAGTATGAAAAAACAAAACATTGCTTGGATTGCAGGAGCAGCTGCACTTCTTCCTTTTGCCTATGGCATGGGAGCTACCGCCTTGATCCGGTCAGCAGGGTACCGAGTCATGAAACGTCTGCCAGAACGAAGGGGTATTGCTTTAACATTTGACGATGGACCTAATCCCGTTTACACGATACAACTGCTCGATTTACTTAAGCATCATCAAATCAAAGCAACATTCTTCGTAGTGGGCCAACATGTTCGAAATTATCCTGAGGTTGTCGAACGTATGCACAAAGAAGGTCATCAAATCGGTATTCATCACGACAACCATACATCTAGCTGGTTGCTAACGCCTTCTATGTTGTCACGAGAAGTTAAGGAAACCCATCGTACCATCTTCGATATTACAGGAGAAGCGCCAACAGTATACAGACCGCCATGGGGTTTTATGAACGCAGCAACATTATTCGTCACGAGACCTTATCAAATCGTCCTCTGGTCACACGTTTTCAAAGACTGGAAAATAAATAGTTGTGAGCAAGGACTACTAGAAGGCTTGCGTAACGTCCCAACTGACGGTTCGATCATCTTACTACACGACGACGGCACTAACCGAGGTGCCGATGACCGTGCACCAGCGCATATGTTGGACAAGCTCTCTATTTACTTAGATGAAGCTGTAGGAAAGGGTGTAGAATTTGTTTCTGTTAATAAGAGTGAATTGTAGTTGTTCTGTATAAATCCACAATAAATTACATGAAAAGGTCTCTAATCTTGCTATAGGATTAGAGGCTTTTTCACGTAATTTTAAAAATGCTAACTCTACTACTTGTGAAAATTCTTATAATAGTGTATAAACATTGTATAAGGTTTTATTGCGAAACATGTAATTATTCCATTGATTATACAACTTTGTACAACGTTTGTTTCATACTAGAAGTAGGGAGATGTAAAACATGAAGAAAAAGGTAAACGTAATTGGCGCGGGTGTAGCAGGACTCGCGAGTGCCATCCGACTTCAACATGCAGGTTATCAAGTAGAGCTATTTGAGAAGGAATCTATGGCTGGAGGTAAGATGCACCGTATTCAACAAGACGGCTATCAATTCGATTTAGGGCCTACTATTGTGATGATGCCCGATCTGTATAAAGAAATTTTTTATCTATGTGGAAAAGACCCCGACGACTATATTCCCATGGAACGTTTAGATCCAATGTATAGCGTATATTTTGGCGACAAACCACAGGATCACTATGAAATCTCCGCTGAACTATCAAAACTGATGGAAGTGTTCGAAGGGATAAGCGAAGACGACGCGGCTGGATTCCTAGAATACTTGCAAGTGATTTATAAGCGGTTCCTAGTAGCGAAAGAACATTTCTTGCAGAAGCCATTCCGTAAACCATCGGATTTCTATAACTTGTCTGTACTTAAACAAGGTTTGAAGCTGAAGACGTTTGACACAGCGGATGCGTTTATGAGCAAGTACATTAAAGATGAACGTCTAAAACAGATGATCAGTTTCCAAACATTATATATTGGGGTTTCTCCTTATAGTGGTCCGTCACTGTATACGATGATTCCGATGATCGAATTCCTCTATGGCGTCTGGTTTATTAAAGGCGGAATGTACACTATGGCATCGTCGCTTGAGCGTTTGTTCCTAGAGCTTGGAGGGAAAGTACATTACAACACACCGGTTGAAGAGATTGTCATTGAAAATAGAGAAGCAAAAGGTATCCAAGTTGCGGGTGAATTTATCAAATCCGATTATGTAATGTGCAATGCGGACTTTCCATACGCAATGAAAAATTTGGTGAAAGATGTACCTTCTAAAGGAAAATACACAGATAAGAAAATAGATAATATGAAATACTCTTGTTCATGCTTCTTGATGTATCTCGGAATGGATAAGAAATATGAAGAAGTAAAGACTGCACACAACTTTATCTTCAATGAGAAGTTGAGAGAAAACTTGGATGATATTTTTACTGGTAAGAAACTAGAAGAGGCATCTTTCTACGTTTATATTGGCTCCAAGTTGGATCCTTCATTGGCACCTGAAGGTAAAGATGGTTTGTATATTCTAGTACCTGTTTCCGATCGTTCATGTTCACAATACGACTGGGATGAAGAAACAATCCAGCATTATCGTCACTACGTTCTAGAAGCATTGAAGAAAGTAAAAGGCTTTGAAAACGTGGAAAATGAAATTGTATCTGAAAGCTTTATGACACCGAAAGACTTTGAAGAACGTTTCAACGCACAAAACGGAGCAACATTCGGTTTGCAGCCAACACTTAGCCAAAGTAATCATTTACGTCCACAAAGTAAAGCAACGCATTGTGAAAATTTATACTTTACAGGTAGTAGTACACATCCAGGTGCAGGGGTGCCGATTGTTCTTCTTTCCGCACGAATCGCGACAGAAGAACTCATGCATGATGATAGAGGTATATTATTCCAAGCAACTTGAGAGGAGAATTCATATGGTAATCGATCGATCATCGACTATAGCTTCTGACTATGCCTATTGTGAAAAAATCATCAAGCGTCATTCAAAGAGCTTTTATTACGCGTTCTCAAATCTACCAAAAGATAAAGCACGCGCAGTATATGCTATCTATGCCTTTTGCCGAACTGCAGACGATAGTGTAGATGAAAATAAAGCAAGCGGTTTACAACTTATTGCGTTGGATCGATTGACAGATGAACTCAATCATTTTGCAAAAGGCCAAGAAGTAGATCATCCATTATGGAGAGCTTTACGTGACGTATTCAATCGTTTCGATATGGACATACAACCGTTTTACGAACAACTGACAGGGCAACGCATGGATATTCATTTTATTAGCCCATCGAATCTCAGTTCATTGGAAACGTATAGTAAGTATGTAGCAGGTTCTGTAGGAAAAATGTTATTACCAATTATTGCAAGTAACGCTAAGACAGACTTGAATCGCGTGGCGGAAGATCTCGGTATTGCGATGCAATTAACAAATATCCTTCGTGATGTTGGTGAAGATTACCGAGATAAAGGTCGTATTTACTTGCCACAAGAGGAAATGGAGCGCTATAAGTATAGTGAAACTCTTTTGTTAGAAGGGCAAATCACAAAGAACTTTGTGGATATGTGGGAATATCTTGCGAAACGTGCGGAGAACTTATATGACAATTTCACGCAACATATTGGAGAATTCGATGAAGACAGTCGTTTTCCCGTATTGTCGTCAGCACATGTTTATCAAGGAATATTAAATAGTGTACGAAAAAGTGGATACGATTGTTTTAATCAGAAGAATTATGTGTCAGCGGTGGAAATGGCAAAGCTAGTTGCCCGTGCGAGCATGTAAGAAGGAGAGTGGCCCTATATGTTGGAAAACCAAAAACGCGTAGTGGTGATTGGTGGTGGCCTGGGTGGGCTGTCAGCTGCTATTTCATTAGCGCAACGTGATTATTCTGTAACCTTGTATGAACAAAACGATCATCTAGGTGGAAAATTAAATCGCTTGGAGCAAGATGGTTTCGGTTTCGATTTGGGCCCTTCCATTTTGACGATGCCGCATATTTTCGAAAAACTGTTTGAGGATAGTGGGAAGTGTATGTCAGATTACGTAAAAATACTTAGATTAGAGCGCGAATGGCGTTCTTTCTTCCCCGACGGTACAGTGCTCGATTTATATGGTGATTTACAAAAGATGGAGCAGATGAACCCACAGTTATCACATAAGGATATGAAAGATTATCAGAAGTTACTGAACTATTCTAAAGGTCTGTATGACATGACGGAAGCGGGCTACTTTAAAGAAGGACTGGACTCCACGAGTGAAGTGATTAAACATCACGGCGCACTCAAGTCGATTAAAGGCTTTGATCTGTTTTCTACTGTACACAGTGCAATTGACGAGCGTGTACGTAATCCGCATCTGCGCGATATGTTGTCGTACTTCATAAAATATGTTGGTTCTTCTCCTTATGACGCGCCAGCTATTCTGAATATGATGGTCTATATGCAGCATGCACAAGGTTGTTGGTATGTACCGGGCGGAATGCATCATTTAGCTAATGCACTTGTCCAATTGGCAGAAGAAGTTGGTGTCAAGCTACATACAGGGATAGGTGTGCGGAAAATGAAGACAGCAGGAAACCAAATTATTGGCGCTGAACTGGCTCACGGTGAAATAGTAGAGGCAGACTATTTCGTTTCCAACATGGAAGTAATTCCGTTCTATCAGAAGATGGTCGATAGTGAACCTAAGTTCACCAAAAAACTCGAGAAGAAGTTTGAACCATCCAGTTCAGGCTTGGTGCTTCATTTAGGCGTAAAAAAGAGCTATCCGCAACTTAATCATCACAACTTCTTCTTCTCTAAGAATCTTAAAAAGCAAATGGATAAAGTGTTTGTGAAGAAGCAATTACCTGATGACCCAACAATTTATCTTGTTAACACGAATAAAACAGATCCTTCACAAACGTTACCAGGTCACGAAAATCTGAAAATCTTACCACATATTCCATATATTCAAGATAACCCATTTACACCAGCGGATTATTTGAAGCTTGAAAATAATGTGCTGAAAAAGCTTGAGCGTATGGGGCTAGAAGGTTTACGTGAGAATATCGTGACACGTGATGTCTGGACGCCTCATGATATTGAACGCACATATGGCTCTCACCGTGGAGCGATTTATGGGACGGTATCGGATAAAAAAAAGAATAAAGGATTCAAACACAAGAAGCATAGTGAACGCTTTGATAACTTGTACTTTGTTGGCGGTACAGTCAATCCAGGTGGCGGTATGCCCATGGTGACGCTAAGTGGTCAACAAGTATGTGATAAGATCCTGACGCGTGATATGGTGAAACGGTCACGATCATAAAGGAATGATGCGGAGGAGGAGTTTGCGATGGATGTCTTATCGATCTTGCTACTGATAGCACTTGTCATAGCACTCCTTGGCTTGTTATGTGGCGTACTAGTTTTTTGGCGAGTACCTACCATTCAACATAAAGGTATTCCCACATCTTCTGTTTCCATTATCATTCCAGCAAGAAATGAAGAGTTTCGTCTGAAGCCGTTACTTGAATCCATTGTTCATCAGCAACACGTATCGTATGAAGTAATTGTGGTAGATGACGGCTCTACTGATGGAACAAGAGAGCTGGCGCGATCTTACGGTGCTACCGTAATTTCAAATGAATTGTTGGAAGAAGGTTGGATTGGAAAATCTGCTGCTTGTTGGGCGGGTTCATTGGTAGCTAACAATGAATTATTACTATTTATGGATGCAGATACGGTCTTTACACATCCAGACAGTTTGTCGAATTATATCGCATCATTTGAATCCATGGGGAGCCGTGGAATTTTGTCTTTACAGCCGGAACACTGTGCTGAGAAATGGTATGAGCAGTTGGCATTTCTGTTTCCACTCATTGTGATGGTGGGTATGAACGTCTTTACAGTTGCAGGAACTCGTTTGAAAGCCGGGGGTTCATTCGGGCCGTGCTTGTTATGTGATAAGATGCAGTATGAAGAGATTGGTGGACATGCTGTCGTACGTGGAGCCGTAATGGATGATTTGGCGCTGGGGAAGGCGTTTCAACAACATGATTTGCCTGTACGTTGCTATGGCGGTAAGGGAATAGCCTGGTTGCGTATGTACCCGGGAGGCTTATCCGACATGGTACAAGGCTATTCAAAAAGTATGGCAAGTGGTTCTGCGGCTACGCACCCACTCGTTATGGTATTGATCTATGCGTGGATGGCGGGTGCATCAGTTGCTGCTAGTATGCTACTTGCTTCAGGCTTTAGTTCGACAGGTTGGCTAGGGGTGTCTATTGGTTTATATATACTGTACGCAGTTGAATTAGCGGTCGCATCTAAACGTGTCGGTCGTTTTGTTTGGTGGATATTCCCGTTATATCCACTATTGTTGGTCGTCTTTATTTCTATATTTACGTACTCACTTTATCTATCAAAGCGAAAAGGTAGTGTACAATGGAAAGGGCGAAATATTAATGTATGAGGTAATGAGTTGAAGGAACCAATGAAGGGGGTGATGGGATGCCGCTGATCGAATTGCCACTGCATAGAATCATTCTTCTGGATGCAGTCGCGTGGATGATCTTTCATCTAACTATATCGGTGGCGGCGCAGCGAATTCCTATCAATTGGTTTGCGCGGAATGGACGCTTGTTTAAGAGTTTTTCTTGGGAACAGGAAGGACGAATTTGGCAACGGTTATTCCGCGTGAAGAAGTGGAAGGGGCATATTCCAGACGGTACGTTGTTCATTTCGAACGGATACAATAAAAGTCATTTGCATGGAGCGGATGATTCATCGCTTTATGACTTTCTTTTAGAATCAAGACGTGCGGAATGTGTACATTGGTTAACTATTTTGCCAGGATTTCTCTTCTTTTTCTGGAATCCAGTTTGGGCTGCTTGGCTTAATGTTGCCTATGCCGTACTGTTTAACGTGCCGTTGATCGTGGTGCAACGATTTAATCGTCCTCGATTGGAAAGGCTGTTGAATTCATCACGATAAGTTTTGTAGTAGAATGTATGTATTGGGTATTGTATGATAACACAACCTAATTGCACAACTATTTGACGCAAAGGAAAAGGCAATTGCCTGCTCCTTTGCGCTTTTTTATTTGCGTAACTTTTTCACAACGACGAATACAATGGTCAGTGCTATAAGCGCTAAGCAAATTATTATCGATAAAATAATCGTAGGATACTCTCCATTAAATCCACTCACTGCAGTGTGCTTCGAGTAAATACCGTAATATGCCCAAATCAATACAAGCGCATAGGCGATATCTTGTTGTCGGATAGTAGTCAGAATTCCGATAGCAGCTCCAACGAATAAAATGATAATCGTCCATGTGACTTCCAATATTCCGAATCCATCCCAATCAATTGAGACGAGAAGGGCGGTAATATTCGCGATCGTAGCAATCGTGATCCATCCGAAGTAGACACTGAATGGAAGTTTGACGAAAAATGCTTCTCTACGTGTCAGTGTTGCATTCAATGTGATGGTATTGATTTTGATGAGAGTTAGCAACATAAGCAACATCACGACAACGGAAAATGGTAAGTATTCATAATGCCATAGGAAAATCCATGAAGCATTTAACAAAGAAGAAATACAGAAGTAAATGCCTACTTGGCTTAGAAGTTGTGGATTCTTCGTCTTTTGGAACAGCCCCAACTGATAGACGACGTGGAATAATAATAGTAAATAGATCAAACTCCATATGGAAAATGTAAATCCTGCAGGTGCGAATAGATTTCCGTATTTATCTGACAGCTCGCCTGTTGTTTGTCCGTTCAGAGGTAGGATATTTGCGAGTGCATTGGCTGCAATCATGATAACATACGTAACAACAATCGCTACGCGCAATAATACGGATGTTTTTCCTCGTTTCATTTCTTCACCTCGTTTAGTTAGATTATATTATAGTAGTTGGTTAAGTATTCCTGTTTTCTAGCAGACTGAAACACTTTGAAGCTTCTTCATTTATTCCCAACTGGTGGTATAATGGATCCCAACTGGATATAGCAGAAATAGAGGTGGAAAAAATGAAGAAACAAGTACATGTCGTGGGAGCAGTAATTGAAAATGCGCAAGGAGAATTATTGGCTGCTCTTCGAAGTCCTGAGATGACATTGCCGAACTACTGGGAGTTTCCAGGCGGGAAGATAGAAACTGGTGAAACATGCCAGGAAGCGCTGCGCCGGGAGATTCAGGAAGAACTAGGTTGCGTGATTACGGTAGGAGAAGCAGTAGAAGACACTACATATGAATACGAAAAAGTGATTGTTCGTTTGGAAACATTCATGGCGAGCATTGTCGAAGGAAAGCCTGTGGCGGCAGAACATGCTGAATTACGCTGGGTAGTTAGAGATCAATTACATATGCTTGAATGGGCACCTGCGGATATACCAGCGATAGAAAAGCTGGCAAACCAATAGCTTTAGAAATGGGGTAGCTTGGGAATGGGAGATTTTATTCGGCAATTAGAAGCATCTTTACAAAAAGGTTTTGTGAATAAAGAACATCATCAAAGTGGTAGTTATAAACCGGAGCTATTGGTGAACAGTTCCCAAAAGAACACGACGGTGTTGTCTTCTATTCAAGATGAACTTCGTCACTGTGAACAATTTCTCTTTTCCGTGGCATTCATTACAGATAGTGGGCTCGCTACACTTAAATCATTATTTTACGATCTACATAAACGAGGTGTAAATGGTCGGATCATCACGTCTACTTACCTATATTTCAATCAACCAAAAGTATTTCGTGAGCTTCTGAACATCCCAAATATTGAAGTGCGATTAACTGAAAAGCAAGGCTTTCATTCAAAGGGGTATATTTTTCAGCAAGGCGATCAGTATTCATTAATCGTAGGGAGCTCAAACTTAACTGCACATGCGCTGCAAGTGAATTATGAGTGGAATGTGAAGCTGACATCTCACCGCGATGGTGACATCGTTTATCACTTTAAGGATCAGTTTGAGGATGTATGGTCAGATGCTAATGAGTTAACTGAAGAATGGATTGCACACTATGAATTAGTTTATCAAGAGAATGCAGACCGGACGAGGGTGTCTCAAGTATTCGAGCATCCATCAGCTTATCAAACCAATGCCATTGAGCAAGCATTGGAAGTAGTCCCGAATAAGATGCAACAAGCAGCCCTTAGCAGTATTGAAGCAGTACGTGCAAATGGTCATGATAAAGGACTAGTTATTTCAGCTACGGGTACAGGGAAGACGTATCTTGCTGCTTTTGATGTGCGGAAATTTTCACCTAAACGTATGCTGTTTATTGTGCATAGAGAACAAATCTTGAAGAAAGCCATGCAGGATTTTAAACGTGTACTCGGCGGAATGGATGAAGACTTCGGCTTATACGTCGGGGCGAATCGACAAGCGGATAAAAAGTACGTTTTTGCGAGTATCCAAACATTATCAAAAGCTGAAAATCTTCAAGACTTTAATCCAGAAGACTTTGATTACATTTTAATTGACGAAGTGCATAAAGCAGGCGCAACTAGTTATTTACGTGTAATTGACTATTTTACACCCAAGTTCTTAATGGGGATGACCGCTACGCCTGAACGTACAGATGATTTCAATATTTACGAGCTTTTTGATTATAATATTGCGTATGAGATTCGTCTTCAAGAAGCGTTAGAAGAAGATATGCTGTGTCCGTTCCATTATTTTGGTGTGACGGATTTTGAAATAGATGGTGAGCTTATTGGTGACCACACGGTTCTCTCTAAATTGGTAACGAATGAACGCGTTGAGCATGTCATTGAAAAGATTGCCTATTACAGTCACGCCGGTGATCAGGTGAAAGGCTTGATGTTTTGCAGTCGAAAAGAGGAGGCGCGTGAATTATCAAAAGAACTCAATTTGCGCGGCTACAGAACCGTAGCATTAACGGGCGATGATTCGTATGATGAGCGCATGCGCAGAGTGGATCAGCTAGAAAAAGGAGAACTCGATTATATTCTGACCGTGGATATTTTCAATGAAGGTATCGATATTCCAAGTATCAACCAAGTAGTCATGCTTAGACAAACACAGTCCAGTATTATTTTTATTCAACAACTAGGACGTGGACTGCGCAAAGATCACAACAAGCCATTCGTTACGGTCATTGATTTTATCGGAAACTATGCGAATAACTATTTGATTCCAATTGCATTGTCTGGGGACCGCTCGATGAATAAAGACAATGTTCGAAGGAGTATGAAAGATACTAGTTATATTAAAGGCGTCTCGACAATTAATTTTGAAGAAGTTGCACAGAAACGGATTTTCAACGCAATCAACAGCAGTAATTTAACGTCTTTGAAAATCTTGAAAGAAGCGTATCAAGATTTGAGAAATAAAATTGGCAGAGTGCCTTATCTATCCGATTTTATCGAGCAGCATTCTATTGATCCGGTCGTTATCATTAATAAACACGATAGTTACTTTGATTTTCTACTAAAGGTTGTGTCTAAAGAAGACTCTATTCAAACGATTACTCCTTATGAAAATCAAGTATTAACGATGCTCTCTATAGAATTGATCAATGGCAAACGGATCCATGAAGTAGTGTTGGCGGAAATGTTACTTTCTAAAGGAAGTGTACGTTTAGATGAATTCATCTACGAGCTAGAATCTACAGGCTGTCAAGTGGATGAAGATACGATTGAATCTGTCATACGAATTTATGATTTATCGTTTTTCACACAAAACGCCCAAAGGAAATATGGCAATCAAGCGATTATAACGATGGATCATAACCAAGTTTTCACGTTCAACGAAAACATTCAGCAGAGTATAGAAGATGGTTCGTATGCAGTGTTTCTAATTGCAGACGTGTTGCGTAGTGCGAAAGAGAAATCTAAAGTATACGATTGTGCAAATAAATTAACGCTGCATGCCAAATATTCACGTAAAGATGTATGTAAATTATTGAATTGGCAGGCGGACGAGAGCTCGACGATGTATGGTTATAAAACGAAGCACGGTACTTGTCCTATATTCGTCACGTATCATAAGCATGGAGAAGTGGAAGCGAGCGTAGATTACGGTGATGAATTCATCAATCCTGAGTTATTCAAATGGTATACCCGCAGTAACCGAACGCTCCGATCGAATGAAGTGCAAACAATTATTCAGGCGAAAGAAAAAGATATCGACATTCATTTATTCGTAAAGAAGGATGACGACGAGGGAACAGACTTCTATTACTTGGGTAAAGGCCTACCTGACCAGCAAAGTGTTGTGGAAGACCATATGATAGATGGTAAAGGAAAGCGTTTGCCAGTAGTCCATATGAACATGGTAATGGAGCACCCAGTAGAAAATACACTCTATGATTATTTGATAGAAGCCTAAAAACCCCGCGAGATTACATCTCTCACGGGGTTCTTTTTCATCATTCACATTCGCATCGATACGTTTCGGAACAAGGAGGACATGTAGGACATTTTTTATGATGACGTTCTTTTTTCGATGGGTGATTCGATTTCTTTTTCTTACAAGTACAGCTTTTTTTACATGTACACTTACCCTGACATGTACACTTCTTCTTGCACTCACATTTGCGTTTTGGTTTATGCTCATTGCATGTACAGTTGGTTTTGCAGCCACATTTACGCTCCACTACTTCGAATTGTCGCATCATATCATGGTCTTCGTGCTCTAAAATATGACAATGAAGCATATAGCGACCGGTGAATGGAGCAAAGCGCATAATGACACGTGTCACAAACCCAGGTGGAGACTGGACAACGTCTTTCCAGCCTCGTTCATTTACGGCAGGTTTTACAGGAGGGCCTGTAAAATTGAGTAAACCATTCGCTGTGAAACCTTGGGCGTCAAATGGGATGCGATCGAGAATCTGGAATTGGATCAAATGGATGTGTATAGGATGCGTTGCGCCAGCCGTGTTGATGATGCGCCAGATCTCTGTATCATTCAGTTGAGGCTTGAAGTCGATTCGTTCCATGAAACCTTTATTATTAAACAAGAACTTTAAACGACCATATTCATCGATGTCTGCATCCAGTGTAATATCACGTGTTCGAGCAGCGTCGCATTCCCGAAGTTTAGGTATATGGCTGAGTATAGACGGGAGATTGCTCGTATCTGGTGCTGCTAATTCAACCACTCTGAACTGCATAATCCGACCATCGGTTTCAGGGTCAGGAGGAGTACCTATTGGTGGTGGGAAATCAAACGGAGTGGCTGCAGTATTTTCTAATACGATCGTATCATCGGGTGCCAGTTTGGAGAAATCAATAATGACATCCATCCGTTCAGCAGGTGCAATCGTTAACTCATCCATATAGACAGGTGTTTCCAATAATCCACCATCTGAACCGATTTGTATGATCTTCTGACCGTTTGATAAATTCATTTTATAAAAGCGTTCATTGGATGCATTCAATATACGGAATCGGTACTTTCTTGGCTCTACTTCTAAAAACGGCCAGACTTTACCGTTGACTGTGATGTTTTCAAATGCCTCACCAGGTGTGACGGAAGGATGAGGGAATGTCAATCCGGGTTGTACAGGTCCTGGTGTGAAAGCCGGTGTATCTGAATAAAATAGGGAGCCGTCTTCGTTAAAGCCACGATCAGCGATAATTAATGGAATTTCATATGCTCCAGAAGGAAGATTTAGTTTACGTTCTTCTTCATCACGAATAATATACATGCCAACGAGACCCGCATAGACATTTAAACGAGTAATGCCGACTGCGTGATCATGGTACCAAAGTGTAGCGGCACGCTGATTATTATTATATTTGTAGACAGGCGAGTCAAATACCGCGCCGACGGTACGATAGTTATTTGTAAACCAAGCTTCAGGATGACCATCGCTTTCAGGCTCAACTTCCGCGCCGTGTAAATGGACAACTGTACGAACATCTGGCATATGTTCGCTTGAACCGTGCAGTGTTCTATCGATTGGTAGGAAATGTTTCTCAGGGAGTTCATTCTTCCACTTGACATGTGCGCACTCACCACTGTTGACATTGACTAGTGGACCAGGGAATTGCCCCTCATATCCCCAAATTTTTGTAGGTGCCAATTCTGAATGAAACTCGTGAAAGAACTCTTTCATGCCAATTTCATAGTACGTGAAGCACTTATGCCTCTCCAGTGGAGTAAGATATTGAGGAATAGGTAGTGGGTCAATAAACGGTGTTAATTTCAATACATCGCTTCCTTCCAAGTGAATTTACTATCAAAACTAGTAAATGCAAAGGGGGGACCGTTTATGCCTATAAATATACGGTAGGCTATTCATCCTCACAAATATGATGTAAAATGACAAATGTACTTTTAGCTCATCGAGATAGGGAGGTTTTACGAATGAAAACCCGTTCACCAAAGAAAAAGCTTCTGATAGAATATGTCTGGATTATGATTGGATCTGTTTTAGTCGGTTTAGCTTTTAATATATTTTTCTTACCAGCGCGACTAGCAGCTGGAGGCGTATCTGGAATTAGTACCATTCTGTATGAGATGTATGGGTTTGAGCCTGCCTTTGTTCAGTGGCTTATTAATATTCCAATATTCTTCATAGGCATGTTACTTCTTGGCAAGGATTTTAGTCTAAAAACATTAGTTGGAACATTTTTTGTGCCACTAACTATTTGGCTGACTGCTGATATACCTTCGACTATCGACAATCCTTTACTATCCGCTATCTATGGAGGAATCATGTTAGGAGTAGGGCTTGGCATAGTTTACAGAGGAAATGGTTCGACTGGAGGACTAGCGACCGTGGCGCAAATCGTCAAGAAGTATTCGGGTTTGTCCAGTGGATATGCACAATTAATTGTAGATGGCATGGTGGTTATTGCATCCGCTATTGTATTTAATTTAGAGCTGGCATTATTTGCGATGATGGCGATCTTCGTAACCAGTAAGGTAATTGACTTTGTGCAATTACAGACATCACAATCTAAGCTGGTATTGATCATTACGGATAATGAAGAACGTATCCAGACGATTATTAAAGAGGAGATTGACCGCGGATTGACTAAGGTTCGCTCGGTAGGCGGCTTTTCCAATCAAGAGAAAACTATGATTTTATGTGTAGTAGAGCAAGCGGAAGCGATTTATTTGAAGAAGATTCTGAGAGAGGAAGAACCACAGGCATTTGTTGTATTCCTGAACGCTTCAGAAATTCTCGGTAGAGGATTCTCTCTTGCGAAAGTGTATTGAAAAAAGCTATCTTGGACATCCATTGATGTCCAAGATAGCTTTTTTACGATCATACTGGTTGTAAGTTCTCGCTTTCTTTTTCTAGAACGATGATTAATTCGTCTAGTAGATTAACTACTTCAATTGAAGCAACTTCTAATTGCCGCAAATCATTTTCAGCACCCGCACGGTCACCTTGTTCAAAGTGAGTTGCTGCTTCGCGTGCGTATTGATGAACTAATGCATGATACTGATCTATGTTTTGATAGGCAGTCAGATGACCGAGCCTTTTTTGGGTTTCAGGCAGGTTATACCATTTACCAAGGCGGCAATCTTTGTGAGAAGAAACATCTGCCGGCCTCACAGTCTCTAGACCTAATAGCATATTATAAATACGCCATTTCCATAGTATGTGATCGGCTTTCGATAATTGTAGTAAAGCTTTAGAAGATAAGTGAACACTGTTTTCGCTAATTACGCGTAAACGAAACTCATTGATCTCTTGACTCAAGTCGTAAATGGAAGCAGAAGTACTCTCACCAAATTGACGTATGTCTTCCTGTGTTTGTGAAATCGCCATCATACGATGAGACACTTCGTCAATTGAGGCAGCTTGTTGCTGGGATATGGCGGCTGTATTGCTGACATCCATATTAATTTCTTCGATTGCAGAAACAATAGCTGTCAATAACGGCAAAGCGTTTTTCGCTTCTGAAGTAGCATGCGTAATGATCTTCGTTGTATCTTCAATAGAATGGGATACGTTATTAGCATAGGATTTTAAATGTCCTACGTTATCTGTAACTTCAGCCAGTGCAGACACTGTATTTTCAGCCAGTTTACGAACCTCTTGTGCAACGACAGCAAATCCCTTACCGTGTTCACCTGCTCTCGCTGCTTCAATGGATGCGTTCAATGCCAGCAAGTTCGTCTGCCCTGCAATGCCATTGATCAATTGCACGACGTTTTCAATTTCTCCGATGCGGTGTTGCAAAGAAGAGAATGTCTCAACGATAGAACGGAATTGTTGTTCCGTTTGAAAAATATCTTCTAGTGTTGTTTCGATTGTTTTCTTACTGTTTATCGCATAATCTACGGAGTCCGCAGTCTTTTCAGAAATTCGTGAGGAAGTATTGGCTACTTCCGTAATAGAAGCTGTAATTTGTTCAGTAGCGGCAGTAGAGGATTGGATTTCATCAGATTGGTGGTCTAGGCTAAAGATCAAATCCTTCATGAACATGATCTTTGCATTCGCATCAACAAGACCTGAAATTTCTGTCACTACATGTTCTACTGTCTGCTCTGTCATCAGTTCAATATACAGTTGCTGATCAATATTGACAGCGGCTTGCAGAGACTTCAGTAAATCGAATGCTTTGGCTGGGCGATAACCGAAATGATACAATACATGCGTCTGGATATAAAAGGCGAATTGATTAAATAAAACAATAGTTTTTCCTGCTTCGAATTTATGCTTGCGTAAAGTAAAGAAGAAGCGAAGTGTCTTCTCCATATATTCTGTACTGCGTGTCATGGTGAAGAAGTCATGTAAATACTCATCAATTAATGAGCGAGGTACAGGATTTTTTTGTGTAGGAGAAAGTTCACTTAAATATTGTTCAAAAATATCAGTAATACTCGGTGTGATGTTCTCACACTTTTTATATAGTTCTTGAAGATTTTGAACGTCTTGTTTGTGGAAATTATTGTAGTGCAGTGTTTCTTGAAATCTCGGCGCAGAATCCAAATCCGTGCCTCTTTGAAGTAATTGTTTCATATTCATTTTGGGACGAAATGATGACATGGTATAAGCCTCCTAAAAAGGTGTTTATTAATAGTATAGATATTTTTACGCATAAATCAATGTGAAATAGGATAAATTATTTATAATTTGAGTAAAAGGGTCTAAATGGTGTTAATATATTTTTTCTGAACTAGAGCACAATAGAAATTGGTGATTTATTCTAGATTAACAAATGGAGGGAAGAGGAATATATGAAAAGTAATCAAACTATTGGATGGAAAGTCGAATGTAGCTACTGTGACTTACCGGAGGCATTTTATACAGAAGTGGAACCGAATACCGTCGACTCCCCGCAATTAGTCCTGACCAATGATGAATTGGCAGTATCGTTAGGGTTGGATGAAAAACAATTGCATTCTGAAGAAGCAATCGCCATCTTTGCCGGAAATAAACGCCTCGAAGGAATAGAACCTATTGCGCAAGCTTACGCGGGACATCAGTTCGGTAATTTCACGATGCTTGGTGATGGACGTGCCATGCTGTTAGGGGAGCATCTCACACCCGAAGGGCATCGGGTGGATATTCAATTAAAGGGCTCGGGAAGGACACCCTATTCGCGCGGTGGGGACGGACGTGCGGCACTTGGTCCGATGTTACGAGAGTATTTGATCAGCGAAGCCATGCATGGGCTGAGTATCCCCACAACACGCAGTTTAGCTGTCACCGTAACAGGAGAACCTGTTTTGCGGGAAAAGGCTTTGACAGGCGCAGTGTTGACGAGAGTCGCTTCAAGTCATTTACGCGTAGGGACGTTCCAATATGCAGCGGCGAGACAAGTAGTCGAGGATCTACGGGCTCTTTCAGATTACACGATCAACCGGCACTTTCCTGAAGCAAAATCAGAGTCACAACCCTATTTATCGCTATTGGAACACGTCATCCAACGTCAAGCTTCTTTGATTGCCAAATGGCAGCTGGTCGGCTTCATTCATGGTGTGATGAATACGGACAACATGGCAATAGGCGGTGAGACAATCGACTATGGACCTTGCGCATTTATGGATAGCTATGATCCAAAAACTGTTTTTAGCTCGATTGACGTGCAAGGACGCTATTCTTACAGCAATCAGCCTGGTATAGCAGAATGGAATTTAACGCGCTTTGCCGAAACACTTGTCCCATTGCTTCATGAAGAGCCAGCGGAAGCTGTAAAACTGGCAGAGGGTAAGCTTGCTGAATTTGGCAGGCTTTATGTTGCCGAGTGGATGGACGGTATGCGTTCGAAACTCGGTCTGTTCAATGAGGAAGAAGCTGATGCAACGTTAGTCAATGACTTACTTGCTATCATGGAAAACCATCAGGCTGATTATACGAACACGTTTCGTTCATTGACACTTGGTCAACAAGAAGAAATGTTTGGCATGCCTGAGTTCATTGAGTGGAAAGATCGCTGGACGGATCGACTGCAACGTCAGCCGCAAGATGTCCAAGAAGTAGAAGCATTAATGAAACAGCATAATCCATCAGTCATCCCGAGAAATCATCGGGTGGAGGAAGCACTAAAGGCAGCAGAAACAGGTAATATGCAACCGTTTATCCGTTTGCTTAAAGTACTTGAAAACCCTTATGCTTATACAGCGGAACAAGAAGAATACACGACACCGCCTTCTGATGGAAGTTCTTTTCAGACGTACTGCGGAACATAAAAAAGAGATGCCCCGGAAATTACAATGGGGCATCTCCTTTTTAATAAAGCATAGTTTAAGGCTTGATATAAGGGAAGTTAGTAGTGAATGTAAGTGGATTGCTGCTCGGTCAAAACAGCATATCTATTCATTCAAAAATCTCTCTCCATTCTTTAAAAATCCTATGCAGTAATATCCCGTTTCGTAAACACAGTGTAGCTAATCACCAAGAAAACGACTATATATACTGCCAATACAACAAGTGAGAACGGCATCGTGATTCCATCCACGAATACAGAATTGGTCTCATACATCGTCAGATTCATATGCGTGAACACCAAGTATTTCGCAACTTCATACTGAGAAAGTAATAAAGCGATCGTATTACCAGTAAAGAAAATGAATAATGACAGACCAATAGCCATTCCGTTAGAACGGAATACACTGCCGATCATGAAGGCAAACGTGGCGGTGATGAGCACGTTGGCGAAAGACAGAACCAGCATATACAGCCCGTGCCCCCATACCGAAACAGGGACGATTGCATTGCCAACTAATTTCAGTTCCTGACCCGCACCTGAAGGGAACAGAATATATGCACTGATGACCGTTACCGCGAATCCTATAGACATGAGCAAAATCCCAAACAAAAGGACTGTAATGTATTTTGCCGTCATGATTTTCCAACGACTAACTGGTCGCGTCAGTAACATTTTGATTGTGCCTTGGGAGAATTCAGAAGCTACGATGCCAGCTGCTGCTATGACTGTTAGAAGTACGACAAAGCTTCCAACCCCGACAGGATTAATAATCAAGGATTCCCGACCATCTTCAGCAAGAGGAGGAATGTTATTTGCTAAACGGTATTCTAAAACTTTAACCGTTTCCTCATTCTGTTTACGTTCCATTTCAGGAAGGTCAAGCTCAAGTGCCTCTTTTGTATAGTTTATCTGTTCTTGTGCATTGGACTTCCAATCGGTCGCCTCTGTACGATCTTGGTTGTTTATCCATTTAGTCAATCCCATTAGGCCGATGACTGAGATAATTAACAAAATAGTCATTACCCATGTACCTTTTTTAGCCCATAACTTCATCCATTCATTTTGTATGAGATTCAGCAATTTGTCCGCCTCCCGTCATTTCAAGGAATTGATCCTCTAGTGTTTTACGGTGTGGATGCACGGCATATACGTCAATTTTATTAGATGTGAGAAGCTGAATAATAAATGGAATCTGATCTTTTTCAGCTTGCAGTAGTAAACCGACAGGTAGTAATTCTATTGTGAAGCCATTGGAAATCAATAAACTCTTTGCATCTTCGGCAGGAGACAGTTCTAGGTAGTAATGGGATTGAGTAGTTTCTGCCATATCTCGTATATCGACAAGACGCCCATTTTGTATTACAGCTATCCGGTCGCACATTAATTCAATTTCGGATAACATATGGCTCGAAACAAAGACAGAAACACCTTCCGTTTCCGCTATGGTTCGCAAATGTTCACGAAACTCCCGAATACCTGCAGGATCCAGGCCGTTCGTTGGTTCATCTAGAATCAAAAATTTAGGGCGGTGCAATAAAGCCTGCGCCAAGCCAAGACGCTGTCGCATACCTAGCGAGTAAGTGGAAACCTTTTCATGAATCCGTTGTTCCAATCCTACTTGGGTAACGACTTCGTTGATTCGTTCTTTACTGATATTCTTCTGCATGCGTGCAAAATGCAGTAAGTTTTTGTAACCTGACATAAATTTATACATCTCAGGGTTTTCTACAATGACGCCTACTTTGGATAGACCTTCTTCAAAGTCTTCGGAGAGCGACTTCCCGTCAATCAGGATTTCGCCGCTAGTCCGTTTCATCAGCCCGACCATCATGCGAATGGTCGTAGTTTTACCGGCTCCATTTGGTCCAAGGAATCCTGTGATCTGACCAGGATATAGAGAAAGGCTGATATTATCGATGATTTTCTTGTTGCCAATGACTTTCGTCAAGTTTTGTAGTTCGACTATTGGTTTTATGTCCATAGATCCTCCCTTTTGTATCAGTGATGAAGAGTACTTATAGTATTTAACGATTTTTATTCGTAAAAGTTGTAAGACTTAAAAAGTTAAGCGTGGTCAAAGTCTGTTTTACGGATAATTCATATAGATAAGAGAATGGACAACGATGTCACCTTTTCCTTCTGTATACAGTGGTGCTTTTCATGTCAACAAGGAAATCCTTCAGAATAAATTCAAAGAGGTTAAGGATAATAATTTATAGGTTAATTCAACCGGTCTGCACTTGATCGTACGAATAGCGATACGATTCCTTTTTTGCCCGAATAAGTAAGAAGAACAATGTCAACGGGCCAATTCGTCCTAAGAACATGACAACGCAGAGTATGGCTTTGCCTGCGGAGCTTAAATCATCTGTAATGCCCATGGACAATCCTACCGTACCAAAAGCAGAAATGGTTTCAAACAAGACAGGCAGGAACGGTATACGTTCTGTAATGGATAATAAAAATAATGCGGTGAACACTACACAAGAGCTCACTGCAGCGATCGCCATGGAACGAACAATTAACTCTGCTTTAATTGTTCGTTTGAAAATGTGTGGTTCTTTTATGCCCCTGAAATAAGAAAGTGTCGCTAATATAATAATCATAAAGGTCGTCAATTTAATTCCCGATGCTGTAGAAGCACTTCCTCCACCGATAAACATCAGAAGAAGTGTGAGAAGCAATGAGGATTCTTCCATATCGCCAACAGCCATCATATTGAAGCCGGCTGTTCTTGGCGTGACGGCTTGGAAGTAGGAAGTCCATACTTTATCTATAAAGCTCAGATCCGCAATAGTTTTTTCATTGTGAAATTCTAGTATAAGCAAAAATAACGTAGCAATTGCATTCAAGGTCAATGTACCGTACACCATCATTTTAGTATGTAAAGCCCATTGTTGTATAGAACGCTTATGCCAAATATCCATCACTACTATAAAACCAATTCCGCCAATAACAAATAGACTAGATAAGATCAGGATGACAGCAGAATTCCCAGCGAACGATTCCAGATTATCTGGGAAGACGGAAAAACCGGCGTTATTAAATGCGGATATTACGTGAAACAAACTATAGTACAAGCCATGCTTCCATCCAAATTCAGGAACCCAGAAAAATGATAGTGCAATAAATGCAATACCCTCCGCTATGAAAACGAACAAAAGTATTTCACGCAGGAATTTAATCGTGCCTCCAATCGACTGATAGTTAAACGATTCCTGAATAAATATGCGGTTTTTCATGCCAACTTTTCTTCCAAGAATCATTAGTATAGCCACGGCAAATGCCATAAATCCCACTCCGCCAATTTGGATCAGAAAGAGTAAAATCAGTTCACCAAATAAAGTCAGTGTAGTGTTTATATTAAATACACTAAGACCGGTAACAGTCGTTGCCGAAGTGGCGGTGAAAAAAGCATCCGTCCAGCTAATTGGTGTATACGTAGCGAAAGGTAATTTCAGAAGTAAAGTACCTATCACAATAGTAACTGCGAAAGACAAAGCAATCAGTGCGGGTGGAGAAATAGTCCGTCGGCGCTTTAAAATAGTTGTCATATGTTGCTCATCTCCCGTATATCGAATGCAAAACGGCTTGTAGTATGTATCGGTTAAAAAGTAGTTATATAAATAAACCACAAAAAGACCTGTGGCCTCTTCAATATAGCAACAAGTCTTCGTTTTATGTTCACCGAATAGTGTGATATGGTAGTGGACAAGGGAGTGAATGTAAATGAGAAAATGTACAATTGATCACATGCAGCAGGATGTTGTGCAAAAGTTAAATGAACAACAAACATTCATGCCGCAAGAGCTAGTGGAAAATGGTAAGGTGTTTTTGACTAGGCAATTGAGTCAGGAAACATTGAATGAGGTATTTCATTTATTGAAAAAGTATGACTTGGCAACGGAAGTAGAACGTGCGGAACGTGATAGTAAGATGCAACAGTTATTTCTGTGAGCATGAAATTGACTCTATATGATAAGTTATTACTGTACATCACTTTGTAAAAGGGAGATCGCAGATTCAATTAACTGAATATCTTCTAAGATAAAAGTTTTGATATCGGCGGGTGCAGTATCGTACTCGTCACTGAGTAGTTCAAGCTCTCGGATGAAGATAGAACTTTCTTTATAGTTGGTCATGATAGCAACCCTCCTCATAAGTCAATTTACCCGTAGTGACAGGGTTTTAAACAGGAATTCATCCTAATATTTCATTTGTGTGACATTTCGCTGACTAACTAACTGTAAGTGAATTGGTGACCAAGTTAGCAGAAAATCCTTGGTACGGCTACGTCCGATAGACAGCAAGTTTTCAATTTCTTCTTCATTCATATCGAATTGAGTTGCACTGTAATCTTCTACAGGAATAAAGATTATATTCTTCTCTTGATCACGTGAGATATACTTTTCGTCATGCGCGTTTTTCATTGTGGCAAACAAGGCTTCGAATAACTGCAGGGCATTGCGAATAGAGCGTCCAGGTACTTCGTTTTGATCTCTACTTAACTTGAGACCAATTACTGGTCGTTTTATGGAAACCGTATCTTCATCGAAAATCCACATCGGGAAATTACTGAGTATTCCACCATCGACAACAATCGTTCCTTTCTGGGCTATCAGGCGCACCGGTTCAAAAAAGTATGGAATACCACAACTCATGCGAAGAGCTTTGGCAATTGAAAAACCATCAGGGTCGTATCCATATTGCTCTAAATCATCAGGCAAGACCATCATTTTACCGTTCGTTAAGTCGGACGCTACTAATTTCAACGAGCCTTTACGTAGGTCACCAAACGTGTAACAACTTTTTCGAGCTAGTTTATCAAAAAACCAATCCTCTAATGCTTTCCCTTGATATAAACCCATTCTCCAATAAAGCGATAACCATTTCATAAATGGAAATGATAGCAGGGACTTTCTTGGATCCAGCAAATCTTGAAAATCTTCTTCAGCCAACATGACTTCAATTTCATTAGCTGTATAGCCTGCTGCCAAAAAGCTTGCTACAATAGCACCGGCACTCGTTCCAGCTACATTTTCAAAATGATATCCTTGTTCCTCTAATTCTTGAACCGCACCTACTAACGCAAAACCCTTCAATCCACCGCCTGAAAACACTCCATTTATTCGCATGTGATCCCTACTTTCATTTTTATAGTCTTATACTGTAAGGTCTTAACTGAAGAAATAGAACAATTTTCATATGTAAATGTATGAAAAGTCTCATTCGGTGAACTATAATAAGGAATCTATACAAACATGTACTGGATTCGATTATAGATTGTTGGAGGAGGTGTGCAACATGAGTACATTTATGCGAATTGCACTAGCGTTAGTCATTATTGGTGCCCTTAACTGGGGATTGATCGGATTTTTCAACTTTGATTTGGTTGCCAGTGTATTTGGAGGACAAAACACGATTCTTGCTAAGATTGTTTATGCCATTGTGGGACTAAGCGGATTAGCTACAATTGGACTTTTAGTTAAATCGAATGAAGAAATGGTTGTCGATGTGGATGAGAAAGTAGAACCTCATAAACAGTTTGATCGAATTCGAAATGTGAATTACAACACAGAATTTGGTGAAGAGCTTGATTTGCAGAGAAAGCGTAAAAAAGTGGATCGGTCGCTTGAAGACCCCAAAGAATAATAAAAGAGGCGTTCTCGTTGCTATAACGGGAACACCTCTTTTTATGTTTTTAGAAATAGTAGAAGTCTAGTAAACGATGTCTTTCGATCGTCTATGGTAAGGTAAAAAGAAAAACCTGTAAAAAGGAGGATCTTATGACCGAACCGGATGATGTACAACTCTATTATCAAACAGTTGCTCATAATCGGCATTCATTTGAACAATTATATGACCGTTATGAAAAATTGGTTTTTTCATTTGCTTATCGAATGACTAATAACCGCACTATGGCGGAGGAAGTAACGCAAGACGTCTTTTTAAAGTTGTGGAATGGAACGAACCACTATACTGAAGACAAAGGAAAATTTTCTTCTTGGCTACTGACCGTGACACGAAATAAATCGATAGATGAGCTTCGTAAATCTAAACGCCATGCGTATGAACCGATGTTGGAGAAAGATTCATTGACGGAAGAGACCGTATCCACAGAAGTTACAGCTGAATGGAATGAACGGCGTGAAGTGATCCGTACGGCAATTGCGGAGCTACGCACAGAGCAACGAGAAATTATTGACTTGTTTTACTTTAAGGGCTTCAGCCAAAGTAAAATTGCCGAACACTGTAAGCTTCCACTTGGAACGGTAAAAGGTAGGATTCGGCTAGCATTAAAGCATTTAAAAGGAATTATTGGTCAGGAAGGAGGGGTGTCAAATGAATGAATCATGTCATATGCTGATTGACTATTTCAATCGTACCCTGACTGAAGACGAGATGAGACAATTTGAAAATCATTTGATTGAGTGCCCATCCTGTCAAGAAGAGTTAATGGAGTGGGAGATGTTAACAGAAGATCTACCTTATGAGTCAGAAGCGATAGAAGTACCGACAGATTTAAAAACGCGTATATTTGCTTCACTTCCTGACATCCCAGAACAAGCAAAAGTTGTACCGATGCCGACTAAAGAAAAAAGTCGTCGGCGTACGGGTCCCGTAACATCCGTACTGGCTGCGGGGTTATTTGCCTCACTCGTTGCGAATGCTTTCTTGTTTTCAGAAACACAAAAGGAATCTGAAATAGCACAGAGTGAAATCCAGTTAATTGGTCAAAGTATACTGGCACCAAAAGAAGGGTCGAGTGCATCCGCAGTCGCAATGTTAATAGCGGATGGCAATCAAAATATATTGCTACTCGACGCCAAAGATTTACCAACGCTCTCTAGAGATGAACTATATCAAGTCTGGGTGATAGAAGGAGATCAGCCGTATCCTGCGGGAATTGTTCAGCCAAATGAAACCGGTACAGGGACTGTTAGCCATCCGCTCACAGATCTTTCGGGAACATGGGATACTGTTGCGATCACGGTAGAGAAAGAACCGAACCTCTCAGCGCCAGAAGGCCAGATTATATTGGCCGGCGGAATATAGTAGAAGAATAGCCTGAACCTTCATGTAAAGTGATGGGTTCAGGCTTTTTCCTGCTGTATTCAACGCTATATTTATAGTTTTTTTAAAAACTTTTAAGGAAAAGTGATCCGTTTGTATATTCGTTGCGTTAGCTGTATAACAAAAACGAAAAAGGGAGCGATTGATTATGAAATTCAAAAAATCTTGGGCAGCTATTCCATTGAGTGTGTCACTACTATTTCCAACAGGAGCGATTCTGACAAGCGCAGCTGAACACGAACATGGAGGAAAAGCTTCTGAAGCTGTATCGAACAAAGCAGTAGATTTACGAGCAACACTCGACAGCATTCTTTCAGAGCATGCTTACTTGGCGGTTATTACGATGCAAAAAGGATTGGATGGTGCCGCCGACTTTGAAGCAGCCGCGGGGCAGCTTGGAGAAAATACGGATGAATTGTCGAAAGCAGTAGGTTCTGTTTACGGCGACAAAGCAGGTGAGCAATTCAAAGAAATCTGGAGCAGCCATATCGGCTATTTCGTCAACTATGTTACGGCAACAGCTGAGAAAGATGAAGAAGGTAGAAAGAAAGCACTTAAAGATCTAGACGGATACCGTGTCACTCAGGCAGACTTCTTGGCTGTCGCTACCGAAAATCGTCTAAAGGCGTCAGATCTAGAAGAAGGCTTGAAAATGCACGTCGATCAGTTGATCTGGGCATTCGATAACTATGGAGCAGAAGATTACGATAAGGCATATGAAAGTCTAAAGGAATCTATGCATCACATGTTCGGAACAGGAAAAGGTCTATCATGGGCGATCACTGACCAATTCCCTGAGAAATTCGACAATCTATCCGTAGACACGAAAGCTGCAGATTTACGCGAATCACTAAACAATGAATTTTCTACACATGCAGCTTTGGCGATACTTGCTATGCAAAAGGGAATCGACGGTGCGAAAGACTTTGACGCAGCTGCAGCTATTTTAAACAGCAATACAGAAGATCTAACGAAATCCGTGGAATCGGTGTACGGAGCTGAAGGAGCAAAACAGTTCAATGAAATCTGGAGCAGTCATATTGGCTACTTTGTGGATTATGTACAAGCAACAGCGAAAGAAGATAAAGCAGGACAAGACAAGGCCATGGCAGATTTGGATGCCTACCGTGTAACACAAGCTGCATTTTTGGATACGGCAACGGAAGGTCGCTTGAAAGCAGCAGATCTTGAAGAAGGTTTGAAGATGCACGTCGATCAATTACTAATGGCTTTCGATAGCTATGTAGATGAGGACTACGAAGCAACATATGACAATATTCACGAAGCATACAGTCATATGTTTGGTGTAGGAACCGCATTATCTGGTGCGATTGTTGATCAGTTCCCAGATCAGTTTGCTTCTGCAATGCCTGCCGACATGCCGAAAACAGGAATGGGCGGTATGAGTCAAGAAACGGATTATACAGTACTGTGGGTCACATTAAGTATGATCTTCATCGCAGGCACATCTCTTGTCTTGATTCGTAGAAAAACAGCAGAACAGCAATAAAAGAATACACTACTTTTTTAGGAAGGAGCCGTGTAGATGATGAAACTATATATACAAGTACTCATTGTGGCAATGCTGTTGGCTGGTTGTACACAGCCCGAGGCAAAACCGCAAGAGAAAGTTGTGAAGGCTTCTTCCCCTATAGAAGTAGCTGAGGTGGAAGATATGCCGATTGTTCCCTTACGTACGCCGGAGGAATTTTCATTAGAAGATAAACGGGTTGGTATCGAGCCGAAAGTAATTGAAATTCCTTCGCTCGACGTGAAGGCTACAGTTGAAGAAGTAGGGCGTCTTGATAATGGCCAGATGGGAGTCCCGCAAGACCCCAATCAGGCAGGCTGGTTTTCACCGGGTACAAAACCTGGTGGCAGGGGGAGTGCAGTTATTGCAGGACATGTAGATTCAAAGACGGGCCCAGCCGTATTTTATGAATTGGATAAGATGGAAATCGGCGACGACGTCTTGATACATGGTGAAGACGGGAAGACAATGCGTTTCGAAGTAGTGAAAAAGATTGCGTATCCACGTACTGATGCACCAGTTGATGCGATCTTTGGCTTCACGTATGGCAGTGGATTGAATTTAATCACGTGTACAGGATCGTGGGATCGCAAAGCTAAAACGCATGATGATCGTCTTGTCGTCTATACCGAATTAGTGGAATTAGCAGAATAAATAAAGTGAGGTGCCTAGTAAGAGCAGGCACCTTTTTTATGCAGAAAAATAAATAAAAAGTGCCGTGAACTTTTTAGCTGTTGTAGAGTCTAATGTATAAGAAGCTAGAAGAAGAGGTGATAGTCCAATGGAGGTTAATGAAAAAGAGTTGCATAGAAGAGCAATAGCCGGCGATGATGACGCATTTCTGGCTGTGATGCAACTATATAAGGAACCGCTTCTGCGGACAGCCTTGGCTTTTCTGCGAAATGAAAATGACGCGATTGAAGCACTACAGGAAGTAACGTATCGCGCATATAAAAAAATTGCGACAGTGAAAGATTCGAATTATCTCAAGACGTGGCTCATTCGGATTATGATGAATTACTGCCAAGATCAGTTAAAACTACGTAAACGATTCACTGTAGACGCCAGTGGATTAGAGACAGTATCTGCAGAGGATATTTCGTATCTTGAAATGAGGGAAGCGTTAGCTACTTTATCTAATGAAGAGCAACGATTAATTTATTTAAAATATTTTCAGGAAGTGAAAATTAAAGATATTGCACAATCGGAAAATATTCCAGAGGGCACAGTGAAGTCAAGGCTTCATAAGACGATGCGCACGCTGAGGTCATACTTTGAAGATAAAGGGGGTAGTGATCATGTATGAGACAGAAGAAGAGCGGTTGAAGCGACTGAAAGATCGTTTGGATCAACAGCAACTACCTTTATCTGAAGCTGATCAAGCGATCCGTCAAGGCATGGAAAGGGCGCGGCAAGAAAAGCGAGAGAGTAGAAAGAAACGAAAAAGAATATTCGGAAGTGTAGCGGTTGTGGCATTGTTGCTTCTGACATTCATTACGTCTATTCGCGTATCTCCTGTCTTCGCCAATGCAGTAGCCTCCATTCCAGGTCTGGAAAAGTTTGTGGAATTGATTGCGATAGATAAAGGGCTCGATGCAGCGATTCAGAACGACTATTATCAAGAAATCGGAGCGACTCAAACGATTGACGACAAAACACTTACAGTAGATGGCGTCATTTTAGATGAGTCGGGAGTTAATATTTTCTATACAATTGCATCCGATCATTCATTGAAAGGCTTACGAGTCGACTATATCAATTTACAAGCGGAAGGAATTCCCGAAGGCAGCTTTTCTTATGGAAATATGATGGATGAGGGAGAGAATTATACGTACAAAGATCGTATAGATTATCAGTTTGGTGAACAGTATACTTCACACAATCAGTCATTTGATTTGGAAGTAGCTATCAAATTGAAAGGCGAAGTGACGGTGTTTACTGTACCGTTTACTGTGCCTAAGCAAGTTAAGCCAAGTGAAGTCTATTCAATAGATAAAGAAGTGGAAATCAAAGGTCAAAAGTTTTGGATTGAAGACATTACGATATCCCCATTACGAGTAGGTGTAAAAGTTTCTATTGATCCAGATAATACGATGAAAATATTACAATTCGAGGATATGCGATTGGAAGATGAAAAAGGTGACGTATGGGGAGCAATTCGAAACGGTACGATCGCATCTGGAGGGGAAGACGGTAAGTATACGTATTTCCTACAAAGTAATTACTTCTCAAAACCAGAGAAACTATATTTGCGCATCAATAAAGTGCAGGCATTACGAGCCGAGGATGCCTTTGCTGAAGTGAACACGGAAACGAGTGAATGGATCAATCAGCCAGAAGATCAAAAGATTCGGTTGTTAGAATCCAATAAACATCACGCTGAATTCATCATGGACAATACGGGCGAGGAGGAGTTTCCATTTTTCTTTATTGGATCTGCAGTTGATGCAAACGGGAAAGAGGTGGAAACCCCTTCAACAGGTAAATATGGTGATGGAGAAGCAACGCATTGGGATTTGAACTTTGATCGGACCGATTATGTAAATCCATTGAAGCTAGAATTATTCGCTTATCCGAATTATCTCGAAGGCGATATTAAATTAGAGTTGAAATAAAAATGCAGTGGGGATAGGCTCCTCACTGCATTTTTAGGTTGTTCGTTTGATAAAACTGACATGACGGCCTGCCTGCTTGTCTTGTCGATAAGAAAAGCCGTGTGGACTCAGATACGTACAAGTACGATTGATCATAATTTGAGCATCGGGTATCCCTGCAAGCTCGCACTGCTTTTTCACGGTCAGTTGATTATCGATCTGATATTTCTTAGTATCCTGATTATAAGAAATCCACTCGTCAGCATAGCGAAGCTCGTGGAATTTTTTATAGACATCCTCATCCACTTCGAATTTCTCCTGACTAAGTGCTGCACCAATTTGGACATGAATATGACTCATATCGCAGTTCTCGTGTTGCTGTAAGTGGCGGAATAACTTCAAAGTAATTTCTTTCACAGTGCCTTGCCACCCCGAATGAATGGCTCCGATCAATGTGCTATCGTCACTGTAAAATAAGACAGGCACGCAATCTGCCGTTAAGCTGCAAAGTACAATGTCGGGTTCAAAGGTATACAGAGCATCGGTGTCAGCTATTGCCGTATCTTGCCGCAACGCACCTTTCCCTCGATCTTGAGTTGTCACTTTATGAAAGTTTGCGCTATGTGTTTGATTGGCAAATACGAAGTCTTCCACTTCACACTGCAAATTGCGGGCCAACTCTTGACGATTATGCAGTACGTTTTTCTTGGAAATACATGCGTGCAAGGCGGTGTTGTTGCATTCGGGTTCACTACAAACCTTCATCGTCATGCCAAGTAGTAAATTGTCATGTTCTTGATAGACGATAGTTTTCATAACTCTTGATCCGCATTCAGCAATAGTTGGGTTAATATTTGTGCGCCATAAATTAAGGCGTCTGTATTGAACGACATCTGCGGATGATGTAAGCCTGGTTTCAAATCACAACCAAGTCCAATCATCGTGGCAGGAATATCAGGTGTTTTCCACGTGTAGAAGTGAAAATCTTCTGCCCCTTGAGAAATACAAGGACCCTCTACATTTTCTTCACCCAGTACAGAACCAATTGCTTGCTGGGCTAGTCGTACAGCCGTTGCATTTTCTGTAGCAGCAGGGGAATAGCCTTCTTCTTCATATGTAATCTCTGTCTCTGTCAACGCAGCAGTGTGTTGGATGATGTAGCGAGCTTTTGCCAGTAAAGCATCCATCGTGTCATTCGTTTCGGCGCGAACATCGAGCGTAAATCGCGCACTGGCTGGTATAGAGTTGCTCGTCTCGCCGCCATGTAACTCTGTCATTTTGATGGAAAACTTTTTATTTCCAAGTAATCTGATTTGACGCAGTGACTGGATGAGAGAACTCGCTGCTTCAATTGGATTATTGCCTTCTTCAGGTCTCGCCGCATGCGCTGGTGTGCCCGTAATCATTCCTACAATGGTCGCTGATGAGCCATGCAAGATTACGGGTGCTGATTTACCGAAAGGAACTTCCGTGTGAGGACGCACGTGCAAGCCGCCTAGAAATAATACATCATCGAGCACGCCTTCTTTCATCATTTGCAACGCGCCTTCTGCTAACTCTTCTGCTGGCTGGAAAATGAAGCGGATGGTATGATGCAAATTCTCTTCAACTTTCTTTAAAGCGAGTGCCGTATATAGCGTCATCGTACTATGTGCGTCGTGTCCGCAAGAATGGTTGGCTATCACTTCACCATGGACTTCCTGTACTAATGCATCCATATCAGCGCGCAACGCAATAACACCTTCCTCTTTACCAGCGATCTCCGCAATAAATCCATGATGCCCTGTATACGTAGTAACAGTCAATCCTGCAGACGAAAGCTTATCTTGTAAATATCGGGATGTCTGCTGTTCTTGCCAGCTGGGCTCAGCGATGGCGTGTAGTTCTTTATAGGTTTGTAGGAGTTGATTCTTATGCTGTTCAATGTAGGTTATTGGGTTAGTCATTTGATTTGCCTCTCTTCCATAAAGTTGTATATCTTAAAAGTAAAACATACCGACTAGGAAATCACAAAAAAATAATAGTAAATCTTCATAAATAAATTGACTTTTCAAAACGCTTACTCGAGAATAGTAAAGTAATACTAAGCTTATTAACTAAAGGAGGAAGGGTTATGAAACGCTTAGTAATTGCAATGAGTATGTTAGTAGGTTAACTCTACCTAGACGCATATTCATAGACAAGTTACATTCAATGAAAATGAAAAATAGAGTTGTGTAAGAAAGCATAAGAAATATTCCACGAAGATGCACCATGGGTTCCGTTGGTGCACACGAAACCATCTATTAGTTTTCCTAAGTAAAGTCTTTTTAAAAGTGTGTATAAAAAAGTTGAAATTGCATAAGTGTATAAAAAACGTGATACTGTAAGGTTTTGCTTATGCTGTATACTGATTTCATCAAATAAATAGTGCATATGTGTTTGATTTTCATCTGTTTTTACAGTATAGTGTAAACCTGCTTGTGCAATTCATCTATTAAGGGGGAACTATGAAGAAAATTTCAAAAGTATTTTACATTACTATTGTGTTAATCGTAATAGCGGTTGGCTATGGAGTAATAAATCCAGTCCATTTTGAGGAAATTACGTCAGCTGGTAAAGCTTTTGTAGCATCTACTTTTGGTTGGTACTACATGTTGATCATGACAGCGCTATTGTTACTTAGTATATTTATGATATTCAGCCCATACGGTAAAATTCGTTTGGGAAAAGATACAGATCGTCCGCAATTCTCTACAATAACATGGATCGCGATGCTGTTCTCGGCTGGGATGGGAATCGGACTAGTGTTTTATGGTGCCGCAGAACCTTTATCCCACTATGCAGTACCTGCAACTGAGGACGCACTAACACCAGCTGCTTTTAAAGAGTCCATGCGGAAAACATTTTTACACTACGGTCTACACATCTGGGCTCTCTATGGAATGGTCGCTTTGGCTTTGGCATACTTCCAGTTTAGAAAAGGTGAACCGGGCCTAATTTCGGCAACGTTGAAGCCGATCTTTGGAGAAAAAGTTAAAGGTCCTTTAGGGACTGTTATTGATGTACTTGCAGTATTTGCAACAGCATTCGGTGTAGCAACATCACTCGGATTGGGTGCCGTTCAAATTAACGCAGGTTTGGACTACTTATTTGGTTTCACGATAGGTATCCAGTCACAAATTATTATCGTAACCGTCGTAACTGTTCTATTTATCGGATCAGCTTGGTCGGGACTAAGTAGAGGGATTCGCTATTTGTCCAATATCAACTTAATTTTGGCGGTAGCACTTTTGGGATTAATCCTAATTCTTGGACCTACGTTACTCATCCTGAATATGTTCACTGATACTGTAGGTGGCTATTTTACACATCTCATCGATATGAGTATGGGTACGGCTCCACTTAACGGAGAAAATCGTGGATGGTTAGATGGATGGACAATCTTCTACTGGGCTTGGTGGATTTCTTGGTCACCATTTGTCAGTATGTTCATTGCACGTGTTTCTAAAGGACGTACGATTCGTGAATTTATGGCAGGCGTTTTGCTTGTTCCTTCATTCTTCGGTTTCCTATGGTTCTCTACATTCGGTACAACAGCAATTGAAATGCAGAACAATGGAATAGCAGATTTGGCGTCATTGGATATTGAAGTTGTCGCATTCGAAATGTTTAATGCCATGCCATTTTCATTAGTTTTATCACTGTTTGCAATTCTTTTAGTTACGTCGTTCTTTATCACATCGGCTGACTCAGCAACTTACGTGTTAGGTATGCAGTCGACGTATGGTTCGTTGACGCCACCAAACTCTGTGAAGGTAATCTGGGGCATTATTGTTTCGACAATCGCATTGATTTTGCTTTCTGCAGGTGGACTTCTTGCATTGCAAAATACGATTATTATAGCGGCCTTGCCGTTCTCGTTCGTTATTTTATTGATGATGTATGCGTTGTTCAAGTCAATGAATGAAGAGTTATATAAAATGAAATAAAAGTGAGGGACATGCGGGTTTGACTGCATGTTCCTTTTTTGTTTAGATTGTACGTTGGGGGATGTGGTAAGGCATCGTTTCGCTGCGTTTATATACTGTTTTTTCATTTCTTAAGCAATTGCACGTTGAGAATGGTAAAATAGCGTATACAGATTTTATTGAAACAATTGAAAAGGAATAGGTGTACAGTATGAGTTTATTAACAGTAAAAAATATTAGTCACGGTTTTGGTGATCGTGCCATTTTTGACGATGTTTCATTTCGTTTATTATCGGGTGAACATATAGGATTAGTTGGTGCAAATGGAGAAGGAAAATCTACATTCATGAATATTATTACGCATAAGCTGGAACCTGATGCAGGAACGGTCACATGGTCCAAGCGTGTGCGTATCGGTTATTTAGATCAGCATGCCGTTTTGAAGCAAGGGATGTCCATACGTGATGTACTACGCACAGCGTTTCAGTACTTATATGATATGGAGACGGAAATGAACGATCTTTTTGCGAAGATGGGTGAAGTAGAGCCAGATGAACTGGAAGGTTTGCTTGAAGAGACTGGACAAATTCAAGATTCATTGGAGCAAAGTGGTTTTTATATGATTGACGCCAAGGTAGAAGAAGTGGCAAATGGACTTGGATTGAACGAGTTTGGATTGGATACTGACGTGAACGCTTTGAGCGGGGGTCAGCGTACGAAAGTATTACTGGCTAAACTGTTACTTGAAAAACCTGATATCCTATTGCTCGATGAGCCAACGAACTATTTGGACGTGGAGCATATTGAGTGGTTGCGTACGTACTTACAAGAGTATCCTGGCGCATTCATTTTGATCTCTCATGATATTCCGTTCCTGAATAGTGTCATCAACTTGATCTATCATATGGAAAATCAACAAGTCACTCGTTATCCAGGAGATTACGACGAGTTTTTGCGTGTGCATGAAATGAGACAGCAACAAGTCGAAGCGGCTTATAAAAAGCAACAGAAGGAAATCTCTCATCTGAAAGATTTCGTTGCACGCAATAAAGCCAATGCTGCAACTAGCCGGATGGCAACATCAAGACAGAAGAAGCTAGATAAGATGGATATTATTGAGTTAGATTCAGAGAAGCCGAAACCTCATTTTGATTTTAAAACGGCAAGAACCCCCGGAAAGTACTTATTTGAAACGAAAGATTTGGTCATTGGATATGATGAACCTTTATCCAAACCGTTGAATCTTATCATGGAACGTGGACAGAAGATTGCTTTGGCAGGGGCTAATGGTATTGGTAAAACCACATTGCTAAAAAGTATTCTCGGGGAAATAAAAGCTCTATCAGGTAAAGTAGAGCAAGGCGAGCATCTCTCGATCGGATACTTTGAACAAGAAATGAAAGCCGATACGGATAACACCTGTCTAGAAGAGATTTGGAGTGAGTTTCCACATCTTGCTCAATATGAAGTGCGTTCGGCTTTAGCGCGTGTTGGATTAACGACAAAGCATATTGAAAGTAAAGTGAAAGTATTGAGTGGGGGAGAACGTGCGAAGGTGCGTCTTTGCAAACTAGTAAATAGTGAAACGAATTTATTAGTTTTGGATGAGCCGACCAATCACTTGGATTACGATGCAAAAGAAGAACTAAAACGTGCATTGAAAGAATACAAAGGAAGTATCTTGCTGATTTCACATGAGCCGGAATTTTATGAAGGTATCGTATCTACTATATGGAACGGGGAAACTTGGACTACGAAGATGTTCTGAGCAGACCAATTTGTTCCACGTGAAACAAAAACTCCAGCCGGTTATTTGGTTTGGAGTTTTTCGCGTTCATTCACGAATCATCAGATAAGAGAGAGATACGTTTAGCAGATCAAAACATCTGCATAAACTTCTTTAATGCGAATGAATGATAGCTATTCTTTTTTGTAACAATGCCAAGCTTCCACAATAAATCAGGCTTCTGGAGAGGGATCATGACGATGTTTTCATTCGTGACTTTTGTTGAGATCGATTGAGGAAGAAGTGTAATACCAAGTTTTGCTGCAACTAATTCAATAATTAAATCCCATTGCGAACTTTCGTAAGACACGGTCGGATTGAAACCTGCATCTTTGCATGCACTGATGATATTGCGGTGCAATGCAAAGCTTTTGGAGAATAGTATAAGAGATTCATCTTGTAAATCGGATAGTGCGATAGAATCAAGCTGTGCAAACGGATGGTCTTTATGTACAAAAAGAAAAAACTTATCAGATATAAAAGGCTGTACATTGAAGAGATCCGTATTTGTAGGCAGCACGACGATACCCACGTCAATTTGTCCTTTTTCAACAAGTTCTTCGACAATACGAGCCCCATGCTCATGTAGCTCGATTTTAATATGAGGATAATTCTCTGAAAGGTTTTTTGCAATTTGCGGGAAAAATAATGTGCCAATCAAAGGTGGCATACCAATCTTGATATCCCCTGAAACACCTTCTGCCAGGCCTTCTAGCATGATAGGAAGTTCGCTGATCAATTGAACGATTTGCTGGCCTTGTTCATATACAATATTCCCCGCATCTGTCAGTCGAAGACCACGAGTAGAGCGGTTAAACAGTACGACATTCAATTTTTCTTCAATCTTTTTCACCGATTTACTTAAAGAAGGCTGGGATATATATGAGTGTTCAGCTGCTTTTGTAAAACTTAGGTGGTTAGCCACTTCTATAAAAGCATGAAAGTCTTTAAGTTCCATGATCATCCGACCTTTCTTTATTCCAATCGGGAATAAAATTCATTCAATATATTCATTTTACATATAAGTCAGAACTCTGTACACTATTACTAAGAGTCTGAAGGAGGTTATAGTATGAGTAAAGTGATGAATTCATTTATGGAAGCGATTTCAGATATTCAAGATGGTGCTACGCTGATTGTGGGAGGCTTCGGCTTATGTGGTATTCCCGAAAAGTCGATCGAAGCATTATGTGATAGTGGTGTAAAGAATTTAACGGTAGCTAGTAATAACTGTGGAGTAGATGATGCAGGTCTTGGTAAGTTGCTAGTAAATAAACAGATTAAAAAGATGATTGCTTCCTATGTTGGAGAAAATAAGATGTTTGAAAAACAGTTCCTAAATGGAGAGCTAGAAGTAGAACTAAGTCCTCAAGGTACGCTTGCAGAAAGAATCAGAGCAGGCGGTGCGGGGATTCCAGGATTCTATACGGCAACGGGAGTAGGTACACCGATTGCGGAAGGCAAGGAAACAAAAGAATTTAACGGTAAGACCTATCTGCTTGAACAAGGTATCGTTGGAGATTTTGCGCTTGTTAAGGCGTGGAAGGCTGACACACTTGGAAATCTGGTGTACCGCAAGACGGCTATGAACTTCAATCCACTGGCTGCAACTGCTGGTAAAATTACGATTGCAGAAGTAGAGGAAATCGTTGAAGCTGGCGAACTTACTCCGGAAGAAATTGATACGCCGGGTATTTATGTTCAGCGTGTACTTCTTGGGACAGATTATGAAAAGCGCATTGAACGCCTAACAGTGAGAAAAGCGTAAAAAGGAGAGATGAACATGACGGAAACACGAAATACGATCGTAAAACGTGCGGTAGAGGAAATTCAAGATGGTATGAACGTGAACCTTGGAATCGGTATGCCCACACTAGTAGCAAATGAAATACCTGATGGCATGACGGTATTATTACAGTCTGAGAATGGGTTGCTTGGTATCGGACCTTATCCGGTAGAAGGGCAAGAAGATGCGGATTTAATCAATGCGGGAAAAGAAACTATTACGACAGTTCCCGGTTCATCCTTCTTTGATAGTGCGGAATCGTTCGCGATGATCCGGGGCGGACATATCGACTTGGCGATTCTAGGTGGTATGGAAGTTTCTGAACAAGGAGACTTGGCCAACTGGATGATTCCGGGGAAAGTTGTGAAAGGAATGGGCGGCGCGATGGATTTAGTTGTTGGCGCTAAACGCGTGGTAGTCATCATGGATCATGTCAATAAACACGGTGAATCAAAGGTTAAGTCTACGTGTTCGTTACCGTTAACAGGTCTAGGCGTTGTAGATCGACTTATCACTGACTTGGCTGTATTTGATTTCACGGATGATGGTATGGTACTGGTTGAAACGTTTGCTGGTGTTACTATAGACGAGGTCAAAGAAAAGACAGAAGCATCCTTTACGATTTCATCTGATTTTAAGACTAGATAATATAAGTGGACGATACCCTTTAGTGCAGGTATCGTCCTTTGCATTCAAGTAATGAGTAGGGGGTAGACTATGGAAAGAATAGCGATTATAGGCTCCGGAACGATGGGTCATTCCATTGCTCTAAGTGCTGCATGGGCTGGATACGATGTGACAATGTACGGTATAGCTGTTAAAGAACTAGAGCATGCTCTTGCAAGTATCGATAGCAAGTTGCAAGTGCTAACAGATAATGACTTATTGGCAATTGAAGAAGTGCAGTTAGTAAGAGACAGAGTAACTATAGTCACAACAATGGAAGAAGCGATAAAAGATGCGACGTTCATTATCGAAGCAGTACCTGAACGTTTGGAGTTGAAGCAGCAGATTTTTAAACAATTGGACGAGCTTTGCGATCTGACAGTTATTTTGGCAAGTAATACATCAGCAATCAGTCCCACTGATATCGCTTCTAAAACCAAACATCCTGAACGTACGGTGATCACGCATTTTTGGCACCCCGCACATTTAATCCCATTAGTTGAAGTAGTTCGCGGGTCGAAAACAAATGATGAGACAGTCGAACGTTCTATGATGTTAATGACCGAGATGAATAAAAAGCCCATTGAGGTCAAAAAGGAAGCACCCGGTTTCGTAGGGAATCGTTTGCAGTTCGCTTTGTTACGTGAAGCACAGCATATTTTAGAAGAAGGCATCGCGACAAAAGAAGATATCGATGCAGCGGTGCTTTACAGTATCGGTAGAAGATTACCTATCACCGGACCATTTCTATCTGCAGATATGGGTGGCTTAGATGTGTACACGGATATATCGAATTATTTATACAAGGATTTGTCGAACACAAAACAATCTGCGTCTAGTATGCAAGAATTATTGGATGCAGGTGATCTTGGAAGTAAAACGGGCAAGGGATATTATGAGTGGAGTGCCGAATTTACGGAAGAGAAGAATACAGAACGAGAAAAAGAACTGATTCGTTATGTTAAAAAGGATCGAGGGATATAATGAAAACGCCAGAACTCCCATAAAGGGAATACTGGCGTTTTTCATTTCTTCAGCAATAAATAGCAAAAATACGGTGCGCCGATCAATGATACGATGATACCCGCGGGAATACCGCTAGGATCCAGAATGTTTCGTCCGATCGTATCAGCAAGCAATAGCAGAAAACTACCAAGTAGAATTGCGATAGGTAAATTTATGCGATGGCGCGGTCCGACCAGTGATTTGGCAATATGGGGTGCCATCAGTCCGATGAACGCTATGCCGCCTGTTACGGATACCGCAGAGGCCGCAAGAGCTACTGCAGTGAGTAATAACACAATACGCTCGCGTTCGATGGATACGCCAATTCCTGTAGCGACCGCTTCATTCAATCCCAACATATCGAGTCGATGTGCTTTAAACAAAGCGAAAGGAATCAAGAGTAGTAACCAAGGAGCAAGCGCCCATATATAAGGCCAATCAGTTCCCCAAATGTTTCCTGCTATCCATCTTGATATGAAATCTACCTTTTCCTGATCTGCAGAAGAAGTTAGTACGACCATCACGCCTGAGAGTGCCATCGAGAATCCAATACCAACCAACACCAGTCGCATAGGCTGTAAACCGGTTTTTCGGCTATACGCGAAAAGGTAAATTAGAATAGACGTGATAATTGCTCCAGCAAATCCTACTAACGGTAGCAAATAAGCAAATGCACCGGCTTCGATCGGAACAAACAGGAAGAAGATCGCAATCGCGACCCCAGCTCCGGAGTTAATGCCGATAATACCGGGATCCGCGAGGTCATTCCGTGTAATGCCTTGTAAAATAGCACCTGACAAAGCGAGAGCCGCACCAGCGAGTAATGTGATGATTATCCTTGGTAGGCGAATAGAAAACAGCACAAACTCCTCTTTAAACGTGCCTTGGCCGAAAAGGGTAGGAAGTAACCGACTCCACTCAATAGATGCATAGCCTAAACCAATAGCAAGAATACTTAAAGAGATAATTAACGCAATGAACACGACAACTAGAATTCGCTGCTTTCTTTTGACATATGGAAGAATCATGAGAAAGCACGACCTCCCTTGCGTACGATCAATAGGAAGAACGGTAATCCGATCACTGCGATCAACGCGGCGACAGGCGTTTCAAACGGCGCTTGCAACATGCGTCCGACCGTATCGGCAAGCAACATGAATGCAGCACCGATAATTGCTGAAACAGGGAGGATGAATCGATAATCTGTTCCTACAATAGCCCGCACGATATGAGGAATCATCAAACCGACAAACGCCAAGTTGCCGGCCAACGCCACAGCAGCCCCAGCCAATAAAATAATAATGATAAACAACATGACTTTTATTTTGAACGTGTTTTGTCCAAGCCCAATCGCTACTTCTTCATTTAGGCTTAACAATGTCAATTGACGTGATAATAGGAGTGCAACGAGAATTCCAATCATAATAACAGGTGCAATCGTCTGAAGTTGCCCCCATGATGTGCCGATCAATCCACCAGCCGTCCACATTGCCACGCCCTTTGAAATCTTAAAATACAAGCCAACACCTTGTGCAATGGCAAATAGAAATGTAGAAACCGCTGCTCCAGCTAATACGAGGCGAATGGGTGCAAAGCCCCCACGCTTTGCGGATGCAATGCCGAAAACGATCAGCGCACCGACAGCAGCCCCTATGAAGCAAGCCGTCATGATGCCGAAGTAATTAATCGTTGGAATGAATGCAAGTGCAATCGCAAGTGCTGCATTCGCTCCAGCCGTCAGCCCGAGCAATCCAGGATCGGCCAATGGGTTTCGTGTCATGCCTTGCATGATAGCTCCAGAAACGGCCAAAGCAGCACCTACAAACACGGCACCAACTTCACGTGGGAAACGAATTTCTTTCAGTATCAAAATGTTACTCTCTTGACTTGTCGTGAATGAAAGCAAGACGTCTTGCCATGAAGTGTGAGCGGCACCAAGCTTCATGGCAAATAAGAAACTGATTAGTAATAGTATTGCACTGGCAAAAAGTTTGAGACTAAACGGAATAGCTTTTCTAACCGGTTTTTCCATCCTTTTTATCCGCTCCTTTCTTGTCATGAAAAAAGGGGTTCTTCAATGAAGAAGAGCCCCATCTTGTTTAATTACTTAGTTCCTAAAAAGCTTTCGATAAAGAAATCGAGCTGATTATCAAGTGTATAGGCGTCGTTGAATGAGAATTCTGCTGTGTTTACCTGATAGACTTGATCGTTTTTGACAGCGGGAATACTCTTGTATGTTTCTGTTTCCAAGAATGAATTATCACCTGTGTCGCTTTTACTCAAGATGATATAATCTCCAGCAAATTCAGGCAAAACTTCTGCAGATAGCGCATAATATCCGTCTTTCTCAGTCATCTCTTTTACTTTTTCAGGCATAGCCAACTTCATTTCCTGATAGAGAATTTCTGTTCCTCTACCCCAGTTATCGCCGAAGACGTAAATTTGTTTGTCGAACTCTTCGATAACGGAAACCGTCGTATCTTCTCCGATCTTCGCTTTAATATCTTCTCCAGCTTGCTTAGCACGTGCTTTAAATGCATCTACCCATTCTGTCGCTTCTTTTTCTTTGTTCAGTAATTTACCGATTTCAATCTGTTGTGTTAAGTAGTCTACTTTGCCATATGTATACGTAACAGTAGGCGCGATTTCTTTGAATTTATCAATGTTCTTGATAGTAGATAGTCCAATGATTAAATCAGGATCTAGTTCGATGACTTTTTCGACATTCTCATCCGAAACTTCTTCAACATCTTTCAGGAATGAATCAAAAGCAGGATTATCTTTTGACCAAGATTCTGCTCCTACTAAGTTAACACCCAATTCATGCACAGTACCAGCAAAACTAGACAATACGACAACGCGTTGTGGATCGGCCGGTACCTCTACTGGACCTTCCTCAGATTCATACGTAATTGTGCTGCTTGTTCCTTCTTCTTTTGCAGGTGTATCTTCTTTCGCAGGTTCTTCCTGTTTATTGCCACAAGCTGCCAACGCAAGTACGATGAGCAAAAGGACAGGTAATAAAATTTTCTTCAACTGTTATTCGTCTCCTTTTAGTAGATCATATGTGATGCATAACGGTTTACCCGTTCGTGGATCCGTTCCAATTTCCGCGTCGATGCGAAATACTTCCCGCAAGATATCGGGGCGTATAACATCTTCGCACATGCCCGCACGAATAATTTCTCCGTCTTTCATCGCAATGATGAAATCGGCGAAGCGTGCTGCCTGATTCAAGTCATGTAATACCATGACGATCGTGCGTTGCTGTTCTCTATTAAGCTTTTGTAACAGTTCAAGAACTTCTAGCTGATGTGCCATATCCAAATAGGTAGTGGGCTCATCGAGGAATATAATGTCTGTCTCTTGGGCAAGAGCCATTGCAATCCAAACGCGCTGACGTTGACCTCCAGATAATGCGTCGACTTGACGATGTTTAAAATCTGTCGTATTGGTAACTTCAAGCGCCCAGTTGATGACATCCATATCGCGCGGAGTTAGACGTCCCATGGCATTTTGATAAGGAAATCTACCGTAGGAAACCAATTCTCCAACCGTCAATCCGCTGGCGGCTTCTTGTGTTTGAGGAAGAATCGCCATCTTTTGTGCAAGTTGTTTCGTCTTTTGTTTGACGATACTTCCGCCATCCAGCACGACCTCTCCAGCTTGATGTGGAATTAAGCGAGTAACGGCTTTTAAGAAAGTGGACTTGCCACATCCATTTGCTCCAATAATGGCAGTTACTTTCTGGTCAGGTATTCTTACCGATAGCCCTTTGACGATGAGGCGGTCATCATATGAAACTTGCAGATTTTCTGTGTACAAGCGAACCATTTTATGGGCTCCTACCTTTCCTACTAAATAATCATTGATAATGATTATCAGTATCAGTATAATGAAAACTATAAAATGAAATGCCAACGTTGTCAATTATTTTTTAAAGGGAGAAGATGGAATGAAACGAGATCAGCTACTGGATGTAACGGTAATCGGCGGTGGACCTGCAGGATTATATGCTACTTTTTACAGTGGATTGCGGGAAATGAAGACGAAAATCATTGAATACCAGCCGCAACTCGGTGGGAAAGTCCATGTCTACCCAGAAAAAATGATTTGGGACATCGGAGGTATTACTCCTGCGCCAGGTGCACAGGTAATCGAGCGTCTTGTGGCCCAAGGATTAACATTTGATCCTGAAGTAGTACTCAATGAAAAAATTATTAAAATTGAAAAGACAAAAGAAAACTACTTTGCTTTGCATGGTTCTTCCGGTACGATTCACTACAGTAAGACAGTAATAGTAGCGACAGGAACAGGTATATTAAATCCCCAGAAGATCGAAGTGGAAGGTGCGGAACGCTTTGAAGTATCGAATTTGAACTATACGGTAAAGTCTCTAGGACGTTTCAAAGACAAAACTGTTCTCATTTCGGGTGGCGGTAACGCAGCGATCGATTGGGCAAATGAATTACAACCGATAGCTAAAGAAGTATATTTAACTTATCGGAAAGACAATTTAAATGGCCATGAAGCGCAAGTGCGACAACTTTTGGAGAGTGGTGTTGTCTGCCACTTCAATACGAATATCACTCGGTTCATTGCGTCTGAAGATCATAGTGCGATCGAGAAAGTTGAACTGCAACATAATGACGATGGGACAGTCGTAACGATAGCAGTGGATGAAGTGATCATCAATCACGGCTATGAGCGCGATACCTCATTGATTGGCGATCAGCAGCTAGGTGTGGAGCTAACAGAGCACGACCAGATTGCAGGTACTTGCACGAGCGCTACGTCCATAGAAGGAATGTATGCGGCTGGTGATGTGCTAAGCCATGATGGCAAGTTGCACTTAATCGCGGGAGCATTCCAAGATGCAGCCAATGCCGTGAACTGCGCCAAGAAGTATATTGATCCTGAAGCGAACCAGAACGGCATGGTCTCTTCTCATAATGAACTCTTTAAAGAACGAAATCGTGAATTAGTGAAACAACTTATATAATAGAAAAAAGAACGAACCAACGATTTATCGTGTGGTCCGTTCTTTTTTAGTAGTCTGTAACTTTTCCAAACGTTTTATCAGCATATCTTTCCACTCGTCAGCTAGCGCATCGACGGCTAAAATTCGTTTTAAACCGTCCTGGTCTTTCGGACGTTGAAAGTATACTTCGTTAGCGTAAAGAATGGACACGTTGTTTGGATCACGTTGCAATAACGTAATTATAGAATTTGAATGAACGATTCCTTCTTTAACGACACGACATAAATAGCCTGTAAGTCCAGTTTTAATCATCTCTTTCATCAGACCAGGCAAACCTGTACGCTGACTGATTGTGTTACAAGGAACACGACCTTGTGTCACTTGAATGACCGCATTTCCCACTTGATAGATATCCCCTATACATACTTCATCCTCAAGCATTCCGCCTACTGTGAGATTTTCTCCAAATGTAGATGGAGACAATGTACAAGAAAACTGTTTTTCCCAAAGCGCATAGTGTTCATCTGAATACATACAGACTGCGCGGTCAGGTCCTCCATGATGCTTCGTATCCGCAATCCCGTCTCCATTGAAACCGTCCACTGAGAGAAATGCTTCATCTGCAGCCTGTTTACAAATGGCGCTCACAAAGTCTTTTCCGTCCCCTGTTTTTAATGACCGTGGCATCCCGATTGATAGCGCGTGCAATGTTCGTGCATTATTCAATCATAACCCCTTCTTTCCGCGTATTGATACAAGTAGTATACAACAAATAATAGGTATAGAAGGGGTGTTTATACGCCTGTTAGATTGCGGCCAAAATCAGCCAGAATATATGAACGAATAGCACTGTAATATAAAGAAACAATGCAGTTGTTAGCGAAATCCGTACAATTATACCCGATGCACGAATCGCCAAAATATATAAAAGAAGTAAAGGTAAGCCCAATTTCACTATATAAAATAAAGCAATACTTTGATCATACATAAACGCTACTAGCAGATTGGCTTCCTCTATATAACCGAGTCGCAGACCACAATCGGTGAAAACGGCGTCTAATAAACATAAGCAAACTAATAGAAAGGCTACATTCAATAATCTATTTCGCTGAATAGGAAAATCTTTTACTGTATTCATTTCATCCTCTCCTTACATACAGTATAAATAGCTAGCATGTGCAGAAAATGAAGCTTTTATTCATTGATCGTACTGTTTGCCAATATTTTTGTACTTTGGGATGCAAGGTCTTGAGCCTTGCATTTTTTATATTCATTTGCAAACTACTATAAAAACGAGTATAGTACATTACAACAGTAATGTACTGGGTAACCTAAAGGTGGTGAAGCTCTTGATCGACATGGATGGAGAAAAGCCGATTTATATACAAATTGCAGAATGGTTAGAGACAGAAATTATTGATGGTACGTTACAAGCGGACGATAAAGTGTACTCGCAGTATCAGTTGGCAGAGCTATTCAATATTAATCCTGCGACTGCGGGGAAGGGGTTGACAATTTTGCTGGATGCGGAACTTATTTATAAAAAACGGGGACTCGGTACATTTGTCTCCGCAGATGCACGCAATAAACTGCTAACGAAACGTAAAGACGGAACGTTGCGGCGGTTAGTACAGGAACTGCTGAATGAAGCCGCGTTACTCGGTTTGCAAGATGAACAGCTGATCGAATTAATTCAAGCAGAGCGAAAGGAGAGATCGTGATGCCGGTCATTACTCTAGAAAACGTAACAAAACGGTATCGTTCTACTACGATATTGGATCAATTGAATTTGGAGATTCGCGAAAACACCATTACAGGCTTAATAGGGCGCAACGGTGTAGGGAAGACAACACTCATGAAGATGATTGCAGGCTTCATCAAAGAGTCGGATGGGGAATTACGTGTGTTTGGCGAGCGTCCCTTTAATAGCCTTTCCGTTTCTGCAAACATGATATTTGTTGACGACATGATGGGCTTCCCCGACGCGATGACGCTAGAAGACTTACTTTTGGAGTTTAATCGCTTCTATGAAAACTGGGACGGCGAACTCGCTAAGCGTCTACTCAAATATTTTAGGCTGCCGTTAACATTGAACCATCGCGTACTGTCTAAAGGAAAACGTAGCACATTCAATGCAATCGTCGGGATCGCAGCACGTTGTCCATTGACGATGTTTGATGAACCGATTACAGGAATGGATGCCGGAGCCCGCAGTGATTTCTACCGAGCATTATTAAAAGATTATTTGGCTCACCCAAGAACCATCCTGTTATCAAGTCATCATATGGAAGAGATGGAAGACTTGCTTGAAGATATTTTATTGATCGAAGGAAAAGGCATTGCATTTCATAGTTCCATAACTGAACTACAAGAGAAGTTCATCAAGTTTCAAGGTAAAGAAAACGTATTGAAGCAGTATGCGAATCAATACGCTGTAATCCATCGAACTTCAACAGGTCCGTTGACAGAATGGATAGTTGACAATGAACATACGAAAGCAGAACTAACTGAATTAAAGCAGGCTGGAATCCGTGTGTCGGCCGTTTCAGCGAGTGAAGCGTATCTTGCTATGACAGGTCAGACGAGAGGAGGTGTAGATGATGTATTCGACACAATGGAGTATGAATGAACTTGCCACACGACAGTTTTTATTCAAACTGAATGCCAATGGCGCAATTTTCACGATGCTGATTATATTGCAGATTTTAGCCACTGTGTTCATCAGCGGTGCATTTACATCTACTTACACGAACGATTGGGGAGAGCCGATTTCCTTCGACTTCACTTCCATAACGAACGACAGTCAAGTAGGACTCACACTATTCTGGGCATTCATAGTCGGTTTCCTGTTGACGTCTGCCGCACAGCGAAATGAATCCTTTTCGTTTGTGACCAATCGTTTGACGTTTCAACTAGCTAATTTCTACTTCTTCTGTACTGCCGCGTTACTCGGCGGTGTAACGACCGTTTTACTTGGGTCGGTGATGAAGATTGTAGCGATGTTCCAAGATAATATGATTATTGAAACGTCGGGATTACTATCTTCACCACTGGATTTCTTTTCACGTATTTTTGCTATGACGGCTTATACGCTATTGCTTATGCTAGTTGGGTATACGCTCGGATCACTCATCCAATGGAGCAAATTGTTTGTCGCGCTGTTTGGAGTGATGTGGTATGCATTTACGCAGAGCACATTTGGTATAGCAGACAATGAGAATAGTGGATTGCTGTATTTCTTCCATGGGGAAACATCGATTCTATTATTCACATTGAAGATAGTAGGAGCCATTGCTGTTCTGTTTGCTATTAGCTTCTTCGTCACAAATCGCTTGGAGGTGAGGAACCCTTGATGCTTCTTACTATACTAGTACCCATAGTCCTTCTTCTAGGAGTATTGACGATTATACTGGTAACAAGGAATATGGGACGCGTACGGATAAAAAGATCCTTTCATTGGAAGTTTATTATTGGATACCTAGTGTTGTTAATAATTGGACTTGGCGTAGCGGAAACGATGGAACGGAAAGTAAAGGGTGTTAATCTTCCTGAGGCAGTGGAAAACGAAGTGGGATTTGATCTATATAGTGCGATTGTAGAAGAGTTACCAATTCCTGATAACTTAGTATTAGCAAAACGGTCGCATGAGGTGGAGGGGGAATTTTCCATCCCTTCTTTCTCCGGTGCGCATGTTCTGATCAAGCGTACACCGAGTACCAGTCGGATCATAGAAGAAACAGTCTATTCTCCCGAATTGATAGCCACGTTCAATGATGAAGAAAATACGTATTACGATTTATCCGATCAACTCAAAATCAATCTACCTGTCTGGGATAGCAAGTCCATGTCTATTCCGAAACAACCTAAAAACCATTTGGTATATACGTTTTATCATGACTCAAACCTCTTGAATCAGTTTACTGGCGAAAAGACATCTGGGTATTCCTCTGGTACTGTATCGGGTGTTATGACGGTTCACTTGTTGATTCCTGAATCAATTGAGATCGATATACCTGAGCTAGACGATGACCAAAATTACTATATAGACCTACTGGAATGAAAAAGACTGAAGCTTAATCGCCACGAACATTATGTGGGATGGGCTTCAGTCTTTCATTTTATCCGCGTTCTACCGGCATGGAACAACATCTGAACGAACCGCCTGATTTAATGATTTCAGAAAAGTCGACTTCAATGACTTCGAAACCATGTGCGCGTAAATCTTTATTCACTTGTTTGTTTTGAGGCAAACTGAATACTTTATTATTGCCTATTGAAAGTACGTTCGTACCAAGCGAGAATTGCTCATCTTCAGCGACTTCAATTAGTTCGTACGACGCGGCTAATTGATCGATCGTGTCTTGATCAAATGCTGCGGGGAAGTAGAGAGCCTTTCCTGAAGACAGGAGATTGAATACACAGTCCAAGTGCAAGTAGCGTCCGTCAAACGGAATTCGCTTGATGTAATGATCGGGCAGTTTTTCTTCGAGATTGCTGACTGCTTCCTCGGATGTACGGCTACTGATGCCGATGTAGATCGTATCGCGGTCAACAATGATGTCGCCGCCTTCCATTCGATCCGTCGCGGACTGATAGGGGATGTCTTGCGCAATAAGCCATTCTTTTAGCGTGATCTCTTCACCTTTTCGAATATTTGCGGCCAAATCGGCTATGAATACTTCATTGCCGATTGTGAAACCGATATCCCTCGTGAAGACTTGTTCTGGATATTTTTCAGAAGTAGGAAGTGTGATAACTTCTACTCCATTTTCTAGCAATAGTTTTTCAAATTCCGCATGCTGTTTCATCGCACGGGCTTTATCGATATTTTCATCTTCATACTTTTTCTGTACTTCGTTAATCACTTCGTCAATTGCCATAAACTCTGGCGGGCACAAAATGACTCTGCGTAACGTATCGTATTCCGTTATACATTTTATCGTATCTGTTTTTTGGACATTAGCTGTCAATGGCAGCGCGCCTCCCATTCTTGAAAGTACTTTATAGTATTCCCGTTATCAAAGTTTTATAAACGTATTCTATGTGAAGGGTTCGTGACTTCAGAAAACGCTTACAAATTTTGCGTTGACAAGTAATTCAGAAAACGCTTACTATAGATTAAACGACCATATAACGACATTTCGGAATTATCAGAAGATGGGTGGGGTGAATTATGGAAGCGAAAAGAGAAAAAAGAGAGATAGGTTTTTGGTGGGCTATACTGCCACTAGTATTGATGATTATAGTGATGCTTATCACCGTGGTGAAGCTAGAGCAAGGACCACATATGCCGTTAATAGTAGGTACTTCCATTGCGGCACTCGTCGCTTGGCGTTACGGTTACTCCTGGAAAGAAATCGAAGAAATGATGTACAAAGGTATTCGTTTAGCACTTCCTGCCGTCATTATCATTATGCTCGTTGGATTAGTGATTGGTTCGTGGATGGGTGGTGGGATCGTTGCTACGATGATATTCTACGGATTGAAGATCATTACACCATCTTGGTTCCTAGTTGCAATTGCGTTAATTTGTGCGCTTGTTTCGTTAGCAATTGGTAGTTCGTGGTCCACGATGGCAACGATCGGTGTAGCAGGTATGGGCATCGGGTTAAGTATGGGAATTCCAGCAGGTATGGTCGCGGGTGCTGTTATTTCAGGTGCGTATTTTGGTGATAAAATGTCCCCTCTTTCGGATACGACGAACCTTGCAGCAGGGCTGACGGGGACAGATTTATTCGATCATATTAAGCATATGTTGTATACAACGATTCCTGGTTTACTCATTGCATTGGCTGTGTTTACCTTCTTGGGAAGAAAGTTTGGATCGGGTGAAGCAGAATTATCATCGATTGCGAAAACATCACAAGTCATGCAAGAAAGCTTTATTATTTCACCTTGGTTATTGCTTGTTCCGTTGGCCGTCATTGTCATGGTCGCGTTAAAGATTCCTGCGGTACCCGCGTTAATTATCGGTATTGTGTTAGGGTTCATTTCGCACATAACTATTCAGGGCGGGACGTTTGCAGACGCTCTTCATGCTTTACAGAGCGGATTTGCTATTGAAACGGGCAATAAATTAGTTGATAACTTATTCAATGGCGGTGGACTCGATAGTATGATGTATACCGTTTCCATGACGATTGTGGCGATGACATTTGGTGGAATCCTTGAGTATTCCGGAATGCTACGTGCAATCATGCAACAATTGTTGAAAGTCGTGAAATCTACGTCATCATTGATTATTTCGACGATCGGTGCGTGTGTTCTAACCAACGCTACGTGTTCAGAGCAATACGTTTCGATTGTAGTGCCTTCTAGAATGTTTAGTAAAACCTATAAAGACATGGGATTAAGCTCCAAGAACCTGTCGCGTGCGCTTGAGGATGGTGGAACTCTGACTTCCGTATTCATTCCATGGAATACATGTGGTGTGTTTATTTTCGGTACACTTGGTGTCAGCGTTGTAGAATATGGTCCGTACGCTATTTTGAATTTCGCAGTTCCGTTATTGTCGATTGTGTATGCATTAACCGGCTTCAGCATTGTAAAAATGACATCGGAAGAAGTCGTAGAGATGAATGAACAAGAGGCACGGTTGGAGCCCGAAGTGCAAGTGGAATAATATAAAAAAGAAAAGCCGAGATTATTTCTACGGCTTTTCTTTCATTATGGATGGGGGAGTTTCATTTCATATAGAGCACGGGGGCGGCCTTGCGAATACGTCATTTCTTCACCAACTGCCTGTATGAATTGATGATCCATCAGCTTCTTGATCGTCCGTTCTGCGGTTCTTCTTGAAACGGCTAAATATCCGGCTAGATCATGTGCAGTAAAAGAAGTGGATTGCCTGAATTGATTGAACTGAATGATCTTGGAAATGACTGCAGGACTGAGAGTAGTCTTCTTGCTGATTGCTAGTAACTTAGGTCCCTCGAGCTTCATGGCGATGGAGGTGTTCGTAGAAGGCAACGGGCCGTGTAGCTGTTTATGTTCATCTAGCATAAAAATGCCTTCGTTTGAAGCGAGTTGCAGCGCACTCCATGCATTGTCGCTAGCTTCTACAATAGTTTGACCCAATCCAAAAGATAAAGAAGCTTCGGGTATAGAGTTGATAAATAGAACGAATGATTCCAGTGCCAACACGAACTCCACAGTACCTAGCGAAGTGTAGAAGTAATAGAAACCTTCACTTTCCGACCATTTTGCCTGTAAGTAATTGGCTAGTTTCACTACTGTTTCATGAGAGAGTTTCTGCTTATTATGAACTTTCAACAATCCGACTGCGATTTTGGTTGCTTTACTTCTTTCAAGACTTGCTTGGTGTGCAGCTTGTTCAAGCGCACGTAAAGTATTACTGACGGGATCGAGCATACGAAAAGCGGGAATCCCTGCTGCTTTCAGTTGGTTATAGACGGCATGCACACTGGTCACTGCCATTTTAGATTGCCCGCTTCTGAAGTGTTCCACGTGAAAGTTTACAATCGCTTGTAAATCACTGTTCCTCTGCAATTCATGTATAGCGGGTTTCTTACTAGGCGATAAAGTGTCTAGGTCACGCAAAATATGTTCAATATGAGAACGATCTTTTATATCGATAGAAATATCGTAAATCGCTAAATTCTTTTCTGAAGCAAGGTATAATAATGTAACAGCGATAGTATGTTCATTTTGTTGAAGATAAAGTACAGGAACGGAGATGGTCTTAAGAACATGCTCAGATGCCTCATACGGCAAGGATCCAGAAAACAGAATCGCATGACAAGGCTTCATCGTGTCGAGCAAACTCGGTGCTTCTGAAGGATTACGGTATTGATAACAATCAATACGGATGTTTTGCGGCAAAACAATAGTTTCTGCTTGTTTGCAAAACTCTTGTGACCCAATCAATGCAATGGTAACCTTCATATAGATACCTCCTCTTTCATTAACGACTATTTAACGACAATCATACAATACGAATGAAAGAATGCAAATAGGAAAGGAAGAATACATAATGAAAATAACTGAAATTGAAATATTCGCGATTAGATTGCCTCTCTACGAACCATTTGTGATTAGCTACGCGTCTTACGATGACATGCCGTCCATTATCGTGAAAATGACGACAGATACCGGACATGTCGGCTACGGTGAAGCGGTGGCGGACGACCACGTAACAGGCGAAAGTTGGGAAGGTACATTTGCTGTACTCCAACACACGCTCGCTCCTGCTTTACTTGGAGAAGATCCTAGTAGCTTTGGTAGAATTCATGAAAAAATGGATCAAGCAATCTACGGTGTACCTACTGCAAAAGCTGCACTGGATATAGCTTGTTTTGATGTAGTAGGAAAAGCATATAGTATCCCAGCTTACAATCTTCTCGGTGGACGCTATCATGAGAAGTTTCCAATTACACATGTGTTAAGTATCGCGTCTCCTGAACATATGGCACAAGAAGCCGCAGAACGTGTAGCAGCGGGCTATGGTTCATTGAAGATGAAGGTAGGTACCAATGCAACGGAAGACGTCAAGCGTATTCAAGCGGTACGTCAGCGTGTAGGTAAGGATATTGCAATTCGTGTTGACGTCAATCAAGGATGGGGCAACAGTGCGACGACATTACAGGCGATGAAGCAATTGGAAAGTTGTGAACTAGACTGGCTCGAGCAACCTGTGAAAGCGGATGATATCGATGCGATGGTAGAAATCAAATCGAAAACTGCAACGCCTCTAATGGTAGATGAAGGACTACGCGGTGTGCGTGATATGCGTGAGATTATCGCAAAACGTGCAGCGGATAAAGTGAATATCAAGCTCATGAAATGCGGAGGCATGTATCCCGCTATGAAACTTGCACATATGGCAGAAATGGCCGGAATCGAATGTCAGGTTGGTTCAATGGTAGAGTCGTCCATTGGCTCTGCAGCAGGTTTTCATGTAGCTTTCTCACAAAAAGCGATGACAAGCGTAGAATTGACAGGGCCTTTGAAATTCAGCAAAGATGTCGGTAATTTACGCTATGACGTACCGTTTATTGAACTCAATGAAAAACCAGGGCTCGGAATTGATGTAGACGAGCAAACTTTAGGGGAATTGACGGTACGTAAAGAAAAGGTGGTACTATGACGTTACAATCATCACTTTCACTGCTTACAGAAGATCAACTACCGGAAGTTTTGGCTTTGCAAGAACGGGTCATCGCAGTACTCGAGCAACCCGAATTCTTACAACCACTAACGGAAGAAGAATTTATATATATTTTACACGGTAACGGCGTGATGGCAGGAGCCTACGTCGATGACCGCCTCATTGCGTTCCGAGCTATGCTGGATCCTGGTGAAGATGACGAGCATTTAGGAATCGACGTAGGTGTAGCGCAAAAAGAATTGACAAGTGTACTGTATTCAGAAATCACATGCGTGGATCCAGCCTTTAGAGGTCATGGATTACAGACGATACTAGGCAAATGGCTGATGGAGCACATCGAGAGTGAGCGTTATCGCTATATTTGTACAACCGTTGCACCATTTAATATACCGAGCTTAAAGGATAAATTTGCACTTGATTTACAAATCAAAGCACTCCAAGTTAAGTACGGCAATAAACTACGCTATATTTTATTCAGAGATTTGCAGAAGCCTTTCAAAGAAGCTACGTCCGAACAGCAATCCGTTCCTATGCAGGCTATCGAACGACAACAACAATTGTTATTGAATGGTTGGACAGGAACGCGTATAGAGAAACATGATAATGAATGGCAAGTACTTTATGTAAAGTAATAAAATGAATCAAGTGAGGCTGTGCGATCTACGCTCAGCCTCTTTGTGCGTCAATAGGAATTTCAAGTGTTCAACAACTCTAGAATACAAACTCTATGGTAAAATTAAGGGACTACAAATGGAAAGGTTGATATCTGTAATGCGAAACTCTTCTGTAAAACTGACTTCATTATCTTCAAAAGGAGGGTGTGGGTGTAAAATTGGGCCTGCTGATTTGGCTGAAGTTCTACGCACATTACCCCCTGGCCTAACGGATCCCAACTTACTAGTCGGACTGGATACGAGCGACGACGCCGGCGTTTATAAAATAAATGACACGACTGCTATTGTGCAGACACTTGACTTCTTCACACCAATTGTCAATGATCCGTATGATTTTGGACAAGTGGCAGCGGCGAATGCGATCAGTGACGTTTACGCAATGGGCGGAACACCTATCACAGCATTGAATATCGTAGCCTTTCCCATTCATACACTCGATCGCAATATTCTAACGGAAATCTTGCGTGGCGCTGCAGACAAATTGAAAGAAGCTGGTGCAGTACTAGTTGGCGGACACTCAATTGATGATCAGGAACCAAAATTCGGTATGCAAGTAACTGGAACGGTGCATCCCGACAAGATCCGTACGAATGCTGGAGCGAAGCCTGGGGATCGTTTGATACTAACAAAACCAATTGGTGTAGGAATCATGACTACTTCCTTGAAGAACGGATTATTGTCTGAAGAAGAGGAAATTCACGTGACAAAAGTGATGACAACACTCAATAAAACAGCGTCAGAAGTGATGGATGAATATAGCATTCATGCTGCGACAGACGTAACAGGCTTCGGTTTACTTGGACATGCTTCTGAAATGGCAACAGGTAGTGGCGTTTGTTTACGTATAGATAACGAGAAAGTACCTGTTTTGCCGCGTACAAGAGAACTTGCAGAAGCGGGCTCAGTCCCAGGCGGTACGAAAAACAACTTTGCTCATATAGAGGACATCGTCGAATACCCCGAATCATTGGATCAAGTCGGTAGATGGATTTTATGTGACGCAGTAACTTCTGGTGGATTGCTTGTAGCAGTTGCAGGAGATGAAGCGGATCGTCTGCATGCACAATTACGCGAAGCTGGAGTCGATGCGCATATTATTGGGGAAGTGACCGATGAACATAGCGGTCGAATTATCGTGCAGTAAATCAAGGAGATGGGGAATCACATGGTACGAGACATTACATTGGCGGAAGCACTCGACTTGCAAAAAAATCATTCACACACTTTAGTCGATGTGCGTACGCCTAAAGAATTTGAAGAAGCTACTATTCCAGGTAGTATTAATATTCCAATCTTTACAAATGAAGAACGCGCAGAAGTAGGAACGCTTTATAAACAAGTAAGCAAAGAAGCAGCAATGGATCATGGACTGGCTATTTTCTCCAAGAAGTTGCCCGACTTCATTGACGAATTCAGGAAGATTGATACGCAGATTACCGTGTTTTGCTGGCGTGGCGGCATGCGAAGCAAAACGGCAATGACTGTGCTTGAATTAATGGGAATACGCTCAAGTCGGATCAGTGGCGGAATACATACGTATCGTCAGTGGGTTATTGCGCGACTGCAAGAACCTATCGCACCTAAATTACTTGTACTGAACGGCTATACTGGCAGCGGCAAGACGAAGATTCTTCACAAGCTGATGGAAGACGGTTGTCCGGTCATCGATTTAGAAGGAATGGCAGGTCATCGCGGTTCGATATTCGGACAGATCGGCGTCCGACCGAACAATCAAAAGAAATTCGAATTACTAGTTGCAGATAAGCTAGTAAAGTATGCGAATGAACCATATATCTTCATAGAAGGCGAAAGTAAACGCATTGGCCAAGTGCATATGCCTGAACTACTATTTGAGAAAAAAGGACAGAGCCCGCAGTGGATCATTCAACTACCTGTCAAAGTACGTGTTGAAGAAATCCTATCTGAATACGAACCCGAAAAACAACCGGAACTATTCCTGGAAGCATTTGCCCGAATTCGCAAACGGATTCACCAACCAATCGCCGCACAGATCCAAGAAGACTTAGAAAACGGACGCTTTGCACAAGCCGTAGAGCAACTACTGATCCACTACTACGACCCTCAATACGAACACTCCGTAGCCCGATTCGCCACAACCGGTGAAGACGTCATCCAAGCCGAAACCGTACAAGAAGCGTATGAAGAATGCTTGCGACGCTATCAAGAATTAATGAAATAAAAGAAAGTAGACTGCCTAATATAATTAGGTAGTCTTTTCTTTTGTGTAAAACCAACGATGCCTATCCTCTATTTCTTTTGAAAATCAACTGCCCTTAGAAGTTTGCCAAACAGCTAACTAGGGTATTCTTAAAACTATCATCAACAAGACCATCCACAAGAAAAACTGACATAGAAAAGAGGACAAGCCATGATCGAACTAAAAACGAATCTACCAGGAAAGAAATCGCTATTTGGAGATGCGACTAAAATTCTCGCAGAACATGACATTCAAATGGGAGGGAATTGGGACTTCGACAGAGGAAACTTCGACTCCATCCTGAATCAGGACGGCAGCGATACCATCTACTTGCGAATACCTTTCCGTGTAATCGACGGTGAACTCGATGAAGATAGCGCCATGATCGAATTCGACGTGCCATTTATCATCAATCATGTAGTCAATATTGGATTAGACGACGATGATAGCCCAGTTCTAGCAGCTGTCGGTCTCGATCAGTTCCAAACACCTGAAGACAAAGACGGCCCCATTGTTTACGATGAAAAGTGGGTACATGAAGGGGAAAAGCGCATAGCACAATTTTCTGATCATCCTACTTTTATTGCACCATTTATTTAATCTTTAGCAATAGTAGAATAAAACAAGCAAGTCCATTACACCTGGACTTGCTTGTTTTTATATTCAGATAAAACCTCGCCGTCTACTTGTCTTGGTGTGATAAGATGAGTAAAGCATAAAAAAGATTCATCTCTATACATAGCATAATGGCATAGACGTAAAGAAGGAGCGGGAAAGTTTCATGTCGAGATTACAAGATTATTCGTATTATGTAAATTCTGAAGAAGCGCAGAAACAACTCTACAAGAGATCTTTACTTGTCGTGATCATATCTCAAATATTTAGTGGGGCAGGACTTGCTGCAGGAATCACAGTGGGATCTTTAATCATACAGGAGATGACTGGTAACGAAAGTCTGGCGGGCATGCCGATTGCACTTTCCACATTCGGATCAGCTCTTTCAGCCTATCTAGTGGGCAGACTATCACAGCGGTACGGCCGGAGATTTGGCTTGGGAGCAGGCTTTATTACAGGTGGAATTGGAGCATTTGGTGTAATTCTAGCCGCTATGTCTGGAAGTTTGGCTATTTTATTTATTTTTCTTTTCATATACGGAGCGGGGACTTCTTCGAACTTACAGGCGCGCTATGCAGGAACAGATCTTGCTAATAAAAAGCAACGTGCTACAGCAGTTAGTGTGGCATTGGTTTCGACCACAGTCGGAGCAGTCGCAGGCCCGAATCTCGTATTACCTATGGGATACGTAGCGGATTTTATTGGAATTCCTTCATTGACAGGTGTATTTTTACTAGCAGGTGTCGCGTATTTATTGTCCGGTTTGACCTTCCTACTATTTTTAAATCCTGATCCGTTACTAGTGGCACGTGAAATAGAATTGGCCAACCAAAAAAATCAAGAAGAATCCGGTGAATTACAATTACAATTAGTTCACCAGCGTACGGCAAACAGAATGGGTATTTGGATAGGAGCTGTTGTTCTCGTTCTGTCCCACGGTGTCATGGTTGCCATTATGACCATGACGCCGCTTCATATGCAACATCACGGCGCAGAAATATCGGGTATCGGTATAGTTATTGGGCTGCACATTGCAGGGATGTATTTACCATCAGTCTTCACGGGAGTATTAGTAGACCGGATTGGACGTCCGGCTATGGTGATTGCTTCCGGTGTGACACTTGCAACCGCGGGTATTCTCGCAGCCTACGTAGCTGGAGGATCTATATTCTGGATGTCCGTAGCTCTCATATTACTAGGAGTTGGTTGGAACTTCGGGTTAATCAGTGGAACAGCTATTGTAATCGATTCGACGGATGTCTTGACTCGTGCGAAGATCCAAGGAACTATCGATGTGTTTGTCGCATTAGCGGGTACAGTCGGTGGCTTGGCTTCAGGAATTATCGTTGCATTCTCGGGCTTTTCCATGCTGAGCTTCCTAGGAACATATATCTCGTTACTGCTCATCCCACTCATTATTTGGATGCGTTACAAACAAAGAAACTCTTCAGCGCAAACTGCCTGACAAAAACGGATTATTTCCTCGGAAATAATCCGTTTTTCTATCGTAAACGACATACGTAGTAGAGAAACACTTTTTCACTTTGTAGCATAGATTGAGAGCGAAGAAGAAATGGGAGGGATCATCAATTGAATCAGCAAAATGAATATTGGATGAATCACTGGCAACATCCTCAATACCGCAGGATTTCTATGGAGCAGGCGAATGAAATTGCATTGCAAAGAGTACCGGGGCAAGTGGTGAAATCTGAGCTAGAGTTTGATGATGGTATATTAATCTACGAAGTAGATATACGCACTATGGAAGGGCATAAGTATGAAGTTAAAATAGATGCCGTAACCGGAGAGGTATTGAAGGCGAAATTAGATTGAGTAGAAGTGTGTAATGAAGTTCGATTACTTTTCCAACAACGTAATTCTGTGTATGATAAAAAGTAGATCTATACACAGAAAGCAGGGAAATGATATGTACACACCTATTGACTATTCCAACAATCTACAAGAGAAATATAAACAGCTTTCAACGCAATTGGACGCATTAGTGTCTGGAGAGCCAAATATGTACGCGAATTTAAGCAATGCATCTGCACTACTTAATCAATTCTTTGACCGGATTAACTGGGTAGGATTTTATTTGATGGATGGAGATGAACTAGTGCTAGGACCATTTCAGGGCTTACCTGCATGTATCCGTATTCCACTGGGCCGCGGGGTTTGCGGAACGGTTGCGAAGACGAAAGAAGGTCTCGTTGTAGCGGATGTCAACGCATTCCCAGGCCACATTGCATGCGACGCTGCATCCCGTTCCGAAGTTGTCGTGCCTATGATTAAGGATGGAGAAGTAATTGGTGTGCTCGATATCGACAGCCCTGAACTGGATCGTTTTTCTGAAGATGATTTAGCAGGATTAACGCTAGTGGTAGAAGCGCTTATGAAACATATCTAAGCTTTCACACGATGGGCGTGAGTGAAGCGTTACAAGCGGATGCGTTTGTTCCAACTAGAATATTTCCGACATAATGACATCAAGCTCATTGATTCTCTCTGAGCGCTCTATCAGGGACTTTAAGTGCTCTATGACAGCCGATTACCGCTCTATCGAGTACCGTCACTGCTCATTGACGCTGGATATCCGCTCATAGACACCTTGAAACTGCTCATAGCCCACTAATAAGTGTACACAAACTAAAAGCACGCCGGAGAGTTTCTCCGGCGTGCTTTTTACATACCTAAAATCCAAGTGAAAAATATGACTATAATCGCAATCGGTGCGAAGTAGCGGACGATCACTTTCCACAAAGTGTGAAGAGTGGGATTCATGCCTAACTCTTCCGCCGTATCCTCTTTCGTCAGAATAAAGCCGGCAAATAAAGAAACAGCCAACGCACCAAGCGGCATCGCAATTCTACTCGTCAGTAAATCAGCAAAGTCGAAAATGGAGTTACCGAAGATACTCACATCGGCTAGTAAACCGAAAGATAATGCACTTGGGATTCCTACCAAAAAGATCAGTCCTCCGAATACCCATGAAGCCCGTTTTCGTCTGTCATGCTTTTTGCGAATTCCTGTCGACACTACGATTTCGAGCATCGCAATGGCGGAAGTCAATGTTGCAAACAGCATGAGGAAAAAGAAGATGATCAAGAATACGCCACCGAACGGAATTTCATTGAAAATAGCCGGTAGGATAACGAAGATTAAACCAGGGCCCGCCTCAGGTGAGTGTCCCAATGCGAAAACTGCTGGGAAAATCACAAGTCCTGCTAGTATAGAAATCCCGATATTTAGCATCGAGACATTAAATGCAGACTGTCCAAGTTTTTCCTCTTTCGAAAGGTAAGAAGCATACGTCATCATAGCCGTTACACCGACACTCAGTGAAAAGAATGCTTGCCCTAATGCAACAAGGAATGTTTTTCCGTTGAGATAACTCCAATCTGGAACGAATAAGAACCGAACACCTTCCATTGCGCCGTCCAATGTTAACGAACGAATTGCCAATACAATGAAAGACAAGAATAATAGCGGCATAATCCAGCGACTTGCTCGCTCAATTCCTCCACGAATTCCGCTTTGAACGATGAAGATCGTCAATGCCATAAACAGAGCTTGCGCTAGTAATACTTCCCACGGGTTGGCAATCGTAGTATTGAATAAATCACCATAATCTATTCCGCCAAGTTTAAATGTAAACGCTCGTGCTAAATAGGAAAGTATCCATCCACCTACGACACTGTAAAACGATAAGATGATGAAAGACGATGCAAGTCCCATCCATCCAACCCATCCCCAACTCCGTCCTGTTGAAAGCTTTTTCAAAGAAGTCACGGCATCTGCATGTCCTCTTCGTCCAATGACAAACTCAGCCAATAAAATCGGTAGCCCGATCAATAATGTACAAATGATAAATAACAGCACAAACACGCTGCCGCCATTTGTTCCGGCCATATAAGGGAACTTCCAGATTGCACCTAATCCGATAGCACTGCCAGCAGCAGCTAAGATAAAACCAATCTTGGATGTCCATTGTTCACGCTGTTTCATAGAAGTCCTCGTTTCTTATACTAAATCACAAAGTCAATAAATCTTATCATAATTTTAAGAAAGAATCGATAGTTAGCGGGTTAACAGATAGTTTGGAAAATTCATTTGCCTTTATAGTATAGTTGGTGTAATATTACACCAATAGATATTAAATGTAACTACGGGGTGATCATGTGAATCAACAACAATTAATAGAATTGATTTCGTTAAAGCTACGCGTAGTCCGATTGGAGAGGGAATACTCCCAACAAAAAATGGCTGATGTATTAGGAATTTCAAAAAAGACGTTAATTCAAATTGAAAAGGGCAGGGTAGCTGCCAGTTGGACTGCAGTGGTAGCTGTTTGTGCATTGTTTCGAGAAAGTGATGTACTGCAGGCCGTAGTTGGTGGAGACCCGTTGGAAGTACTTGAAACGATTGCGCATAACGGTATTGACCGCCGAATGGACCAGTCAATGGGTGGGAAAGTATGGTGGCGTGAGTTGGAAACGAGAGGCCGTTTCCGTTTACAGCAAAACTTGATCAGTCAGCATTTCCGTATCTTGGATGAAGAACATTATCGTTGGTATAGTTCCTTTGATGAGGATGAGGCGTGGCATCGTTTGGATGAATTAAGTGGGAAATAAAAAGGAGGGATTAGCTATGATTGCACCTATGGCATTTTCGATACTACTATTGATCGGGATCCTATTTTTCACAGGCGTAGGTTTATTATATTTACTATTTATGGGGTTGGTTCATTATATTCCGTTAGTCGTGATCAGCGTGGTAGTTCTATACATTTGGATTGTCATGATGATATTTCATTACTTCCATACGAAAAAACGGAAGAAGTGGTTCGGCATTATTGCAAGTATATTCGTGTTGGGAGCTGCGGTATGGCCCATGATGCATCTGTATAAAGAAAGTATCTCGACTGTGGGTGCAGAAGTAGATGTATTTTACTACGAGCCATTTTCTATGGGACGAGAATCAAAGCTAGTGTCATTAGATGAAGCGGCTACATTAACGTTAGAAGACAATCTGCCGCGTATTGACGGGGCAACTGCATTATATCCTTTGTATGCTGCATTCGTTCATGCTGTCTATCCAGAAAAAGAATATAATCCGTACGATAGCGAAGTGATGGTCAATACTACGCCAGTTGCTTATGATAATTTGTTCAAAGGAAAAGTGGATATGATTATCGCGGCTGGACCTTCCGATGCACAATTGAAAACAGCTAAACAAAAGGGACTTGAGTTGAAATTAACGCCGGTTGGTCGGGAAGCATTTGTCTTCTTCGTTAATCAAAAGAATCCTGTTACTAGTTTAGAATTAAAGCAGATTCAAGATATCTATGCGGGTTCAATAACGAATTGGAAAGAGGTGGGTGGTAATAACGAACCGATTCGCGCATTCCAGCGACCGGAAGACAGTGGTAGTCAAACGGCTTTGGAAAGATTGATGGGGGATATTCCGATTATGGATGCCCCAGAAGAAAATGTACCTGAAGGAATGGGGGGGATAATTTCTGAAGTATCGAAGTATCGCAACTATAAAAATGCCATTGGCTATACGTTCCGCTATTACTCAACAGAAATGGTAGGGAATGATGAAATTAAATTGCTCGCAATCAATGGGATCGAACCAAACAAAGAGACCATACGCAATGAAGAGTATCCAATTTCATCTGAATTTTATGTCGTGACGGCTGGTACGGAAAATCCGAATGTAGAGAAATTTATTGAATGGATGCTGTCATCTCAAGGGCAAGAGCTAGTTGAGAAAGTTGGATATGTACCGGTGAAAAAACCGTAGAACGTGTATGATCATCTATAGAATCGAAAGGGGATAAGTGTGATGCAGGGAGAAAAGAAACAACTACTGTATACGATGCTCGCGTTTGTATGCGCTTCGGGTGTATTTTTAATGAGTATTTTATTTCAAAAGATGGCTTACTGGAGTGGGGGATTAACTTGGTATTGGGTAGGGGTTGCAATTACTTTTGCAGTAGGAATCGCTGGTACTGCGTTCATTCTTCAAACATTAAAAATAAAAGGATCTGAAGAAAAAACATTACTTACTACTTTACTTATTTCACTAAGAGCACTTGCAATTTTAGCAATTGGACTTGGGTTTTTGTGGACTACATTTGTAATCTCGGCAGGTATGTCGGGCTTTTAATAGTGAAGGTATGAAGCACTTTTTTAGTAGGGCTAAGGGGGAATGTTTTTATGAACAAGCGACACATAAAGACTCTGTGGTTTATTACGAGTTTAATACCTGCACCATTCTTATTTCATTTTTATGAATATGGTCAGTATATAAAGCGCGAAGACGCCTCTTATCTACTCCTGGCTTGTATCGTATTCATTATTATAACTGGTATATTATCAAGTACAGTGAAAATCCGTTACGTATTCTTAATTAATATCATTACAGCCGCAATTTCGCTCGTGTTAGCTATGAATTTCATCACGGAAGACGGTGGATGGTTCAAACCATTTGGCCGGGATGTCGTTATACTTCTAACGGCTATTCCGTTTTTCATCGGCCAAGTGCTAGTAAGGATGATAACTAAGCCCATAATCATTCGAGAGAAAAAACGACATGCCTAACTCGGCATGTCCACTTTACTGATTACTATCTCTATAATCTTAAAGCGGCACACCTCTAAATAGAGATGTACCGCTTTTACTTATTTCTTCAAATTATGTTTCTTACCTGCCTGATCCGTCACAACTAGCTGCGTAGACGTAACTTCCATGTCTTTTGCTAGTACATTTGAAACTTTACTAGTCTTCTTATCCAACAAATTATATTTATAAACACCTGTTTTGTTGAAATAATACATAGTAGATAAATCATACGCTACTGATTTATTGTTTTGGCTCACTTGATTACTTTTCGAATTAGCCTCTACTTCATCGAAAATCACACGAGCATCGAAGTTCAACAACGTTTTTTTGTTTTTGCCGTCCATAGTGACCGAATACAATGTCAATGGATCATCCATTGGCTTAGTAGGGTCGAACTTGGAATCAAAAACACGATCCTTGTTCTTTTCAAGAGTATAATAGATACGGTCATTCAAGATGAACATGTTACGAAACTTCTGGTCAAGTGGAATACTACCAATTGTGTAGCTCCAGTCATTCACGTTTAATTTTATTACATTGTAACCAGCGGGCATTTTACTACTTGCATTGATTAGGTTCCAATAGGGAATGAAGATTTCATCATTGTATAGAACCATCTGGTAACCGGACATTAATAGCTCACGATTTATACCGTTATCTGGCATTTTCGCACTATCCAAAATGGCTGAACGTGTTCCTGCCTTTTTGTTTTCTTTAAATAACTTCGTAGACTCCTTGTCTTTGGCAATTGTATATAAGAAGCCATTCTGTTCAACCGTCTTTCCTTTTACACTGACATATGAATGATAGTCTTTGAGTTTCATCGAGTCATCCAAAGCACGTACTAAAAATGCAGCAAATTGGGATCTTGTAACCGAGTCTGCAGGCATGTATTTACCTTCAGAACCGCCCGTAATTCCTTTTTTCGCAATCCCATTAATATCAGGGAATGACCAATGCGTTGGCGAAACGTCAACAAATGTTGCTTGGTTGTCTGTGGGTATTTTAAATGAACGTCGAATAATCGCAGCCATGTGCGCACGTGAAGTATCTTCACCAGGACGCATGAAACCATTGTCGCCTTTCATAATTCCTTTTTCGCTTACTGTTGCAAGGATCTGATAGTATGCGGACTTTTTCGAGACGTCCTTAAACTGAACTGTGGGATTTTTCACCAAAGGAATTTTCAATGCTTTAATAAGCATGGAAGATGCCTGCGCCCGTGTAATAGGGTCATTTGGCTTAAACGTGCCATCTGGGAAACCCCCTATAATATTACGGTCAGCCAGATACATAATTTCTGTTTTTGCCCAATGCTTATCTACGTCAGAGAACTGTGTGGCAGCCTGCGCTTGAAATGGTGTTGCTGCAAAGACTAATAAAACTGCTAACAACCCAACTAATTTATTCTTCATAAAGGTAGACCTCCTTTTAGATATTCTATTCATTATACAGGAATTTCGATGGAAAAATAAGGTCCTTTAAACATCGAAACCGACAAAAGAGAGAACTCTCTTGCCGTTTCATTGGAGATTATTTAGCGACAATCTCGTACGTTTTCACCACTTCAATACAACCGATAACAGATTGTAACATGGAACAATTCTTCTCTGTGAGTTCCATGATCCGAGGCATTTTCTCTTCTGAGATAGTCGATCCGATGACTGTGAAATGAAGATGAATCTTCAAGAGACGACTTGCATCATCTTGTGAACGTACAACTTCTTTCACTTCCACGGTAATATCATCTGCGGGGACACGCATTTTATCTAGAACTTTTCTCATAACACCACCACCACAAGCTGCAATCGAAGCGACCATCAGCTGGTATGGACGAAACCCTTTTTCTTCATTAGACGAAATGTGTAGAGTGCCAAATTCGGTTTCGGTGTCAAAACCATGTTCTGTCATATGGAATTTCATGTGATCAGCTCCTTATGCAGTTAGTATACGTGGTTTTAAGAAGAAAACCAAAGAAGGATAACTGATTAACGTGTTTAATTTCATCTTTTCGTGGAACACTGAAAGATAGAAGGAAAGGAGTGTTGAGGCTTGAGTGAAAACAAACCGCCACACAAAACACTAACAGAAAAGAATAATGGCCTTTCATCCGCGCAGGAAGTATTATATGCAAAAGATTACAAGCGAGCAGATAAGGCTACCGAGCAAGATAACAAAAAGAAGTAAAAGGAAAAGTAGTGAAACAGACGTGCCCCAGTAGTTGTTATCCAACTACTGGGGTTTTTCTCATGAAATCGTCATAACGTAATACTTGCTTTCACTGTACAATAAGAGAAAATGCTTAGACAAAGAGAACGAGGACATTGAGATGAGAAAAATAAGATGGAAAAAGGTTGTCTTTTTACTAGTCACTATCATTATCGTATTTCAGATAGCAGGAAGCTTTTTCTTCTACGACTTAGCTATCAAGCGTGGACCGAAAGACTTTCTAACAGGCAATGCGGATTTGAAAGTATCTGCTGAGACAATGGAAGTTTTTTTAAATGGAGATTGGCTTGACTGGGTAGATCAACAGGAATTTGAAGAAATTCATATGACATCAAAAGATGATCTGGACTTGATGGGTTATTTCTTGCCGGCACAAAAACCGACTGACAAATTGGTGATTTTAACACATGGTTATTTAGGGAACGCAAAACAGATGGGGTTATATGGTCAATTTTATTATGAGGAGCTTGGCTATAATATTTTCATGCCAAATGCTAGAGGACATGGAAAAAGCGGTGGTGACTATTACGGTTTTGGTTGGCCAGATCGTTTAGATCTCATTGATTGGACAAAGTTGCTCGGCGAAAAGCTGGGGGCGGATACGGAAGTGATCTATCACGGTTTATCGATGGGTGCTGCTACAGTTTTGATGGCGAGTGGTGAGCTACTTCCTGAACAAGTGAAAGCCATCATTGCAGATAGTCCGTATCAATCCGTTTATCAATTGTTTGCCTATCAACTGGACAGAATGTTTCATTTGCCGGCATTTCCGTTACTCGACAATATGAGTTTGTTGACGAATGCTAGGGCGGGGTATTCACTTAAAGAAGCAGATGCGTTGAGTGCGGTTAAACGCGCGACTGTACCGATCCTGTATATTCATGGCAAGGCAGATACATTCGTGCCAACAGAAATGGCAAAAGAACTTTATGAAGAGACAAAGAGTGATACGGCATTATTTTTAGTGGATAACGCAAATCACGGAGAAGCGTTTGTGATGGATCAGGAAGCATATAAAATGAAAGTGAAAAGTTTTCTGCAATAGTATTTAGTAATATTGAATCTGCAGATTGACCTCTCTCATTAACCGTCTTATACTAATTTTACACAATAGGGGAAGCGGTATTCTTCTCATTAAAGGTCGTGGTGTATTGGTAAAATCAACAGTAGAAAAACTTTGTAAACAGCATACTGAACTGACAGATCAAGATGTGAAAATTTTAGAGGAAATGGCGTTTAGCCTGCAGACGTATGCCGATTTGTCCGACTCCTATATGTTTATCGATTGCAAATTAAAACCAAGTAATCAGGCGATTGTTGTAGCGGAAGCCTTTCCAGTTGGTAGTACACCGCTATATAATAACTCAGTTGTTGGAAAGATCGTCTTTGAATCTTTTGAACCGGGTGTGTTTTATTCCTATCGCAATGGAAAGAAATCCATCATACGACAAGCTATGACACAAGAAGGTATCGTAGTGGATCAGACCGTAGTGCCCATTAAGAATACAAATCATCAAGTGATTGGCGTACTGATATCAGAGAAGCAGGTAGCGTCATCCACTTCAACAGATAATGCAAAGAGATTTTCGGTCATAACAGAAACAGCGGAGGACCAGATGACCAATTCAGGACTTGGCGTTGTTTCAGATTTATTAATGGAAATGCTTATTTTGACAGACGAAAGTAATCGATTAGTCTATGCAAATCCTTCAGGCTTAAAACTTATTACGGAAATGAGTAAGCAAGATGATGTACTAAATCGTGATTTATTGGAATTGTTACCTTTTTTACAAACAGTTTATACACAAGAAGATGATGTGTTCGTTTTCGAACTAACCATTGAGCGCAAAAACTTAATAGTGAAAAAGATAAGAATGCGTGAAAAAAATAAATCTCAGGAGACGTTATTAATTGTTCAAGACATTACCGAACTTCGCACAAAAGAAAAAGAATTAATGATGAAATCGGTCGTCATCAAAGAAATACATCATCGTGTGAAAAATAATTTACAAACAGTGGCAAGCCTTATAAGACTACAAATGCGTAGTGGAATGCCTGCGGAAAGTCGCTCTACTTTTGAAGAAACCCTTAATCGAATATATAGTATTTCGTCGGTTTATGAAATTATTCTTACAAAGGAACATGCGGACGATGATGATGTAAATATCATAAATTTGACGAGAAAAATATGCTCGACTATGGTGTTAAATGAATATAATTTGAAAGTAGACTTGATTATTGAGCCAAATGGCAATAAAATAGTAACAACCTCTAAGAAAGCGGTTTCAATTGCGCTAATCATAAATGAGCTGATTCAAAACTCTTTAAAACACGCATTTCAAGGCAAAGAAGAGGGAATTATTGATGTGGAATTTACTGTAGATCAAGACTTTGTAGAACTTCATGTATCCGACAACGGCGTTGGAATGAAGAATCCACAAACATCACTTGGTACGGAAATCATCCACAATTTGGTGACCAATGACTTGAATGGTGAGTTTCTATATGTGCCCAGGGAAATCGGGACTCATGCAGTAGTCAACTTTCCAGTGGGTGCGGAGGTGGAAATTTTTGATGAGTAAACGAATCTTGATAGCCGAAGATGAATCGATCATTCGCATGGACCTAAAAATGACCTTGCAGGACCATGGCTATGAAGTAGTTGGGGAAGCGGGCGACGGGGACAGAGCGATTGAGTTGGCCTTCTTGCATAAACCAGATTTGATTTTGATGGATATCAAAATGCCAAAGATGAATGGCCTGAAATCAAGCCGGATCATTGGAGAACAGCTAGATATACCCATCCTCATTATAACCGCGTATAGCCAAAAGGAATTCGTAGAAAAAGCGCAACAAGATAATATAGTGGGATATTTGGTCAAACCTATATCGGAATCTAATTTAATACCTGCCATTGAAGTAGCTCTTCACCAATCAAGTAAAGCCAAGCGACTAAAAAAAGATGTTCAACAGGCTAAGCAAGAAGTGGAAAAGCGAAAAGTCGTGGAGAAGGCAAAAGGTATTCTGATGAATATGGAACAATTAACCGAGCAGCAAGCATTTAAAAAAATGCGTGATACGAGTATGTCACGGCAAATGACAATGGAGTCACTTGCCGTGGAAATTATAGATTCGCACAAGTGAATAGATCTAAGCAAAGACGCTTAAAGAGATACATTCTTTAAGCGTCTTTTTGTTTTAATTTTTCGCGGATTGGACATGAATTAAATCAAAGGGTGGTGTCTTTTTAGCTGGCGCGTAAGAAACAATATTACAATTAAATAGTAATAGGAGGAAACCTAAATGGAAATGATCGGTACAGTAATTGTATATATCATTATGGCCTGTGCAGTGGCAGGGGCATTTGCATCAATAAAGAATCCTGAAGAGGGATTAGGTAAAGAATTTATGTCTGGGTTACACGCAGTAGGACATATCTTCGTTCCAGCAGCAGGAATCATGGCATCTATACCCTACTTAACATGGTTCATCAGTAAATTTATCGGACCGATCTTCAACTCAATCGGAGCAGATCCTGCAATTGCCGCAACTACTATACTGGCTTCGGATATGGGTGGTTATCAGTTAGCGGAAGCACTGAAAGTAACAAATGAAGGATGGATTATGGCGTTAATCGTCGGTTTCATGTCGGGAGCAACGATTGTTTTCTCTATTCCGATGGGACTTGCGATGCTTGATAAGCGAGATCATAAATACATGGCACTTGGTATTATGTCGGGTGTTTTGACAATTCCGATTGGCGCATTTATTGCCTCTGTTTTAGTAGTAATATTCAACACGGATGTGCGTGATGTGATTAGCACGACAGCTACATCTAATTATGAATTTGCAATTAGTTATTTACAGATTTTCATCAATTTATTGCCATTATTAATTTTTGTAGTATTGATTGCGGTCGGACTGAAGTTCGTTCCCCGCATTATGATTAACGGTTTTATGATTTTTGGACGCGTGATGGACGCTGCCATTAAATTAGTGTTAGTGTTTTCTATCGTTGAAGTATTTACAGGCATTTTCACTAAGATCTTTGGTGCGTGGGGCTTCGATCCAATTATGGCGGATGAAATAGACCAATTCCGTGCACTTGAAACAGCGGGATACATTGGTATTATGCTAGCGGGTGCGTTCCCAATGATTTATTTAATTAGAAAGTATATGGGCAAACCTTTAGAATCTGCTGGGAAAAAGATTGGACTTTCACCTGAAGGAAGTGCGGGTTTACTTGCGACTGTTGCGAATATCTTGGCGATGTTCTCATTGGTTCGTTACATGAGACCAAAAGACAAAGTCGTTAATATCGCATTCGCAGTTTGTGCGGCGTTCTTGTTGGGTGATCACTTATCATTCACGGCGAACTTCCAACCAAATATTATTTTACCGGTTATACTAGGTAAATTGAGTGCGGGTATCATCGCAATTATTATTGCGTATAAGCTTTCTGTTCCAACGGCATTAAAGCTAGAGAAGCAAGATCGTGAAGCTGGAATTATTAAAAAGGGCGAGTACGAAAATGAAAACGTTGAACCAGAAGCTCCTGCTGCTAAAGCATAAAACTATATAGGGAGTGTGTATAATGAGCGAAGAAAAGAAACGGTTTATACAGGAATTCGTTCCGGGAAAACAGCTTACACTCAGTCATTTGATCGCTAATCCCGATCCCGATATGTTTCAGAAGTTAGGTATACAGGAAGCGGGTGCTTTAGGTATCCTTACGTGTACACCGAGTGAAACGGTCATTATCGCTGGAGACTTGGCAACGAAAGCGGCCAATGTCCGCATCGGATTCCTCGATCGATTTACAGGCAGTCTTGTCATTGTGGGCAGTGTCTCAGAAGTAGAGATGGCGATGCTTGAGATTAACCGGTTTTTATCCGAGAAGTTGAACTATACGCCAGCGGAAATTACAAAGTCATAAGGAGTGAGGATGATGCGAAACAAGGCGATGCTAGTCGGTGCGGTACGAGCGGGGAAGTCTACATTAACAAATGCTTTATTGGGCCGAAAAGTAGAAGCTTTCAAAACGCAGACGCTCAATTATTATGATTGGATTGTTGATACGCCAGGAGAGTATTCGGAAAATCCGATGTTCTATAAAAACATCATGGCTACTGCACTTGAAGTGACACATGTACTGTACTTGCAAGATGCAACAAGTGAGAAACTTATATTCCCGCCAGGATTCAGCATGGGTATCCCGAAACTTCCGGTTGGTGTCATTACCAAGTGTGATCTACCTGAAGCTGACCTAGAGCGTTCACTCGACATGCTAAAAACCGTTATGAACCAAGGCCCCATCGTCATGGTTTCATCCGTAACAGGCATGGGGGTCGAACATTTGAAAGAATTAACAAAGCTAAACAACCTCACAGCAATGCAGCAATACGTAGAATCATCAGCCGATCCACACTTGATTTATCTCGGGTAATCTTCTTTACAGTTAGTAAGGAATTTGATATAGTCAATTGTATACAAGTGAATAAAAACGGCAAAGGTGCCTTTACATCCCGTGGGAAAATCCATGGGTTTGTAAAGGCGCCTTTTTTATATCAAAAGATCGAAACGACCCGAGGGACTGGCATCCGAAACTAGACACAATCAAAAGTGCATGACGCTGTCGAGCTCCGGCAGGCGTTGAAATATATAATCAGGAAGGGGTGTGGGAGTGAGCAATTTCAATAAGCACGAAACGATTATTAGTGCAGGCATTGATATTGGCACAAGCACGACGAAACTGATTATCAGTCGATTTTCGCTACGTAACGTGGCAGGCGCAACGCATGTGCCAAGAATAGAAATTACAAACAAAGAAATACTCTATAAAAGCCCTGTATTCCGGACGCCATTGCAAGACGCAGTGACGATCGATGTAGCGGGAGTCCAACAAATTATCCGCTCTGAATACGACAAAGCAGGAATTCAGCCTTCGCAGATTGAAACGGGTGCTGTTATTATCACCGGTGAAACCGCTACCAAGCGGAATGCCAGTGAAATGTTACATCAATTGTCTAACGAAGCGGGCGATTTCCTCGTAGCAACTGCAGGACCTGATCTAGAAGGCATCATTGCGGCTAAAGGTTCAGGCAGCTATGAATCGTCCGGAAAAAGCGGGCAGGTCATCGCCAATATAGACATCGGTGGAGGAACAGCCAATATTGCAGTGTTCAAGGACAAGCAGCTCCTTGGCACATGTACGATGCATATTGGAGGCCGATTAATCGAATTTGAAGGCGGCAAAGTGCGTACTATCTCACCGCCAGTCGAACGATTACTGCAAGAGCAAGGTTACACATTGCAAGTAGGTGATCCGCAAAATTCTTCAGCCGTAATATTCGTAACGACGTATATGGCAGAAGCAATGGGGCGAATCTTAAAAAAAGAAGTCCATGCACAAGATCGAGTACTACTACTCGGTCATGAACCGAATTGGTCGCCGGCAGTCGATACAATCGTCTTTTCAGGTGGTATTTCGGAGTGCATGTATCATCATGAATCCGGTGAAGTCCAAGAAGCACAATACGATGATATAGGTGTGCAGCTTGCGGAGGCCTTGTTGCGTAACACTTCACTACAGCATTTCACTTGGCAGGAGCCGATAGAAACTGTACGTGCAACCGTATTAGGTGCAGGAACGCAGACGACTGAAATTAGTGGAGCCACCATTCAAGTTGCTCCGCATGAATTACCATTAAAAAACATTCCAATTCATCAATATGATTTTAAAGAAGATTTAGCAACAGGTTTAGAACATTTTGAAGACGCAGTAAGGCAGGCGGTTACTTTATATGACTCAGCCAAAGAAGGGCAAAACTTCGCGCTCTACTTATGCAATTTACCCTATCTAGGGTTTCGGGATGTGCAGAAGCTTGCAAAAGCAGTTGTCCAAATCATGAATCAGCGGCCACGTCCTGAACAGCCCATTATCTTGGTCATTCAATCAGATCACGCCAAGGTGATTGGTCAGACACTCGCGGCATTACAAGTGAAACAAAGTATTATTTGTATAGATCAAATCAATGTGGAAACAGGCGATTACATCGATATCGGCAAAGCACTCACTTCGGGTGTAGTACCGGTTGTCGTGAAAACCTTAACTTTCCACACAACGTAAAGGAGGTCTCGTACGTGAATTTATCCACTACATTGGGCGGCGAACGATATGTGTTCCATGACTTAAAAGAAGTGCTAGCGAAAGCGAATGAAGAGAAATCCGGTGATCGCCTTGCAGGAATTGCGGCAGAAACGGTCCAGGAACGAATCGCTGCGAAAACAGTTGTCAGTGAGTTGCTAGTAAGCGATATCCGAAATAATCCACTCATTCCGATCGAAAGCGATGAAGTGTCACTTATTATCGAAAACGATATTAACGAGAAGGTTTACGGTGGAATCCAGAATTGGAGTATCGCAGAACTACGTGAATATATTTTAAGTAATGAAGTAGGCGACCGTGAATTAAAGCGTCTCAGTAGGGGATTGACTTCTGAAGTCATCGCCGCCGTTACGAAATTGATGTCCAACTTGGACTTAGTGCACGCAGCAAATAAAATCGAAATTCTATCTACATGCAATATTACAATTGGCCAAAGAGGTACATTGTCTTCACGTTTGCAGCCGAACCACCCAACTGACAACATCGATGGAATTCTTACATCATTGAAAGAAGGCTTGTCGTACGGTATTGGTGATGCAGTGATTGGGATCAATCCTGTAGATGATTCTGTAGAAAGCGTAAAGCGTGTACTGAATGCAACAAAGGATTTCATAGATGAGTGGGAAATCCCTACGCAAAACTGTGTACTTGCACACGTTACAACGCAAATGAAAGCGATTGAACAAGGTGCTCCTGCCGACATGATTTTCCAAAGTATCGCAGGAACTGAAAAAGCTCATCGTTCATTCGGTATTTCAGCAGAGCTAATAGCAGAAGCGAAAGACTTGTCATTAAAAATGGGTACAGGCACTGGTCCACAAACGTTGTACTTTGAAACAGGACAAGGTTCGGAATTATCCGCTGAAGCGCATTACGGTGTAGATCAAGTGACCATGGAAGCGCGTAACTACGGTTTTGCACGACATTACGATCCATATATCGTCAACACGGTGGTTGGATTTATTGGGCCTGAGTATTTGTACAACAGCAAACAAGTTATTCGTGCGGGCCTTGAAGATCACTTCATGGGCAAGTTACATGGACTACCGATGGGTGTAGATATTTGCTATACGAACCATATTAAAGCAGATCAAAATGATATTGAAGATTTAAGTATCTTATTATCGGCAGCAGGTGTGAATTTCATCATCGCAGCACCGATGGGCGATGACGTTATGCTGAATTACCAGTCCATGAGCTACCATGACGTAGCAACGGTTCTTCAGACGATGGGCAAAACACCAGCACCTGAATATTTAAAATGGCTTGAAAAGATGGGGATTTATGAAAATGGCATGCTAAGTAAGCGTGCCGGAGATCTCACACTCTTCAATCGATAGGAGGTGGATGAACTTGAATGAAGAACTGATTCAGCAAATCACAAAAATGGTCGTAGAAAAGCTAGAAGCTGCAAGCGGCAGTCAAACGGTACAACAGAATTCCGATGAGCAGAAAGTGGAGTTGTTTTCACAACAGCCTATTGGACATTTGAATGCAGAAACTGTGAAAAAGTCACCTAGTGGATTGGTGACATTCCATAGTACAGCGGAAGAGCCAAAGCGGAATATCGCTACGGTAAAACCAAAGCCAACGACGGCATACGGTAATCCGAAACCGAATCTAGAACCTGAAGCAGAGCCTGTAGAAGATAAATGGGCAGAGTATCGCAAGAAAACCCCAGCTAGAGTAGGGGTTGGACGCGCAGGTTCACGGCCGAAAACGAAGACATGGTTACAGTTTCGACTGGATCACGCGGCGGCAGTCGATGCGGTCTACGGTGAAGTGCCGGATGACTTGCTTGAGCAGCTAGGGTTATTCCAAGTGCAATCCAAAGTGGTGGACAAAGAAGAATATATTCGACGTCCGGATCTTGGTAGAAAACTTTCAGATGAAGCGAAGTCTGTTATTCAAGAACGCTGTAAAAAGTCGCCTGTCGTACAGATTGTCGCGTCAAATGGTCTAAGTGCGAAAGCGATTGAAGAAAATCTGGAAGATGTCTACTTGTCACTGGAACAATCGTTAAACAACTTGAATATCGAAATGGGAACAACATTCTACGTTGATAAAGGCCGAGTCGCTGTGATGGATGATATCGGTGAGTTATTGCAACCGGATGTAGTGGTCATGCTGATCGGAGAACGTCCTGGTCTAGTATCTGCAGAATCACTAAGTGCTTATATGTGCTACAAGCCAAGGCACGGCACGATAGAAGCAGATCGAATGGTTATTTCCAATATCCATAAAGGGGGAATCCCACCTGTTGAAGCGGGGGCATTCCTCGGTACGATCATACAGAAAATCTTAAAATACGAAGCGAGCGGTGTATCGCTCGTTCAAAAAGAAGGTTGAGGAAGGGGGAGGACGAATGAAAATCTACGCGGACATCTTGTCGATGCAAGTTATTCCAAACGTTAGTCCAGAGCTAGCTGAGAAGTTTAATCTGAAGCCCTATCAACGCAGTCTTGGGTTGGTGACGACGACAATTGATGACATTGGTTATACAGCAATTGATGCAGCTACGAAGCATAGCGACGTGGAAGTGGTCTACGCGAAAAGTTTTTACGCAGGTGCTGCACATTCTTCTGGACCGCTGTCTGGTGAATTTATCGGAATCATTGCTGGACCGTCACCGGAAGAAGTGAAAAGTGGTCTTGATTCGATTCGTATCACTATAGAGCATGAAGCGTATTTCGAAGCAATCAATGGAAATCCGGATCATGCGTTGTATGCGCATACCATTTCTAGCTGTGGCAGTTACTTAGCTGATATGGCGAATATACCAGTCGGCCAATCGATCGCATACTTGATTGCACCACCTCTTGAAGCGATTATTGGTTTGGATGCGGCCTTAAAAGCTGCAGATGTCACATTATGTGAACTCTATGCGCCTCCCTCCGAAACAAACTTCGGTGGCGGTCTGCTCACGGGTAGTCAATCTTCTTGTGAAGCAGCAGCTGACGCGTTCCGTGAAGCCGTACAGAACATGGCAGATCATCCGTTAAGTTATTGATAGAGAAGCATGTAGAAAGGAGTGTTTTAATTTGGTTCAACTAGTGGATAAGGATTTATTGGCTTTGCAGCAAATGCGCTTGGCCGTTCAAACTGCAAAAGAAGCACAAGAAAAATTCATGGGCTATACGCAACAACAAGTTGACAAAATAGTTAAAGCTGTAGCGGATGCCGCTTTTGAACAATCCGGCCGTCTAGCGCAATTAGCGGTAGATGAAACAGGCATGGGAGTAGCAGCCCATAAGAAAATCAAGAACGAAGTGGGTTCACGTGATGTCTATGAAAGCATCAAAGATTTGAAAACAGTGGGTGTCATCAAAGAAGATCATTTGAATAAAGTGGTGGAAATCGCTGCCCCATTTGGTGTTGTAGCAGCAATTATTCCAACGACTAATCCAACGTCAACAGCGTTCTTCAAAACATTGATTTCATTGAAGACACGAAATTCCATTGTTGTGAGTCCACATCCTTATGCAGTGGAGTGTACACATGAAGCATTAAAAGTATGTGATGCAGCAGCTGTTGCGGCAGGTGCTCCAGAAGGTTTAATCCAGTGTTTGACATTGGCTTCAATGGAGGCGACACAGCAATTGATGTCCCATAAAGACGTCAATCTAATCATCGCAACAGGTGGTAGTGCACTAGTTAAAGCGGCATATAGCTCTGGAAAACCGGCTTATGGTGTAGGTCCTGGAAATGTCCCCGTTTATATCGAACGTTCTGCGAAAATCGAAAAAGCGGTAAAAGATATTGTCGACAGTAAATCATTCGATTACGGTACGATTTGTGCAACGGAGCAAGCAATTGTTGTTGATAAGCATGTTGTAGACTTAGTTACACGTGAATTGAAGAAAAATGGTGCATATATTTTATCCGATGAAGAGAAGAAGATTATGGAAGGTGTCATCTCGCCGGTACCCGGCAAAGTGAATCCTAAAGTGGTCGGCAAAAGTCCGCAGTTCATTGCTAAAATGGCAGGCATTTCTTTACCAGAAGGCACTCGCTTGATTATCGGGATGGAAACAAAAGTGGGTAAAGACGTTCCGTTTTCATTGGAGAAATTATCACCGATCTTTGCGATGTATATCGTCGATGGTGTGAAGCATTCGAAAGCAGTATGCCTCGACTTGCTGAATCTTGGAGGACGTGGGCACAGCTTGGCGATTCACACGGAAATCGATGCAGTTGCACGTGAATTCGCCATGGAAATGCCTGTATCACGTATCTTAGTCAATACGATGGCTTCTATTGGTGCAGTGGGTGGAACGACAGGTTTGATGCCATCGCTCACGTTAGGATGCGGAACATTCGGCGGCAATATCACATCGGACAATGTTACAGCTAAGCACTTGCTAAACATTAAGCGAATGGCATACGGTACAAAAGAAGTTCAATTGCCGAAGCATTCAGAGCCTGTTGAAAGCTCAAATGATCAGCTTGTATCTAGTGTAATGAACAACGTTACAGCAGCGACAAACAGCAAGGTCGATCCAGCATTAGTACAAAGTTTAGTCAGTGAAATCGTTAAACAACTTACAAAATAAAACATTATTAGGAGGAAACAATTATGAACAGAGAAGGTACAGCATTAGGAATGGTAGAAACTAAAGGATTAATCGGGGCAATCGAGGCAGCGGACGCAATGGTGAAAGCAGCAAGTGTAAACTTAGTAGGTAAAGTACATGTCGGCGGTGGAATTGTAACAGTCATGGTACGTGGCGATGTAGGTGCAGTAAAAGCGGCAACAGACGCAGGCGCGGCTTCTGCACAACGCGTAGGCGAATTACTTTCTGTTCACGTAATTCCAAGACCACATAACGAATTAGAAATGATGTTACCAAAAAGCGAATAATCACTGCTGACACAGTAGAAAGGCGTGAACTAAATGAATCAGCAATTGATTGAGCAAATTGTCGGAGAGATTCTTGGACAACTGGGGAAATCCCCCGTTCAATTGCCGGAACGAGCGGTGCCCATTGCGGTTTCCGCCCGTCACGCACATTTACAGCCTGAACATGTGGAAGTATTGTTTGGCGCAGGGTATGAATTGACACAACGGTCCGAGCTATCGCAGCCGGGCCAATTCGCCGCCAATGAAACGGTGATGATTGCGGGACCTAAAAGTAGCATTGAACGTGTGCGTATTTTAGGACCTGTCCGAAAAGCGACCCAAGTTGAGGTCAGCTTTACGGATGCCATGAAGCTCGGCGTTAAGCCTCCACTTCGGGAATCCGGCAATATTGAAGGATCCGCACCGATTACTCTAATCGGACCAAAGGGTAGTGTGCATATAAACGAAGGTCTTATTATCGCACAGTCACATATCCACATGGCTCCCACGGACGCTTCACGCTTTGGCGTGGTAGACGGGGAGTACGTGACGGTCGAAGCAGATGGAATCCGTCCTATTGCTTTCCGCAATGTGCGGATACGGGTGAATGAACGCTATCGTCTTGAAATGCATATCGATACGGATGAAGCCAACGGTGGTTTCATTACACAAGGGTCTATTGGCCGTCTAGTGAAACCAAATGATACAACATCAGGACAAGCTGTGGGAGTAACAGAAACCGTTATAACGCCTGAACCTGTAAGTGTGCCACAGTCATTTGAATTTACTAAAAGACTATTGTCAGCTGAAGATATCGCTTTGATTTCTGAGCAGGAGATTTTAGTGAATAAAGGCACGATTGTTACAGCACTTGCGAGAGATACAGCACGGGAACTCGGTAAAACGATAACCAATAGAAAGTAGAAAAAGGTGATTTCGCATGCGAATGGGTAGAGTAATTGGTAATGTGTGGGCAACCCGCAAAGAAGATGGATTGTCAGGGCTTAAGCTGCTAATCGTCCAGCCGATTGATGCACACGGCAATAGTATACAGTCGCATATGGTCGCGGCGGATCGAATCGGGGCAGGAGTCGGTGACGAGGTACTTATTACGAGTGGTGGTTCCTCACGCTTCATTTTACCGAAAGAAAACCCGATCCCAATCGACGCGGTCATTATCGGTATTATCGATTCAACAGAAGTAAAGAGAGGTGATATACATGAGTCAAGCGATCGGAATGATTGAAACAAAAGGATTGATTGGATCGATTGAAGCTGCAGATGCTATGGTGAAAGCATCTAACGTGGAATTGGTATCACAGGAGATGGTGGATGGCGGAATTGTCACGGTCATCGTTCAAGGTGATGTCGGAGCAGTACAGGCAGCTGTCGATGCAGGTCGCGACGCAGCAGCGCGTGTTGGCGAGTTATTAGGTGCACATGTGATACCGCGTCCCGATGATTCAGTATACGGCATGGTGAAACCCTTAGTGCCGCCCACTCCAGAAATTCCGCAAATAAAGAAGTCTGCAGAGGCTAAGAAGGCACCGAAAAAAGACTGACGGTTGCTTATTAGCATATTTTCCATAATGAAAACTATAGAAAGGAGTGGTTTCCATGGCTTTCAAACGACATAAAATAGCAGTCATAGGAGCTGGCCACACCGGCTCAACCGTAGCATTGATGGCAGCGCAGAGGGAATTAGGCGACATCGTGTTGGTTGATATTCCGGACCTCTCCAATCCGACTAAAGGTAAAGCGCTAGATCTTCTTCAGACAAGTCCTGTGCAACAATTCAATTCCCGTATTACGGGTACATCCAATTATGAGGAGATTGAAGACGCTGCAATGGTCATCATTACAGCAGGCGTTGCGCGTAAACCAGGTATGAGTCGTGATGATCTAGTGACAACGAATGCTAAGATTATGCGTTCCGTTTCCGAACAAGTGAAGCGTTATGCGCCAGACAGTACTGTGTTGATTTTAAGTAATCCGGTAGATGCGATGACGTATGTATGTTACAAAACAACAGGCTTTCCTAAAAACCGTGTAATTGGACAATCGGGTGTACTTGATACGGCGCGTTTCAATACTTTCGTTTCGGAAGAACTGAATATTTCCGTAGAAGATATTTCGGGCTTTGTACTAGGTGGACACGGAGATGATATGGTTCCACTTGTGCGTTATTCATATGCTGGCGGCATTCCGTTGGATAAAATTATTTCGAGCGAAAGACTAGAAGCAATTGTCGAACGCACTCGAAAAGGCGGCGGCGAGATCGTCTCTTTGCTAGGTAATGGCAGCGCGTACTATGCACCAGCAGCAGCTTTGGTGGAGATGGCTGAAGCGATTATTAAAGATAAAAAACGTATCATGCCATCCATTGCCTACTTAGAGGGCGAATACGGCTATCAAAACATCTATTTAGGTGTGCCAACTGTTTTAGGAGGCAATGGTATCGAGAGTGTAATTGAACTTCCATTAACAGAAGAAGAACAAGCTGCGCTCGATCATTCAGCAGACTCTGTCAAAACAGTCATCGCGATTTGCGAAAAGCAACTGTCTTAACCACTACAAATCTCTCTAAGTCGTAACCAGGACTTAGGGGGATATTTTTATAGGTAGGGAAGTTCTCTTAGTCATTGAATGAGTGGGAAGTCATGCATATGCATTAAATAACTAACAAAAGTTAATGAAAAATCACAATTATAGTTTACTTTTATTTATGGAAATGGTACAATAAACAGAATTCATTGAATTAAAAAACATGCGTTTAGTACACGCACCTGGGAATATATATGAATTCATTTCTTTTCGCTTTCTAAATGTAAGCGCTACCAATTAGCCTTTTATCAATAAAAGCGAAGAAAGTGTTCTTTTATTTCCTAACAAGACATATACTATGAAAAATACAAAATTCAGGAGGTAATTTTTATGAAAAACAATAACTATCAAAACAATTCAGCGTTACCAGAGCAAAATGAGACATTCTATTTAATCACAGGCTACACGGAAAATGGTTTCATCCATGGAATCACTTGGGAAGAAGCATATGTTCAAGGATTGGCGGAGTGCGGCTGTCTATGCGAACAACAACTAATGTAAGTAATGAAGAAAGCTCAATACAGGGTGCCTAGCAAAAAACGATTGTGGATGTGATCCCAGTGGTTTTATGCATAGGCACCCTGTTTAATTTTGTCTTCGTACATAACCCAAACAAACGCTACCACCCTCTACGATATCCATGATAAAATAAAAGTAATCAAATACATGAGTTTGCACGATATATAGGTACCTATCGAGGTGTAAAAGGGAATCCGTAAACCGGAGCTGTCCCCGCAACTGTATACACGGACGACTGCCAAATCAGCCACTATGGAGACATGGGAAGGCGTGGTGGAAGGATGAAGTGGAGCCAGGAGACCTGCCTACGTATCGTCAAAGCTACACTTTCTTCGGGGGTTGAGAGGTGGGGGCAAAAAGGTCTCTCCTATCCATGCTTGTTCATGGGTTATGTTAGAGCTGCCTATTTTTGTTTCCTCATTCACAACTATTGCAATCATCTTGCCGAAGGGGCGGAATGATTGTTTTTTGTTGTTTACGAAAGGAGACGGCGACATGAGAAATCTTCAACAAACAGATGAACGAACGCATCAACGTGCATTACTCCATGTATTATACAATCAAGCAGAACAACTACGTGGCAAACCGATTTACAAAGGCTTTCATCAATTGGTTCGTAGGCTAATGCAGGATGGATTATATGGACAATGGATCCATTGCTATTCGGCAAATGAAATTAAGTGGTTAGGTTTGCAGATTAAAGCTGAACGGGATCAACTATTGTCGACTGAGCAACTTCAACAATATATGAATGAGTTTATAACGTCTGATTACTCAGATCAGCGTATTGGGTTACCGCAGGAACGACTGATGCTCATTGCGATGGCTGCTATGCAGAATGAAGAGATAGATCGTCTGAAGAAAGTGCATGATGCCTATTGGGTACTTAGTCAAGGTTATATCACCTTGCCTGACGATGTCATGACGTTCTTTGGCAAGACATTTCATCAACGACATGCCAAAGTACAACCTCATTCGATGCACCTAACAGATAGTAGGATACCCGCCTTTTTATCCAGCAAAGTAAAAGAGAAGCATATACTCGTCCCGGATCAGTTTATGGAACAAGTAAAGGCATGCGGTTCTTGGCTGTTATTTGACCGTTCTCTACATCAAGTTTCAACCCATTCTCTAGTGAAGAAAAAGGTCTCTGCGATAGGTTTGATGAAGCAGTTGCTGGCTAGTGAAGGGGTCGTCTTGCATTTTAACCAAGTTGTACATGCTAGGGCTGACGCATTAGATTCTTACATTCAATTAGATCGAGTCGTACAAAGAACAGATTTGGCAAGTGTTTGTACTATACTTATACGTTTGCTGAGTGGTATTGAAGATGTGTGGAATTACAGTTGTAGAATTAAAGTGGCGGGGTGGGAAGCGACAATAGCTCATCAACGAATTGGTTTACATTCGGAAGCTGCAGTGGATTATATTGAAACAGTATCGAATGAAATAAATTCGTATTTAGAGACAGCTGCTTTTCAAAGTGGAAAAAAGATTCCTTTGCGTAAAGCGTCAGACGTGATGAACCGGTCCGCATACCCAGCGACAAAGCATCAACAATTCTCAATGATTGATCGAGTAATGGCTGAACAACGTTATACCGATTTAGGCGGCTCTGTCACATTGGAAAAGTCCCTTCTTATCGAAACGGCTGAATTATCCCAGTTGCTCATGAAAGCGTGGAGCTGTGGAGTTCTAGAAGTTCAGCTTGTCTGACTCTCCTCTGTTGTAGTGAAAACTGAAGTGGCGTAAGATATTAGTAACTAGCAGTTTTCAGCTGAGGTGAGACAGATGTTTCAATTTGATACATTAGGACATGAAATCGTAACGGAGTTATCTAACTTGATACAACAACAGGTGATTTTAACTGATCGTCGGGGCTTCATTCAAGCGAGCACAGATCCTGGCCGGATCAATCAGTTCCATGAAGGAGCTTTATTGAGCATGCGTCAAAAATCAGTGCTGCGTATGGGGGAGAAAGAAGCAGGGCATCTGCACGGTGTTCGTGAGGGAATCGTGTTACCTATCATTATTGAAGGAGAACCGATTGCTGTGCTTGGCGTTACGGGTAATCCTGACGTGATTCATCCTCAAGCACAACTAATTTTACGGGTAGTAGAGCTCTTTATACAAGATTCGTTAAAGCGTAAGCAAAAGGACGAAAGAGTTCGTGATGTAGAATTTTTCGTTTTTGATTGGTTGACTGGTACTAAGAAAGATGAACGGTTCGTGGAAAGAGGAACACTACTTGGAATGGACGTGACGCTTTATCATCAAGTAGCGGTTCTTGAAGTGTTGGATTTGCTAGAACAGTTTTCGGTTGAGGAAATGGAGACATTCGCCTCGATTCAAAATATCCATTCATCCATGAAGATGATTCGCTGGGCGCAGAACAAAATTTTGTTGCTGTTGCCTGAAATGAATCAGGACACGTTAAAAAGTGAGTTGGAATTTCTTTTGTTGCATATCAAACGACGTAAAAAGGTACGAGTCGTTGCGGGTATAGGTGCACCGGTACGATACTTCGATTTAGCGAAGTCCTTTGCACAGGCAGAGCGTGCGGTAAGTGCTGCTAAGGTGTCGGGTGAGATTGTCTTTGAGCATGAGTTAAAGCTAGAGATTGTTTTGCAAAGCATTCCGAATGCGGTCAAGCAAGATTTTCTGAAGCGCACGGTTGCGCCGCTTGCAGATCATGAGGACTTGCTGAATAATCTGGCGGTGTGGTTCGAGGAGAATCAGTCGATGCAGAATACGGCGCAGCGTTTACATATACATAAGAATACGTTGTCTTATCGTTTGCAAAAGGTCGAGCAGTTAACGGGATTGTCTGTCTCCAGCACACATGATGTGTTTTTGTTGTACTTGGCATTGAGTTTGTTGGAGGGATAAGTGCCTGGCGGTGAATAGGATCTTAGTGTGGTTAGTAATAGTGTTGAGGAGGGGGATTTCCGTTCCGAGCGGACGCTTTCCTGCGGGCATGGCTTGAGCCTCCTCGCTTCGCTGCGGGGTCTCAAGACTCATGCTATTCCCGCGGGAGTCGCCGCTCTGCACTCCAATCCCTAACTTGTAAGTGAAATACACTTATTGTTGTGCATTGAAGTTAGGATTGTAATCGATATTGAGCTTCTGTACTTGAACTTAAATAAGTTAAAACAAAACAATAATTCACGCGCTACCTACGACGAGTGAACTTAGTTCCCCAACTTAATAACTAGGATGGAAGCGGAAGCTGGCGGCGACTCCCGATGGATCAGCCTGATCAGGTGAGACAACCAAAGAGAGCAAAGCGAACTGGTTGGCTCACCGCAGGCCCATGGGAAAGCGTCCGCCAGCTGGAGCTTCCATCCCATTGTACTCACAAATTCATTCACTATTCCTAGTCCCTTGCATTTTATTATAAACTAACTAAGACAGTGGCAACGAGGAGGATTTCGTTTTGAATAGAATTACACATGCACTTAAAAACACGGCCGCTTCGAAATGGGTTGTGTACTCCATACTGGCTGTTTGTTTTGTTTCTTCCATCCTACTCGTCAACAACAACCACTCCTTTTACGATCGTACCATCGCCCAAGTGACGAAAAATGAAGTCGTCGAGACAACCGATGTGACGGACATGCATGGGAACAAAGATACGCTCTTTATCCAGAAGCTCGAGACCAACGTCAAGAACGGTAAAGAAAAAGGCAAGACGATATTGTTGAACAACGAATATTCTTCTTCAGGTGCATACGATCAGCAATATGACGTAGGTAACGAACTGTTTGTCTCTATCGATTCTACGATGGGAAATGACTTGGTAGGCAGTATCACGGACGTGAAACGCGATAAATATGTACTAATTGTAGCCTGGATTTTTGTCTTCGTATTATTGATCGTCGGCCATAAGCAAGGATTGCTTGCGATTGTTAGTTTTGCCATCAACGTGATGATATTGTCACTCGCTTTGGACATCTATGTAAAATATTATGACGTCAGTTTATTGGTTGTCTGTGGGATTTGTATTTTGTTATTCACTGCCATTTCACTTCTGCTGGTCAGTGGACGCAGTGAAAAGACCTATGCCGCAATTGCAGCTACATTGATTGCGACAGTAGTATCACTCTCCATTGTGTCCTTCGTCATTTGGATCACATCAGGAGATGGTCTGCGCTATGAAGAAATGCAGTTTTTGACGCGACCTTATCACACTATATTCATGGCCGGATTATTTATTGGATCACTGGGCGCCATTATGGACGTGGCGATTACGATGTCTTCCTCTTTGTTTGCCTTGTATGAAAGAGATCGGACAATATCTGTGAAAGCGCTGAGGAAGTCAGGCATTGATATAGGCAAGGACGTAATGGGAACCATCACAAGTATTTTATTCTTTGCATATATCAGTGGTTCGATTCCGATGCTAATTCTTTATTTGAAAAACGCCTCGCCAGTAGGATTTGCACTTTCGATGAACTTGTCGCTCGAGTTGGCCCGTGCGTTGGCTGGAGGAATCGGGATTGTGTTGACGATTCCGATTGGCCTATACATTACAATATTCTTCATTGAGCGAAAGAGGGCGAGAGTATGAATGTATTAGTATGGCTCGCAATTATTTTACTCGTCTTAATGGTATGGGTCGGTGGAAAGAGTGGAGTCAGATCATTCTTTTCATTATTTTTTAACTTCGGTGTAGTCTTCTTCACAATGTTCTTTATGCTTGATCCGAATACGAATCCAATTGTCATTACGTTCATTGCAAGTAGTGTAATTGGCTGCATCAGCCTTTTTTATATTAACGAAGTAAATAGTAAAACGGTGCTAGCGTTCATTTCTACGATGATTACAATCAGTATCTTATTATTTTTCATTGTATTTGTTTCACAGAAGCTGATGATTCAAGGGTTCGGTGAAGAGGGGGAGGAAGCGATTGCTGGGTTGTCACTTTATATTGGAGTGGACTTCGTGAAAATTGGAGCATCGGTCATTATTATGAGTACAATCGGTGCGATCATGGACGTTGCGATTTCCATTGCCTCAACTATGCACGAAGTTTTCAAGCATACGCCTACCCTCAGCAAGAGAGAATTATTCAAGTCAGGTGTCAGTATTGGGCGCGATATCCTCGGAACGGATACGAATACTTTATTCTTCGCATTTTTTGGAGGATACTTGGCGCTACTCATTTGGTTTAAGGATTTACACTATTCAATTGGTGATATCATCAACTCAAAAATCTTCAGTTCTGAAATGATTTTGATACTATGTGCAGGTCTTGGGATTGCGTTAGTCATTCCCATTGCTTCTTGGATGAATGCTTATTATTTAGTGCGTACTAGAGAAAAAATTGAAAAGATGTGAGAAGAGGGGGCTACCGTTAGCTCCTCTTTTTTATATTTGTTTACAAGAAAGTAGAGAATTTCCACTTTACTAGAGAACAGGTTATTATAAAACCCCTATAAACATATAATTTGGATGTTATCACAATATTCAAGTGGTTTATACGAATGAACATTGTGCAAAAGTCTATATGAATTAAATTATTAGACTATTACAATTATAATCACTAATCAAACGTTTCGGATAGATAATTTACTTTCTTTGCTTTCACATCGTGTAATCTATTGTTCGTTGATAAAAAACTGGGGGTAAGGACAAATGAGAATGAAGAAAAAGAGTGTACTAGGAGCAATCGGTTTATCTGCCATGCTGATGCTGGCGGCTTGTTCATCGGATAAGGAAGAATCCAAGGACAGTGGCGGAGAAGCGGAAGCAAAATCATACGACCTGAAAATGTCTGTCACAGTAAATGATTCATCCACTTGGTATCAGGCGGCGGACAAGTTGGCGCAAGACTTGAAAGACCAAACGGATGGTCGTATCAACATTGAAGTATTCCCGAACGAGCAATTATCAAATGGTGATCAGGGGAAAGGTGTCGAGCTTTTAACAAAAGGACAAACCGACCTAAGTCTTCACTCGACGATTATCTACTCAATATTGGATGACCGGTTTGGTGTAGCAAGTGCGCCATTCTTATTTAAAGATAAAGATGGTGTAGATAAAGTATTTGATGGGGCAGGAGGAGAGGCAATCGCAGAGATACTCAATGAAAAGAACGTTGAATTACTTGGTTTCGGAGAGAACGGTTTCCGACAGATCACGAATAGTAAAAAAGAAATTAAATCACCAGCAGATATGAAAGGCTTGAAAGTGCGTATTCCAGGAATCACAATGTACACGGATCTTTACCGTGCTTTAGGCGCTGACCCGACTACAATGGCATTCTCGGAAGTCTTTACATCACTTCAACAAGGAACAATCGATGGTCAAGAAAATCCAATCGACGTAATCCACTCCTCTAAGCTAAATGAGGTACAGGATTACTTGACGACTTGGAACTATTCATATGACCCGCTAGTACTCGGAATTAATAAGAAGTTATTTGATTCCATGAGTGAAGAAGATCAGGAGCTTGTGAAGAAGTTAGGTAAAGAAGCTGCGGAATTCCAAGTGGAAATGGCACGTGAAAAAGAAGAGAAGCAAATCGCTGAGTTAAAGGATGCGGGGATGCAGTTCTACGCACCGACAGATGAAGAACTAGCTGAGTTTACAGAAGCAGTACAACCGGTTTACGAAAAGTATGAAGATATTTGGGGTAAAGATTTGCTAGATAAGTTCCAAGATCAATAAGGACTGGAGGGTGGATATATGGGAAAAATATTCAATAGATTAGAAGAATGGATTGTCGTCATTGTACTGTCCATCATGTCCACCATCGCATTCGTCAATGTGCTATCCAGAGGGTTTGCTAACTATTCATTTTCTTTCACGGAAGAAATTACAGTCAATTTGTTCGTTATGTTAACATTTGTCGGAACAGCCATCGGTGTGCGCAAGTATGCACACCTTGGCTTTACTTTGATTTATGACAAAGGTAATTTGCTGTTAAAGAATATTATTACGATTTTGGTTGGATTGATGATGGTGCTATTATTTTTCATTCTTTTTTATTACGGTTTGAAGATGGTGCAATATCAGATGGAAATGGGGCAGAAGACGCCTTCACTTGGTTGGCCGCAATGGTGGTTCTCCATGTCGATGCCAATAGGTGCACTGTTTTGTTTGATCCGTTCCATTCAAGTAACTATTACTGAATTCCGTCAGCAAAATGGGAAGGGAGAGCAGCCAGTATGACAGCGATTATATTATTCGGTGTATTTTTCCTTCTAGTTATGCTTCGCATGCCAATTGCTGTGGCCTTGGCAATCTCCTCCATCGTGGTGCTATTTACGGGCAGTGGATTGTTCGGTTTGGAATTGGTTGCGGACATTATGTATACGAGTGTAGCGAAGTTCACATTGCTAGCGATTCCGTTTTTCATCTTGGCGGGTGTCATTATGGAGCACGCAGGCATTTCAAAACGACTGATTGATTTTGCGCAAGCATTAGTAGGTCATCGCAAAGGTGGAATTATCTTTGTAACGGTTATGACGGCTATATTTTTTGCAGCAATATCAGGGTCAGGCCCTGCTACCGTTGCAGCTATCGGAGGTATTTTGATTCCGGGGATGGTTAAGAACGGTTATAAAACAGAAACAGCGGCTGGACTTGTCGCGAGTTCGGGTGCGATTGGTATTATCATTCCGCCAAGTATTGCTTTTATTGTCTTTGCCGTAGTGGCAGGCGATCAGATTCCGGTATCAATTGGGCGTATGTTCATGGCAGGAGTGATTCCTGGTTTACTACTCGGTATTGGATTTATTGTCGCGGCTATGTTCGTTAGATATCGACAGGAAAAGCGTGAAGGTCCAATTTCGGAACAGTACATAATGCAACCGGCAACAAGTGCTGAACGATTTAAAGCCTTCGGTAAAGCGATTTGGGGCTTATTAATTCCCGTTATTATTTTAGGTGGCATTTATGGTGGGTACTTTACACCGACAGAAGCGGCGGTAGTAGCCGTATTTTATAGTTTGTTCATCGGATTCTTCATTCATCGTGAATTAACATTGAAAAAGCTTTATGACATTTTAGTAGCTGCGGGTATTCAGACGGCAGTTGTGATGTTCATCGTCAGTGCAGCGAGTGTGTATGCATACATCATCACAACAGAGCAAATTGCCACACAGATTTCCGATGTGATGCTAAATATTTCAAGCAATAAAATCATCATCTTATTATTGATCAATGTCATTTTATTAATTGCGGGCATGTTCATTGATGCCATATCTGCATACTATATTTTCATTCCGATTTTGTTACCGATTGTACTGTTGTTCGATGTAGATCCGACAGTGTTCGGTGTCTTCATGACAGTCAACTTGGCGATTGGGCTTTTCACACCACCAGTCGGTCTCAACTTATTTGTAGCAGCTGGTATATCAAATACTTCCATAGGACAAATATCAAGAGGGGTCTTTCCTTTCGTTGTTTCCTCTGTCATTATTCTATTACTCATTACGTATATACCGCAGATTTCTACATTTTTGCCGGACTTATTAAACATCAAGTAGGTTGGGAGGGGGTGCTTGTGAAACTGAAAGGGCAGACGGCAATCGTCACAGGGGCTGCTAGTGGCATAGGCGCCCAAACGGCTCTCCTTCTTTCGCAGGAAGGTGCCAATGTCGTTTTGGTAGATTCGACGAGCTGCGCACAGACGTTGCAAGCAATTCAAACGAACAGAGGCAAAGCGGTGTATTTGGAATGTTTAGGAGAAGTGCATGACGTAGAGTTTATGAATGCAGTCGTCGCGAAAGCGTCAGACGTATTTGGAGAACTGCATGTATTAGTGAATAATGTGTGCATATGCAGTACCCGTAATGAAAACAAGCCTAGCCTTGATCAATGGGAGCGTGAGGCAGACGGCAATGCACAAGCTACTGCTTTATTTATTCATGCAGTGTCACCGTACATGATTGAACAGCAGTATGGACGCATTATCAATATTAGTTCTGTTTCAAGTTGTACTAATGAACAAACGTTTAAGGCTTCTAAAAATTCAATTGGTACACTGACGAAGCAAGTAGCTAAAGAACTAAGTGAGTTCAGGATCACATGTAATTCAGTTGCACCTGTATGCACAACAAATTTAGATGAAGCGACAATCAATCAAACGGGCACAGCGATTAGCATCGCGCAAGCCGTTCTGTACTTCGCCTCATCAGAATCCAGTTATACGACAGGACAAATTTTAAAAGTGGATGGAGGGTATTGTATTGAACCACCAAATTCAAGCGGTGTATGACGAGAAATCGAATCGAATCATCGGTCGTTTGAAGAAGGACGTCGATTTATTTGAAGGGATTCTTGCAGTATGTGCGCAATATGGCGTGAAGGCGGCTCAATTTCAGTGTATCGGCTCGCTCGCGTACGCAACGATTGTGCAGCCACAGCAAAATCCCGATAAAAGCTTACAGTATTCTGAACGGATCGTAACAGACACGCCTGTCGAACTGCTTTCAGGGACAGGATTTATTGGCTACGACGAAGAGCGGAAGCTGGATATCCACTTTCACGGACTATATGTAGACTGTGATAAACAACTAAATGGTGGTCATTTTCTCAGAGGTGAAAACCCTGTAGCGATTACAGTGGAATTTATTATATTCCCAGTGGCAGATACAGGTGTTCAACGGAAGCCGGATGAGTTTTCGGGCATTCCACTATTCCACTTTACAAATAAGGAGTGATTGACTTTGGAGACAATTGGAAAACTGGCAATGAAATCAGCGGCGGCCTATCCAAATAAAATTGCTGTGAAAGATGATCGACGCTCTTTTACATTTAAAGAAGTGATGGAACGAGCACTCGCGTTAACTGCATACTTTGAAAAAGCCGGTCTTCGAAAAGGGGACCGTTTTGCTATTTTACTGTCCAATCGTCTGGAGCATATTGAAATGGACGTGGCGGCAGCAATTTCAGGAGTTATCAAAGTACCATTGAATTACCGACTTCATCCGAAAGAGCATGAATATATGCTAGAAGATGCGAGCGTTCAGCTAATCATTGGCGAATCGGAATTGATCGACCCAATTGATACAACGATTCAAGCTTTGACGATCGGTGAAAACTATGAAAGAGCTATTGAACAAGGAATTGGGGCTACATGTACAACAGAAGTGAATGAGGATGATTTATTCGCGATTATGTATACATCCGGTACGACAGGTAATCCGAAAGGCGTCATGCTCAGCCATCGCAATATCATCTCAGGTGCATTGTCTCTCGCGCTTGCTTGCGAAACGGATTATGACGACATCATTGGGCATGTGGCACCGTTGACGCACGGCAGTAATTTCCTCTCACATGTAGCATGGCTATATGGTTTAACACAAGTCGTGTTCAATACATTTGAACCAGAAGAATTCGTTCATGATCTCACACGAGAAAAGGTCACAGTGATCTTCCTGGTGCCGACGATGGTTAACTTAATGATTCAGCATCCGAATTTTGATCCGAAGAATTTATCTACGATTAAGAGTATTAATATGGCTGGTTCACCGATTGCCGCGAGCAAACTTGAGCAAGCACTCGCACTGACAGGCCCCATTTATGCGCAGACATTCGGCCAAGTCGAAGCGCCAATGTGTATTACGATGATGCCCAAGCGTGAACTCGGTGATCATCTCGAATCATGCGGACGTGTCGGACCTTTCGTTGACGTGAAAATCATGAATGAACAAGGTGTAGAATTAACTGCCGGGGAAGTAGGAGAAATTGTCTGTAAAGGTTCACTTGTCATGCAAGGCTATTGGAATAATGAGCAAGCAACAAATGAAACATTACAAGACGGTTGGCTGCAAACCGGTGATCTCGGTTGGAAGAGTGAAACTGGATATGTGCATATCGTAGATCGCAAAAAAGACGTCATCATCTCGGGAGGGGTTAATATTTATCCGAGAGAAGTCGAGGAAGTCCTCAATAAGCATCATGGAGTTAGAGAAACTTGTGTAATAGGCGTTCCCGATGATAAGTGGGGCGAGAATGTCATTGCGTATGTCGTTCCAAATGGCACGATACCTGTAACAAATGAAGAACTATTGCAATTATGCCTTGATCATATGGCGAGCTTCAAAAAACCGAAGGAGATCCATATTGTCGACGAATTGCCGAAAAGTTCATACGGTAAAATATTAAAACGTGAATTACGTAATCAGCACGGGGAGGTGCATTCATGACAAACGTCTATATAGAAGGAATCGGCATGACGAAGTTCGGGAAATTTATAGATAAATCAATGAAGCAACTATTGGTTGAAGCATCTATAGAAGCGCTTGAAGACGCAGGGAATCCGAAGGTCGATGCAGTCTTTGTCGGAAATTTCATGGGTGGATCCATTGGGAATCAAGAAATCCTCGGTGCGTTAGTAGCGAATGAACTGGGTCTTGGCTATATCCCTACTGCGAAGGTCGAAGGTGCTTGCGCGTCAGGTGGCATAGCACTTCGCCAAGGTATTATGGGGATTGTAAGTGGAGAATACGATACGGTCCTAATAGCAGGTGTGGAAAAGATGAAACATGCTTCGACCGCGGATGTAACGCAAGCAATTAATGCCGCCATGGATAACGATTCCAATGAAAAGCAGGCAGGTCTGACATTCCCAGGATTCTTTGGTGTATTGGCAAATCGCTATTTTCATGAAACAGACGCTACGAAAGAACATTTAGCCATGATTGCATTGAAGAACCGTGAACATGCATTGCATAATCCACTCGCACAATTCCAAAAGCCGACAACGATGGAAGAAATCATGCAGGCACGAATTATTACTTCTCCACTCGGCTTATTTGATTGTTCCCCGACGACAGATGGTGCAGCGGCATTGGTGATTTCACGAAAAAAAGGAGCTATTCATATCCGCTCCTCTGCACAAAGTTCAGGTCCTACGCAAATGCAAGACGCGGACGATTTACTTTCATTACCCGCAGTGCGAGAGTCAGGTCGCTTAGCTTATGAAAAAGCAGGAGTAGGCCCTGAAGATATCGATGTTGTGGAAATCCATGACTGTTTCTCGATGACAGAAATGCTTGCAATCGAGGAACTTGGATTTTTCAATAAACGAGAAGGTTGGTTAGCCGTGGAACAAGGGAGAACGAAAGTGACGGGCGATAAACCGGTAAACACAAGTGGCGGATTACTGTCACGAGGTCATCCGATTGGTGCAACAGGTGTTGCGCAAATATATCAGCTTGTACGGCAACTGCGTGGCACAGCACCGAACCAAATAGAAAAAGCTCGTCTTGCTTTGGCACAAAACTTGGGTGGAACAGGTTCATACTCTACTGTTCATATTCTGGAAAGGTTGTGAAAAGATGAATATCTATCAATGCGATCAATGTGAATATGCCAGTGTTTCCAATAAATATCGCTGCCCTAGTTGTGGAACTGGGAAATTACAGGAGCAAGATATTTCCACGAAGGGAACGGTCTACAGTTATACCGACATTCATATCGCGCCCGCTGAATTTGCTCATCTTGCACCTTATACAGTGGCGCTTATACAGTTAGATGCGTCTAAAGCGAAGGTTACCGTTAGAATGGATGCAGTTGTTGAGATCGGGGATACAGCGGAACTTCATCATATAGAGGATGGAGCGTATATTTACCGTAAGTGCTGAGTAGCAAGTGCAGGTGTATGTGATAGCTTTAAAGGATGCTCATTGATTCGCGTTAAGTGCTCATAGTTACAACTTAACCGCTCTATTGCATACCCCAAGCGATCATACTCGGCTTCTAACCGCTCATAGTCATTCGATAATCGCTCTTAGCCATAATTCCACCGCTCATAGAAAATACATACGGACTTCCTCGTAAGGAGGAGAAACACGTGAAAGCTATACAAACTATATCTAAAATTATTTCAAAGTATTTACCGCTTTGGATCGTCCTCTTATCTATCATTGCCTATGTCATTCCGGATACGTTTATTTCGATTCGGCAATTAACAGGCTTCGGATTAGGCACGATCTTCTTTCTGATGGGGCTATCGCTTTCGTCGGAAAAATTGCTTGAAGTGATTAAAAATCCAAAACACGCTTTACTTGGCGTTTTTTTGAAATGGACCATTATGGTGGGTGTATCCATAGGGGTTGCTTATCTATTCTTCAGAAACCAAGCGGAGATAGCAACCGGGATTATTTTAGCGGGTACGGTACCAAGCGGGACGTCTGCTAATATTTATACATTTATAGCCGGTGGGGAAGTCGCGCTCAGTATTACGATGGCGACATTGGACACATTCATTTCACCTGTACTGACGCCGGTCCTACTGCAGACATTCGCGGGACGATTTATACCGATTGAATTCTGGCCTTTATTCCTAAATATTATTTACATCGTCTTTTTCCCATTAGTTGCGGGTTTATTGATCCAGTGGAAATTTCAGCGCCAAGTGGAGAAGGTCAAACCGTATACGAGTGTCTTGTCTCAACTTGCGTTATTTCTAGTCATCCTTTCGGTTATTTCAAATGCTCAACAAGCATTGTCTGAGAACTTAACCATTCTACCCCTCGTATTCGTGGCGGTTACACTACAAGTCAGTATACCGATGGGCGCCGGCTACTTTATCTCGAGATGGCTAGGCGTACCAGAGCGCAATGCTCGTGCAATTTTATTCCATACAGGCATTTGCAACACTGCACTCGCTGCAACACTTGCAATGGCACACTTCGGATCACTCGCCGCAGTACCTGCAGTTGCCAATATGGTGATGAATTTAACTATTGGCGCGTTGATGGCAAGTCTATTTGAAAATAAATTTCGCCTTGAAGCAGAATGATATCAGCTAGCACCCTAAATCAAACTAAGTGATTTGGTTAATTAATGACAAAGATATGTTTTTCATATATGGAAATGATATACTTACTGTATGAACATTAATAATTAGAATAGAGTTATTAGTAAGTGGAATAGTTAATTTTATGTAACTTATTGTGCGGTAGGACGTACAGATAAGTGAAGTAGGTTGTTCAACAAACGGGCCATTTTGTAGCAAAATGACGTGAATATTAGGGGTTGATTTACCGTGTGGAAAAAGATATTAATAGTTTTCACAGTGGCAATTGGGGGTTTTATGCTTTCGTTGACGATTAATAGTTTGGGCGACACAGGTAATAAAATAATGCATTTCGGAGCAGGTTTGTTGATGTTCTC